>NZ_CAKUAT010000015.1 GCF_934636665.1 uncultured Senegalimassilia sp.
AAGCGCTTTCGTGCTTGGCGCAAGATTGAATAATACGCGCCTCCCCGGGCCGTGTCCAGAACTATTTCGCGTTCGGCTTCATCTTCACATTCTGCACACATATGGGGTCCGGAGGGGTCCGAGGGCGGATTTCGGCCTTCCCTATATATGGATGGCCCACGGCGCCCTAGGCAGGGCACGCTGCACTGCGCATCCGCAAGCCGCGGCGGCGGGAGACGGAGCGCGAGGCACGCGGGCGGGCGCGGGGCGCTGCCCGACATGGCAGCGCTCGCGGCGGCGGGACCCAGGGCGTTGGGCAGCATGAGGCGGATGCCGGCAAAACGATTTGCCGCTTCACGCTCTGCCTCTCTGCGTTTGCATGGTCTATATATAGACGCGTCGCAGAGCAATCCCCGAACCCTCAGTGCGCACTTATGGCGCATCGGCAGACTGCGGGGCTTTCGAACGGAAAGCGTTAGCCAGGCCATCGCGACATCTCATGGCGGCGAAGGCTAGCGAATACGACGCAGGACAGAGGGCCCGGCCCGCTTTCCGCATTCGCGATATGCGTTCTCTTCGACTGCGTCGAGAACGCAAAGGGACATTCGACTGGACACAGCAAGGCTTCACGGATCGGAGCATAGAAGGTTGCGGAGCCCTTTTCGCCTATGCGCACAAAATAAGGGGGCTGGATCAACAAACCCCGATTCCTGCTTTGTTCACTGCATAGCGGCAACCCCCCCCTTGCTCAACTCCCAAGCCGCCTTCCGTTTCCTGAACGCAAGAAACGAGAGGCGGTTCAAATGGAGCAAGGGGGGCGTTTGAATATGACTTGCTTTCGAGGAGCGCCCTTGAGACATTGCTAGGCTGAGCTCTTTCGCTCGCGCTGGATTCGCTTTTTCGGCCGAACAGCGTTCGGTGCCGCGATACTGATATACAGATACACAGAAGAGGTTCGGCTCATGCGACCGCTGCCCTCCCCTTGCGCTTGGTTCTCTTCCTATGCCCGTTTATCGCTGCCCGAACATGCTTGCTTATCGGCGATCGAGCCACGCCTTCCTTATCTGAACGGCGGACCCCTGAAAAAGAAGAGGCCCGCGAGAAGGGGACTCGCGGGCCATGGAGGAGATTCGGAAGCAGCGCTAGTGAGGGGGGGTCGCCTGCGCGTTATGGGGATGCGCATGACCGGAGGGGATTGGCCATTCGGCGTTGCGAGCTTCCGCGGATATGCTATCGATTGTCAACGCTCCATCTCTTTCGTCGTATGAGCGCAAGCCGCAAACAGTTGGCGAAACGGCCTCGGCTGAAACTTGGTTTCGGCTAAGACCAAGGTGCGGCTTCGCTCTCGACAACATGGATAGTACGCCGGGTCAGGCAGCCGCGCGCCACCCTTTGGTGGTTATTTTTCGACCCGCTGCACGGTTTTCTTTCCCTACCCGAAAGGGGTGCCTCGGGTATTTCCGCTGGTCAGGTTGTTGTGCTTCTTTTCTTGGAGCGCAAGCTCATTGTTAACCGCGTATGCTACCATTCCCCTGAGAGAAGGGGAGAAATGAAAACTGCAGCATCAGCGAAACCGGAGTCGAACCTCAAACCGTCGAGCGGCAAGCCGCGCTTTAGCGCCAAGATGACCGCATTTGCTTCAACGGGCATAGCGTGTCCGCTGGCTTGGGGCTTTTTAATCAACGCATTCGGAGGAGTAAGTCCCTCCGCCCAGCTTCCCTGGACGTTTTCCTATCTTCTGCTTGCGGTGGCCGTTTTGCTATTCGCCGCCGTTTCGCGCAAAGTGCCGGCGTTTTTCACCTCCCGGACTTCCGCAGCGGTTGCCGGCGCGCTCGGTACGTTCGGGGCGTTGCTATTAGCGCTTACGCTTACCGCAATCCCCTCTCTTTCGCTCCAATTTGCCGCCATGGCCCTATGCGCATGCGTTCTTGGCTGGCTATACCTGCAGTGGGGTACGTTCTACGCGAAGCTCGATTTGCGCCATGCGGTGGTTTACCTGCTGCTGGCTAATATCGGGGGGTCGACGCTGAAAGCGCTCACGCATTTCGTCCCCGTTGGGGTCCAATGCGTGTTCGCCATGCTGCTACCCGTCGCCTCGGTGTGGATGTGCCGCATCGCACTCGCCGGCGTGGAAAACGCCGGCGCGGAGAAGATCGTTATCCGCTTCGACTCCCACAACATGCGAGGGCTATGGAAGGTCGCCGTAACCATCGCCGCATTCAGCTTTGTGACCGCGTTCCTGGTGAGCCGGTTCTCGGGAAACCAATCCCAGGTGCCCGCCATCGACTTTCTGCTCGGGCGTTTGCTGGAAATGGCAATCTCGGGCATCGTGCTGTTCGTGGTAGTGAAGATGAACAGGCCTTTTAACTTCTCGCAATTGTGGCGTATCGCGCTTTTAGTGCTGGCGCTGGACATGCTCAGCCAGACCGCGTTCCCCGAGATGACCGTGCTGCGATGCGTGGAAAGCAGCGCTTGGGACCTTATCGTGCTATTCGCTTGGTTGACTTTATCCGACGTGGCACAGCATTCGAAGCTTCCCGCCCCGTGGGTTTTCGGCATCGGCTGGGCATGCTACACGGCGCCGTTCGCCATCGGCTCGATGATGTCCCCCACGTATTCAGGCGGCGAGCATGACGCCTTGATCGTGGTCGCGTTGATGTTCGTGCTGCTGTTAGCGTCCTCGTTTTGCCTGGAAATGCGCGACCAGGACACGAAGTGGCTGTTTGCGGAATTGCGCGGCGAGCCGGTGAGCGCGCCGGCGGATTACCGAAGCCTCGAGGAGCGCTGCGAGGAGGTTGGCAAGCAGCACAAGCTGACGCCGCGCGAGCTTGAGATCATGCAACTGCTGTGCAAAGGACGCACGAAGGCATACATCGCCGAGACGCTGTACCTGACCGAGAACACCGTGAAGGGTCACACGAAGCATATCTACTCGAAGCTAGATGTGCATAGCAAGCAAGAGCTGCTCGACCTGGTTGAACGCTAAACCCTGCGTCGCCGATGCGGCCGAAGGGCCGATGACGAGAAACGACGACCTCGCATACAAACGAAGAGCGCCTGCCGATGCGAAACTCGGCAGGCGCTCTTTTTCGTTATGCGCTTGCAGCTGCGCCGCGAAAGCCGCGAC
Source organism: uncultured Senegalimassilia sp. (assembly GCF_934636665.1). Lineage (GTDB taxonomy): Bacteria > Actinomycetota > Coriobacteriia > Coriobacteriales > Eggerthellaceae > Senegalimassilia. The sequence continues at coordinate 3,107 of NZ_CAKUAT010000015.1, forward strand.
AACCGCAACGCACGGCCGCTTTGCTAGTCGACCGGCACGGCGTCAAGCTCCAGCGGCGGCTCGACGCGGCACACGTACTCGTCGGTTACCTCGTCGATGTCAATGAGCACATGGCTGCGATCGGGCAGTTTGCCCTCGACGATCTTCTGCGCGATGCGATCGACGATCTCACGCTGCACCAAGCGCTTGCAGGGACGCGCGCCATACACCGGATCGAAACCATCGATGGACAGGTGATCCATGGCGGCGGGCGTGACGTCGAGCGTGACGCGGCGATCAGCCAGACGCTGTCGCACGTCGTTGAGCTGCAGCTCGACGATGGGCTCCATGTTTGCGATGGACAGCGCATGGAACGTGATGACCTCGTCGATACGGTTGAGGAACTCGGGGCGGAAGGTATTGCGAAGCGCATCGTTGATCTTGTTGGACAACTCCGCCAAGCTCTTCGCCGCCGTTTCCACATCGCCCTTCATGACGTTTTCCATGACGTCGCCCATGGTCTCCTTCTGGGCGTTCGCGCTTTCGTATTCGCGAATTGCCTGGGAGCCGATGTTGCTGGTCATGATGATGATGGCGTTCTTGAACGACACCAAGCGACCCTGGCCGTCCGTCAAGCGGCCATCATCGAGCACCTGCAGCAAGATATTGAAGACGTCGGGGTGAGCCTTCTCCACCTCATCGAGCAGGATGACGCTGTACGGACGACGGCGAACCGCCTCGGTGAGCTGACCGCCCTCGTCGTAGCCGACGTATCCCGGAGGGGCGCCGATCAGGCGCTGCACGCTGAACTTCTCCATGTACTCGGACATGTCGATGCGCACCATGGCCTTCTCGCTGTCGAACAGGTATTCCGCCAGCGCCTTCGCCAGCTCGGTCTTACCGACGCCGGTAGGGCCGAGGAACAGGAAGCTGCCGATGGGCTTGTTCGGGTCGGACAGGCCTGCGCGGTTGCGACGAATGGCGCCGGCGACCGCCGAGACCGCCTCGTCTTGGCCGATGACGCGCTCATGCAGCTTGTCCTCAAGGTCGACGAGCTTCTCCATCTCACCCTGCATCATCTTGGACACGGGAATGCCGGTCCAGGTGGACACCACCTCGGCGATCTCCTCCTGCGACACCTCCTCTTTCAGGATGGCACCGTCTTCCTGCTTGTCGTTCAGGGCCTGTTCGGCCTGCTCCAGCTTGTGCTGCAGCTCGGGGATGCGGCCGTAGCGGATTTCGGAGGCCTTCACCAGGTCGCCTTCGCGGGTTGCACGCTCCTCTTCGGTTTGCGCAGCTTCGAGGTCGGCCTTGAGCGTTTGGACATCCTCGATGACGTCCTTTTCGTTCTGCCATTCGGCCTTGCGCTTCGACAAGGAGTCTTTCGCGTCGGCGATTTCCTTGCGCAGGTGCTCAAGGCGTTCGCGGCTGACCTCGTCCGTCTCCTTCATGAGCGCCTGCTCCTCGATCTGCATCTGGGTGAGCTTACGCTCTGCCAGATCGACCTCTTCAGGCATGCTGTCGATCTCGATGCGCAGACGGCTGGCGGCCTCGTCCATGAGGTCGATGGCCTTGTCGGGCAGGAAACGATCGGAGATGTAGCGGTTCGACAGTTCGGCGCAGGCGACGATGGCGGCGTCGGTGATACGCACGCCGTGGTGAATCTCGTACTTCTCCTTCAAGCCGCGAAGGATGGCGATGGTGTCCTCGACCGTGGGCTCGCTGACCATGACCGTCTGGAAACGACGCTCCAGAGCGGCATCCTTTTCGATGTACTTACGGTACTCGTCGAGCGTGGTTGCGCCGATGGCATGCAGCTCGCCGCGCGCCAGGGCCGGCTTGAGCATGTTGCCCGCATCCATGGAGCTATCGCCCGTGGAACCGGCGCCGACGATGGTGTGCAGCTCGTCGATGAACAGGATGATCTGACCGTTCGACTCCTTGACCTCGCGCAACACCGCCTTCAAGCGATCCTCGAACTCGCCGCGGTACTTAGCGCCTGCGACCATGGCGCCCAGGTCGAGCGCGATGACGTCGTGATCTTTCAAGCCGGACGGGACGTCGCCGGCGACGATGCGCTGCGCCAGGCCTTCGACGATGGCGGTTTTGCCGACGCCGGGCTCGCCGATGAGCACGGGGTTGTTCTTCGTGCGGCGGCTGAGCACCTGGATGGTGCGGCGAATCTCCTCGGAACGGCCGATAACCGGATCGAGCTTGCCCTCGCGCGCCTTCTGCGTGAGGTTCTGGCCGTACTGGTTCAAGGCGTCGAGCTCAGGCTTGCTTTGCTGATCGGTGACACGGGTGGAGCCGCGCAAGGAACTGTACGCCTCCTCGACGGTTTTCCCCGTGATGCCGAGGCCGTTGAGCACGCGGCCGGCGTCGCCCTTGTCCTGAGCCAAGGCGATGAGCAGGTGCTCGGTGGTTGCGTAGCTATCGCCCATGCGCTCCGCCGCCTTCACGGCGTTGTCGATGACCTTCATAAGGTTGTTGCTGGGCATGGCCATGGGCATGGTGGAGCCGCTGGCCTTCGGCATGGCGGCGATGGCGGCGTCGACGTTTTGCGACAGCTGCGCCGGGTCGGCGCCGATGCGCTTGATGATAGCGGACAGGTTGTTCTCCGATGCGTCCAGCATGGCCTTGAGCAAGTGAATGGGCTCGATGGTGCTGGATTGCGCATCGCCGGCAACGCCCATCGAGGCCTGGAAGGCCTCCTGAGCGGTAACGGCAAGTTTATCTAATCTCATGCGAACCTCCTTTGAATCGGTTCAACGCATTTGTTTACAAAAGCGAGCTGGGGCGACGGACGACGATCGCCGTGGGCGACTGCACGAGGGAGTTCACGCTTTCGCGCGTTTCCAGCTCGTGCACGCGATCGGCAAGGCGGCGAACCCGTTTGTGCAGGTCGTCGATTTCCTGATCGCGATCGACCAGGCGGCCCTGCAGATCGAGGATGCGGATGACCCCGGCGAGGTTGATACCCTCGCCGGTGAGCTCGTTGATAAGGGACAGACGCTCGATATCCGCCTGCGAGTACATGCGGGTATTGCCGCTAGTACGCTGGGGCGTAACCAGGCCCTTCTGCTCGTACGCTCGAAGGGTTTGAGGGTGCACGCCTGCCAGTTCGGCTGCCACGCCGATCATATACAGGGGCCGGTTGCGATCGTTCCATTCGGGCATGCTTACCAGCTCCTTACGTCATCGGGCGACGCCTCCAAGAACGCCTCCATGGCCTTTTGCTGCTGCGGGTTCATGGACTTAGGAACCTGCACCTTGATGGTGATCTTCAGGTTGCCGTTGCCGGAGCCCTTCACCTTCGGCGCACCTTTACCGCGAACCGACATGACCGTTTGATCCTGGGTTCCGGCAGGCACCTTCACACGCACCTTCGTACCGTCGGGAGCAGGGACGACCACGCTAGCACCCAATGCGGCCTCTGCCACGTTAACGGGCACATCGATGAGCACATCGGCCCCATCCCGCTTGAAGTACGGGTGTTCCTGGATGCGGGTGGTGACCAGCAGGTCGCCAGCCTCGCCACCCGATTCACCAGGTGCGCCCTTGCCGCGGAAGCGCAGACGTCCGCCATCGACGGCGCCTGCAGGGACCTTGACGGTAAGCGTTTCCGAATCGGAGCGACCGGGCACGCGAACCGTGACGCGCTTCTCCGTGCCGGAAAACGCCTCTTCGAACGTGACGTTCAGCGTGACGTTCATGTCCTGACCCTTGCGCGGACGCGGCTGGCGACCCGCAAAGCCGCTGGCGCCGGCGCCGTTGAAATCCCAGTTCGAGCCGAACGCGCCCTCGCCGCGGCGGATGCTTTCGAGGATATCGGCCCAGCTGCCAAAGCCGCCTGCGCCGGCGCCGCCGAAGATGTCATCGACGTTCACGGACCCGCCGCCCCATCCTCGGGGAATCTGATTCTCGTTCGCCGTGCCGTACTGATCGTACAGTTTTCGTTTCTTATCGTCTGACAAGACCTCGTAGGCTTCGTTGATCTCCTTGAACTTGGCCTCGCTGCCGCCCGCATCGGGATGATGCTTGCGTGCTAGCTTTCGGAACGCCTTCTTGATCTCGTCGGTGGTCGCCGTGCGCGGAACGCCCAGCGTTTTGTAGTAATCCGGAGTAGCCGGCATGCGCTCCACCTTCCTTTCTTAAGTAAGCACGAGGGCGGACCATACCGCCCGCCCTCGCAAAAGCTATCTATTCGTCTTCGCTCTCGGGCTTCGGCCTTTTCGGACCGCCCGTGGTGACGGTGACCATTGCGGCTCGGAGAACCTTCGTCCCCATCTTGTAGCCCTTCTGGTACACCTCATGCACCGTCTCATCCGGCACGGATGCATCGTCGACCGTGGCGACCGCCTGACACTCAAGCGCATCGAAAGCCTGGCCAGCAGGGTCGATGACCTGCACGCCGCCGGTTTCCAGCACGTTCACGAACTTGCTGTGCACAGCCTTCACGCCGTCGATCAAACCGGCCTCGCCGTTCTTCTCAGCATAGTCGATGGTGCGCTCGAAATCGTCGATGACGGGCAGCAGCTTCTCGACCAGCTTCTCACCGGCGCGCAGGCGCTCCTGCTCGCGCTGCTCTGCCGTACGACGACGATACGTGTCCCATTCGGCATGCAAGCGCAGATACTTGTCCTGCCAGTCCTTCGCCTCGGCCTGGGCCTTCTCCACCAGCTCGTCGTTGGTGGGAGCCTCTTCGGCCTGAGCCTCGAGCACTTCCTCGGCCTCCGCGACCGCATCGGATGCGACATCGGCTGCCTCGGGGGCGGCACCGCCCTGCTGGGCGGCGCCTTCCTGCTTCACGTCGGACGCTTCGTCCTGGATGGGAATCTGGGTGCCCTGATCCTGCGTTGCGCGCTCAGGCTCGGGCGTGCTCTGCATCGTCATGGCGCTTACTTCCCTTCTTTGTCGTCAACGACCTCGTAGTCGGCCTCGATGGGGCCGTCATCGGGCTGAGCGCCCGCTGCAGCACCGGCCGCCTGATCGGCGCCCTGCTGGCTGTATGCGACCTCGGCCAGCTTGTAACCCGCCTGCTGCAGCTTCTCGGTGGCAGCCTTGATGGCCTCGATATCGGAGCCGGCCAGAGCCGTCTTCGCCTCGTTGATGGCCTCCTCGGCGGCGGACTTGGAGTCCGCAGGCACCTTGTCGCCCAGCTCGTTCAGGGTCTGCTCGGTGGCGTTGACCAGGGCATCGCAGTTGTTGCGGGTCTCGACCTCTTCCTTATGCTTCTTGTCCTCCTCGGCATGAGCCTCGGCATCCTTGACCATGCGGTCGACTTCCTCGTCGTTCAGAGCCGTGGAGCCGCTGATGGTAATCTGCTGCTGCTTACCGGTGCCCAGGTCCTTAGCGGAAACGTTCACGATGCCGTTGGCGTCGATGTCGAACGTGACCTCGATCTGCGGCACGCCGCGACGGGCGGCCGGGATGCCGGTCAGCTGGAACTTGCCCAGCGTCTTGTTATCCTTGGCCATCTGGCGCTCGCCCTGCAGCACGTGGATCTCGACGGAGGTCTGGTTGTCGGCCGCCGTGGAGTACACCTCGGTCTTGCGGGTGGGGATGGTGGTGTTGCGATCGATCATCTTCGTCATGATGCCGCCCATGGTCTCCACGCCCAAGGACAGGGGCGTGACGTCCAGCAGCAGGATGCCCTCGACGTCGCCGGCGAGCACGCCGCCCTGGACGGCAGCGCCCATGGCCACGACCTCATCGGGGTTCACGGACATGTTCGGCTGCTTGCCGGTCATGCGCTTCACCAGCTCCTGCACGGCGGGCATACGGGTGGAGCCGCCGACCAGGATGACCTCGTCGATCTCGCCCTGGGACATGCCTGCGTCGCGCAGCGCCTGCTCAACGGGCTTGCGGCAGCGATCCAGGAGGTCCTTGGTGATGGACTCGAACTCAGCGCGGGTAAGCGTGTAGTCCAGGTGCTTCGGGCCGGTAGCGTCAGCGGTGATGAACGGCAGGTTGATGTTGGCCTGCGTGGTGCTGGACAGCTCCATCTTTGCCTTCTCGGCAGCTTCCTTCAGGCGCTGCAGGGCCATCTTGTCCTTGCGCAGGTCGATGCCGCCGTTGTCCTTGGCGAACTTGTCGGCCAGCCAATCGATGACGCGGTGATCCCAGTCGTCGCCGCCCAGCTGGTTGTCGCCGGCGGTGGCGGCAACCTCGAAGACGCCGTCGCCGAGCTCCAGGATGGACACGTCGAACGTGCCGCCGCCCAGGTCGAACACGAGGATCTTCTCGTCCTTGTTCGTCTTGTCGAGGCCGTATGCCAGAGCAGCTGCCGTCGGCTCGTTGATGATGCGCAGGACCTCGAGGCCGGCGATTTTGCCAGCGTCCTTGGTGGCCTGACGCTGAGCGTCGTTGAAGTATGCCGGGACGGTGATGACGGCCTGCGTGATGGGTGAGCCGACCTGCTTCTCAGCATCGTTCTTCAGCTTCTGCAGGACCATTGCGGAGATTTCCTCGGGCGTGTAGTCCTTGCCGTCGATGTCGACGACGGTGCGGCCGTCCTTGCCTGCCTGCACCTTGTAGCTGACCTTCGCCTGCTCTGCCTGGGTTTCGGCGAAGGAGCGGCCGATGAAGCGCTTGACGGAGGAGACGGTGTTCTCAGGGTTGGTGACGGCCTGGTTCTTAGCGGCCTTGCCGACCACGCGCTCGCCGTCCTTGCGGAAGCCCTCGACGGACGGAGTGGTGCGGTCGCCCTCTGCGTTCACGAGGATCTCGGGCTCGGAGCCCTCCATGACGGCCATGGCGGAGTTGGTGGTGCCAAGGTCGATGCCCAGAATCTTGCTCATATGATTGCTTCCTCTCACTTGGAGTTATGTAACCGAAATCAGGTACTGCGGCTAGGCTCTAAGGGCTTAGCCTTTTTCCAACGATTCGTACTATAAAATCTAAGTCTATGCGTGTCAAGTTATTTACGAATTATAACGTTACGTTTTGTCAACACCAAAATGTCAGATAGGTTGACATTTCTCTATCAAGCTTTTGAGCTGGGGAAACAATGCTCTATTCCGGCAAACGACACCCATACTGGCACCGAATCACGGCTCAACTGGGAATGTGATGCGACTTGTCAGATCTCGGTCACCATGCAATAGGTCCCCGAAAGGCGTTGGACTTAAGACTCCCTCGCCCGCTCAAACGCTGGCGCTGGCGATGCTCTCCCATCTTCGCAGCACACGCTTCGGCCGTCGCGCGCAGATGATCGAAAGTCCGCCTTACAACCCGGCTCTGCCCTGATGACGAACCCCCATACGCAACGAGGCCCTTGCCTATATATAGGCAAGGGCCTCGTTCGATGCGTTCAACGACAGAGGTTACTCTTCGACGACCTCGGGGATGGCGCCCATGGGGCACTCCTCGACGCAGTCACCGCAAGCGATGCAGTTCTCCTCGTTCACGGCCTCGACAACGCCACCGTTGACCTCCAGGACCTCCTGCGGGCAGGCGTCAACGCAAATGCCGCAGCCGATGCACTCGTCAGCCACAATAACCGGATGTGCCATGGTAACTCCTTCTCGTCTATAAGCCCCGGCGAAATGCTACCGGGTCATACCCCAATTAAGCAATGCAGGCACAATACCACTACTGCCGATGATTGCAATACGAATCAGGAAAATACCCGGGGAGCGGTTACGACGACGCTTTCTCAACAACGTTTCACCCACACCGCGACCATCTTGGCGCCGAAATCCGCCACCCGAACACGCAAAAAGCCCCGCTTCCCATAGGGGAAACGGGGCCAAGCCGACCGGTTTTCGCCGCGACGCGTCTAGCAGATGCGCGGCAGCTGCTCGCCCACCAGCATATCCAGGATGCGCGTGCCGCCGAAGGCCGTGCGCAGGAAGACCTTCGAGCCGCGCTCGGGCTGCGCCTCGGACACTTCGCCGATGATTGCGGCATCGGCGCCGTACTTGTTCGCGCGCATGGCCGCAAGCGCCGCGTCGGCGTCCTCGGGGGCGACGACGCACACCATCTTGCCCTCGTTGGCCACCTGCAGCACATCGTAGCCGAGCATGTCGCACGCGCCCTGCACGGCGGGCTTCACGGGAACGGCGTCCTCCTCCACCGTGATGTCGGTGCCGGATTGCGACGCCAGCTCGTTGAGCGTGGAGGCAAGGCCGCCGCGCGTGGGGTCGCGGAAGCAGCGCGTGCCCGGCGCCGCCGCCAGCACCTCGGCGATGAGGTGGTTCAGGGGCGCAGCGTCGCTTTGCAGATCCGCCTTGAACGACAGCGACTCGCGGCAGCTCATGATGGTGATGCCGTGGTCGCCCAACGTGCCGCTGACCAGCACCTTATCGCCCGGCTTGCATTGCGCGCCGCCCAGGTTCACGCCTTCGCGCAGCGTACCAATGCCCGCGGTGTTGATGTACACGCCGTCGCCGTGGCCGCGGTTGACTACCTTGGTGTCGCCCGTGACCAGGTGCACGCCGGCTTCCTTCGCCACTTCGGCCATGCTGGTGCAAATGCGTTTGAGATCCTCGATGGGAAAGCCCTCTTCCAGCACGAAACCGCAGCTCAGATAGCGCGGGGTGGCGCCGCTGGTGGCGACGTCGTTCACCGTGCCGCACACGGCCAAACGGCCGATATCGCCGCCCGGGAAGAAATGCGGCGTGACCACGAAGCTGTCCGTGGAAAACGCCAGGCGCTCGCCTTGCGCCGGCGCGGGCAACACCGCCGCATCATCGCCGCGCAAAAGCTCTTCCCCTGCATAGGCGGCGAAGAACACCTCGTCGATGATGCGTTTCATCATGGTGCCGCCGCTGCCATGGCCGAGCATGACCGTAGTATCCATTGCATTGCTCCTTATATATGTGAACGGCCGCACGGCGTTCGATCCGCACGGCCGACGATCGCTTAATCGTGTTCGTGGTGATGCTCGGCGACGGTGAGCACGAGCTTGCCGTTTTGCACGCCCTTGGTCCCGAGGATGAGGTTCGCGATGCTCTGGACCAGCTCCGTATGACCACGCAACACGATGACCTCCAAGCACATGTGCTCATCAAGATGCACATGCATGGACGACACGATGTTGCCGAAGTACTCGTGCTGGATGGCATGCAGCTTTTCCTGCAGATCGTTTGCGTGGTGGTCGAACACGATGGTCAACGACCCCGCAACCTCGACGCCGGGCATCGCGCACTCGTCCTCGACCAGCGCATCGCGGACCAGGTCTCGCACCACTTCGCTGCGGTTCTTCGCCAGCCCCCGTCGCGACACCAGGCGATCGAAGCTCACCAGCAGGTCCTCGGGCATGGCGACCGAGAACCGCATCAGGTCGTTCGCCATACCGGGCTACACCAGCTCCACCGTAACGCCGCCAGCGGCCTCGGCGTCGTCTTCCAGCGCGTCCTTCGCCTCGTCGAGCAGCGCGCGCACGTCGTCGATGAGCGCCTGCGCCTCGTGCAGCTTCTTGGAGACGGTCTCGTAGCCGGCGTCGCCCGCCTTGTGGCCCAGCGTGTGGGCCCAACGGCGCTCGAGCTTCAAATGGTCGTCGATCTGCTCGATCATCATCTCGAACTGACCGGTGTTAATGCCGTTAGTGCACATAACATCCTCCTTTGTTTCCGCGACGATGGCCTCGCGCCGTTCGCGGCTACTTGCGTTCTTGGTATGATTCGGTTATACGGCGAACGCGTTTCAAGGGCAAGAGCGGGTGTGAAAAAAACCATGAGCGGTAACAAATACGAGGTCGCATTGGATGAAACCTGGGAGTTGTTCGGTCAGTACATGAGCGGCGCCCACGCCGGGCTGTGCTGCGCCATCAGCTCCGAGCCGCTTTCGGAAGCTGCCGAAACAGCGCTGGATAGTTCATTGGCGGCCCTTGGGTACGGGCGCGAAGCGTGCACATACATCGTATCCGCCGACCTTGACCCGCAAGCTCTGTTCGTCCCGATCGAGGGCTTGGACCCGATCTGCATCGTAGCCGCGGACGGCAAAAGCGCCGCGCTCCTCGGGCAAGCGTATCACCTTGCCGTTCCCCCCGGGAAGGCAACCCGCCTGCTTGGCCGCACCGCCGTATCCTTCCTAGACTTCGAATCCCTACTGAAAACGCCCCAAGACAAGCAAATCGCCTGGGCTTTGCTGAAAAAGCTGCCGAAATTCGGGGAAAAGCGGGGATGATCGCGCCAGGCGATTGCGCAAACCGCAAATCAATGGTCGCCTAGCATTTACTTCATCGGAGCCTCGGAACGCAGCAGGCACCCCCGCTTCGATATCCCAAAAAATGACGCAAAGGCCGCGGGGGAGGCGGCCTTTCATCAGACGAGTGAAACGAGGGAGGAGGAGATATCGAAGATACGTTATCTCCAACTGAGAATAGGATAGCAACATGATTGTTCTAGGTCAAGAATAATCTTTGAACTTGTTCTGAACGGTGTTTTATCAGCCACGAGCGCCGCTTTTCTTCGATACGCTCATGTGCACGTGTTGCTTTCGAACTCTTTACATGCAAGAGACCGGCAGACTGCTACCATGAAGCACACAAGAACGCGTTCGCGCGTACAGGGACGACCTGCTCAAAGGATAAGGAGCTTTCATGGCAAACAAAGGACTGGCGAAAGACCAGAAGGACCTGAGCATCCTGGTCACGGGCGGTGCCGGATTCATCGGCAGCCACACCTGCGTCGAACTGATTCAGCGAGGCTACAGCGTGGTCATCGTGGACGACCTGAGCAATTCCAGCCAGGTCGCCGTCGACCGCATCCGCAAGATCTGCGGGATCGGCGCCGACGACGCCCAGCTGCGTTTTTACAAGCAGAACATCTTGGACCGAGAGGCGCTTGACGCCATCTTCGCCGAAAACGACGTTGATGCCATCATCCATTTCGCCGGCTTCAAAGCAGTGGGCGAAAGCGTGCAGAAGCCGCTGGAGTACTACTGGAACAACATCGCCGGCACGCTGGTGCTGTGCGACGTGGCGCGCAACCACGGCGTGAAGAACATCGTGTTCTCCAGCAGCGCAACGGTGTACGGCGAGCCCGAGTTCATCCCCATCACCGAGGAGTGCCCCAAGCACGACTGCACCAACCCCTACGGGTGGACCAAGAGCATGCTCGAGCAGGTGCTCACCGACCTGTACGTGGGCGACAACGAGTGGAACGTCGTGCTGCTGCGCTACTTCAACCCCATCGGCGCGCATGAGAGCGGCCTGATCGGCGAGGGCCCGAAGGGCATCCCGAACAACCTGCTGCCCTACGTCGCCCAGGTTGCCGTGGGCAAGCTGGAGTGCGTCGGCGTGTTCGGCGACGACTACGACACCCCGGACGGCACGGGCGTGCGCGACTACATCCACGTGGTCGACCTGGCCCGCGGCCATGTGGCGGCGCTCGAATGGATGGGCGGCAAAGTGGGCACCGGCAAGGCGCTGGGCCTGGGGTCGCTGGAAGGCGAAGCTGCCGCCGACGGCAGCCGCCGCGGCGTAGGCATCTTTAACCTTGGCACCGGCAAGGGCTCGAGCGTGCTCGATGTCGTGCACGCGTTCGAGAAGGCCTGCGGCCACGAGATCCCTTACCAGATCAAGCCGCGCCGCGCCGGCGACGTTGCCACCAACTACGCCGCTTGCGACAAGGCACGCACCGAGCTTGGCTGGGTCGCCGAGTACGACCTTGACCGCATGTGCGCCGACAGCTGGCGTTGGCAGTCCATGAACCCCGACGGATACGCCACCGAGCAGTAACCCGTTACCCGCTGCAAATCGCACAAGGGCTCGCAATCCCATTCGGATTGCGAGCCCTTTTCGTTGGGAAGCAAAAGGGACGCAGCTTTGAACTGCGCCCCTTCGAAAATCGAGGAAACCCCCTAGTATGCGGAGCTTACGCCGGTTCCGGTTCCCGTTGCGTAACCGCCGGTTCCCGCACCGGATGCGTAGCCGCCCGTGCCGGATGCGTCGACATAGCCGCCAGTGGATGCCGCTCCGGAATAGCCCGTTCCGGCACCGGATGCGCTGGACGACGTATCGGCATAGCCGCCCGTTGCACCGCCATAGTAAGACGAAGACCCGGTTCCGCTTGCGGAGTAGCCGCCGCTATAGGCGGATGCGCCGCCCGTATCGTAATCATTGCCGGCGTACATCCCGCTACCCGTAGCGGTACCGCCCGCGGAAGAGCCGCCAGCAGAGGAGCCGGCGCCATATTTCTGCGCAAGCTTGCTGGTGGAGCCGGTGATGCCGCTGGGATCGCCGCCCTGGTCGACGACCTTCATCATCTCGGTGACCTTGTCCTCATCGGCGAACACATAGGAAACGCCGTCGACGTAGCCGGTGACGGAAGGCAGCATGGCGGAATACATGACCAGATCGCCATCGTCTTTGAACTGCTGCGCCAGCGAGATGATGTCATTGACCTTCAAGTCGGTGGTGACGCACTTGGCCGCAGCCTGGATAACGCCGGGCAGCTCGGTGACGGGCAGGGCCAGCACCTTGTCCACCAGAGCCTGGATGAGCTTTCGCTGGTTGGCCGTGCGCGTGAAGTCGCCGTCGACATAGGCACGGCTGCGCGCGAACACCAGGGCCTGCTCGCCGTTAAGGTGCTGCTCGCCGGCCTCGATGATGACGCGCGGGTTCTCGGGGTGATCGGTGGTGTTGTCGGCGTCGGTATCGTCGATGCGCTCGTCGACCATGACGTCGACGCCTCCGACGGCGTCGACCAGGCTGACCAGCTCCTCGAAGTTGACTTCGGCATAATGCGAGATGCTGGCGCCGGTGAGCTGGGTTGCCTCGCGGATGGTCGCCGCAGCGCCGCCGTAATTGTACGCAGCGTTGAACTTGTTGGTGCCGTAGCCGTCGATATCGATCATGGTGTCGCGAGGAATGGACACGAGCGTTGCCTGGTTGGAGGTCGGGTCGACGCGCACGACGATATTCGTGTCGGAACGTGCGCCGCCTTCGTCATCGCCCTCGCGCTTATCCGAGCCGATCAACATCATGTAGAACGGCTCGTTGAAGTTGGCGCTGACCAACTGCTCGTTGATGTTCTCCAGCTCCTCGGACGTTTTGCCGCCCGTATTCAGCTGGCTGTTCACGTTGTTGTACCAAACAGCGAACGCGGTTCCGCACCCGATAAGGGCGACGATCAGCGCGCAGCACACGCCAAGGGCGATCTTCTTACCCTTGGCGGACTTGCGCGAACGCTGTGCCGAATACTGTGGGTTCGAACGCGAATACTGCGACGCGCCCGCCTGATTGCGAAACGCGTTGTTTGCGCCAGGGCCTTGGGAGCCGGGAGTGAACGCCGGACGGTAGCCGGCGGGCACCTGGGAAGCTAGCGGATCGTTCGCTTGGGGACGGCGGTTCTTTTTGAATGCCATGCAAGATCTCCTCACAGCAGTCCGTTCGGGCATGCGTTACCTTCTTCCGCACCGCACAGATTCCATGCGGCTCCCCACCGGCATGGTGCCTACGCTACCCGATTTCAACTTTCCTTCAGCGGCTTGACGAACGGCCACAACCGTGCACCAAGCCCCAATTAATCATCGTGCATTGTATCATCCCAGATTGACAACCATAAAAATGGCATGCGGCCGAAACAGGGTGTTCACGGGAGCTCGCGCTCTCCCACTCCTATATATAGGTCGCAACGCTTCCTTTTCTTGAAAAAATCTCCTGGAACGTAACCGCCAGGTTACAGCGTTGCGTAACCCTGCCGTTACGCTCGATGCATGCAGACTTCCGCCCCACATATCGATGAGCTGGCGAATACGCCGAGCGACGAGCCGAAGATGGCCGTCACGCTCGGCCGCAACGTGAAGCGCCTTCGTGAACGGGGCCGGATCAACAAGACCTGCTTCGCCGCCATGGTCGGCATCGGCAGGCCGCAGCTCAACAAGATCGAGAAAGGCACGGCGAATGTCCGCCTTTCGATGGTCGAAGAGCTTGCGGATGCGCTTGAGACCACGCCGGAGAAGCTGCTGTTCGAGCGGTTCGATCCGACAAGCATCGCCATCCCGCGCAAAGCCCCTGATTGGCGGTTCGATCCGTATTCATGAGTCGGCGAGATCGTACTCATAAGCCTAGGTGTGGGGAATTTCGCATGCGTTTTCCATTCCCTGCCCCCATTCGCGCGTTTTAGGCTATAATGCCCACACGGTATGGCAAGGAGCGCCTGCCAAGTATGCGGGTGTCGCCAAGTGGTAAGGCACGAGCTTCCCAAGCTCGCATTCGCGGGTTCGAGTCCCGTCACCCGCTCCATCGATCATCAACGACGGCCGAGAGCCGTCGTTTTCATTTTCAGGAGGCAACGATGACCGAATCGCATCCGGTATTCGACACGTTCATCTTCGACCTGGACGGAACGATCCTGGACACTATGCCCGACCTCATCCACGTCACCAATGAAACGCTCGCTCATTTCGGCTACCCCACCCACACCGACGCTGCTATCCACAGCTTCGTGGGCGACGGCGCGCAACGCCTGATCTATCGCGCCCTTCCCGAAGGAACCCCTGACGCCGTGTGCGCCGAGGCGCTTGAATATTGGAAGGCGCTGTACCCCCAAACCGGGCATGCTCGCACACGCCATTACGCGCATATGCCTGAGACGCTGGCCGAGCTGAAAGCGCGAGGATGCAAGCTTGCGGTGCTCTCGAACAAATACGAGGGCGGCGTGAAGGATGTCATCCCGCGATTCCTCCCCGACCTTTTCGAGGTGCTACATGGAGAATGCGAAGGCATTCCCCGCAAGCCCGACCCCACCGGCTTGCTGCGAACCATCCGCGAGTTGGGCAGCGCTCCCGAGCGCACCGCCTATGTGGGCGACTCGGCCGGCGACATGCGCGTTGCCCACAATGCCGGAACATACGCGATCGGCGTCGACTGGGGCTACAACCCGGCGAGCACCCTGGTTGAGGCCCAGGCGGGCGCGATCATCTCCGACCCTGCGCAGCTGCTTGAGTTCGCGAGGGCGTAGCAGCCGCAAAGCTTAACCCGTGATATTGGCATGTGCGAGCATCGAGCCAAAAGGTTTAATGCTACAATGATGTGCGCGCCTCAGTAGCTCAGGGGATAGAGCACCGCTCTCCTAAAGCGGGTGTCGTACGTTCGAATCGTATCTGGGGCACCATGAAACACCAGGCCATCGGCTCAAGCCGATGGCCTTTTCATTTCCTGAGAGGCCTCATTTCCCGGCAAAGCGGATGCGCCGGGGAGAATCCGCTCGAAACTACCCGCAACTGTTATCAATAGACCGAGAAGCGCCCTTCGCTCTCAGGCGAAAGCGCAGGTACACGCACGGGCAAGGTAGTCTCAAGGGCGCTGCCATGGCTACCCGACTCCCAAATCTCGGCTACTCACGCGCGATGTGCCGGGGATACCACTTTTGGAACCAGGCGGTGAACACGCCCATCAGCGCCGGAAGAATGGAGTTAATCGCGCCGACGAAGCTGGCTGCATCCGTTTGCATGATGAAGTACGTCCAGATGGGCGTAATCAAGTACAGCACGCCCCATGCCGCGGTCAGGATGCGGTTCGTCCTCATGAAGATCGGATTGCGCAACGCCGCTTCCCCGTTGTAGCTGTTCTTCGAGTAGTGCGCGGTCAGCGGCACTTTGGAGAAGCACGTAGCCGTCCACAACGCCCCGAACAGGAAATACGACGCTGAAATGATCAGGGTAGAAGACGCTCCCGCTAGCAACGCGATGGAGCAAACGCCGACCGCCAGTGCCGAAATCTGGTCGTACACGGTCGCCTTCGTCCGCTGCATCAGGACGGGTAGCAAGACGCATACCGCTATGCTGATCAGGCTTCCCCAGAAGCCATCGATCGCAGCCGCAACCCAGAAGACGATCCAAGGAATCAAAAGCAGCAGCATGTTGGTTTTCGGCTCGCTGGCGTTCGCGCCCGCGGTAGGTCCTTCACCTGCAGCGGCTCCCTGCTCGCCAGGGCCCGGTTCGCCAGCATTCGGTTCGCCAGCATCCGCATCTTTCGCTGCGCCGAAGTAATCGCCCCAATGCATCATCAGGTCGAAATCGCCCTCGACCGAGTACAGATGCTTCATGAGCGCCTCATCGCCGGCGATCTCCCCACCGGCGATCGAGCGCCAAACGCTCAAAGGCGTGTTGATGCGCGTGGTGAAATCCGCAGAGAAGCCTTCAGCGGGTTCCGTCTCAACACGGCTCCCGCTTTCCTTAAGGACGATGCGATAGGTCTTGCCGATATCGGTATAGTTCATATCGAGCGCGATATCCCGCCCTGGCCATGCCCGCTTACGATACAAGGCCGCCATCTGCCGGGTGAACACCAGGCTAGGGTCTTCCTTCTCGCCCGATTCGCCCATTCCCCAGCTGGCATCGGCCATCGCCTCGAACACGTCGCGCGGGAACAGGTTCCGATCGAGCTTGCCACGGGTTTCCCTCGAAATCTCGCCGGAAGCGAACTCCTCCCCGGCCCTCCGAACCCAGGAGAGATACTCGTCGGTGCGATCCGCGAGCTCCTTCACCCTGAAAAGCTCGCCCTGCCCGCAGAAGATCGCCGCGTAACCGCCCTTCCCGCAAAGTCGATCGAACAAGCTGGTCACGCAATCGTAGTTGCCCTTCGCCGTGTAGAAACCGCAGGTCGAAACCACCACCGTGCGCTTGCCGCTCATATCGTAGCGAGACGGGTGGCCGCCGCTTTCCGTTTCCGCGCTCATGAAGGGCAGCGACATGGGAAGTTGGCGGTCGATTAGGTTCTTCAGCTGGCCGGGCAGCCCGAAGTAATACAAGGGGAAGCTCCAGATGATGACGTCGGCCTACAAGATCTTCTCGATGACCGCCTGCATGTCGTCATGGATGCAGCACACGCCCGGCGTCTTGCTCCAGCAGGAAAAGCAGCCCAGACAAGGCTTGATATCGAGCGCGCTGACGCTGAGGGTTTCGATTGTCGGCGCTTCCTTGCGACCGTTTTCCTCATGAGCGACGATTCCCTCAAGAAAAGCGCTGGTCAAGCGCCAGGTATTGCTTCGCTTACCCTTCGGGCTGCCGTTGATTGCCAGGATGTTCATCGGGCGCTCCTTACTTCGACGGCACATTGTCCTATCCAGTCGATGCGCCTCTGCCGGCTTCTTCAGCCGAATCTGCGGCCGCCTTCCACCGCGGGCTAGCACGGACTTCGCCATCTTCACAACCAAGCTCGGCTTACCTGCGAAGTTGACGCAAGCGCGCGAAAGCCATTCCGCTTCTGCCCTACTAGTATATTCGGCATATGAGACACCCGGGGCGACCCGAAGGTAATTGTTGGGTAAAACCGAGCAGGCTTCGACAAACCAGCACGAGGAGGCACCAAACGGGCTATCCAACCGAAAGGAGCTTCCCCGCCGATAGCGCACCTCCCCACCTCGGGGCACATACCCGAACATCTCGCGCACATGCAGCCCAACCGACATGCCAGGCAATCTGGTCAACCAGGGCAAGCAATCCCGCTGTCCGATTACAGCATCGCCCGAGCATATCCCGATAGCGAATCAAAACTACCCGCATAGCAGGTGGTTTACCGCCTCTCGCGCCAAGCGCGCAGAGGTCATCCTGAAGCCGAAAAAGGCCTGCCGGACTTTCGTCCGACAGGCCTTTGCACATGCTTTCCGTTGCCGAAGCCGCTATGCGCCGATAAGCGTTTGCAGCGTGGTCAGGAAGCTGGACATGTTACGCCAGCACATGAACAGCGTGATGCAGATGAAGATAACGCCGCAGATGTTGGAGAACGCATGGTTGCGCCACTTGCCAAGGCTCTTGCCGTTGGCAACGTACATCACGAAGAACGCCATGATGGGCAGCAGGATGGCGTTTGCCGCCTGAGCCACCAGAATCAGCTCCGTGGGGCTCTTGCCCAGCAGCACGGCCATCAGGCAGCCAGCCACCAGCACGATAATCCACACGACCTTGAACTTGAGGTCCTTCAGCGTCTTGCCCCAGCCGAGCACGCCGTTGACGGCGTAAGCAGCGGAAAGCGGGGCGGTGATGGCGCTGGAGAAACCGGCAGCCAGCAGGCCGATGCCGATGAGCACCGTGGCCCAGTTGCCCAGCAGCGGCTGCAAGGCGACGGCCATGTCCTTGCCGTTGGTGACGGTGATGCCGGCAGCGTGCATGTTAGCCGCAGCGCAGACGAGGATGGCCATGGAGATGATGCCGCCCAGGCCGATGGACAGAACGCAGTCGAAACGTGCGTCGGCGATCTGCTCGGGGTCCTTGAAACGCTCGGACGCGCCGGAAGCGTGCAGGAACAGGTTGTACGGCACGATGGTGGTGCCGATCAGGCCCACGGCGGTCAGGATGCCCTTAGCGCCAGCCTGGCCCTCGGGCAGGGAAGGCGTGAACAGGCCGGCCACGACCGCACCCCAATCAACGGGAGAGGCGAACGCGGTGATCAGGAACACCAGGCCCATGAAGATAACGATGCCCGTGAGGATCTTCTCGACCAACTTGTAAGAGCCGACCCACATAGCGGCAAAGGCCAGGATGCCCAGCACGATGACGATGGGGATCATAGGAGCATTGACTACTGCCTGGATACCCAGGATGCCGCCCGTGATGTTGCCCGTCTCGTATGCGGTGTTGCCGATGAAGATGGCGATGATAACAATCACGATTGCAATCCACTTCAGCACCGGATGCGAAATGCGATCGCGGATGTTCTCACCCAGGCCCTCCTGCGTGACGATGCCCACGCGAGCCGCCATCTCCTGGAAGATAATAGTTGCAACGGTGGCGAACAGCAGCGCCCACAACATGGTGTAGCCATAGCTTGCACCGGAGACCGTGCACGTGGTGACCGTGCCGGGACCGACGAAACCAGCTGCGACCAAAGCACCGGGGCCGATGTTCTTCAGCTTCTCGGTAATCGAGCTTGCCATCGTTCCCTCCTTTCCTACTGGGGCATCCCCGCCCCTCCTTGTGGTATATGGGGGATACTTTAGCACGCGAAAGCGATTGTGTGGCCGTTTAGATACACGCCCGTAACACAGCTCGCGGTCCAGCGGCGGCAGAGGGTAGGTTTTCAGGGACGGACGGTGAAACCGGCGCGTGCCTTACGACATCTTCCAGAAGTTTTGGATCAATTCCTGTCGGCTGGCATCGCCCGTTTTCTTCAAGATGTTGTGCACGTGCACCTTCACCGTGGAAAGCGCCAGCGACATCTCGGATGCGATGTTCTGGTTGTCCTTGCCCAACAGGATAAGGTAAAGCACCTCGCGCTCGCGCTGGGAGAGCTTATGGCGCGTGGCGAACACGTTCAGGTTCTCGACGATCTGCTGCTCCTGCTGCTTGCTACCGCCCTGCGCAGGAGGACGCTCGAAACGAAGCGAAAGCATGCGAACCCCGTTGCGCACCGCGGCCACGCCGATGACCAACATCAGCAGATTCTCCGCATAGCTGCGCTCGGCGCTGAAGATAATCGAGCCCAGGTTAACCGACGGCAAGTCCATGACCAGGAAAGAGGCGGCGTCCTCGGCCAACACGATCAGGCCGAGCACCCACGCGGCCGCATACAAACCCCGGTGCCGCCACATGCGGGCGCGCTCGGCCTCGTCCTTCTGACGCAAGAAACTATATCCCGCATACAGCAGAATCCAATACATATAGAACTGGCGAATGGACCAGAACCAGAAACGCTGCACATCGCCTTCGGGAAGAACCACCAGCGTGGCAATACTGGCAATCGCGAAAACCGCCGGCGGCACCGCGAACATGCTGCGGCGCGTTTCGTTCAGATAGTCGCAAAGCAAAACCCAGAACGCCGTGACGAACCCGCCTCCGGTCAACACCGAGGCAAGCGAACGGACCAGAAGATATCCGGAGGTGAGCGTATCCCCGCTTGAGCGAACGATGAACTCGTCCTGGAACACTAAGGAGATATCGAAGAAATAGAACGCGAAGGCGACCGACAGGAGCAGCATGGTCTTCTTGCGCGACACCAGATACGAGGACAAGCACACGGCCGCCACCAAAATGGAAACAAGCAGCATCAGCAGCGTGTAATAGAACAATGCAAGCTCCACAGGCCCCTCCGTAGAACGCTTTGCCGCCAGCCTCCCGCAGCCGGCCAAGGCAATCCTCGGTATTGTAACTACTTACCCGTACCCATTTTACCCTCAACCCCGATTCGCCACCCTGTTTACAGAAACGATGAGCGCTGAAGTCAACTAAACCGAAGAGGGTCGACGCTTTTCATCGGGATTTCCCCATACCATACCACAAGCTTCCCATCAGGGGTTTATCGCGGGTTTAGAAACAACTTCCCGGAGTTAGTCCTTGGTTCCACCTCTAAACGGGGGTCGTTAAATCCGCGTTAGACCTTCCGGATTTTACGTGGAGGTTGCAAAGTGGAGTCAACGGAACGGGGCACCGCAAACGCCCCACCCGCAAGCCCAAAGCGTTAGGCCAAGAAGCGATGGAAGGCTTGCACGGCGAAGATAGTCTTATATCCCACGAGACGAAAGAAGGTTTGCAATGGCTGGCGTGAACGTCAAAAGCGAGATCAAGCCGCTCAAGAAGGTGCTGCTGCACCGTCCCGGCAAGGAGCTGCTGAACCTCACCCCGAACACGCTCGAGGAGCTGCTGTTCGACGACATCCCGTTCTTGAAGGTTGCCCAGGAGGAGCACGACGCCTTCGCACAGGCCCTGCGCGACAACGGCGTGGAGGTCGTGTACCTGGAGGACCTGACGGCCGAGGTTCTGGCCGCCGACTCCGAGCTGCGCGAGAAGTTCCTGCTGCAGTGGATCGACGAAGCCGGCATCAAGACCGAGCGCTATCGCAAGATCATCTTCGATTACATGCAGGAGAACTACCCCGACGCCAAGGACTTCGTCCTGAAGACCATGGAGGGCATCAACCTCACCGAGCTGCACACCGACAAGTCCAACTCCCTGGTCGACCTGGTGTCCGAGGCCTCCAAGATGGTCGTCGCCCCGATGCCGAACCTGTACTTCACCCGCGACCCCTTCGCGATGATCGGCAACGGCGTTTCCATCAACCGCATGTACTCCGTCACCCGTAACCGTGAGACCATCTACGGCGAGTACATCTTCAACTACCACCCGGACTTCCAGGGCACCCCGCAGTACTACAGCCGCTACAACACATTCCACATCGAGGGCGGCGACATCCTCAACATCAACGAGCACGTGTTGGCCATCGGCATCTCCCAGCGCACCGAGCCCGACGCCATCGACGGCATCGCCCACAACATCTTCAACGACCCCACCTCCCCGGTCGACACCATCTTGGCGTTCAACATCCCGAACAACCGCGCCATGATGCACCTGGACACCGTGTTCACGCAGATCGACGTGGACAAGTTCACCATCCATCCCGGCATCATGGGTCCGCTGTCCGTGTTCGAGATCACGCCCGAGGGCGACGGCATCAAGGTGCATGAGATCAACGCCCCGCTCGAGCAGATCCTGGAGAAGTACATCGGCATGCCGGTGACACTGATCCCCTGCGGTGGTGGCGACCGTATCGCCGCCGAGCGCGAGCAGTGGAACGACGGTTCCAACACGCTGTGCATCGCTCCCGGTCGCGTGGTTGTTTACGAGCGCAACGACGTCACGAACGCCGTGCTGCGCAAGAACAACATCGACGTTATCGAGATCCCCTCGGCCGAGCTGTCCCGCGGCCGTGGCGGCCCGCGCTGCATGAGCATGCCGGTCGTGCGCGAGGACTAATCGTTTTCATCGGGGAGGCCGCCGGATCGATCGGCCTCCCCTTTGGGCAGCTTGCGAAACGACGCGCTGCCCGCAGTTTTCCATCGGTTTCGCCTCTGCGTTCCGTTTGAGCCTGTAAACACGAGATTCGCCACCGTAAGCAGGTTCGGTATGTCCGGCTAAACAAGCGGAGTCCAGGGGCGAAACCAAACAGTTGATTTCTACTAAGGAGGGAAATCATGAGCGAGAAAGCTAAAGGTATCGGCCTGTTCGGGCTGATCGGCATGGTGGTCAGTTCCTGCATCGGTTCCGGCGTGTTCGCCATCACCGGACAGCTTGCAGGCATCGCCAGCCCCGGCGCCGTGCTGGTGGCCTGGGCCGTCGTCGGTATCGGTTTCGCCGCCCTTGCCCTGTCGCTGAACAACCTGGGCGCCAAGAAGCCCGAGCTCAAGGGCATCTTCCAGTACGCCGAGGAGGGCTTCGGCCCGCTCGCCGGTTTCGTTTCCGGCTGGGGTTACTGGCTGTCCGCATGGCTGGGCAACATCGCGTTCGCCACGATGATGATGTCCACGCTGGGCTACTTCTTCCCCACCTTCCTCCCTGGCAACACCCTGCCGTGCGTGATCGTCGCCTCGTTGTTCATGTGGGCGCTGACCTTCCTGGTCATCCGCGGCGTTGAGAGCGCTTCCTTCCTGAACGCTATCGTCATGGTGGCGAAGGTTGCCTCCCTGGGCATCTTCCTGATCTTCGCCATCTTCATGTTCAACGCCGGCATCTTCACCGCCGACTTCTGGGGCAACGTGTACAACAACGCCGTCGCCGCAGGTGAAATGGGTGCTGACGCCGCTAGCATGGGCGGTCTGTTCGAGCAGGTCATGAACTGCATGATCATCATGATGTGGGTGTTCATCGGCATCGAGGGCGCAGCGGTCATGAGCTCCCGTGCCCGCAACAAGCATGAGGTGGGCAAGGCCACTGTTATCGGCCTGATTTGCCTGCTGCTCATCTACATCGGCTGCTCCGTGCTCCCCTACGGTTACATGAGCTACACCGAGATCGCTCAGCTCGACTACCCCGCAATGCTCTACGTGTTCGATTCCATGGCTCCCGGCTGGGGCGGCGCGTTCATCAGCATCGCCATCATCGTGGGCGTTGCAGGTGCTTGGCTGTCCTTCACCATGCTGCCCGCTGAGACCACTTCCGAAATGGCCGAACGTCATCTGCTCCCCGAGTCCTGGGGCAAGCTGAACAGCAAGGGTGCCCCGCAGATGAGCCTGCTGCTCGTGGGCGCTTGCATCCAGGTGTTCCTGATCGTGCTGATGTTCAGCGAGGATGCCTACAACTTCGCCTTCAGCATGTGCACCGTTTCGATCGTCATCACCTGGGCCTTCATCGCGCTGTACCAGATCAAGTTCTCCGCCAAGGAGGACAAGAACGTGGCGCAGATCGTCATCGGCCTGGTCGCCCTGGCCTTCCAGGTGGTCGGCGTGCTGTACAACGGCTGGTCGTTCCTGCTGCTCACCTGCGTGGGCTACATCCCCGGCTTCTTCGTATACGCCAAGGCCCGCAAGGACCGCGGCTACGCTCTGACCAAGGGCGAGAAGGTTGGCATGGGCGTTGTGTCCGCACTTGGCGTCGCAGCCCTGGTGCTGGTCGGCATGGGTGTGATCGGCATCTAAGCCAAATTCCCCTCCTTCGCAAGATGCAAAAAGGCTCGGACCATAAGGTCCGAGCCTTTTTCGTATATCAGCATTGTGTCTCGGGCAGCAAACTGGCAGAATCATCGTTCACACCGGCGCAAACAGCCCCTAGCCCTCGTACGCTGCTACGACGCTCTCCAGAAGCTCGGCTGCGACTTCCCTAACCTCACGGCCCTCGGAGATTGCGGCAACAGCCGCTCCGTCAACCACAACCCCGACTACGTGTGCAGGCATCTCCACGCCCGCATGCTTGAGGATACGCCCAACCGCCTGATCAAGCTGCACGCGACCGTTGCGGTACGCCTCGGTAACATCCTCGGATTCGGACGCCGCGAGCAGCTGCATGTAGTGAGCGGCGGGATTGACGGAATCATCGGGCAGGCTGGCGCTGATGAGCAGGTTGATCAGATGCTTGCGACAATCGGCCTGGTCCATGGACTCAGCAGTGGCCGCGGCGTTTTCGGCTCGCTCGGCCCACAACTGGATGTTGTAGCGACCGGCTTCATACAGAAGTTGGTTGGTTGATTCGAAATAATATCCTACCGATGATGAAGCTGCCCCCGCCCATTGCGCAACCTTGCGATACGTGACTGCCTTCGGGCCCTGTTCGCGCAAAAGCGCCGCAGCGGCAAGCACAAGCGACGTGCGCGTGATCTGAGCCTTCAACGATTTGGGGGTTTGATTCGCCTCACTCACATCGGTCTCCTTTACGCAAAAACCCAATGGTCCTATTGTAAATGAAATGCCGCTCGAGTGCAGACACTCGAGCGGCATTCATCAGGCAAATCTTTGGATTGCCGTTATGTTCGGACGCATTACACCTCGGACAGGTCCTTGCCGGTGTGCTCGTGCGATGCGATCATGGCGCCCAGAGCCAAAACGGCGATGAAGACCATGTAGTACGCAGGAGCGATCGGGTCGCCCGTGAAGTTGATCAGAGCGAAGGAGATGTAGGAAGCGGAACCACCGAAGATAGCGTTAGCCAGGTTGAAGCTCAGGGCGAAGCCGGAGTAACGTACATCGGTCGGGAACGTCTCGCACAGGTAGCTGGAAAGCGTACCGTCGTTGATGGTGAGCAGCAGGCACATGACCAGCTCGACCACCAGGATGGTAAAGAAGTCAAGCGTGTTCAGCAGCCAGAACGCGGGGATGGTGAAGACCACGAAACCCGCGGCAGCCGCAATGAGCATCTTCTTGCGACCGAACTTGTCGGAGATGCGGCCGGACAGGAAGATGAAGCCGATGTAGACGACCAGCACGATGGTGGTGATGATGGACGCCTGACCCGGATCGTAGTTCAGCGTAGCCTCAAGGTAGTTCGGAAGGTAGGTCAGAACAGCGTAAAAGCCCACAGCGTTCAGCACGCATGCGCCGAAGGAGATGGCTAGCACGCGGAAGTGCTTCTTGAACAGGGTGCGGATCGGCTTGTCTTCGCTCTTCATGCCCTTCTCGGCAAGCTCGGCCTGCATCTTCGCGTACACCGGGGAGTCTTCGAGATGCTCGCGGATGTAGTGCGTGATGTAGCCCAGAGGACCAGCCAGCCAGAACGGGATACGCCAGCCCCAGTTCACCACGAAGTCGGACGAGGCGCCGAACGTATTGAACATCCAGGTGGCGAACAGGGAGCCCACCAGCAGGCCAACGGCCGTGGAGGCGGGAACCATGGAGCAGTAGAAACCGCGATGGTTCTTCGGCGAATACTCGGCAATGAACGTGGCAGCGCCGGCATATTCACCGGAAGCAGAGAAGCTCTGCACCATGCGCATAAGCAGGAGCAGCAGCGGGGCGCCAACGCCGATCACCGCGTAACCGGGCAGGCAGCCGATAAGGAAGGTGGCGCCGGACATCATAAGGATGGAGATGGACAGAGCCCACTTACGACCCTTCTTATCGCCCATGTTTCCCCAGAAGATGGCACCGAGAGGACGGACCAAGAACGCCAGCGCGAACACGCCGAACGTCATCATAGTTGAGACCATTTTGTCTTCGCCCGGGAAGAACACCAAAGCGATGACGGTGGCAAGGTAGGAGTAGCTGGCATAGTCGAACCACTCGATGAAGTTGCCCAGGAACGAGGAGAACACGACCTTCTTCAGCGTTTTATGCTTTTCAGCCTCGGAAAGTTCGGTTTCGTTCTGAATCGGTCTCGGTTGGTCAGCATTCATGATTTTCCCCTAAGAACAGTGCAGCGGCTTTGAGACTGAAACCGACTGCAGCACACGGCAGTTCATCGCCTCCCCTTGAAGCGATGTTGTTTCGCATTTCAACCTCCTTACCCTCTAGACAGAGCCGAATTCGGCCCACCTATGCACTGGCGGATAAGAAGATGATACCGTGTGCTTATCAATGTTAGCCATTTGCAAGCAAGTTGTTACCGTACGGCAACGTTGCCCGATGAAGAATCGTCCCAAGTAAACGCGTCGGCAAAACGCGATCCCCAAATAAATAATTCTTCAACAACTTACCTGCTATGACCAGGCGATCGCGGTAGGAGGAGCCCGCAATCGCCCAATCGAACCTCTAGATCTCGGACAAATCCTTGTTCGAGTGCTCATGCGACATGATCATGGCAACCAGCGCTACGCAGGAAACCGCAACCATATAGAACGCGGGAGCAAGGGTGGAGCCCGTCGCCGTGATCAGCGACGTGCAGATGAACGATGCCGTGCCACCGAACAGCGCGTTAGCCATATTGAAGCTCAGGGCGAAGCCGGAGTAACGCACCTGGGTGGGGAACGTCTCGCTCAAGTAGCTGGAAAGGGTACCGTCGTTGATGGTGAGGATCAAGCACATGATCAGCTCGACCACCAGGACGGTCACGAAATTCGCAGTGCTCATCAGGATGAAGGCCGGAATGGTGAAGACGATGAAGCACACGCATGCGGTGATCAGCATCTTCTTGCGACCGAACTTGTCGGATAAGTGCCCGCTCGCGAAAATGAAAGCGACGTAGGTTACCAACGCGATGGTGGTGATCAACGACGCCTCGTTCTTCGGCATCAAGACGGCCGTTTCCAGGTATACCGGAAGGTAGGTAAGCACCACATAGAAGCCAACGGCGTTCAGCATTGCAGCGCCGATGGAGATGATGAGCTTACGCAGATGCTTCGTGAACAGGCAGTGGATCGGACGCTCCGGAGCACCGGCGGCACCAGATGCCTCAGCGTCTTTGAGCGCACGCTGCATCGCCTGATACGTAGGAGAATCCTCGAGCTGGATGTTCACGAAGTACGCGCCGATACCCAAAGGACCGGCAAGGACGAACGGGATGCGCCAACCCCACTCGTTCACCGCGGCTTCTGGCATGATGGTGTACATGACAGTCGCAAAAGCGCTGCCGACCAGCAAGCCGATGGCCGTGGAAGCAGGAACGATAGAGCAATACATGCCGCGTTTGTCCGTGGGCGCATACTCGGCCAAGAACGTAGCCGCACCCGCATACTCGCCAGAAGCGGAGAAGCCCTGGATCATGCGGAGCAGAAGCAGCAAAGCCGGAGCGCAAATACCCAAGGCAGCATACCCGGGAAGCAGGCCGATGCAGAACGTGGCGCCGGCCATCATGAAGACCGAAACGGTCAGCGACCATTTACGGCCCTTCTTGTCGCCCATGTTGCCCCAGAAAATAGCACCGATGGGACGAAGCAGGAACGACAAAGCGAACACCGCGAACGTTTGAATCAACGCTAACGCAGGATCGTCGTTCGGAAAGAACACTTGCGCGATAACAACCGCGAAGTACGAATACGTGGCATAGTCGAACCATTCGATGAAGTTGCAGAAGAAGGACGCCGTTGCCACTTTACGTACGGTCTTGCTCTTTTCCGCGTCGAAACGAGCGTTATCTTTCATGGAAATCACCCTGGAACCACTTCAGATCGCTCGAACACGAACCCAATCCAAGAGTATTGAATATCCCCATCACAATCTCCTCTTCGAGGGCTCCCCTCCTATGATTTCGCCGTTTCATAGGGGCCCTCATCAGGCGAAACGCTATCCCTCATGACTTACGTTCCGCAACCGACAAAAAATGGTGGACTGCACCTTCCCTTATATAAGCACAGTCCACCATAATTAGCTATTACCGCAGAACAACGTCCGTGGGAATGTCGTCCTCGTCCATCAGGTCAACCTGAGCACGGCTGGCGCGCATGATGAAGTCATGCTTTGCCTTCTGGCCGCCACGGGCGAGCTTCTGGAGCACAACACCCTTCAGGCGAGGATAGTCGTTCAGGCCATACCACGCGAAAGCCGTACCGTTGACATAGCACTCGACGATGCTATGGACGGGAACCGCTACATCACGCTTAGCATCAAGATCCAGGTACTCCTGAATCTCGGTTGCGCACACGTCCTTAATGACTTCAGCACTGATTTCCAGGTCGTGACCGAGCTGCTTGAGCTGGCGCTCAACTTCGCCCTGATCAGCATGCGGGAAATACGTAACGTCATACGTGACGGCGGCAACACCGGAAGCCTTGGCAAACGCCAGCAGGTCATCAAGAGAGATGAACTGGACATGCTCCTCCGTGCGCTCTTTGATGTCGAGCATTGCGGGGAACCCGGCGACGCCCTTTGCCTCGAACGCAGCTTTCAGCTGGTCCTCGGTCTTTGCGGTTTCGAAGTTTACCTTCGTTGCGATGTGCGTTAAGCGATTCGTAACCTTCATGACGCAGCCTCCTTTCAAAGGCACCTACGTCTAGCGCTGGCGGATGCTAGCGCTCCTCCTCCTTGGCAGCCTCTTCGGCAAGACGTTCAGACAGATTCTCAGCAACTTGCTGCTGCTTCTCCATCTTGGAACCCTGAATCATAGCCTTGACGGTCGGGAATGCGCCGCCGCCAACGATCAAGATGATGCCGATAGCAGTGTTGAGCGTAACGGGCTCACCGAACACGACCAGGCCGACGAACAGGGCAACGGGAACCTCCCAGTAGGCGATGGTGCTGTAGTCCATTGCCGGCAGGTTGCGGCCAGCGACCAGCAAGCAGCCCAGTGCGATAGGACCGCAAACGATCCACAGCAGAACAGCACCAATCCAGTTGAAGCCAGTGAAGTGAATCTCGGTGATCCAGTTGGTCTGGCCGGTGGCCATGCCAACGACGTTCATCAGGATAGCGATGACGCCCGCGCCGATAACGGCAAAGATGAAGTTGTACACACCACGAGCGGTCGTGTCAGCATCCTTACGATAGCCGTTGAAGAACATGGATGCGCCATAGAACACGCCGGACAGCAGGCCGAACATGTCGCCGACGATCTTCTGCGGGAATTCCGGGGTGGAAGTAGCCATGTTGAAGTCAAGGCCGAAAACATTGCCGCCCACGCCGAAGCCGAGAAGGCTCTCGCCGAACAGCATACCAATGAACACGACGCAGAGGCACACCCACTGCAGAGGGCTCATGGGCTCTTTACGGAAGATGCGAGCAAGCAGCACGCAGATAACCGGGCCGGTGTAAATGAACATAACGGCGTTTGCAACGGTGGTCATCAGCGTAGAGGTGACGTAGCATGCCAGGGACATGCCGATCATCAGACCGCCCAGTGCGATTGCGGGAGTGAGCTTGAGCTTCTTGAAGGTGGTGACCTTATGAGTGGCGACCATCAGGATCACGAAGAACACCACGCCCATGGCCATGCGGCCGAGCGCCATGATTGCGCCGATGGAGTCAGAGCCGTTCAGGCCCTGAGTTGCATCGAACATGTTGGTACGCGTAGCCCAACGGCTGAACAGCGGCACCAAACCCATGCCCGTTGCGGAAATGAGCATGAAGATAGTGCCCATTTTGCGATTCATTTGATAATCCTGGGAGCCATCCCCCTGGCCCGCAGTGTTGATTTCGTCTGCCATTGGTTCCTCCTTAAAAAACCAGTAGCATGTACAGGTGCCTCCAATTCACCCAATTTCGGTTCTGACCAAACTAGGTCGTGCTTGTTTCGATACCCCTATCTAAGCTCGATCCTGTCCGGTCGAATCGAAAACCCTTGTTGACTGGATTGGAAGGCGAACTAAAAAAGGGGCCTGGCTGAACTAGTCGTGCCAGGCCCCTTTCTATAACTTGTTCAGAGCCCTACGTGAGTAGGTTCTGGTTTAGGCCGATAGCCTAGTCCTCCCACATCTCCGGGTGGATGAGCGTGCAGTCCTTGACGCGGTTCGGGAAGTAGTCGAGGCACTCGCCCTCGCGGTAAACGTCAGCCGTGGAGCAGTGCAGGCCGCCACCGAACGGATAGGCGTCGCGCAGGTCAACGGGGATGACGTTCATGCCGAGCTGGTCCATCTGCTCCTGCTCGTGAACCTCGGAAGCCTCGACGATGACCGTGGAGGGATCCAGAACCAGGCAGTTCATGGACAGCCACACGGAGCTGTAGCACAGCGCGGGCGGCTCGTCATGAGCGGGCTGAGCAGCGTCGACGATCTGCCAATCGTTGGCCTCGAAGATCTCCTTCTGGCCCTCGGCGGGGTGACGATGCGGGTTGTTGATGATCAGGCCCGGACGCAGCGGCACGAAGGTTGCGTCGATGTGGATCGGGTAGGGGTCGCCCGGGAAGTTCATGGCATGGATGCGGTACTCGGGATAGTAGCGCTGGAACCACTCCATGGCGGTGCGGTTGGTGGTCAGGCCGTGCTGGATGAAGATATCCTTGCCCATGCGCATGAGGTCAGCGGCGTCCCACATCGGCTCGACTTCGGTGGTCACGAAGTCCTTGTTGGCGGTACGGACGAGGCGCTCTTCCAGGGTGATCTTCTCGTCGTAGTAGTTGTGCTTGTAGGAAGCGTCGGTCAGACGAGGACGGGGAGCCTGGGTCCACAGGAACTCGGGATCCTCATCGAAGTACTGCTTCATGAGCGGCCAGTAGGCCAGGTACTCGAAGTAGCGGCAGCGGAAGGAGTTGGCGGAAGCCATGATCTCGTTGCCGACGGTCAGCAGGATGTCGCGCGGAGGCATGCAAGTCATCATGGAATCGTTGCGGAAGTCCGGCGTACCGATGGCCTGGTTCCACTGCAGAGGGGTCGGGCGGTCGACGACGACGCCGCGCTCCTCAACGGCCTTGACCAGGTTCTCGAGGCACTCGTTGCCACGCTCGACGGTGCGCAGCGGGCGCAGGCCCCACATGCCGCGCATCTCGGAGTCAACCGGCACCTTCTCAGAGGTTGCGGGCTCCTCGGGCGGGATCATGGAGTTATCGCAGCGGCCAACGATGACGCGCTTCAACGGATCCCAGTCGTTCCAAGAGTTGACAATCTTCGCCATGACTGTCTCCTTTCTTTGAAGGTGCTTCCTACACCTTCGACGATGCACACTACCTATTGTGTACCCTTTGGCTCAACCGGCCTTTTGATTTGAAATTCACTAAGAGGGAAAGATCACTTGGCAACCCTGTAAGTTCGTTTCATTTCGTGTTCCGGTTTTGCCGACGAGATAGTTATAACACCAGAGTTGTGCGCCTGCAATAGGTCATTTACACGTATTTTCAGGCACTTTGCACAAGTTCATTGTTCAGGTGCACAAAAATATGTAACAAAGTGGAAATACTCGTTTATGCATTTTTCGTCCGATTATTGGATATTTTCCTTGATTGAACCGATTCGCACGAATGATTATCGGTACGAATCGAATTTGCATGCATTTATATGGTCAAGTCTATGTTTCGTCAGAGGGCTCATATTTGCACAACCAATGGGAATAGCGCCCTCTGATAACCTTGGTCTATCGGTTTTCGGTTATTGCATCTGCGTAGCAATCCTCTTCTAGGAGCCGCGAACGGTTCCCTTGAAGCACTTAACGGCTTTTCGTTCTTGATACGGGGCTTTGCCGCTTGAGCACTCGCTTAAGCGGCAAATATTGCCGTTATTTGACCGTTTTCATGCTTCCCGTTTCATGATAAGGGCGGTTCACCGTGCCCATTGAGGCAAAAAGGCGGCGCAGCCTGCTTGCTGCGCCGCCCTCAGATGTGGCGATATGCTTGGTTTCGCTTTAATAGTACCTATAGTAGGCGGCACAGCTGCCCTCGCTGCTGACCATGCAGGGCCCGACCGGGTTCTCCGGGGTGCATACCTTGCGGAACAGGGGGCACTCGCTGGGCTCCATGCGGGCGCGCAGGACGTCGCCGCAGCGGCAGCCCTTGGGGTTGATGGTGGGCTCGATTTCGGGCTGGAAGCGCTTCAGCGCGTCGAACTGCGCGAACTCCTCGCGGATTCGGTATCCGCTGCCGGGGATATCGCCCAGGCCGCGCCAGGTGGCGGTGCAGGTTTCGAACACCTCGTCGATGGCGGCCAGGGCCACGGGGTTGCCCTGTGGCATGACGCCGCGCGCGTAGGCGATCTCGATCTCCGCCCTACCCTCGTGCAGCTGGCGCATGATCATGGCGATGCCCTGGAGCACGTCGACGGGCTCGAAGCCCGTGACCACGCCGGGGATGCCGTATTCCTTCGCCAGGAATTCGAAGGGCTTGGTGCCCGTGATGGTGCCCACGTGGCCCGGTAGGATGAGCGCGTCGAGTTTGAGGTCCGGGTCCTTCACCAGCGTTTCCAGGGCGCCGGGCATGTTCTTGTGCGCGGCGAAGACGCTGAAGTTCTTCAGGCCCATGGCCGCGGCGCGCTTGATGGCCATGGCCACCAGCGGCGTGGTGGTCTCGAAGCCCACGCCCACGAACACGATCTGGCGATCGGGGTTGGCCTTCGCCAAGGCCAACGCGTCGAGCGGCGAGTAGCAGATCTGCACGCTGCGTCCTGCGGCCTGCTCCTTGAGCAGGCTCGACGTGCTGCCGGGCACGCGCGTCATGTCGCCGAACGTGGCTATGGTCACGTTCGGGATGCGCGCGAGGGCGATGACGGCGTCGATATCGCGGTTCGAGGTGACGCACACGGGGCAGCCCGGGCCCGACGAGAGGCGCACGCTTTCGGGCATGAGGTTGCGGATGCCGTTGCGCGCGATAGCCACCGTGTGCGTGCCGCACACCTCCATGAGCGTGGCGCCGCCTTCCGGGGCGAGCTTGCCGATGGATTCGATGAGGCCGCGGGCAAGCTTCGGGTCCTTGAACGCCGCCAGCTCGTTTTGCATAGTGCCGGCATCGACCGTGCGGCTGCGATGTATGTTCTGGGATTGCATGATCGTATTCCTTGGTACGAGGGGTGAAATGCGAAAAGCCGACCGCCTGCACGCCGCGAGGCTGCAAGCGGTCGGCCGGTTGGGCGTTGCCTAGGCCGTGGCGGCGGGCAGCTCGTCGCCCGCCAGGTCGGGGAACTCCTTGATGAGGTCGATGGTTTCCTGAGCGTAATCAGGGTCGACAACCTCGATGGCGAAGCCCGCGTGCACGAGCACGAAATCGCCGACGCCCGCCTGCGGCGTGAGGTCGATGGACACGCTGCGGGTGACGCCGAGGATGTCCACCGTGGCCATGCCGTCGCCGTCAAGCTGCGCGATCTTCGCGGGAATAGCTAGGCACATTCGCTGCCTTCTTCCTTTCATGATGAGACGTTTTGAGGATGCGCCGCCAGGCGCTTGCGCGCCTTTCGAGCCGCTACTTCCCCGCCGTCTCGTCCGCTTTTCTTGCTGCCCATGCTACCACAGCCTGTCCGTAGGAAATGCAGCCGTCGCTGGGCGGCAGGTCGCGGTTGAGCGCCACGGTGAAGCCGTTGCCCTGCAGCGCCGGCACGGCATGCTCGAGCAGATAGCGGTTGAGGAACACGCCGCCCGACAAGGCGACCGTGGTGATGCCGTACAGGCTTTGCACCAGCTGAGCAGCCATAACGATGGCGTTCACGAACGCATCGTGGAAACGGCGCGCGATGGTAGCCACGGGAACGCCGGAAGCGATGTCGTCGAGGAGCGCCTTGAACGCCGGCGCCGCGTCGAACAGCAGGACCGACGTGTCGAGCGCGGTGCTGGTTTCGGTAGCCGTATTCTTCACGACATCTATATGGTAGGCGTCGGTGGCCGGCAACCCCTCGGGGACCGCGCCCATGGCCGCCTCGAGCTCGATGGCCGGCTGGCCGTCGTAGGACGGCTGGCGGCACACGCCGAGCAGCGCGCTGGCGGCGTCGAACAGGCGCCCGACCGAGGAGGTGTAGGGCGTGTTCAGGCCGCGCTCGATCATCTGGTCGCACACCTCGGCCTGGTCGCCCAGCGCCAGCAGCGCATCAGCGGCGCCGGGATGCTCCAGCAGATCGAACTCGTACAGCACGCCGTACGCCATGCGCAGCGGGTTGCGCACCGCCGCGGCGCCGCCGGGCATGGGAACGTAGGCGAAATTGGCGAAGCGCTCGTAGGCCTGCTGGTTGGCGAGCAGGACCTCGCCGCCCCACACGCGGCCGTCGGCGCCGTAGCCCGTGCCGTCGAACGCGATGCCGCACACAGGCCCGAACAGCCCGTTCTCCCCCAGCACCGAGGCGATGTGCGCATGGTGGTGCTGCACCTCGGTCAAGGGCAGGTTGTTGCGTTGCGCCTGCTCGCGGGCCCATTTGCTTGCGAGGTACTCGGGGTGCGCGTCGCAGGCGAGGCGACGCGGGGTTTCCTGGAACAGCTGGCGATAGCGTTCCTCGGCCTCGAGCCAGGCATCGTAGGTTTCCGCGTTCTCGACGTCGCCGATATGCTGCGAGACGAACGCGTCGGGGTGCTGGTCGTCGGCCGCGGCGGCGCGCACCAGGGTGAACGTGGCCTTCTGCTCCGAGCCCGTGGCAAGCAGGGTTTCCTGCTTGGGCTGAGCCTGGGGGCAGTCGAGCGCGATGGGCAGCGGGGCGAAGCCGCGGGCGCGGCGGATGAACTGGATGGCCTGCTCGTCGCCTACGCGCACCACGCGCAGGACCGAGTCGTCGTAGCGCGACAGGATGCGGCGGTTGTTGCCCAGGACGGCGTCGGCGATGCCGGCGAACTTGGACAGCGCCTGATCGTCGTCGGTGACGATGGGCTCGTTATGCAGGTTCCCCGAGGTCATGACCAGCATGGGAAGCGCCGAATCGCCCTGCTGGGCACGCAAGGCCTCGGCGAAATCATGGAGCAGCAGGTGCTGGACGGGCGTGCAGGGCAGCATGACGCCCAGCTCGGGAAGGTTGTCGGCCAAACCGGCGGCGAACTGCGCCTCGGCGCGCTTGCGCAACAGCACGATGGGGCGCTTGGTGGATTCCAGGGCGCCCTGCTCAGCCTTGTCGACATGGCACACGCGGCGCGCATCGGCGGCGCCCGCCACCATGACGGCGAACGCCTTGCCCTGGCGGCGCTTGCGTTGACGCAGCTTCGCCAGCGCATCGGGGTTCGTGGCGTCGCACACCAAGTGGAAGCCGCCGAGGCCCTTCACCGCCACGATGCCGCCGTCGAGCAGCAGCTTGACCGCTTCCGCGAAGATGGCGTCGGAAGCTTCGCGGGTATTCCCCCACTGCGGCTCCTGCTGGCCTTGCGCAAGGTTCACCCAGCTGATGTGCGGGCCGCAATCCCAGCAGGCGTCGGGCTGCGCATGGAAGCGGCGGTCGAGCGGATCGGCGTATTCGTCGGCGCAACGCGGGCACATGGGGAAATCCTTCATGGACGTTGCGGGGCGATCGTAGGGCAGCGACCCGATGATGGTGAAGCGCGGGCCGCAGTTCGTGCAGTTGATGAACGGGTAGCGGTAACGTCGGTCTGCAGGGTTGAACAGCTCGTCCAGGCAGTCGTCGCAGGTGGCAAGGTCAGGGGACACCAACGTGGTCTGCTGAGCGTCATGATCGTCGGAGAAGCGGATGTCGAACGAGTTGAACCCCTCCAGCGGCACCTCCTTGAGGTCGATCTCCTTGACCTTCGCGGCAGACGGGGGGTTCATATGCAGCTCGGTGACGAACTTGTCCAGCAGGTTCGCCTCGCCCTCGGCGTGGATGAACACGCCTTCAACAGCATTGAGCACCCAGCCGTTGAGCTGGTACTTTTTCGCCAAACGATACACGAAGGGGCGAAAGCCCACCCCTTGCACGATGCCTTTTACCTGTATGTCGAGCGCTTCGATCATACGACGCCCTTTCATTTAAGGTTTACGTTTCTCCGCCGGCCGATTCCAAAAAACGCGCGTCGGCGAGATTGCCGACGCGCGTTGGGTTTCAGCCATTGAGCCGAGGGGCTTTATGCCTGCTGCAGCTCTTCCAAGATGTCGCACACCACTTCCGCAAGCGCGCGCAAGGTGACGCCCGAGTTATCAGGCAGATGCAGATGCACGCAGCGGCGACCGCGGCTTGCGAGCGTGACCAGGTCGCCCGAGGCCTGCGCCTTCGCCAAGGAGCCCAGGCTTTCGGCTTCTTCCTTCAGCGGGATGTCCTTCAGCTCGTCTGCCGACAGGATGAGGAACACGCCGCAGTTCGGGCCGCCCTTCTGCAGCTGGCCCGTGGAGTGCAGATAGCGCGGGCCGACCTCCAGGCACGACACCACGCGGCGCTTCTCGGCCACGCCGTGGCGGATGGTCTCGAGCGCCTCGCGGCGACCTTCGCCCGTGAACGGGAGGAAGGCGTTGAGCGCGAAGAAGTCGCCGGGTTGGATGCTGGCGAGCAGTGCGCGCAGCGATGCGCGCACGTCGGAGCAGTCCTTGAAGCACGGGGCCTGGCGCACTTCGACCTGACCCATGTGCACCTCATCGATGAAATCCTGCACGTAGTCGGGCTCGGGCTGGCCGTCGCGCAGGATGTCGAGCACCGCGGCCTTGGCCGATGCCACGTCGGGCTGGTCGAACGGGCAGACCTTCATGAGGTAGCCGCACATGGCGATGGCGTACTCCCACATGATGAAATGCTCGGGCAACTCATACACGGACTCGATCTTGAACGCCGCGCGCGGGATGGTGGGGTCGATATAGGACAGGCTCATCTCGAAGTTGTGGCGCTCGTCCCACAGGTCGTTCTTCGTTTGGTACATGATGACGCTGCGGTCGCCCGGGTCCTTCTTGAGTAGCAGCGTGTCTATCTCGATGTTGGGCAGGATGCCCTGGCCGTTCTTGCCGACGCTCTCGGCGACCAACTGCTCGATCCACAGGCCGAGCACGCGGCCGCGCTTCTGCGTGAGGAAGCTGAACTTGTTGCGGCCCTGCACGTAGTTGTCGTACAGGAAAGCGGCCAGGCCGATGGCCGGGTTGTCGATGGCGTCCTCGCTGCAGGCGCGCTCTGCCTCGATGGCGTGCTGCATGAACTCCTGCAGGTTGATGCCCACGAGCGCGGCGGGCAGCAGGCCGAACACGGACATGGCGCTGAAGCGGCCGCCCACGGTGGGCTCGCCGGAGAACACCGCAGCCCAGCCTTCCTCGCGAGCCTGCTGCTCGAGCTTGGAGCCGGGATCGGTGATGGCAACCAGATGCTGCACCATTTCCTCGTCCGAGATCTGGTCGGCCAGAGCGTCGCGAACGGCGCGCAGCGCCAGGCGCGGCTCGATGGTGCCGCCCGATTTGGAGGACACGATGAACAGCGTGGTGCGAGGGTCGATCTCCGACAGGATGCCGCGCACGCGGACCGGGGAGTCGGAATCAAGCGTGCGGAAACGCACCAGGGAAGAGTCCGGCTTGTGGTACTTGGTTATGGTCATGGGCGCCTGGGTGGAGCCGCCTTGGCCGATGAGCACCACGGACTTCAAACCCTGGGCGATGATGGAATCAGCAAATGCCTGAATCTCGTGCAGCGGGTACGGCGGATTCGTTGCGAGGTCCGTCCACCCCATGTAATTCTGTGCGCATTCCTGCGCTTCGTCGGAAAAGCCGTAAAGCGTTGCATCCTTCGCATGAAGGCGGCTGGCAACGCATTCCTTCACCAAGGTTTTGGCGGAGGGGTAGAGCTTTTCCATATCTCCAGACAGCATGAGCACCTTCTTTCTGCGTAAGTATTCAGCATTCTAGCAAACCGTGGCAGATGGTACCCCGTTTAGGTGCTTCCGTGTGGTGGAGTTGTGAACAGGGAAGCGAGATGGTCAGCGTTTAGGGCGGAAAGCGCGTGCTTTATGCGGTTGGAGGGGGACGGGCAGGCGCGGGCGCTACAGGTCCAGCTTGTCGATGACCGATCGCAGCGTGGCGGCAGAGGCCTTGAGCTGCTCGGTTTCCGTCTCGTTGATCTTGATGGGCACCTGGTACTCGATGCCGCTGGCGCCGACGACCGCGGGCATGGACAGCACGATGTCGTGCAGGCCGTACTCGCCGTCGATGTAGTTGGACACGGGGAGAATAGGCTTCTCATCTCGGGTGATGGCCTCGCAGATGCGCTTGACAGTCATGGCGATGCCGTAGTAGGTAGCGCGCTTCTTCTTGATGATCTCGTAGGCGGCGTTCTTCACTTCCTCGGCGATGCGGTCCATGTTGCGCTGGTGGTCGGTATGGCCGCGCAGCTCGCAGAAGTCGTTGAGCGGGATGCCGGAGATGTTCGCCAAGCTCCATGCGGCGATCTCGCTGTCGCCGTGCTCGCCGATGATGCGGGCGTGCACGTTGCGCGGGTCGACGCCCAGGTGCTCGCCCAGGGCGTACTTGAAGCGCGCGGTGTCGAGCGTAGTGCCGCTGCCGAGCACGCGGTTAGCGGGTATGCCGGAGAGCTTGAGGGCCACGTAGGTCAGGATGTCCACGGGGTTCGAAACCACCAGCAGGATGCCCTGGTAATCGCGCTCGGCGATCTGCGGGATGATGGACTTGAAGATGGCGACGTTCTTGTTCACCAGGTCGAGGCGCGTCTCGCCGGGCGCCTGGTTCGCCCCGGCCGTGATGACGGTGATGGCCGCGTCGTCGATGTCGGAGTAGTCGCCCGCGTAGATGTTCATGGGGCTGCCGAACGCCATGCCGTGCGCGATGTCGAGGGCCTCGCCCTCGGCGCGGTCGTGATCGACGTCGATGAGCACCATCTCGGAGAACAGGCCCGACTGCATGAGGGCGAAGGCGCTGGCCGAGCCCACGAACCCGCAGCCGACGATGGCCACCTTGCGAGGATTGATGATTGCTGCCATGGTTGCTCCTATCCTTTGCGGGAGGGCCGCAAGCGTAGGTTTCGCGGGGCGCGCCCCGCGGGGGATGCATGCCGGAGGCAAAACGCCGAGCCGGCACGTAGGGTATACTGTGCGCATGATACAACAAGCTGGAACATCCGCCGCGGCAAAGCCGCGTCCCCAACGCGGTTTCACCGCGTTTCCCCTGAAAGTGCTGGCCATCGCAGGCATGACGTGCAACCACGCCTGCTACATCTACTGGGACTATCTGCCGCCCGGGATTCTGTGCGCGCTGTTCGCGCTTGGCGGCCTGACATTCCCCATCATGGCGTTTCTGCTGGTGGAAGGGTATCGCCATACGTCGAGCGTGCGGCGTTATGGCCGGCGGCTGCTGACATTCGCCCTGGTGTCCCAGGTTCCCTACGGGCTGTTCCTGGCGCATGAGATGAACGTGCTGTTCACGCTGTTCGTGTGCCTGTGCCTGCTGTACGCGTACGACCACATGCGGCGGCGCGGACTGTTCTGGCTGACGTTCGCGCTGGTGACCGCCCTGACGGCGTTTTGCGACTGGGGCGTCTTGGCTCCCTGCATGGTGCTCACGCTGCATGTGGTGAAGGACCGCAGGCAGCGCGTGGCGTACTCGGCGCTGCTGCCCATTGCCACCGGGGGGCTGCCGGCGCTTATGCAGCTGATGGAGCTTCCCACGCTGCAGAACCTGGCGTTCGCGCTGTATCCGCTAGCGGGCTGTAGCGCCACGATCCCGCTGCTATGGGCGTACAACGGCGGACGCGGCAGGTCCATGAAGTGGTTCTTCTACGCGTACTACCCCGCGCACATCGCCGTGCTGGGATTGGCGAAGGGACTGCTGCTGGGCGACTGGAGCATCGCCGTGACCGGGTAGTGCGCGGGAATCGCACGAAAACCGGCGAGGGTCGGGAAGACAACGAGGGCCGCTGCGCGATCGCAGCGGCCCTCGTTGTTTCGCCAGCATCCAAGAACGGACGCGACGCTTATTTCCAGTCGGCTCCCAGGACGATGAGGAAGTCCTCCTCGAACAGGTAGGTGTTCGAGTTCTGCACCGCCTTGCCCACACCGAGAGCCTTCACGATGGCCTCGGCCGCCTCTTTGTCGGAGGAGTCGTTGTACACCACCACGGTGTCCTGGTAATCGAAGTTGTCGGCGTTACTGGTGTTCACGCTGTAGCCAAGGCCCTGGATGCGCTCGGTGGCGTCGAGGCCGGCTCCCGCAAGGCCGTTGCCATTGCGGATGGCCACGCTGCCGCCGCGCTTGACCGCACCCGTGCCCTCACCCGCCGTGCCGCCGCTTGCAGCACCGCCGTCGCCGGTGGTGGCCAGGATGGTGCCCGAAGTCTTGTCGACGACGTCGCCCTCGGTGGGCGGCAAGCCCGCATCGACGCGCTTCATCATGGCCTTCCACTCCGCGGTGTTGTTCACCTCGTACCAAACGCCGTCGATGTACTCGGAGGTGGTGGGCTCCATGGCGGAATAGATGTCGGTGGACGGGTCGAGGCCCTGCATGGCCTGCGCAAGCCCGATGATGTCGGTGACGCCCAGGTCGGTGGTGACGTACTTCGACAGCGCCTGCACGGTGGATGCCATGGACGCCGCATCGGCCGACAGCAGCTTCTTGGCGATGGCGGACATGACCAGGCGCTGGTTGGCGGCACGGTATTCGTCACCCGGGCCGATCTCGTCGTAGGCGTGGCGCGCGCGGCACAGGATAAGGGCCTGGTCGCCGTTGAGCGTTTGCGGACCGGCGTCCAGGTGACCGCCGGCATCCTCGTCGTCGATGGTCATGGGAACGTCCACCTCGATGCCGCCGAGAGCATCCACGATGTCCCGGAAGCCGTCGAAGTTGATCTCAGCGTAATGCGAGATATCGACGCCCGCCAGCTTCGACACCGTCTGCACCGAGAGCGCGGGACCGCCGAACACGTGCGCGGCGTTGAGCTTGTTCACGCCGTATTCGCCCATGTCGACCATGGTGTCACGGTGCAGCGATACCAGCGTGACCTTCTTGTTCACGGGGTCGATGCGCGCGAGCATGATGCTGTCGGTGCGGTAGCTGTCGCCGAAATCGCCCGATTCGTCGCGCTCCTCGGAGCCGTCGGTTCCCATGAGCAGCATATAGAACGGCTCTTTGGTCATGTCGGTTTTGACCAGGTACTTCCCTACGTTGCCCAAACCCGCGTGCAGGTTGCCGGAAAGCACCTGTACATACGCGAACGCCGCACCGACGGCGATGACCGCCACGGCCAGCGCCGCGATGCCGGCATAGAACAGCTTGCCGTGCTTTTTGTGCTTGTGGGTTTTGGCGTACTCGTCGCGCGAAAGGCGGCGCGCCGACGGCTCGCCCTGATCGACGGAGGGCCGTTCACCGCCATAGCTGTTTCGCGCATAGCGGTTTTGGGCGCGCACATCTGCAGCGGTTGCGCGCCTGCCGTTGGATGGTTGGTTCGTGTTTGCCCGGCCCGCGCCGTAACGGTCGCGCCCGTAGCCTGTGCGTTTGTTATCCATACGGCCATTGTGACGGCCCCCGTCCCCCATGCAAGCGACCTCACACGCTTTGCGGGAAATGCCCATATGAGCACAAGCGGGGAACGGCGGCCTGCCCGAGGGGAAAAGAAAGGCCTGGAACGCATTTCGCGTTCCAGGCCTTCGGGGCGGGAAATCCGGGGCTCCGCCAAAGTCAGCGAGGGGCCCTGTGGTGCCCGGAATTCGCCTGAAGCAAGGCGGCATAGGCCTTTGGGCCATGCCGCCGAAGCTGAAGGCGAAGGCCGGGTGCCACAGGGCTCCGCAGCGTCGAGCAGTTCCGCCGGCCGGCAGGCCGGCGGAAGCAGTTAGCCACCCGGGAAGCGGATGACCATGTAGATGGCCGCGATGGCCACCGTGAACAGCATGATGGGGAAACCACGCTTGAAGAACTGCATGAACGTGATCTCATGCCCGAACTTCTTGCTGATGTCGGACAGCACTACGTTGGCGGATGCGCCGATGAGCGTACCGTTGCCGCCCAGGCAAGCGCCCAGGGACAGCGCCCACCACAGGGCCGTGCCGTCGAGGCCGTCGGCCTCGAGCGTCAGGATGATGGGGATCATGGTTGCCACGAACGGGATGTTGTCCAGGAAGCTGGAGATGACGGCCGAGCCGAACAGCACCGCGAGCATGGTGATCATAAGGTTGCCGCCCGTGACGTCGATGAGCCCCTGGGCCAGCATGCCGATGACGCCCGTCTCGGACATGGCACCGACGATGATGAACAGGCCGGCGAAGAAGCACAGCGTGGTCCACTCGACGCCGTGCAGAGCCTCTTCGATGCTCTCGCCGGAGATGAGCAGGATCAGGCCGGCGGCGGCAAGGGCGATGACGCAAGACTCCAGACCGAGCGCGCCGTGGGTCATGAAGCCGACGACCACGAGGGCGACCATGACCACGCTGATGTGCAGCAGGCGGCGGTCCTTGATGTAGTCGTTCTCATCGAGCTCCATGATGGCCTTGCGATGCTCCTCGTTCGCGGAAATCTTACGGCCGTACATGACGTAGAACAGACCGATAACGGCCGCCAGGATGATGATGACCGCCGGGGCGTCGTAGGCGATGAAGTCGGCGAAGGTGTAGCCCGCAGCCGAGCCGATCATGATGTTGGGCGGGTCGCCGATGAGCGTTGCCGTGCCGCCGATGTTGGACGCCAGGATCTGCGTCATGAAGAACGGCACCGGATCGATGTCGAGCAGGCGGCACACGGTGATGGTCATAGGACCGATGAGCAGCACGGTGGTGACGTTGTCCAGGAAGGCGGACAGCACAGCCGTGAGCAGCACGAACAGCACCATGATGGTCCAAGGGTTGCCCTTCGCCACGCGCGCGCACTTGATAGCCAGGAACTCGAACACGCCCGATTGCTTCACCACGGCCACGAACAGCATCATGCCGAACAGCACGCCGAGCGTGTTGAAGTCGATGTGCCCGATAGCCGTTTCGAACGGCATGATGTGCAGGATGAGCAGCAGCATGGCGCCGGTGATGGCGACGAGGGCGCGATGCACCTTCTCGGTCATGATGGCGATCATAGCCACCACGAAGATGGCGACGGATATGATCTGGCTAGTATCCATATCCCACCGCCTTGGTTTCGTTGTTTTCCACGGGTCCTTCTTTCTCCAAAACGCGCGAAACCCTTATACGATCGCGCAAAAATCCACTATAGCAAAACCCCATTTCCCCATGCCGATCCGGAGGGAAAGTTTCTCGTGTTTTAACGTTGAAAGGCGGCGGTGCGCGGCGACCGCCCAAGCGCGGGATATACTGGGCGCAAGCATTTACGAAGGTAAGCGAGGAAACCATGGGATTGAGATTCACCGCCGCCCGCGCGGTCAGCAGCGTCTCCACTTGGGGCCTGAAAAACGTGTTCCACCGCCCCGCCGCGAACTTCCCGGGCAAAATGGCCCTGTACGTGGACCCGCAGCTTATCGGGCACCTACGCGGCAAGCTTGAGCGCGGAAGCGTGTGCGTGGTGGGAACCAACGGCAAGACCACCGTTTCCAACCTGCTTGCCGACGTGCTTGAGACGTCGGGCCAGCGAGTCGTCTGCAACCGCACGGGCGCGAACCTGGATTCGGGCGTGTCCACGGCGCTGCTGCATGCCGGCAAGGCCGACTGGGGCGTGTTCGAGTGCGACGAGTTGTGGCTAGCAAGGATCCTGCCGCAGCTGCGCGCGAACTACGTGGTGCTGCTGAACCTGTTCCGCGACCAGCTTGATCGCTGCGGCGAGATCGACCGCATCCAGGACAGCATCGTCAAGGCGCTGGGCAGCTCGCCTGAAACCGTGCTGGTATACAACGCCGACGATCCGCTGTGCGCGTCCATCGCCGACCGTGCCGGGCAGCTGCCGGGCCGCGAGGGCACGCGGTCGATCGCCTTCGGCGTGGCCGAGAGCATGGGCTTGGCGCAGAACACCGTTTCCGACGCCACGATGTGCCAGCGCTGCTCCACCATGTTCGAGTACGACTGGCGCCAATACGGCCAGCTGGGCGAATGGCGCTGCCCGAACTGCGGCTTCGCGCGCCCTGCGCTCGACTTCGCCGCCGAAAACGTGCAGCTGGGAGTTGACGGGTTGGCGTTCTCGCTTGCCAAGCCCGGCGCCGGCGATGCCGGGCGCGAAGGGGCGTTCTCGGTGACGGCGCGCTTCAGCGGCGCCTATATGGTGTACAACCTGGCCGCGGTGAGCGTTGCCGCAAGCTTGCTGGGGTGCACAAACGAGGCGCTGCAGAAGGCCGTCGATGCGTTCGACCCGCAAAACGGACGCCTGCAGACCTACAACCTTGCCGGCCGCCGCGTCCTGCTGAACCTGGCGAAGAACCCCACCGGCTTCAACCAGAACCTCAAGATCGTGGCGCAAGACCAGGCGCCGAAGGTGGTGGCCTTCTTCATCAACGACAAGGAGGCCGACGGGCGCGACGTGTCGTGGCTGTGGGACATCGACTTCGAGGAGCTGGCGCAGGCGGGCCCGCTGACGGCGTACGCCGGAGGCATCCGCGGGCGCGACATGGCCGTGCGCCTGAAGTACGCCGGCATCGATGCCCAAACCGTCGAAAGCGCCGATGACCTGCTGCATCGCATCGCTCAGCAACCGCGCGAGGTAAGCGCGTACATCATCGCGAACTACACGTCGCTGCCGGGTTGCAAGGCCGCGCTGGACGCCGCCGTGGCAGCAGGCGGCGAAGTGGAGCCGGCCGCGGGAGAAGCGCCCGCACCGCGCGATTTCGGGACGCAGGGCACGTCGGCCAGCGAAGGG
The DNA here is from genome assembly GCF_934636665.1 of uncultured Senegalimassilia sp. GTDB lineage: Bacteria > Actinomycetota > Coriobacteriia > Coriobacteriales > Eggerthellaceae > Senegalimassilia. The sequence goes on from NZ_CAKUAT010000015.1 coordinate 47,116, forward strand.
GCGGCAAGCGGCCAGAACCCCGTTGTCATCGCGCACCTGTTCCCCGACCTGCTGAACCTGTACGGCGACGGCGGCAACGTGCGCGTGCTGCAGCAGCGCCTGGCCTGGCGCGGCATCCCCGCGGAGGTCCGCCGCGTGAACCACGGCGACGCCATCGACCTTTCCGGCGTCGACCTGATCATGATGGGCGGCAGCCCCGACCGCGAGCAGAAGCTTGCCAGCGCCGACATCGTGGCCATGCGCGACCAGCTTGACGCGTACGTGCAGGACATGGGCCCGCTGCTGGCCATTTGCGGCAGCTACCAGATGCTGGGCCGCGAGTGGCTGGTGGACGGCGAGAAGGTGCCCGGTCTGGGCCTGGTGGGCATGACCACGGGACGCCCCGGCACCTCGGGCGACCGACTGGTGAACAACATCACGCTGCGCAGCCCCTTGGCCGATGAGCCCGTGGTGGGCTACGAGAACCACGCAGGCCGCACGTACCTCGACGAGGGCGTTGAGCCTTTCGGCACCGTGGTATCCAACACGGGCCTGGGCAACAACGAGGAGACCAAGCAGGACGGCGTGCGCTACAAGAACGTGCTGGGCACGTACCTGCACGGCCCGCTTCTGGCGAAGAACCCGCAGATCGCAGACTGGCTACTTGCCCGCGCGCTTGAGCGCAACGCCAAACGGACCGGGCAGCCCCTGATCGAGCTAGCCCCGCTTGACGACGCGCCGGAGGAGGCCGCGAACGCCTTCATGTGCGACAAGCTGGGAGCCAAGTAACGGCGGATTGCCGATGCGGGCGGGCGCGAAAACATCTAAGCCTGCTGGCGAACGCGAAGGCCGTCAGGCTGGAGGCGAACGCGAGCGAGCGCCGAAGTGCCCCGACCTGCAAGCGAACGCAAAAGCGCGGTGCCGGCCTTTGCGAGGAAATCGCATGGGACCGGCGCCGCGCTTTTTATTTGGGAGTGATTTCGAGAAAAAGAAAGCGGGCCGGACATTTCTGCCCAGCCCGCGTACATTCGTGGAGCCAACGACCGGATTCGAACCGGTGACCTGCGCTTTACGAGAGCGCTGCTCTACCAGCTGAGCCACGTTGGCACACGGCTTCTTGCGAAGCGCGAATATGAACTATACCGAAGAGCCTGTCGTTTCGCAAGGGGCAAATGCAACTTTTCGGGCGAACGAGCGGGCATTCGCCGTTTCTCCACAGGCTCGCATTTTAGCGTTGCGGCCCTCGAGAGCCGCATGAGCGCGCACCCTGCCGCTGCTGCCGTCACACCCGAGAGCCGCAGAGGGCGCTCCCTAGAGCCGAGACCATCACGCCCGAGAGCCGTCTCGGCGCACAGCTTCGCCAGCTACTCCTCGTCCTCTGGGGCTTTCACCACCAGCACGGGGACCTGGGCCTCACGCAGCACGTAGCTGCTCACGCTGCCCAGCATGCCGCGCAGAGCGCCCAGACCGCGGCTGCCCATGATGATGAGCCCGCAGCCGTTCTCCTGCGCGTACTTCACGATTTGGTCGCCCGGGTGCACCTCGGGCAGCAGGCAGACGCGCTTCTCGTTCATGAGCGGGCGGATCACCCCGTCGACCTGCGCATGCAGGCGCTCGGATGCCTCCTCCGCCGCCTCCTCCATGGCTTCTTGCATGCCCATGGGGACGACGCTTTCGGTCAAATCCACACCACGAGCCTCGAGCTTTGCCACGGCGGTTCGCTCCAGGTCGACGATCTGGACGACGTGCAGTGCAAGCCCGGCGTCCTCCTTCGCGAAGCGCACGGCCTCGTCAAGCGCCGCGCAGGCGGAATCGGACCCATCGAACGGAACCATAACGGCATCGTAGAGCATTGCAACCCCCTTCTTTCACCGGTTGAACCTGGCAAGGCAAGGCGGCGCAGCGCGTTGCGACGAGCACCGAACGCGACGCCGACGGCCGCACACCCCCGGCAACCTCGCATCCGCATCCCCGCGTGTCGCGCGTGTTCCGCGAGCTGCCGAAGCTGCTCAACGCGCAAGGGCCGCGTCCCCTTCCCCATCAGGCTTTATCCCCAGTATAGCAAGAAGCCCTGCGACAATTGCCGCAGGGCTTCCGCAAACGCCGCTCGCGCAAACGGCGTTGCCATGTTGTAACGTTTCGCCAACACGACGGGCGAGCCGCCCATGCGCAAGCGAAATGCCGGCTACACCTCGAGGTGCTTGAACGCCTCGGGCACTTCCTTGAAGCCCTTCGACTTCACGGCGCCGACGATCAGGCCGATGATCAGCCACACGATACCGACGATGTAGGTCATCGTCTCGAAGCCGGTGAAGACGTACACCAGGATGGCGATGCCGATCCAGGGGCAAATCAGGTACTTCATGATGTCGCCGAAGGAGTTGCGCTTCTTCTCGCGGATGAAGAAAAACAGGAACACGGCGAAGTTCAGCAGGATGAACGAGGCCAGGGCGCCAAAGTTCACCAGGCCGGCAAGCTGGGTCATCTTGTCGCCCATGGGGATGGACAGGCACAGGGTGACCACGCCCAGGAACACGGCGGAGAACCAGGGGGTCTGGTACTTCGGGTGGACCTTGCCGAACGCCTTCGGGATAACGCCGTCGCGGCCCATGGAGTACAGCAGGCGCGAGGAGGCCATCTGGGCGTTCATGATGTTGGCGATGCCGATGGCGATGATGTTGATGACCAGCATGATCTTGTAGAAGACCGGGCCGCCCACCAGCATGACGGAATCGAAAAAGCCCATGTCGGGGTCGGTGTTGGCCCAGTCTGGCTGCACGATGGCGGCGATGTAGGTCTGGGCGACGAACACGACGATGATGGCGCACAGGGCGATCAGGATGCCGCGGCCGATGTTCTTCTCGGGCTCGTGGGTTTCCTCAGCCAGCGTGGACATGCCATCGAAGCCCAGGAAGGAAAGCGCGGCCAGCGAGATGCCGGCAGCGATGAAGTGGGCGTCGACCTGGCCTTCCTGGTAGATCGGGTCGAGGACGAAGGCACCGGCGCCGCCGCCGCCCATGATGAAGTTGCAGCCGAGCGCGATGAACGCGATGACGGCCAGGACCTCGATGACGAAGATGACCCAGTCAACGCCGCGGCTCATCTGGATGCCGCGGATATTCACGAACGTGTTGAAGGCGATGAAGACCACGGCCCACAGCCATGCCGGGCTGTTGGGGATCAACGCGGTGCCCCAGTTCATGACCATGACGATGAGCAGGGACGGAACCAGGATGTAGTCCAGCAGGATCAGCCAGCCGGCGATGAAGCCGACGTGCGGGTTGATGCCGCGCTGCACGTAGGAGTACACGGAACCGGCGATCGGGAAGCGACCGGACATGCGCATGTAGCTCATGGCGGTGAACATGATGGCCACGAAGCCGATGATGTAGACCAGCGGCGTCATGCCGTGGCTGTTCTGCTGGATGGAGCCGAAGATGGATTGCGGGGCGATGATGACCATGAACAGGACGCCGTACATCACCACGTCCCAAAGGCCCATCCCGCGGCGCAGCTCTTGCTTGTAGCCGAACTGCTCGATGTTGTCCCCGGCGTTACCCTTCGCCGGGGCTTTTTGCTCTGCCATTTCCCTTTCCTCTCTTTCTTGCGGGGAAAACAAGCATTGCGCAGAGCCAGGAGCGCGATTCCCGGCTCTACGCAATAGTCCGTACTTTAGCACGTTAAAGCGCTCGAGTAGGGCGGATATGGCGATTCCTAGCGCCGCCGTACGTCATTTTGGGGCTGAGGGGCGCCTTTGCGCGTGCATAGGGCGCGAAAAATGCCCGGTTTCCTGGGAAAACCGGGCATTTTGCATGAGACGGCAAAATCAACAACAGCGAGATAACCGTGTATTTTAACGCCTGCTAACTAAGGCGAACGGTAGCTTTTCGGAGTTAAACGGTTGCGCGAACGCATGGGGTTCCGTGCGTTGCGCGGCGCAAACCGGCCAGGCCCCGCCGTTTGACCGAATTGCGCCCCAGCGCCGCGAACGGCCGCCACGGCTCGCAAGCCCGCGGCCCGCGAACTGACCAGCCAGCGCCTACGGCTGCGGAACCTATGGCCGAACGATCTTACGGCTGCGGAATCAGAACGGGGAACTCGGACAGCTTCGGCGTCCCGATGCGCAGCGACACGTCGACCTCGCACGGCTCGCAGCCCTGGCTCACCTCGACGTCGCTTTGCACGGACATATACATGTAGGTTTCCACAGCGTCCCAACCGGTGACGCGCATCAGCAGACGCTGCAGCTCCTTCGAGCCGTTCATGAGCGCCTGCTCGTAGTGGGTACCGCTGCAGTTCACGTACCACTTGCCGTCGGGGCCGAAGGTCTCAAGCACGGGCCAGTTCAGCTCGAAGTCCTTCACCAGCTGCACGCGAACGGTGATTTCAGCGGGGATCTCGATGCCGGTGCCGCACAGCTCGGCGTCGCCCATGGTGGCGTGCACATCGCCCATCTGCAGAAGCGCGCCGGGGACGCGCACGGGGAAGTACAGGCGCGTGCCCTTGGTGATCTTCTTGTTGTCCATGTTGCCGCCGTGGCTGCCCACGAAGCCGTCGATGACGTCGGGGCCGGACGGCGCGGTGCCGATGACGCCGATCATGGGATTGATCGGGAAACTGACCTGGTTGAACGTGGCCATACCGTCCTTGATGGGGATCTTCTTGGTACGGTAGCCGGTGGTCTCGAACAGCGGGCCGCAGTGGTCGTCGGTGGCGATGGTGCCCTCGTCGGCAACCTTCACCTCGTAGATGTCGACCACCAGCACGTCGCCGGGCTCGGCGCCCTCGATGTAAACGGGGCCTGCCGCCGGATTGGCGAAACCGTAGGTGTAATCCAGGTCGGCCATGGTGGTGTTCTCGTCGGGAATGCGGTTGCTGAAGCAGTCCTGCGTGTTGAACTGCAGCACCTCGCCGGGCTTGGCCGTGGCACAAGGCTTGTTGTCCTTCGAGAATTCGTAAACCTGATCGGTGATGATCTGCATGATGCCCCCTTCTTCATGGTAGCGAACGCGGCTTGCCGCCGTTTCGAGCGATTGTACGCCAACGGCCGCAGGTACGCCACAAACGCAAAAGGCGTACTCCCGAACACGGAAGCACGCCCCTTCGACGCGTTATATAGACACGCAAGGCTCACAGCTCGAGCACGACGGCCTGCTCGAGCTCGATGCCGCTGCGCTGCGCCAGCGAGTCCAGCAGCTCCGCCTCAACCTCGGGTTCGAGCCACGCCATGCCGCACCCCGCGGAAAGCTGCCGCGGGATGGGCGCAAGGCGGCCGCGAAGGCCCTCGCCTGCGGCCGCCTGCTTGAAGGCGAGCGCGTCAGTGGTGGTATGGAACGACGCCACCGCCGTCTTCACCTTCCGCCGCGCCATGGGTTAGGCGATCTCGATCACGAAATCGTCGCCGACGCGCTGCGCCGTGGCCGTGCGCTTGCGCTTCTTCGCCAGCGAGCAGATGTTGTCGCGCGCCACGGTGTTGCTCACCGTCACCTTGATGGGCTCGGAGCCGCCCTTCTTCATGGCGTTCATGGTCAGGATGACCGGTTCGGGACAGGAAAGCCCTCGGGCGTCAACTTCGATCATTGGAAGTCCTTTCGGTAAATGAACTGGGGAAACACGCTTGCAGCTTATACGCTACGCGGCGTTCTTCTGCTTGTGCACGTTCACGATGGCGATGACGAACAGCACCACGATGCAGCACACGAGCACGATCTGGCCCGCAACGCTCGGACCGCCCAGGACGGCGGCCTTCTCGGCGGTTGCGGCGGAGGCGGCAGCGCCCGCCAGGCCGAAGTTGTGGGCGAAGGCGGCGCCGATGAGCATGCCGACGAAGGTGACGGCGGCGTCGCAGGAGCCCTGGCCGGCCAGCGTCATCTGACGCAGCGGGCAACCGCCGGCCAGCGTGGCGCCGAAGCCCACGGCGTACAGGCCCAGGATGTTCCACAGGTGCTGGGAGTGGGCGATGGGCTGGCCGTCGAAGCTGAGCTTGAAGCCGCCCGTGGCCAGGTTGAACACCGCCATGACCACGAACAGGCCGGCGATGGGGAGCATCAGGTCGAAGTCGCGCATGAGGAAGATGTTGCGGACGGAGCCGGCGAAGCAGATGCGGACCTTCTGCGCCAGGGCGCCGATCACCAGGGCGGTCACCAAGGCGATGAGCACGGGGGCATGCTTGGAGCCCGGGCCAGCCTGGCTGACGGCGAACACGCCAGCGAAGACGCTGATGCACAGGCCGATGATCAGTAGCACGGGCAGGACGGCGCCGGCCGTCTTGTTCGTGTCATGCTCGCGGCCCAGCGAGTAGCCCTTCTTCAGGAAGAACGTGCCCGTGGCAACGCCCAGAACGAAGCCGATGAGACCGACCCAGGCGTTCAGGTCGCCGGCGGCCATGCGCAGCACCATGCGCAGCGGGCAGCCCAGGAAGATGAGGGCGCCGATCATCATGATGAAGCCCAGGACGAATCGGGTCATGGGGGAAGAGCCCGCCGTGGAGCGGTACTCGCGCGTGGCCAGGGCGATCAGGAACGAGCCGACGACCAGACCGACGACCTCGGGACGGAAGTACTGCACCGTCTCGGTGGTCTGCAGCTTCATGGAGCCTGCCATGTCGCGGATGAAGCACGCGGCGCACATGGCCATGTTGGCGGGGTTGCCGGAGAAGGCCAGAAGCGCCATTCCAAGGCCAACCAGCACGCCGACCAGGGCCAAGCCCTTTTTGCTATTGAGGAAATCCAAGGAAGTCCCTTTCTATATATAAAGATGAATCGTTCGCATTCGATTCTCCGTCGCGCATGCGCACGCGCGGGCCGCGGGCCCACGGGGGACGACAAGGCAGAACGCCAAAACGCCATTCGAAACGGAAAACAATGCAAGCCGCGTCAAGGCGCGGCGAAATCGACGCCCAGCAGAATGCGTCGGATGCGGGCAGATAGCCCATAGCAGAATGATCGCGCTAGCAGAATTTGCGCGAACCAGTGGTGCATTGTAAGGAGACAACGGTTTCGTGTCAAAGGCGGAGGGCGCTAATCTTCCCCGAACGGTAGACGGGGCACTTGCGCAAGCGTCGCCCATAAGGCTTGCCGTGGGTTTGCCCATAGGATCCTCGTAGCATTGTCATTGCGTCGCCTATGGGGTTCCGCCGAATCGCCTGCAGAGATGCCGCAGATTCGCCTGTTAAGGTTCCCATATCTTCGCCGCAGCCTTGCCTATAGGGACCCTTTTAGCATTGCGCGACATTACTCCGAAGTGCCGTCTATTTGTGAAGGTTCTGTGACAGGAAATCATTTGCTTGCATTACTACCGAATGGCGCGTATAGTTCTTTCTCGCAGCTTTTCCGAAACATTCAGTTCCGCGAAAAGCGGGTCACATATTGCGGGGTGGAGCAGTCTGGTAGCTCGCCGGGCTCATAACCCGGAGGCCGTAGGTTCAAATCCTGCCCCCGCGACCAAATGTTCAAGCCGCCCACCGGGTGGCTTTTTTATGTCTTGGTTTTCGTTTCCTGTACTGCTTACTGCTTACTGCGCGGAAGAACCCAGGTGCTCCCGCGCTTTTGCCCTTTCCCTCGAACGGCCGCCAAAAAAATAACGAGCACGAAGCCCACGATGCTCACCAGCAAATGCCACAACGGCCACGAATAGTAGTTTTCACCAAGGGACAGCGTACCCCGCGCAATTACAGCAAAAAACGTAAGCCAAACTGTCGCCGTGAATCACGCTACCGAAAACGGAAACAGGGAGAAACAGCACGGTCCAAATCAGGTATAGCTTCAGCTGCTCGCCGGTCGTCTTGCGGACGCGCGCCGCGCCAGGAAGCGCTTTCTCAACGAACGATGCCTTATCTAACCCGCGAAAGCACAGGAGAGCAGAGTCCATGAAAAAGAACTGCACCGCGACCACGTCAATCCCCTCGATGATTCTCTCGGCAAGGAAACCCCACCAGGGGCCTCGTGTGAATCTTCACAACTAAGAAAGCCATCAGGAGTTTCGCTACGTCCAAGTCGGGGTAGTTAGCGCGCATCACCTTAGAGCCCAATTAGAATCCTCCACCTTCTTTCGAAGCAAATTGCCCACAAGAGCGACTTCATAAGCGTTCATGACAATTACCTTTGCGAGCTCGCCTTTATCCCGTCACCGTTAAAAAAGCTCACGTAGTCGAAAGCATCAAGATATCTGCGCCCGCTCAGCCTGGAGACGTAGTTCGAGAGCACGTCTACTTCGCCTCCTGTCACCGGAAAAGAAGGATCGTAGAATGCTGAAGCTATGTCCGGCATCGGCTTCGACACGAACACGACCTTGTTCCGATAAGGAAGCTCGTCAAAAGCAACCAGGTCGTCATGCGTGCACCCGTCACGCTCGGTCATGACATAGAACGCGTTATCGAAATCGATCCTGTCCAACCCGGAATTCCATTTTGCCACGGCCTCGTCGAAACTCTGGTAATGAACGAAATCGACCCTAATGTCATCGAGGATGCCGACAGGGTAGTCAGCACCCTCTCCCGCGACAAAACGAGCCTCATACAGGTAGTGTTGCAGGTTGCCTAAGAACCTCACGTACTCCTTGGGCCTGATGTAAAGGTTGACGGTTGGGCTCCTAAACTGCAGCCCGAGGTCGTGCGTCATCACCCCGCCGTTGCAGTTGCTCGCAAAGACCGTCGGATTGGGGTTGGTAAGCCTTGCCCTGTTCCTCTTGTCCAAGCCCTTTCTCATGAACTGTTTGAATCCGTGGCTCAACGCCCCGCCTCCCTTTCATCGTTGCGCAGGGCGTCTGTTGCTAAGCCCCGCCATCTGGTTATTTCCCTATCAGCCTCAGCAGCTTGTGCTTCGTGGTGCGAATCCAGAATCGTTTCCAGGCCCAAGTCTTGCGAACGGCAGAGTCGAACCCGACCTTCCCATAGGCCTTAATAAACCGTGACCTGTCCTTGGTCCTTGCAGATGGCTCGTGGAGGTTGGTCTGCTCCGCATTGTCGGCCTCGCTGAAGAGGCGCTCCTCGCGGTAGACGGTCTCGGGCAAACCGGCGAGGGCATCGATGCCCGCCTGCGTATTGCACAGCACGACTGAGACCTTGCCGGGCGGCACGGACCCCAGCGTCGCCTTGTCCAGGCCCCAGAAGTCTCCGAGCGTGATGTCTCCCGCCCGCTGGTTGCGCGCGTAAGGACATTCGTAGCAGGCGTCACGATGGATGACGCCTGCTACGAAGACGGAAAAATATCCGTCTTCGAAGCAGGGCTCGTCGAAGACGAGCTCACCGTCGCGATACGCGCACATGTGGAAATCGTTCGCCCCACGGAACGAGAACGAATCCCAGCGCCCCCCGACCTGAAAGTCCAAATGCTCGCGAAGAAACGCAATCGGCGGGGTGCCGTGGCATATGAGGTCGACGCAGATCAACCCCTCGTGCGTATCGCCGACGATAGAGCGCAAGGCCGCGATCTGGCATGGCGTCGAGATGAAGAGCACTTTCCTACCGTCAGCGAGCAGCTTTCTGACGTCCCCGTATGCGCCGCCGGGGTCGCTGTAGACGTACTTGGAGCCGCGCAGACTCTCCAGGTCGACTTCGCGTTCGACCGAGACGCAGCGCGCCGCCCCGCCTATAGATGCCGTCCCGTAAACGACGCCACCCTCGTAGACGACCTTTCTCGCAAGCGCCGTGGCAATACCGCCCGAAGAAGAGAGGGCCACGTCGCTCGGTTCGCTGCTCCAAGCCGCGTAGGTCTTTAGGGGCATCCTGAGTTCTACGGGAGCGCATGCGGGGCAAACGGCGTGGCATCGCCTGCAATCCCTGCATTTTGAGGGGTCGACGGTCGGAGAGGGCTCGCCGCAAAGGCCGCCCTCCTTCATGTCGAGCGCATGGAAAGGGCATGCGTCGACGCATGCTCCGCACCCAGTGCACGTCAAGTCACCGCAAACGAAATTAACGGGCATCGCCCCTCCTAAAGCCGAGTTTTCCTCGCAAGAGGCCGAGGATTGCCGAACGCTCGCCCTTGTCGAACAAGGTGAGCAGCTCGAAGGCATAGCCGATGACGGCAGCGGAAAAAGCAACGGCTACGAGCATAGCCCAGCTGGTGCACAGGCCCGCCTGGTCGACAAGCGCGTAGCCGAGCCAAAGGACAGCAAGGACGAGAACCTCTCGCGCGAGCGGCTTGTAAAACGTCCGCCTGCGCACGCCGATGACGACAGCGCAATAAAGCGGTTGGACAAGCGCGTGGCGCACGAACATCAGGATTGAGCTCACCCCGGCGATGACGATGAGCTTATCGAACGAGGTGAAGAGGATTAAGGGGAACTCTATGGCAAGCGTCGCCAAGCTGAACCCGAAGGCGATAAGGACCGAGCCCTTAATTTTTGTGGTCAGCGTGTTCGCGTAATAAAGGGGCTCGACAAGGGCACTCGCAATGAGCGAGACGACGGTCAGAACAGAGAGAAGCTGGATTTCGCCCAACTCGGCCACAGACCTACCAGGCAGCCATAGAGAGTAAAACGACGGCCCGAAACCGATGAACCCGGCAAGCGGCACAATCATGAACGCCGAGGTGAAACGCATAGCAAAATCGAACCTGCTCACCAGCTCCGCCTTGTCGCCACGGGCATAGGCTTGGGCCATCTTTGGGTAGAAGAGGTTCGCGATGCTCCCGGAAAGGCTCGTCAAAGCCTGGGGGACCGTCTTGGCAATGGACAGGAGCCCCATGGCGGCCCCGCTGACAAAGATGTTGGCAATGAGAAGGTCAAGGCCAGTCTGGATGAGGTTGTTGACGTTCTGGAGGCTGTTCCACACACCTATTTTGAGGAGCTCCCAGACTTTGCTGGGGTTGAACCGCGAAAGCGACAGCTTGAGTTCCGGAAGGAGCCTGCGCGTCACGGCCACCTGCACCGCTCCGGTTGCGACCGTCGCAACGAGGCCCGCGACGCTGAAGTACCACATATGGGGCAAAGCCACCCAGAACAGGACGAACAGAAAGATAACGCGAAGGACCGAGCCGAGAAGCTGGCCAATTGAGTTCAAGAACAGCTCGTTTTTGATGAAGGCCGCGACGCCGAACACGACCATGAGAAGCCCTATCCCGGCATTCAAGAACGCGAGCAGGACGGTGATTCTCAAGTCGCTGACCAGTTCAGGCGTCACGCTGACGAGCGTCTCTATATTGGCGGCGAGGAACACCGATCCGACGAGAATCGCGAATGCCATGATGCAGTTCGAGAAAAAGACCGAAGAGAAGTACTCTTCCGCATCTTCAGTCTCCCCCTCGTGGTAGGAGACCGTGATGAACCGGCTCGCCATGGCATTGAGCGCTGCCGTGATGATTGCGACATAGCTGACGAAGTTGTTGACCAGCCCCACGAACCCGTAGGCCTCGTCGCCGAGCTTCTGGAGCACAATCGGCGTGAGGACGAAGCTGATGATGAACTGCGAGCCAAGCACTGCGATTTGCGCGGCGAAGTTCAGGGCGAATTTCTTTTTGTCTCCCATCGGTTTCGGCAGAAAGCCTAACACACCCCCTTGCCAGCGGAAATGTAATGCTCCAAGTAAGAAAGGGAGCTTTCGCGAGCAGCCGCCCTGGCGGCATCGGCGGTTTCAAAAGTCATGGGCTTATCGAGGATATGCGAGAGGTCTTCGGGCGTCACCGCAAGCCTGTCCTTGAGCGACAGCCTGTCGAGGAGGTCGGTCAACTTGTTCGCGTTCTGCCCGCGCTTTATCACGGCGAAGGGGGTATGCGTGATCGCTGAGAAGATCGTCCCGTGGAACGTGTCGGTGACCGCGAAGTCGGCGCCCTCGAAGTAGCTCAAAATTTCATCAGGGCCGCAATCGACGTTCTCGTCGCAGAAATCCTGATGCCCGTAGACGGCAAGAAGCTTGACGCCCCTCTTCTTGGCGACGGCCCTGACGGCTTCGCCTTCGGCCTTGGTGAAACGGTTGCCATAGCCGTAGACGAGGGCATAACGTTCCGGTGCCGTTACGGGCTTCCACGCCATCTTCTCGACGTCGGAGACGAGAACGGGGTCGAGATGCATGTTGACGCCATCGATTCCAAGGGCCTCGAGGATGGCCCTTGAGTTCTCGTCCCTGACGGAAATAGCGTCAAAGCAGCTGAAGCAATTCATCACGTCGTCGGCCACATGGTACTTCTCCAAATCGGCCAAAGTCGTGTGGCCGAAAGACCCGGCATAGCTGATCACGGCGTCGCAGTTGTTCCCCTGCCCGAGAAGCTGGCGGCAGAAGCCGACGTTCGGCCCCACCTGCGTGCAGTTGAAGACTTCGTCGCTCCCGATGACAAGAACATCGACATGCTCACCGATATTGCGCCTGCACGGATCGACGCCGAGAAGGCCGAGGCATCGCTCGTACTCGGCGTCCATCGGAGTTCGTTTGTAGATCCCCGTGGCGATGAGGGCGCGCCTCCCCGCGCCGGTGAACCTGATGTCGGCCTTGATCCTGCCAAGAAGGTCCTTGAACCTTCCACGGGCGTCCCTAAGCCCCGGCACGCACGGTGCGGGCCTGTAGTCAACAAAGAGAACCTCATGTCCCAGCGACTCGATCATGGACTTCAATCCGTATGCCTGCATGAAAGAGCCGTGGTTCACGACCCTCTGCATCGACATGATTCCAACGCGCATGCTTACCTCCTTGCGAGCGCCCCATTGGCACAGCGGGCTCCCTGCTCCCCATCTTCTCCGATTCGCCCACCCTGGATTTTCTCGGTAGCCACGAAAATCGTCATGAGTGCGATGAAGAAGTAGTAGTTGTACGTGATTTCGACGACAGAGCCCGCAATCATCGCGTAGAGCAAGATGAACATGCCCCAGCTCCACGCAGGCTTGTCCGCTTTTGTGCTCGCCCAAGCCATGTAGAATACGGCGAGGAGCCCTACGGCGCCATAGTTGACGAGCGTCTCCATGACGGAGTTCTGGGCATTTCCATACCCGACATACATGGCCACAGCGGCATTTCCGTAACCGTACCCGAAGACAGGCGAGGTGCCGATGACGGTCTGCAGGCCACTGTAAATCAAATCCCTGCCCGTCAACGTCAAGTTCTCGCCGAGGACGTCTACGACAAGGTGCTTCACGAGCGGCACCTGGAGAAGCTGCGATAGGAAGGCGAGGATAACGCCCGTCAGCACCATTGCCGCTATGACGACTGCGGGCTTTTCCAGAATGCGCTGGGCTTTCCGCGGAAGGAAGGCGAAGGCGATTACGAGCGCAGACATGGCGACGGCCGTCGAGCAATAGACCGTATGCGCCACGATGAGGGCAAGCAAACCGAGGCTCGCGGTGACCAGGACTACCAGTTTTTTACTCGCGCCTCCGCGACACAGTCTGACGTACGCCAAGCAAGCCAGCATGATGAAGTAATAGCTCGTCGAGAACTTATTGCCGGCAAAATAGTAAAGCAGAGGGCCGTCGGCGGTGCCTACCCTTGCTATGAATACGATGGATAGGGCGCAGTAGACGATGGTCATCCAGAAGAAGACGCTTATGAAGGTGTCGAGCCTGCCGCGCCTGCTGCATGTCGTAATCAGAAGGGCCAGGGCGTAGAGGCAGATGGCGTAGAACATAGCATCGGTGCAGTTGGAGGAGTCGACGTACCCGGCCAAATAGCCCGCAACGCTCGAGACCACGACCATGAAGCAGAACAGGGCCGACGGGTGCTTGTACTCTCTGCCTTTAAGGTTGGTGATGAGGAAGAGGACGACGAAGAACACACAGCTAACCTTAAGACCTTGCTGCAGCACCTTCGGAATGCAGACCAGCTTGAAGATCGCGAAGTAGATGGCAACGAGCGACGCCGTGAGCCAGTCGAGGCGAATCCGCCTCGTCAAGAAAGAATCTCGCGGTCCCGTCAATTGATGATGATACATAGCAAGCCCGCCTAAAGGTAGCTGTAGAGGCGTGGCGAAGCCGCAAATAGCAGCGCCTTGGCCTTCTCTTTTTTGTTCGCGCCGCAGTCGAACAAGAACCTCTTGTCGACGGACGGCACCTCGAGTCCATCTCGGAGCCCCAGCTCGCGGCAAGTATGCAGGTAGCACTTTGCAAGGTAGCCATATAAAGCGTGGCGAAGCTCCAAATCGTCGACAGCATCGAACTGCTTCTTCCAGCGCCCGAGAATCTCGCACATGGAAGCCGCCCGTTTGGAAGAGTTCTGCGATTTCATGATGGACCCCGGTCGCTGGATGTAGTTGTAGAACTTGTATTTCAGGCAAACGATGCTGCCTGCGGCAAGGAACACCCTGGGCTGCATTTCCATGTCTTCGTGCAGCAACCCAACGGCAAACCTAAGCCCGTTCTCGTTGAAGAGCGAGAGCTTACAGAACATAAAGCATGCGCACGGGTACCACTCTCCAGCTTTCAAAGCGGCAAGGATGAAATCCTTGGTGGGGTACACCCTCCCCTCCTCGAGCGACGCGTAGTGGTCAGGCCTGTCCGGCCCCGGGCTTACCTTCCAATCCCCAAGGACGATGTCCGCATGGGAATCGGTCGCCAAGCGCAGCAGCCTCTCGCACGCATCACGTTCGATGCAGTCGTCAGAGTCGACGAACATGACGTAATCGCTGTTCGCCTTGTCCAACCCAAAGTTGCGCGCATCGGAAAGGCCGCCGTTCTGCTTGTGAACTGCCTTCACCCGCGAATCTCTGCGAGCGTAATCGTCGCAGATTTGAGGGCAGCTATCCGGGCTCCCGTCATCGACGAGAATCACCTCGATATCTGTCAACGTCTGACAAAGAATGCTGTCTACGCAGCGTTCAAGCTCATTTTCGACTTTATAGACTGGAACAATTATGCTGACAAGCGGCACAAACAACCTCCGTTTATATCTTCTCCCCGGACTCAACGTCCTTCGTGACTATTCGGGCCGCTTTCACAATCGCGCCGTCCCCAACGTATATCGGCCCGAAGACGCAGGAGTTCGTGTAGACGACGACGTCGCTTCCAAAATGGGGCTGCCAGAAGACCCCCCCCCGGCCGTCTTCGCGATGAAGCCCATGAGAGCCACCGATGGTCACACCCTGGTACACCGTAAGCGGCCCCTCACTAACGACCCCGGCGCCTATGACGACTCCAAGTCCGTGGACAAGGCGGAACCCGGGTGCCAGCTTCGCCTTGTAGTCCAAATCGACGTGGTAGAGCATTCTGTTTAAGCACCAGACGATCTTCGCCAGCGGCTCAACATGGCCGCGATAGAGCAAGGCAGACAAACGGAAAAGGGCCACAGCATGAAAGCAGGGATTCAAAAAGAACGTTCCGAGCGAATGCGGAAACCCCTTTCCCCCGGCCACTGCGGCAAAATCGGCTCTGATGTTCATTCGCGCCCTCCTTTCCGGGCCAATGCGGCCTCGTATGCGCCCTCAAGAAGACGGTAGCTCGAGCGGATGTCGAAAGCCTCCAAGCTCCCTGCATGGAAGGAGCACTTGCTCCTGTCGTACGTGCGGAGGGCCGTCGCCGCTATCTTGCCTGCCCATCCTTTCGCGGTTTCAGCAAGGGAAATCGCGTGGAACCCGTCGCTTATGCAGGCACTTTTAGGAACATCGGACGACACAAAGCATTCAAGGCCAGCGAGCTGCGCCTCGACGAGGACGATTCCAAGCCCCTCGTGAATCGAGGGGAACACGAAGCAGTCCATCGCCGAATAGAGCTTTGCTGGGTCCTTTACGTTGCCGAGCAGCATAATCGAATCATTGGCAGGCGATGCCTCGACCAAGGCCCTGACATCCTTCTCTCCAGGCCCTCCGCCTGCAATCATCAAAATCGAATCGGGGTGTTCAGCATGGAACGCCTCGAACACCTTGATGAGGAACGCATGGTTCTTCTCAGGGTTCAACCTCGCAACATTCCCGAGAACGTAGGCTCCCCCGCCGATGCCGTAGGCCTCACGCAGCTCATGGCGCGATTGCGGGTCAAACGCGAACTTGCCGAGCTCGAAGGAGTTCGGGACGACGGAATAGTCGGCGTCGCCGAACAGCCATTTGCCCGCCTCGTCGCTGCACGCGAACATGCAGTCGCAAAGCCCGGGCACAAAGCGCCTCAGGACCCGATGCAGCACGGGATGCTCGCATCCCGTGCTGTGGCAGTGGCAAGCCACTGCCACAACACGGGAGCGATTCGCTACGACAAGCTCGGGGAATATCATCCCGCTGTTGCCATGCACGTGGCAGACATCGAACCGCCCCTCGTCAAGGGCTTTGCGCAGAGCCTTGAAATAGCCCAGAGTATCGGACTTCTTGTCAGGCAGCTGCGAAACCGTGATTCCACACGCCACGGCCTCGTCAACCTTCTCCGGCTCGCATGGCCCGCCAACGAGAACAGTGACCTTGTGCCCGCATCGGATAAGCTCCCCCGAATACGTGAGCACGACCTTGCCAATGCCGTTGTTGACGAGATTGTATACGACCATGCAAACGTTCATCATGCCACCTCGTCGCAGGGCAGCTGGAGCCAGTCGCCCATTTTCTCGTCAAAGGAGACCGGCTCGATCCTGCCGAAGCCCGCACCCTTGGTGAACGTGAGCTCGCCGAAGAAGATCTTCCCGTGGGTGTAGTACAGATCGACACGGACGTGGTGAAAGTCCTGTGACAGCGCCTTCGCTACCTCAAGCATCTCTCCCAACGTCTCGGGTCTCTTCACGTCACGTACCTCGTCATTGGGATAACCGAGCTTGACGCCCTCAAATAGGTTGAGATCGGTGTCGTACGCGTTGATATGGTGCTCGCCGTCGCGCCAGGTATCCACGTAGATCATCTTCGGCTCGCCGTTGAAGCAGAAGATTTTATAGTCGAACAGCGCCTCGCCGTCATTACCTTCCAAATACTTCTCCACGATGACGCGCGGCCTCTCAACCCCGTAGAACCACTCGCCGTAGCAGGGAAGGAACTTCGCCTTCAGCCACTTGCGACACTCGGCCACGACCTCCCTGCGGTTCACGGGGCGCGCGCCGTCCACGATGATGTTGAAGGTCGATCCGTGGGTCACCTTCACCACGTAGCGCTCGGGCAGTTCGTCGAAGGGGATGCCCTCCGGGTCAAAACCCTGCCACAGGAGATCGTTGAGGTATTTCCCGCAGCCCTTCGACTCCACGTAGGAGCGCACGGCGTACTTGTCGCAGCACTGAGCCATCAGCGGGTTGCGGTCATGCAGCTTTATCCACTGCAGCTTCTCGTTATATGTCCTTGGGTGTTCCAGGTTCAATGGGTATCCGACTTTCAGTCTGAAGAGTATCTTGAGCGTGAGCTCCGGGTTCACGCGGTACAGCAGGTTGAACGGCGTCAGGATCGCGTTCTTCTTGAGATTGTCCATACTCATGAGAAAACGCTCCTTACGCCGCTTGCCTTGCGGCTACGTATTCGGTTTTCGCAGCACCAGTTTCTTGCCCAACCACTCGTCGAACGCGCGCGGGTGGAACCGGTCGAAGCCGGAGCCTGACGTGAAGGTGATTTCCCCGAAGATAAGCTTCGGAGCACCCCCCCCCGCAATGAAAAAGTCCACTCGGGCGTGGCTGAACGGCGCGGCCAACTTCTCCGCCGCCGCGACCATCTCGTCGAAACATGCGGGCTTTGGCACCGCCTTGCCCGAGCGTTCCTCGCCCATGTCGCAGCCCCCCATCAGGTTCCAGTCCATGTCGTAGCAGTCCTCGCAGTGCGCACTCGCAGTGCGCCCGGTGCACACCAGGGTAAGCACGGCTTTACCGTTCATCACGAACACCTTGTAGTCGTCAAGTCCATCGTCGCCGTCGGCCTCTATGTACTTCTCGACTATGACGCTCGGCTCCACCCCGCCGCTGCGGCCGTAGAACCACTCGCCGTAACAGGGCAGGAACTTCGCCTTGAGCCACCGGCGACACCTGCGCACGACGTCCTCGCGGTCGATGGGTTCGGTGCCATCCGCGATCACGTTGAACGTCGAGCCGTGCGTCACCTTCACCACGTACTTCTCGGGCAGCCCGTCGAAGGGGATCTGTGCGGGGTCGCTTCCGTGCCACAGCAGCTCGTTCAGGTATTTCCCGCAGCTTCGCTCCTCCACATAGCCGCGCACCTCGTACTTGTCCGCGCAGCGCGGCATCAACGGGTTGCGGTCATGCAGTTTTATCCACTGTACCTTCTCACTGAAGGTCTTTGGTTCTTTCAGATTTAGCGGGTAGCCCTGCTTCAAGCGGAACAGCGCCCTCAAGCACAGCTCCGGGGACACGGCGTACAACGCGTTGAAGGGCGCTAGCACAGCGTTCTTCACCATGGTGTTCATCGCAGCCCTCCCACACCGTCGATGAATTCCGATAAATCGGCGCAGAACCGCGCCGTGTTACTCTTGTAGGGCAAGTAATCCTTGGAAAGCGCCCGCGCGTAGGCGGCAGGCAGGTCGGCCGGGTCCAGGCAGGGCTCGATGAGTCCCATGTCCCCGAACTGTTTGACGATCTCTGCCTGATGGTCATCCACATGCTCGCCGAACTCGGCGCGCCTCGGCACGGCTATCGTCTTCTTGCCGTCCTTCACCGCGCCGATGATGGCACCGGTGCCGCCATGGGTCACCACCACATCGCAGGCGTCCATGCGCGCCCGGAATCCCTCGCGGTCAAGGAACGCCTCGTGCCGCATGTACTTTGGCACATAGGTACACACACCCGTCTGCGCGAATGCCCCGTCCTCGGCCGCGCCGGAGGCAACCAGGTCGTCCACGGCCTTCAACAGCCTATCGAACTGAAACTTCTGCGATCCCACTGTGACGAAAATCACTCCGGCACCCCCTAGTACACGCCGCCGACAAAGCGGGCGCTCGGATACACCTTCAGCATCGATCCCCACTGCACGTAGAGCCGGTCTGCGTGCCTGCCCAGGAGCCTGCCCGTCATGGTGGGCGAGTCCGTCTTCGCGAACGACTCGATGTAGACCAGCTTCGCCCCCATCAAGTGGGCTATCAGACAGAACGGCACAGTAGCCAGCACACCCGTGCATACGACCACGTCGGGCCGCTCGGCCAACCAATAGCGCAGCGAGATGACCGCGTTGGCCAGCATATTCGGCAGGAACGTAGCCTCGTGACGGTTCACCTGGCGCACGTAGCGCGTGCGCACGGGCAGCTTCGCCTCGTAGGCGGTTTTCTCGGTCAGGATGAAGCTGTCGTAGCGCTCCATCAGCGACCTGAGGGCGAGCAGCTGCTCCAGATGCCCGCCCGACGACGCCGCGAAGCACACCTTTATGTCCATGGGGGTCTTGGCCATGCGCCTAGTCCCTCTTGAACAGGTCGCACGTATACACCTTGCCGGCAACATCGGCCAAATCGTCGCTCCAACGGTTAGCCATAATCACGTCGCACTCGGCTTTAAACCTGGCAAGGTCATGAGTCACCTCGGAGCCGTAGAACTCCGGCGCGTCCAGCGTGGGCTCGTAGACCACCACGGGCACGCCCTTGGCCTTGACGCGTTTCATGATTCCCTGAATGGAAGACGCTCTGAAGTTATCAGAACCGCTCTTCATCGTCAGGCGGTACGCGCCCACCACGGGCTTGGGCTTTCCCTCGTAGACCAGCTGCATCACGCGGTCGATGACCTGCTCAGCAACCCAGTCCTTGCGCGTGCGGTTGGCGTCCACGATGGCCTCGATGAGGTTCTGGGGCACGTCCTTGTAGTTGGCAAGCAATTGCTTCGTGTCTTTCGGCAGGCAATAGCCGCCGTAGCCGAAGGAGGGGTTGTTGTAGAAGCCACCGATGCGCGGCTCAAGGCACACGCCCTCGATAACGTCTGCCGAGGACAGCCCGCGCACCTCGCAGTAGGTGTCGAGCTCATTGAAGTAAGCCACGCGCAGGGCCAGATAGGTGTTAGCGAACAGCTTCACCGCTTCCGCTTCGGTGGTGCCCAGCACCAGCTGCGGAATGCCCGTCGTGCCGTCGGCGTTCGTGCGGGTAAGCTCGACAGGATCAGCTCCCTGTGCAAGCAACCCCGCGAACGTCTCAGCAGCCTTCATGGCCTCCTCGTCGTCCTTGGGCGCGCCCACCACGATGCGGCTGGGGTGCAGGTTGTCGTAGAGAGCCTTGCTCTCGCGAAGGAACTCGGGGCTGAAGATAATTCGCTTGTCATCCAACTTCTCGCGAAGAGAGGCCGTGTAGCCAACGGGAATGGTCGATTTGATGACGATCCAGGCGGTCGGGTTCACCGAGCGGATAGCCGTGATGGCGGCCTCCACCGAGCTCGTATCGAAGAAGTTGCGGTCGGAGTCGTAGTTCGTTGGCGTGGCAACGATGGCGTAGTCCACGCCCGTGTAAGCCTCCGCAACGTTCACGGTGGCATGCAGGTCGAGCTTGCGAGCGCCCGCCTTGGCCTCGGCCAGGAACCGCTCTATCTCGTCGTCCTGAATGGGAGACCGGAAGGAGTTGATCTTTTCCACCTTCTCGGGGATGATGTCTAGCGCGTGCACCTCGCTGTGCTGCGAGAGCAGAACGGCGAGGGACAGACCCACATAGCCAGTACCGGCAACTGCGATTTTCATTCTCTTCTCTTCCATTGCTAATTCCCCTGCGCCGTGAGCACCACGCCCACGGTCTGGACGATCAACTTCAAATCGCTCCATACGGAGCACTTCTCGATGTAGAGCAGGTCCAGGTCGACCCACTCGTCGAAGGTGATGGAGTCGCGGTTACGACGCGTCTGCCAGTAGCAGGTGAGGCCGGGCTTGACCAGCAGTCTCTGGCGCTGGTAGTCGTCGTAGGTCGCAACCTCAGCCGGCAACGCGGGACGCGGACCCACGATGCTCATATCCGAGCGCAGGACATTGACGAACTGAGGCAGCTCGTCGAGCGACAGCTTGCGCAGCCACTTGCCCACGCGCGTGACGCGCGGGTCGTCGCGCATCTTGAACACCGGGCCAGTCTTCTCGTTAAGCTCCCTGAGCCCCTCGAGCCTGTCCTCGGCGTCCACGCACATGCTGCGAAACTTGTACATGCGGAAGGTTCTGCCGCCTTTGCCCACGCGCTCCTGGCGAAAGAACACCGGGCCCTTCGGGTCGTCGACCTTGATAAGCACGGCGATGATCGCGAACAGCCAGCAGAAGGCGACCAGCACGATCAGGCTGAACGCGATGTCGAAGCAGCGCTTCGCAAGGCGGTACCCATGCCTGCCTTCGATGCCGGCTACCGTCTTACCGGCGACTTCTTTCTTGTACAGCGCGCCTTCGGCCTTGCACGAGGGCACGGCTCCGCCCGCAGCGAAATCCATCCTCACTACGCCGCACCGCCCCTGCTCACGCGCAGGCCGAGCTCCAGCTCTGCGGGCCGGCCGCCCAGATCCACAGGCACGTAGGCGCACTTGCGGCGGCTGCTCACGTGGCCGATCAGCGTCTCGCGGCCGGTCAGGGCGCCGCTCAAAACGCGCATGCCGCCCGCCAGCGTGGCCTCGCTGAACGCGGCGACGCCGCTCTGGCCGCACAGGGCGCGAAACGTCTCAGCCGCCTCGGGGGACAGCTCGTCGATCCGGGTTTTCTGCACACGCAGGTCGGCCAGACCGCTCGTGCGGCGGCACGTGCGGCGCGCGTCGGCCGGGTCCGCCGCCTCGAGCAGCACCAAACCCGGCAGCATCGGGCGCAGCTCGCTTGAGCGCACGCCGTCTTTCACGTATTCGAATTCGGCGCGGGGCGCCATCGCGCACGCGCCCAGCAGCCCGGCCGCCTCGGCCTCGCGGCCGGGCACCACGCTCAGCGCGTACCAGTTTGTTTTCGTTTCCGTATTCGCCATCGCGCGCACCTACCGCTTCTCCGGGACGCGCAGGGCGAAAAGCTCGGTGACCGCGCGACCGTCCTCGCAGCATATGAGCACGGTGCAGGCCCGCTCGCGGCGGTCCACTCGCAGGATGCGGTCCTCCTGGCCCACGAGGGGACCGGACGTCACGTGCAGCTTGTCGCCGTCCATGACGCCCTCGCTGCCGCGGACGACGCATGCGGCATCGGCATTCGCTTCGATCCAGTGACGCTCGCCGTCCAGGCGCCCAGCTGGTTCGACCTTGAAAGATGCCTTCCAGGCGGCGCGAGCGAACGCCTCGGCGTCCTTCGTCACGGCGACGAGGTAGCCGGGGTACATAGGCACGGTCTGCAGGCTCCACGCGCCGCCGCGCCTGAGCCAACGCTCCTTGCGCGGCACGAACGCATCGGTGAGCACGCTTTGGGGCAGGGCTCGGCGCAGCGCCTCGGCCACGGCGGCCTCGCGCCCGGCTCGCACGCGCACGGCGCACCAGCACCCGCGCCGCGGGCTCGTTTCGCGCGTTGCCCTTGCAGATTGCATGCCCTCACCCTTTCCGGCTCCTTGCGCCCCCTGGCCGCAGAGGGCTTGCTGGGGGAGGCCCGGCAAGCCCTCGTTCGGGGGAGCGTCAAAAAGCACACCTTTTGACTGTGTCGATTTTCCCCATTATACACAAAGCCCCACGGCATAAACCCAGGTCGCACTGCGCTCATTACGCGATTTCGCCCTTTCGCGCACCCTTCTCAAAAGGTGTACTTTTTGACTGTGTAAAACAGTGGCTCTGACCTGCTGTTTCTTGGATTTTGTCGCAAATGTGGTTTTTAGGGCAACTTGTTTAGGGGGACTCCCAGCTTTTCCGCCATGGCGCATCTCACGGCTACGAACCGCGCTTTTGACTTGTCGCCGCGCACGCCGCATCGACCTCGCGCCCGCCGCCGGCGTCGTCGCGCACCCATCGGTCGAACGTGCTCACGCTCACGCGGCACCGGTCCGCGGCCTCCTTGCGCGTCAGATGCCCCGCCAGATACTTCTCGCTGGCGGCCTTGTACGCGCCGGGGCGCTTCTTCCTGGGCCGTCCGAACCGCACGCCGCGCGCCTTGGCGCACGCTATGCCCTCGGCCTGCCGCTGCCGGATGCTCTCACGCTCCACCTGCGCCACGTAGCTTAAAAGCTGCAGAACTATGTCGGAGATCAACCTGCCTGTCACGCCCCTGCCATCGTCCCGAGTGTCCAGGATCGGCATGTCCAGCACCACCACGGCGCAGCCCACCTCCTTGGTCAGCCACCGCCACTGCTCCAATATCTCGTCGTAGTCGCGCCCCAGCCGGTCGATGCTTTTCACGACCAGAACGTCGCCCGCCGCAAGCCTTCCGCGCAGCGCTTTCCAGGCGTCGCGCTCGAAGTCCTTGCCGCTCGTCTTGTCGGCGTACACGTTGCCTTCCGCCACTCCGAACGCGACAAGAGCCTCAAGCTGCCGATCCAGGTTCTGCTCGCGGCTGCTGACCCGCGCGTATCCGTAAACTTCCCGTCCCGCACCGTCGGGAAGGCTTCGCCTCTGCTCCATGAACACGCCTTTCTCTCGTATGGCCACCATCGGAAGAAAAGCCTAAGGAGCCGCCACACCTCTCGCAAAAATGCGAACCGCCTGCTAATGCCTGCATTTCAAAGTTGGATACACTTGACCCGAGGAAAGGCTATTGCCCGAGAACCAACGCGCGTGTCGCACCTTTGTCGCAGTAATGTCGCACCTTTGTCGCAGTAGCTCGAAGCAGACAGCAGGCAGAATAATCAGCATACAGAATCGGGCCCACAACGCAGAGGCCGCGGAGTTAATCCGCGGCCTCAAAGCAGGCGTTCTTCTATCGCTTTCCCGAGAGCGCCAAAGACCCCTGCCAGTTCTATGAGCTCTCCAACTAGCACTGCGAAGCACTGCGAAGCACTGCGAAGCACTGCGAAGCACTGCGAAGCACTGCGAAGCACTGCGAAGCACTGCGAAGCACTG
>NZ_CAKUAT010000016.1 GCF_934636665.1 uncultured Senegalimassilia sp.
ATTGCAGATTGCAGATTGCAGATTGCAGATTGCAGATTGCAGATTGCAGATTGCAGATTGCAGATTGCAGATTGCAGTTGATGAAGCTATTGGGTTAGGAGCATTGGTTATGTCGGTTATCTTGAAGTCTCCGGGTGAGATTGAGGCTATGAAGGCTGCAGGGCAGCTTTCCGCCGAGGTGTTGCGCAAGGTAGGGGAGTTGGTAAAGCCCGGTGTCTCTACTTTGGAGCTTGATGAGTTCGCCGAAACCTATATTCGCGAGCACGGGGGAATCCCGGCTTTCAAAGGCTACGGTGGATTTCCTGGGACGATCTGCGCATCGGTAAACGAGCAAATCGTTCATGGCATTCCCTCGAAAAAAGTTGTGCTTCGGGACGGCGATATCCTCAGCGTCGATACCGGTGCAACCGTTGATGGTTGGGTTGGGGATAATGCCTGGACGTTCGCGGTTGGGAAGATCTCCGAGCAAAAACGAAAGCTCCTCAAGGTTACCGAGGAATGCATGTGGGCTGGTTTGGATTGCGCCGTCGCGGGTAACCATTTGGGCGATATCGGCCATGCTGTGCAATCGATTGCCGAGAATGCCGGCTTCGGCGTAGTTCGTGAGTATGTTGGCCATGGCGTTGGCAGAAGCATGCATGAAGAGCCGAACGTCCCAAACTATGGACATAGGCATTTTGGCTTGAAGCTGCAGGTTGGCATGGTACTGGCTATCGAGCCTATGATCAATATGGGAACCAGAAAAGTGCTTCAGGGCAAGGATGGATGGCTGGTCAGCACGCGCGATGGCAAGCCCAGCGCGCACTTCGAGAAGATGGTCGCCATCACCGAAGCCGGCCCCGTGATTCTCACCACCGAACCAGACCATAGGCGTCCTCTGTAACACGACCTTAAGGTATGTATAGCAAAGGGCGGGCGTGCAGCGCGTATACACGCTGCACGCCCGCCCTTTTTTTAGCATTACGAGAGGACAATTGGCAAGGGCCTTCTACTTCAGCTGCTTTCCGTTTGTGTCCCAGTAGAAGCGCTTGAACTTGCGAATCTGGTTCAGGTGCATGATCTTCGCCCACATGTTGTGTTTGAAGGAATCGGGTGCGTAGTGCAACGGGTAGGGCTCATCGGTGGCCTTCAGAGCCTTCAGGGCCTGAGCAAGGCGCTCCTGGTTGTCCATGCTGCGCTTGAGCACATAGGCGGGTACGCAGCAGTACAAGAACGGGTTATAGGCCTCGTGATACTCCACCGGCTGGCCCATGACGAACTCGCGCACGATCAACTCGACGAAGTTCTGTCCGCCAAGGCTCATGTAGTAGGTGTTGCGCCCGCAGCGCGTGTTCACCTCGAAGAAGCGGAAGCTGCCGTCGCGGCTGTCGTACTTGATGTCGAAGTTGGCGAAGCCGCGATAGCCCACATGCGACAGGAAGCGCTTAGCGCACGAAATGATGGCCTCCTCGCGCTCGCCCATGATGCACAGCGGGTTGCCAAGCGCGGTGGGGTCGTGGTCCTGCAGGCAGACCACGCCGCCTGCCACTACGCGCATGTTTCCGGAAGCGTCCGAGAACGTGGTAAGCGTGCGGATGGCGTCGTCGCCGCCGGGGATGAAGTCCTGCAGCACCAGCAGGTTGTTGTAGTCCGACGTGCGGATGCTGCGCCAAACCTGCGCAAGCTCTTCGGGGCTTTCGATCTCGTAAATCTTTCGCCAGCCTTCGATGGTGGGCTCGGCATCTTGGAACTGGGCCGAGTTGGAAGGCTTGGCGATAAGCGGGTAAGGGAACTCGCTGACGGGAAGCTCGTCGGGGCCGTTGCCGCAGTCGAAGTACCAGGTTTTCGGGAACGGGATGTCGAGCTCCTCGCAGATCTCGTAGAAGCGGCGCTTTTGCGTGATATCGTCGAGCAGGGGGAAATCGATGTAGGGAACCACGTAGCCAAGGTCCTGCAGGCGCTGCTTGCCCTGCGAGAGCATGCGGGCATGGCAGTCGTCGCAACCCAAGATGATCAGCGTCTTCTCCGGATGCGCGCCGTGGACCTCCTTCGCGATGCGCTCGAGCGCGTTGTAAAGGCCCTCCTGCTCGTGGATATGCGGCTCCAAACGATAGTCGGTGAAACGGCTTTCGGAGAGCATCTTGATGTTTTGCGTGGCAAGCACGATGGTGCTTTCGATACCGAAGGCGCGATGCAGTTCGCGCACGTAGCTGTAGGCAAGGATATCGCCGCCTACCACCACCGGTTGCAGCAGGCGCGCAACATCTTCGGTGCAGGTGATAGGTGCGGGGTCGACGTTTGCGGTCATGAAATCTCCTTTGAGACCCGATAACGTATGCAGCCTTGCATTATCGCACACGCCGGTAGCCGCGCGTAGGCGTGACGCGCGTTTCGTGGAAAGTGCCCATAGGGCGAGCCGGTGGCGTATGATGGGCGAATGCAAAACGCCGGTCGGCGAACCTGTAAGAAAAGGAGCTTTCCAAAGCATGTGCGGATTCGTGGGATTCACCGCCGTTGATTTCGATGAGGGCGTCAATCGCGCCATCGTCAAGGATATGGCGGATCGCATTATCCATCGCGGCCCTGATGATGAGGGCTTTTTCGTAAACGATGATGTGGCTATGGGCTTTCGCCGCCTGTCCATCATCGACCTTGAGGGCAGCCACCAGCCCATGCAGAACGCTGATGGCAGCGTGACCGTCACGTTCAACGGCGAGATCTACAACTTCCAGGAGCTGCGTGCCGAGCTTGAGGGCATGGGCTACCAGTTCAAGACCAACGGCGACACCGAGACCGTCGTGCATGGCTATGAGGCCTGGGGCACGGGCGTGTTCGAGCGCCTGCGCGGCATGTTTGCCATCGCCATCTGGGATGCCAAGGAAAAGCAGCTGGTGCTGGCGCGCGATATCTTCGGCATCAAGCCGCTGTACTACCAGCATGAGGGCCGCCGTCTGATTTGGGGCAGCGAAATCAAGTCCTTCCTGGCGCACCCGCGTTTCAAGAAGGAGTTGAACCGCGAGGCGCTGCCGCAGTACCTGTGCTTCGAGTACATGAACGACTCGCAGACCATGTTCAAGGACGTCCATAAGATGACGCCCGGTCATTTCATGGTGCTCAAGGACGGCAAGGCCACCATCGAGTGCTTCTACAAGATCACCTACAAGATCGACCGTTCCAAGGGCCTTGAGGAATGGGCCGACATCATCAAGGATACGTTCGACGAGAGCGTGCGCGCCCATGAGATCGCCGACGTGGAGATCGGCAGCTTCCTGTCCGGCGGCATTGACAGCTCGCTGGCCGCGTACTGCATGGGCCAGCATCACGACGAGGGTGTGAAGACATTCTCCGTGGGTTATGACATCACCGGCAGCGAGGAGCAGCGCGACAAGGCTGAGAACGCCGGCTTCAAGATCAAGCTGGACGAGCTGAAGGATGCGCGCGAGTTCGCCGAGTGGGCGGGGCTTTCCAACAAAGACGTGCAGGTCACGGCCAAGGAGTTCTTGGACATCGTTCCCACTGAGCAGTACCACATGGACGAGCCGCTCGGTGCACCGTCGGCCATCCCGCTGTACTTCGTCAGCCAGCTTGCTTCTAAAGAGGTGAAGGTGGTGCAGTCCGGCGAGGGCGCCGACGAGCTGTTCGGCGGCTACTGGATCTATCACGACCAGTACGAGTTCTCCAAGTACTTCAAGGTGCCCCGTGCGCTGCGCGCGGCCGGCGGCGCGGTCGCTCAGATGCTGCCGCCGTTCCATGGGCGTCACTTCGCCATGCGCGGTTCGGGCGGCCCGGAGAAGAGCTATCAGCGCGCGTGCATGAACTACATGTGGGACGAGGTCCCCAACGTGCTGAAGGGCTACAACGGCCCGTGCAAGCCGTGGGAATGGTGCAAGCCGCACTTCGACGAGGCCGCGGTGCAGACAGGCGGCGGCGACGTGATCACGCAGACGCAGTACGTGGACATGGTCTCCTATATGCCCTACGACATCTGCCTGAAGGCCGACCGCATGTCCATGGCGCACTCCCTCGAGCTGCGCGTTCCCTTCCTGGACAAGAAGGTGCTCGACGTGGCGCTGCAGCTGCCCACCGATTGCCGCGTCACCGACGAGCACTCGAAGTACGCGCTGCGCCGTGCGGCCGCCCACTTGGGCTTCCCGCAGAAGGTGGCCGATATGCCGAAGCAGCCGTTCATTACGCCGCTGACCGTGTGGCTGCAGACCGACCTGTACTACGAGCGCATCAAAGAGGCGTTCACCAGCCCCGCAGCGCACGAGTTCTTCAACGTGGACTACCTGATGAAGATGCTTGACGACCACCGTAGCGCCGACTTCAGCACGCAGGAAGGCCGCTCCAAGCTCAAGATGATGCGCATCTGGAACGTGTACTGCTTCCTGTGCTGGTACGAGGTGTTTTTCGGCGAGACGTCGAAGCAGTACGCCCCGAAGACGCAGGTGGCGTAAACGGGTTTGTGCATGAGTGCGTAGGCGTGTGGGTTTTCCGTCGCGAACGGACAGATAAGGCTACGTCCCCAAAGTGTCCGGGTGACGGTTTGCTTGATCTCGCCTGCATAGGGAAACGAGAAACGGCCGCGGATGGTTCCGCGGCCGTTTGTTTTGCATGAGGCTACTTTTCCCAGGCGATGAAGGCCCAGGTGATCACGCGGGGGTTGCGTAGGCGCAGCGCCTTTTGCACGCCGCCGTGGCCATCGGGCGATCCGGCGTGCTCGTTGGGCACGAGGTTGTCGTTGAGCCAGGCGTGCAGGCGCACGTAGGCGGCTTGACGCTGTCGTTCGCCGACGACGGCGCCGGCGGCCCCGTCGATCATGCGGCGCAGGCTTTCCGCAGCCTGCTCGGGAGTGTCGAAGGTGTCGTTGCGTTCGGAGCGGATGAAGTCGACCTGGGGGAGGATTCCTTCTGCGGCCAGGATGTTGATGGCGTACAGGTAGTCGGGGCACAGCGCATCCTTAAGCCCCAGCTCGGCCATGATGCGCTCGTCGGTGCGAGGGCTTGAGCCGGTGGTCAGCGTGATGCATACGCGCCGACGCGCGATGTCGGTTAGGCGCAGCAAGCTATCGCGCAGGTTGGCGGTGGCGATGCTGCGGGAGGCGGTGCACACGTCCACCATGCCCGGGCGTACGCCCTTAGCCGCCCAATCTTCCTCCCAGCTCAGCTGCATGGGGAAGACCGTGTGGACATTGGCCTGCTTAAGCGCTTCCGACATGCGGCCAAGCATGCCGCGCGAGAAGTCGGCGGCAACCACCTTGTGGCCGGCAAGCCCAAGCGGCACGGCAAGCGCCCCGGTGCCGCATCCCATATCGAACACGGTTTCCCGGGGCCGGATATCCGCCAGCTCGATGAAACGTCGTGCGTAAGCGCTGGGTTCGGTGCTGGTGGGGAAGGTGTGAGAGCGGGAATCCCAGTAGGAGGGGTCGTCGGCCTTGCGACGCGCCTGTTGCAGGGCCATCCATTCCGCGTTCCAATCGGTGGTGGTGAGGATCGGGGTGAAGGGCTGCGCGTCGATGGCGGATTCGACGTTGATCTTGTCGGCCGCGGCGTTTGAGCCGAATGACTTGGTGGATGCCGGGGTTCGGTCGAGTCGGCTGCCGTCCGTTTGGTCGGTGGATGTGCCCGTGAGGTCAAGTTGGGAGCACCTCGTCTGCTTGAAGGACGAAGCGGGTTCGGGCGTGTTGTTTCCGGCCATTTTGAGCATCCCTTCCATGAAACGGCTGTGCAGCCGATATATTCGTTAGCACGTATAACCATAGTATCCGATTGCGCGCCCGCCTAAGCGACGGACGGGCAATCGTTCTCAGATAAGGAGCATACCATGCATGTAGAGCTGCTCTACCACACCCCTGATCCGGAGCGTGCCATCGCCACGGCTGCGCGCCTGTGCTACGCGCCTGTAGGCGCCGCCGAGCTGATGGAGACCATGCCGCCCGAGCGCATCAAGAGCGTGCTCACCACCATCATGTCCTCGGGGCATTTCAGCACTCTTGAGCATGCAAGCTATACGTTCGCCGTCGACGGCGTGTCGCGAGCGCTTACGCATCAGCTCGTGCGTCATCGCATCGCCAGCTTCAATCAGCAAAGCCAGCGTTACGTGAAGTTCACGGGCGAGGTTGCGGTGGTGAAACCCGAGAGCATCGCGGGCAACACCGAGGCATCCGAGGCGTTCGACAAAGCCATTCAGGCAGCAGTGGATGCCTACCATGCGCTGCTCGAGGCGGGCGTGCCCGCCGAGGACGCGCGCTATCTGCTGCCCAACGCTGCGGAGAGCAAGATCGTCATCACCATGAACGTTCGCGAGCTGCTGCACTTCTTCAGCCTGCGCTGCTGTAACCGCGCTCAGTGGGAGATCCGCGATATGGCGCACCGCATGCTGGAGCTGGCGCGTCCCACGGCTCCGTTCATCTTTGCCGATGCCGGCGCCCCCTGCGTGCGCGGTGCGTGCCCGGAAGGTAAGATGACCTGCGGAAACCCGTATCCGAAAGTCACGCGTGAGTAACGTGGCGAAACCGAAGAGCGACCTTTCCCGCGCGTTTTCCGAGGATGGCGCGCGCAAGACGCACGTGGGCGGCCAGGCGCTGCTCGAGGGCGTGATGATGCGCGGCAAGTACAACTGGGCCGTGGGCGTGCGCGAGCCGGATGGCGGCGTGTACGAGGAATCCCATGACCTGGCAAGCGGCCGAGCGAAGAACGGCTGGATGTATTGGCCATGCGTTCGCGGATGTCGTGCCATGGTGGAATCGCTGGTGTTGGGATACAAGGCGCTCGAGATCGCCGCGCTCCATGCGTTCAGCGAGGATGAGGAAGACGAGGCCGATTCGGCGCTCGTGCAGCGGGCGAAGGTGACCGGTTCCGACGGAATCGCTGCGAAGGCTGCAGCTTCGATGCGGCAGGCGGAAGCTTCCGGGTCCGGCAAGCACGCTGAGGAGAAGGCGGTCTTTGAACCTTCGGTGGCGGAGGACGCGGCGGGCGTAGGCGCCGCTTCGTCGCATCCGCTTGTCGGCGATGCCGATGTGGAGTCGCCAGCGCATTTGTCCGCTTGCAACCCTGATGGCGAAGCTCCCGTGTCCGCGCCTACGCCTGCAGATGCCGCGTTCTCCTGGAAGGATGATTTCGGCCGCCCCGACACCATGATCGACGCCTTGGGCGCTCAGCGTTCGCTGGAGGTGGTTTCCGAGCCGACCTCGGCTGATGGCGCTTCCGCTGCGGCCGCGAGCGCTTCTTCGCCGAAATCCGACGGCGATGCGGTGTTCGGCAAGAAGGAGATGGCGTTTTCCATGGTGCTGGGCCTGGTCATGGGCGTGGTGCTGTTCATCGTGGCGCCTGCGTTCATCACGAACCTGCTGGTGGGCGAGTACGATGCGCATACACTGGCCTGGAACATCGTGGACGGCCTTTTGCGCGTGGCCGTGTTCGTGTTCTACATTTGGCTGATCGGGCGCATGAGCGATATCAAGCGCATGTTTGGGTATCACGGCGCCGAGCATAAGACCATCCACTGCTACGAGCATGGGCTGCCGCTCACCCCGGAAAATGCGCGGCAGTTCCCTCGCCTGCACGTGCGCTGCGGCACGGCGTTTCTGATCATGGTGATGATCATCGCCATTTTGGTGTACACCGTCACGCCGCTCAATGCGCTTATCTCGGCGTGGGGCGTGCCCGATGGCGCCCCGAAGCTGGCGCTCGTCATCGCGGCACGCATCGCGTTGATGCCGGTGATCGCGGGCATCAGCTACGAGATCACCGTGCGCTGGGCGGGCAGCCATCCGGAAAACCCGCTGGTGAAGGTGGTACTGTGGCCGGGCATGCAGATGCAGTATCTGACCACTAACGAGCCTGATGATGGCATGCTCGAGTGCGCCATCGCCGCCATGCAGCAGGTGCTCGAGCGTGAGGAGCTTGAGGCGGCGAAGGCCGCTGCCGCGGCTAGAAGCGCTCAAGCGTAGGCTTAGCTGGTTACATAAGCGAAGAAGAAAGGCGGCTTGCGAGGGGATCGCAAGCCGCCTTTCTTCTTCATGTTGCGTCTATTGGTTCGCGCAGGCGATGAGCGGTAGATATTGCTGCGCGGCGGCCGGGACGGCAAGGTCGATGCTTTGGCCGTAAGCGCTTACCGTGACGTAACCGGGGGTGTTGTACGTGGTGAGCGTGGCGGGGACGCCCGCAGCGGAACCGGATACGGTGTTGGCGGGCACGGCGTTGGCGGGAAGGTCGGCAACCTGCCAATCCTTGATGTCGAGGTTCTCGATGCAGGTTTGCACTTGCGAGGACGAGATGCCCGTGGCGTTGGCGATGTCCCAGGTGTGGGCCAGAAGCGCATCGGAAACGGCGTCTTTGACGCCCGATGCATCGATAGCGGAGTTCATGGCGGTGGTCTTCACGCTGCTTGCTGCGTTGGCAACCGGGGCTGCGGTGGATGTGGCGGGCAATAACGCGCTTGCGCAGCCTATGCCAACGCAAACGACCAGAATGCTCCCAAGGCAAACTCCCAGTGCTTTTCGTACCATGCGACGCTCCCTTTCCGCCCGATGGGCGGCCTCCATGTTGCTACGTACGGGCAGGATGCCGTCGGTGATGCTGTGATGCGGCTATTGCGCTGCGAAGATGCGGCGGTTCGACGGCTCCTTGATGCTAAGGTTACGCGAAGGCGGGCAGCGGGGACCAAGGTTCTCGAAACCATCGCGGTTCCTTCGCGCGCCGCCGACGAAATCAACACGCATTCTGCAATTTCGCGGTATCGTCGTGTATAAGGCGGCCGGTTTTGCGTCGTTCGGGGCGCGTGCGGGCGGCTCGCGCAGAATCGCAAGCTCATCTTCGCCGTCAATCGTGTATAGTACCCCCTGCGCCGCCCGCGACGTTTCGCCGCGCGGCGCTACTATCCCCGCACACGTAAAACTACGAATGGGGCAACCGTGTGAACGATAGGGCCGCAAGGGCGGCCGGAGCAGGCAAGGAGGGTGCCGCATGAAGCTGGTGGTGACCGAGAAGAACGACGCGGCGACGAAGATCGCGGCGTTGCTGGGCGTGAAAAAGCCCAAGGCTGACAAGGTGTATTCCACGCCGGTGTATCGGTTCGAGGTGGATGGCGAGGAATGGGTGACCATCGGCCTGCGCGGCCATATCTTAGAGCCCGATTTCACGCCTACTCTTATATATAAGAAGCGCGGCGGCTGGCGCGGCGTCACCGCGGAGGGCGAGGCTATTCCGGCGCAGCTGCCCGCAAGCTTGGCGCGCCCGCCGTTCAAAAAGAAGAAGCCCTTCATCGAGGACGGCGTTGAGCTGAAGGCGTGGAAGATGGACGCCTTGCCGTATCTGATTTATGCGCCCATCGAGAAGCTCCCGAAGGAGAAGGAGATTATCCGCAGCCTGAAGAACCTGGCGAAGAAGGCGGATTCCATCGTCATCGCAACCGACTTCGACCGCGAGGGCGAGCTGATCGGCTCCGATGCCCTGTCGTGCATCCAGGAGGTCAATCCCACGGCGCCGGTTTCCCGCGCCCGTTACAGCGCTTTCACGAAAGAGGAGATCACGCACGCGTTCTCCAACCTGGTGGAGCTTGACACGAACCTGGCCTCGGCCGGCGCATCCCGCCAGGACATCGACCTGATCTGGGGCGCGGTGCTTACGCGCTATCTTACGCTCGTGAAGTTCGCCGGCTACGGAAACGTGCGCAGCTCCGGCCGCGTGCAGACGCCCACGCTGGCGCTGATCGTGGCGCGCGAGCGCGAGCGCCTGGCGTTCATCCCCGAGGACTACTGGGTGATCAAGGGCACCTTCGATGCCGCCGCGACCGCCGGTCCCACCGCCGGCGACGGCGAGCTTGCCTTCACGGCGCCGCACTCCACGGCCCGCTTCAAGGACGAGGCGGCGGCGAAGGCCGCCATGGCCGCTGTGGCCGGCGCGGCAAGCGCCACGGTGGCGGCGGTGGAGAAGCGCACGCGCAAGCAGCAGCCGCCCGTGCCGTTCAACACTACCAGCCTTATGGCCGCGGCCTCGGCAGAGGGCCTTTCGCCGGCGCGCACCATGCGCATCGCCGAAAGCCTGTACATGGACGGCTACATCTCTTACCCGCGTGTCGACAACACGGTGTATCCTAGCTCGCTCGACCTGGCCGAAGTGGTGAAGACCATCTCGGGCAACCCGGCGTACGCCCCGTATTGCCAGCAGCTGCTCTCCGCCGGCGAGCTGCACGCCACGCGCGGCAAGAAGGAGACCACCGACCATCCGCCTATCTATCCTACGGCCAAGGCCACGCCCGACGACCTGGCTCCGGCCGATTACAAGCTGTACAACCTCATCGCGCGCCGATTCCTGGCAACGCTGTCGGATGCGGCCGTGGTGGAGGGCACGAAGGTCACGCTTGAAGTGGGCGGCGAGCATTTCGCGGCCAAGGGCGACGTGCTGGTGACGCCGGGCTATCGCGCCATCTACCCGTACGGCATGAAGAAGGACGAGCAGCTGCCTGCCATGAGCGAGGGGCAAGAGGTCGCCTTCAACGGCGCCGAGTGCACCAAGAAGCAGACCGAGCCGCCGGCGCGCTACAGCCAGGGCAAGCTGATCCAGGAGATGGAGAAGCTGGGCCTGGGCACGAAGTCCACGCGCCACAGCATCATCGAGCGTCTGTACACGGTGAAGTACATCCAGAACGACCCCATCGAGCCCAGCCAGCTGGGCATGGCGGTTTGCGACGCCCTTGACAAGTTCGCCCCGCACATCACTCATCCACAGATGACGGCAGAGCTGGAAGAGGAGATGGACAACATCGCCGAGGGCCGCAACACCAAAGACGCGGTGGTCACCAACAGCCGCAATCTGCTCTCCGAGCAGCTGGCAAACCTGCTGCCGCATTCCGAAGAGGTCAAAGACGCCCTGGCCGATGCCGTGGCGGCCGACGCCTACGTGGGCAAATGCCCCAAATGCGGCAAGGACTTGCAGATCCGCGTTTCGCAAAAGACGCGCGGCATGTTCATCGGCTGCGCCGGCTGGCCGGATTGCGACGTCACCTATCCGCTGCCGAAGGGCAAGGTGGAGTCTCTGCCCGACCCGTGCCCGACGTGCGGCATGCCCCAGGTGAAGGTGACGGCGTTCCGTTCCAAACCGCGCACGTTGTGCATCGACCCGAACTGCGAGACGAACAAGGAACCCGACGTGGTGGTGGGCGAGTGCCCGAAGTGCGCCGAGGCCGGCAAGAAGGCCAAGCTCATCGCGCAGAAGAACCCGCGTACCCTGAAGCGCTTCATCCGCTGCGAGAACTATGACGAGTGCGGCGTGGGTTACCCGCTTCCGCAGTACGGCGCCATCACGGCCACCGACGAGGTTTGCGAGCACTGCGGTGCGCCCATGGTCATCGTCACGACCGCGCGCGGCCCATGGAAGCTGTGCCCGAACTTCAGCTGCCCGGGCAAGGAGATCGAGGCCGAGAAAAAGGCGGCTGCAAAAGAGGCGAAGGCGGCGGGCAAAAAAGCGCCGGCAAAGAAGACGGCTGCGAAAAAGCCCGCAGCAAAGAAAACCGCCGCGAAGAAAACGGCGAAAAAGACCGAGTAGCACAAGCACGAAAGTCGAGTAGCGTAAGCTAGCAATAAGCGCCTGCAAAGTGAAGAAGGCGGCACCCGAAGCGGGGGTGCCGCCTTCTTGCATAGTGAGTCAAAACCTCCGTATCGTTTCGACTCACTAACTTTTGCGGGTAAGAAAATGACGCGGCAATTGGCGTGGGCGGCGTGCCCGAAGTCATGTGCTACTCCTTGCCCCATTTCCAGGTTTCGGGGTTTTCGGGCGTGCGCCAGCTCCTCCAGCTTTCGGCCCCTGCGATGTTTTTGGTGCCGTCGATGATGATGTCGAGCCCTTGGTGGAAACGTTCTGCGCCGCTAGAGTCGCTGCGGATTGCCGCCCAGTCGCCATTGCCGAACGGATCGTCGCCATTTGCTTGTTGAGTGCATAATTCCGTGACCTCGCGGTCAATAAAGCCGGAAAGATACGCCCGCATGGTGCTCCACATGGAATCGTAGACCCCTCGAGGAATGCCCTGGTCAGTGTGAAGTAGGTAAGTATTGCGGTTGTGTTCCATGGGCCAAGCGATTTGCGTTTGCATTTGCATGAAGCGCACACGCGCATGCTTGAGCGAGTTTTCGCGAATCGAGCCGCAAATGCGGTGCAAGGAATCCTCCCAATATTCGCCGGGAATGGGCTTGTTATCGATGTTTTGGCGCATTTTTGCAAGTACGAGAAACAGCAGCTGCTTTTTCGAGGGAACGTAGGTGTAGACGCTCATGGTGCCGATGCCGAGTTCGTCGGCGAGGGCGCGGATGCTGAACTTTTCATATCCTCGTTCGTCAATCATGCGGAATGCGGCGTTTACCACTTCTTCTTGGGAAAAGGCATGTGCCCCGCGCTTCTGATGTTTCTTGGTCACGGTGATCTGCCTGCAATCGTTGCTTGCTATTCGACTGAAAGAATATAAAGCAAGCTCGAAGGTTTCTCCTCGCACTGTCGAAATTGCCCATAAAGAATGCTTGAAAAGCTAATCCGTACAGTGTACGATACAAGACTGTTGTACTCCGTACAGTGTACGAACGGAGTGGAGAAGGGGGCAAGCGGTAGATTCGCTTGCTGAATCAGAACATTAGGGAGGGAAGATGGCAGAGCGAGCAGAAAGCGGGATGTCCCGCCGCGGCTTTATGCGCGCTGCAGGTATTAGCCTGATCGGCGCTGCTGCGGCTACGGGCGCTTTCGGCCTGACCGGCTGCTCCGGCGAGGCGAAGGCCGCCGGCGTGACGGTGGAAAACAAGGGCGGCTGCGGCGACTTCAACGAAAGCGTCTATACTGACGTATTTCCGGTGAAGACGCGCAGTATTCCGGTAGTGGACGCGGACAGTGGCATCGTTCGTCAGGGCAACGTGGCGTTTGAGCTGCGTGATATTCCTGCGTCTGAGATTCTGCGCACCGAAGAGACGGATGTGCTGGTCATCGGCTGCGGGCTGACGGGCTCCGTTGCGGCCGTTGCGGCATCCGACGACGGCAAAACAAAGGTTTTGTGCGTCGAGAAGATGAACGTCGGTCGTGGCATGTTCGAGGGTATGGGCGTCGTTGGCGGCAAAAAGATGGAAGAGGCCGGCAACAACGTCGATAAGGCCGAGATGATGGACCGCATGCGTCATGCTGCGTACTATCGCGTGCCGATCGATCCCATTAAGCTGTGGGCTGATCGTTCTGGCGAAGCGGCAGACTGGCTGCAGGAAAAGTTCGACGAGGGCGAAGGCAAGATCCAGACGTACTTCAAGAAGGGAAACCCCAGCGCGCATAACTTTGAGGTGCCGCAAACGGAGATTGCCTTTAAGAGTGAGCTGTGGAGTGAGAAGACCACGTCTAACGCCGGCGGCGCCGGCATTTACATCGTCGCCGATCTGGCAAATACGTTCAGCAAGCGTCCGAACGCCGATTTGCGTTACAACGTTGCTGGTGTGCAGCTTATCCGCGAGGGCGACAACGGGCGCGTGACGGGAGCCATCTTGAAAGACGCTGACGGATATTTCCGCGTAAATGCTTCCAAGGGCGTCATCGTGGCTACGGGTGGCTTCGACGCAAACCCTGCCATGCTCAAGGCATGGTGCCGTGCCGAGGATATCGCTGCGTGCGCAAGCTGGTGCCCCAACGAGGGCACAACGGGCGACGGCCAGCTGATGGGCCTTGCCGTGGGCGGCCAAATGGATCCGCTTCCGGCAGCTATTATGAATTTCGACTACGGTAGCCCTGAAGCATTCTATTCGGCGTGCTTGGGCATTCGCACCATCGTGGGTGGCATCATGATTAACGAGCAAGGCCGTCGTTTCTGCAGCGAGGGATTGCCGTTCCAGGCGCGCTCCAATTCCATCACGGCGCAGGCGCACTACGGTACCGACACATGGCGCGTGGCGTCTTCCACTCAGGTGGGTAAGGACAAGGAAAAGGTTGAAGCTGCGTTCCAACCGTTTATCGACAAGGGCTGGGGTTTCAAGGCTTCTAGCCTGAAAGAACTTGCTGGCATGATGGGTGTGCCTGCCGATACGTTGGAGTCCGAAGTCGCTCGCTTCAATACGTTCTGCGACAACAAGAAGGACGAAGACTTCAATCGTCCTATGGAGAAGGCCACCAAGATCGAGGGCGATACCTACTATGCCGTGAAGCATCAGTCTTCCATTTTGGCTACGGTGTCCGGTCTGGTCGTTGACTACAACTGCAACGTGCTGGACTACGACAATAAGCCGATCGAGGGCCTGTTTGCGGCCGGTGGTGCTTCGGGCGGTTTCTTCTCCGGTAACTATCCGCGTCATATTTTCGGTCCGTCGGTCGGCCGTTGCGTCACGTTCGGCTATGTGGCTGGTCAGACCGCTGCGCAGGGGGTGAAGTAATCGATGGCAGAGAACAAGAATTCCGGCAAGAAGCGCTGGCCTATCGTGGTGGGCGTTGTCGCCGCGGTGCTGATCATCGCATGCTGCGGCGGTTGGGCATGGCATAACACGCCGAGCTTCTGTGGCACGGTGTGCCATGATTCCATGGGCAACCACTTGGCGAACTACGAGGGTACCGACGAATCGAACGGCGCGGGCCTCGCCGCATGGCACGGTCAGCACGAGGGCACGACGTGTCTGGACTGCCACACCGCCGAGCTTGACGTGCAGGTGGCCGAGCTGCAGTCGCAGCTGGCTGGCGACACGGACAACCTGGGCCTGGCCGATCGCTACTACATCGACAACGACAAGTGCCTGTCCTGCCATGGCGGTTCCTACGAGGAGCTGGCAAAACAGACGGCGGATTTGGGCGAGTACAACCCGCATCAAAGCCCGCATGGCAATTTGAACTGTAACGAGTGCCACAAAGGCCATGCTGCCCAGGTCGACACCTGCGGTCAGTGCCATCCCAACGGTGGCCAGACGATGCGCGGCAACAACTAAGCTGCACTCGACAGTCGGCAAGCGCCTATAGCGGCGCATAACGAAAGGCGGCGTCCCAAACGGGGCGTCGCCTTTCGGGTTGTGGGGTGGGTGATGCAGCAAGCGAGGCAACGTTTCGCTCTCGTCGAGGGCAAAACGCGATATGTTTGTGTTTTAATGTGCGCTTCCGAAGTAGAGCCTGATTGGTGGTTCGTATTTACCCAGGCCAGGAGCTTGGTGTGGAACGGCTTAGGTGGGCTGGCCTCGTTAAAACACAAACGTATCGCGTTTTCCGCGGTGCGCATTTTGCGCGCCGCGGAAAGTTAGTGAGTCAAAACCTTCCGGAGGGGTTGACTCATGTGCGCCGCGGAATGAGGGGCGCTACAGTTGCTCGCCGTTCTCGATGGCGCGGTAGAGGTCGCGGCCACAGGTGTCGACGGCTACGAACACAGGGAAGTCGTCAAGCTCGAGGCGACGCAGCGCCTCGGTGCCAAGGTCGTCCCAGGCCACGGTTTCGCTTGCGGTGACGTGCTTGGCCAGCAGCGCGGCGATGCCGCCGACCGCCGCGAAGTATACGCCGCCGTTTTCAACGCAGGCGTCGATGACGGCCTGGTTGCGCTTGCCCTTGCCGATGCACGCTGCGATGCCGGCCTGCATAAGCTGGGGCGTGGCGAAGTCCATGCGGCTTGCCGTGGTGGGGCCCACGCTGCCAAGCGGGCGGCCGGCAGCGGCGGGGGTGGGGCCGGCGTAGAACAGCGTCTGCCCGGCCAGCGCGAACGGCAGCTCGCCGGTTTGCTCGAGCGCTTCGAGCGCACGGGCGTGGCCGGCGTCTCGCATGGTGTAGCAGGGGCCGGTCAGGCGCACTTCCTGGCCAGCTTTCAGGTTCGCCAGCTGGGACTTGTCCAGCGGTAGGTTCAAACGTACGGGTTCGCTCATTTCCCCTCACCCCAATCGATCAGCTCGATGGATGCGCTGCGCATGGCCGAGCAGCCCATGTTCACTGCTACAGGCAGCGCGGCGATGTGGCACGGCGCGGTTTCCAGATGCACGGCCAAGGCGGTCGCGCCGCCGCCGAGGGCCGCCGGTCCGATGCCCGTGGCGTTGATGGCGGCAAGCAGCTCGGCCTCGCGCTCGGCGGCCTGCGGGTTTGCGGCGGGGGTTCCCACCTCGCGCAGCAGCGCGTGCTTGGCCAGGCCCGCCACCTTGTCGAACGTGGCACCCACGCCCACGCCCACGATGAGCGGCGGGCAGGCGTTGGCGGCCTTCTCGCGCACGCAGTCGAGCACGACCTTCTTCACGCCCTCCCAGCCGGCGCCGGGCGCGAGCATGACCACGCGGCTTGCATTGTCCGAGCCGCCGCCCTTGAGCAGCACGTGCAGCGTGGCGCCGCGGCCGGGGCGCAGGGCGATCTCGGCGAAGGCGGGGGTGTTGTCGCCGGTGTTGGTGCGGTCGAGCAGCGCGTCGGTCACGACGCTCATGCGCAGGCGGCCGTCGGTATAGGCGCGCGCCACGGCGTCGTTGACGCCCGACAGGATGTTGCCGGGGATGAGCAGCTCCTCGCCGACCTCCAGGCGCACCCAGCAGGTGCCGGTGTCCTGGCAGATGGGCACGCCGTCCTCCTGCCCGATGCGGGCGTTTTCCAGCAAGCAGTCCAGCACGGACTGCGCACGCGGCTGCGTTTCGTCCGCGCGCGCCGCCTGCATGGCGGCAAGCACGTCGGGGCGCAGGTGCGTGGCGCAGCGGCGCACGGCGCGGTACACGGCGTCGGCCACGGCGTCGGCGGTGAGCGCACCGGGCTGCGCCGCGGGCATGTTCTCGTCTTCCACGTTGTTCCTTTCCTTTTGATGCGTGTTCCTATTGTGCGCCATGCAGCGGCCCGGTGGGGGAATTCCACGCAATCCGGGGAGCGGGGCGGGGTTTTCCGCGTGACCGCGCGACGTGAAGGGGCCTCCCGCCCGTATCGCCGCGAATGAGCGGGGGCTCGCCGCGTATCGCTTTGCGTTTTCGTCCTCTTCTATCGTTGCTTTTGCCGGGCGTATCGCGTGTCGCAAATGGTTTACCGCGCATCGGGCCTTGCGTCGACGGTACGGCCCGAGGGCTCGGCCGCCTTTCCCCGCATTCGCTTACCTATCGTTTGTACGCCCCCAGCTCATCGGGCGAAACACACCTCATGGGCGTTTTTCGGGGAGAGCGCGCACGGTGTGCGGGCGGCAAGATGCAAGGGGTATAATCCCTAGCAGGACAACCGCTTTCCGCAAGGGGCGGGAACACTCACGTTAAACGGCGCCGCCGGCGCCGTGCATAGGGAAAGGTGCATGGAGCAGCATGGATATCGCGCAGGAATCGTTGCGTTTGCATGAGCAGTGGCAGGGCAAGCTGGAAACCGTCCCGAAGATGAGGATCGAAACGCGCGAGGACCTGGCGCTGGCCTACACCCCCGGCGTCGCCGAGCCGTGCCGCAAGATCGCCGAGAACCCTTCCGATGCGTACAAGTACACCATGAAGGCCAACACCGTGGCCGTCGTCTCCGACGGCTCGGCCGTGCTCGGCCTGGGCAACATCGGCCCGGCCGCGGCCATGCCCGTCATGGAGGGCAAGTGCGCGCTGTTCAAGACCTTCGGCGGTGTGAACGCCGTCCCGCTGTGCCTTGACACGCAGGACGTCGACGAGATCGTCGAGACCGTCAAGCGCCTTGCCCCCAGCTTCGGCGGCATCAACTTGGAAGACATCTCCGCGCCGCGCTGCTTCGAGATCGAGCGCCGTCTGATCGACGAGCTCGACATCCCCGTGTTCCACGACGACCAGCATGGCACCGCCATCGTGGTGCTCTCCGGCGTCATCAATGCGCTTCGCCTGACGGGCAAGCAGAAGGAGGCCTGCCGCGTGGTGGTCAACGGCGCCGGCTCGGCGGGCATCGCCATCGCCAAGCTGCTGCTCAACTACGGCTTCAGGAACCTTATCCTGTGCGATAAGTGCGGCATCATCAACTCGCGTTCCGAGGGCATCAACGAGGCCCAGCGCGCCATGCTCGCCACCACCAACCTCAACGATGAGGAAGGCACGCTGGCCGACGCCATGCGCGGCGCCGACATCTTCGTGGGCGTCTCCGCCCCGGGCATCGTGTCCGCCGAGATGGTCGAATCCATGAACTCCGACGCCATCCTGTTCGCCATGGCCAACCCCACGCCCGAGATCTTCCCCGACGTGGCCCGCGCCGCCGGCGCTCGTGTGGTGGGCACCGGCCGTTCGGACTTCCCGAACCAGATCAACAACGTGGTGGCGTTCCCCGGTATCTTCAAGGGCGCCCTGGAGTCGCGTGCCACGCGTATCACGAAGCAGATGAAGCTGGCCGCCGCCGAGGCGCTGGCCGCGCTCGTCTCCGATGACGAGCTGTGCGAGGACTTCATCATGCCCGAGCCGTTCGACCCGCGCGCCGTGGAAGCTGTGGCCGCCGCCGTGGCCGGCGCCGTGCAGGGATAGCAACGTGGCCGATATCCGCAACACGGGCATCGTGAGCGAGGTGCCGATGATGCGCGAGGGCCGTCCGACCTCGGGCGCCTCGGCGCATCCGGCTGCTCCCGCGCAAGCCGCCGATCAGGCGCTTTCTGCAGAGCAGGCGCCCGAGCGCGGCGTGTTCGTCACGTTCGAGGGCGGCGACGGCGCCGGCAAGACCACCCATATCCGCTTTCTGGCCAACGCCCTCACCGCCATGGGCCGCGAGGTCGTGTGCCTTCGCGAGCCCGGCGGCACCGAGGTGGGCGAGCAGCTGCGCGGCGTGGTGCTGAACCCGGCGAACTCCAATATGTGCGATGCTTCCGAGCTGCTCATCTTCGAGGCGGCACGTGCGCAGCTGGTCAGCCAGGTCATTGCCCCGGCGCTCGAGCGCGGGGCCGTGGTCCTGTGCGACCGCTTCACCGATTCCACCGTGGCCTACCAAGGCTATGGGCGCGGGCTCGACCGCTCGTT
Organism: uncultured Senegalimassilia sp.; assembly: GCF_934636665.1. Classification (GTDB taxonomy): domain Bacteria; phylum Actinomycetota; class Coriobacteriia; order Coriobacteriales; family Eggerthellaceae; genus Senegalimassilia. The sequence goes on from NZ_CAKUAT010000016.1 coordinate 18,854, forward strand.
CGTGGAAGCGGCCAACGCGTTCGCCTGCCAGGGTATCGTGCCCGATCGCACCATCTTGCTGGTGGCGGCAAGCGCCGCCGAGGGGCTCGAGCGCGCCACGCGCCGCGCCGGGGCCGATCGCATGGAACGCGCAGGCGAGGACTTCCACGCTCGCGTGAACGCGGCGTTTTTGGAGATCGCCGAAAAGAACCCGAGCCGTGTGCGGCTGGTGCGCTCGAACGAGCGCAAATCGCATACAGCCGTGCAGGTATTCGCTCAGCTGGCGGACTTGTTCCCGTGGATGGGCGATTTCGTGCGCGCCAACGAGGCCTACTTCGAGCGTCTCGACGTTCATCGCACCCATGAGGGCCGTGTGGATTACCGCGAGGATTCCGCATCGACGCCTCGTGCGGAGCGTTCGGGCAAGGAGCAGCAGTAGCGCTTATGGCAGACGCATTCGAGAACATCTTGGGCCAGCCGCAGGTGCGCGAGTTTTTGCGCGCCACCGTGGCATCGGGGCGCGTCAGCCACGCGTACCTGTTCTGCGGGCCGGCAGGCTCGAACAAGACGCTTGCGGCGCTTGCCTTCGCTCAGGGCATCCTGTGCCCGAAAGGCCCCAAGGGCCCTCGCGGCGGCAATTGCGGCGCATGCGATACCTGCGGGCGCATCATGCGCAAAAAGCACCCGGATGTGCGCATGTTCGAGCCCGAGGGTGCTGCCGGCTATTTGGTCGAGCAGGTGCGCGGCATCGTGGCTGACACGGCCTTGGCGCCCATCCAGGCCGATCGCAAAGTCTACATCCTCGATCGCGTGGACCTGCTGGGCGTGCAGGCGGCCAACGCGTTCCTGAAAACGCTCGAGGAGCCGCCCGCCGACGTGGTGCTCATCCTACTCGCGCGCACGCGCGAAAGCGTGCTGCCCACCATCGTCTCGCGCTGCCAGGTGGTGCCGTTCCGCACCATCCCGGTTTCGGAGGCTGCGGGCATCGTGGTGCAGAACTCGGGCGCAAGCCCCGAGCAGGCGCGCGTGGCGCTGCAGGCCTGCGACGGCTCCATCACCCGCGCGGTGGAGTTCCTGAAGTCCAATGAGCGCCTGGAGTTCCGCGCCCGGGTGCTCGAGGTGCTGGCGTGCCTGCGCCGCGCCGACGATTGGGACGTCATCGGGTTCGCCGCCGATTTGGTGGTGCGCGTGAAGCTTCCGCTCGATACCGTGCGCGCCGAGCAGGAGGCCGAGCTTGCCGAGAACGCCGACTTCCTGGCGAAGTCGGCCATCCGCCAGATCGAGGCGCGCAACAAGCGTCAGCTCACGGCCAAGACCGCCGAGTCGCTGCGTCAGCTCACGGGCATCACCCGCTCGTGGCTGCGCGACGTTATGGCTCAGGCCGCGGGCGCGACCGATCAAGTGGTCAACGCCGACGTCAGGCCTTCCGTCGAGGAAGCCGCGGCGCGCACCGACGCCGCACGTGCCGCCGCGGCCATCGCCGCCGTGCGCCGCTGCGACGTTGCCATCTCTTATAATGTATCTCCTGAGACGTGCATCGACGCGATGCTGCTCGAGGTTCGCGACATACTGTACGGCCGTGCGCTGCCCAACGCGGCGCCGCGGGCGTATACCAGATAGAAAGAAGGAGCGCCATGGTCCGCATAGCGCCTGTCAACCTGCCCTACAACCCCAAAACGCTGTGGTTCGATGCGGGCGAGCTGGAACTGCACGCCGGATGCGACGTCGTGGTCCAAACCGCCCGGGGAACCGAGTTCGGCCATATGGGCGAGCCTGCGTTCGAGGCAACGCCTGACCAGGTCAAGAAGCTGAAAACCCCTCTGAAGCCCGTCTTGCGCGTGGCCGATGACGAAGATCGTGCCAAGCAGGCCGAGCTCGAGGCCCGTGCCGCCGAGGCGCTTCCCGTGTTCAAGGAGCTTGCCGCGAAGGCCTCCGAGGAGATGCGCCCGGTTTCGGTCGAGTACCTGTTCGACGGCGACAAGGCTGTGTTCTACTTCGAGTCCGAGAACCGCGTCGACTTCCGCGAGCTGGTGCGCACGCTCTCGTCGCGCCTGCATGTGCGCGTCGACATGCGCCAGATCGGCGTTCGCGATGAGGCTCGCATGGTGGGCGGCCTTGGCCACTGCGGCCAGGAGCTGTGCTGCAAGCGCCTGGGCGGAGAGTTCTGCCCGGTGTCCATCCGCATGGCCAAAGAGCAGGACCTGTCGCTGAACCCGCAGAAGATCTCGGGCGTATGCGGCAGGCTCATGTGCTGCCTTCGTTACGAATACGATGCCTACAAGGACTTCAAAAGCCGTGCGCCGAAGAAGAACGCCCAGGTGGAAACGCCCGATGGTGTGGCGAAGGTGGTGGATCTGGACGTCCCGCGCGAGGTGGTGTCGCTGCGCATCGAGGGAGAGAAGCCCGTGCGCGTCCCGCTTTCCGATTTCGAGGCGCCTGAGGAGGGCACACGTCCGAAGTGCCTGGGATGCGAGGCTTGGGAGCGCGCGCTGAGCGAGCAGCCCGGCGATGCTTTCGGCGCGGCCGCAGCCTTGGCAACGCCGCAGCTGTCGGGCAAGGACAAGCTTGCTGATCGCGCCAGCGTGCGTCACGTCCCGGGCGGCAAGAAGGCCGACGGCGCCGCCGAGGCCAAACCCGGTCGCTCCAGCAGGCGCGGTCGCGGCAAGGGCGAGCGCGCCGAGCAGAAGGCCGCCGAAGCTCAGCCCGCGCGCAAGCCGCGTCGTCGCCGCTCCACCAAGGTCTCGGGCGGCGCTGCGCAGGCGGGGGAGAATCAGGCTCCGCGTACCGATTCCGCCCAAGCTGCAAGCGCCGCGTCCGCCGGCAAGCAGTCCGGCCAGGGCGGCAAGCAGCCCAAGGAGGGCCAGGCCAAGCGCCGCGGCATGCAGCCGAGCAAGCGCCGCGGCCAGGGCGGCAAGGACGCCAAGCAGCAGAACCAGGGCGGCAAGCAGCCCGGATCTGCCCAGCAGGCGGGCAAGCGCGGCCAGGGCCCCAAGGGCGGCGCCGATGCGCAGCGCGGCGGCAAGCCCGACAACCAGGGTCCTAAGCCCCGCGTGCGTCCCGGCCAGAAGTCCTCGGGCTTGGCTCAGGGGCCCCGTCCCGACCAGGGCGGGCAACGCAAGCAGCGCGAAGGCGGCCAGGAAGGCCAGGCTCCCGGCCAGCACCGCCGTGCTCGTCGCCGCAGCCATAAAGCCGCAGGCGCCGGCGAAGGCCAGGGCGCCCCGCAGGGTAACTAGCAGCATCTCGCGCCCCCGCTTGGGCAAAAGCGGGGGCGCCTGCGTCAGGAGGTATCAACGTGCACGGGGAAAACGGCCACGAGCTGCTCACCGATCTGTATCAGCTGACCATGGCACAAGGGTATTGGGAGACGGGGCAGGGCGCCACGCAGGCCTGTTTCCATGCGTATTTCCGCGACTATCCCTTCCGCGGCGGCTATGCCATCGCCTGCGGCATGGACCAGCTTGCCGAGCTCATCGACGGGTTCTCGTTCAGCGCTGAGGACGTGGAGTACCTGGGAAGCCTTGATGCGCCGGGCGGGGGGAGGCTGTTCAAGCCGGCGTTTTTGGAGTACCTGCGCACGTTCTCGCTGCGCGTTGACGTCGACGCCGTGCACGAGGGCGCCGTGGTGTTCCCGCATGAGCCGATTGTGCGCGTGATGGGCTCCATCATGGATTGCCAGCTCATCGAAACGGCGCTTCTGAACTGCGTGAACTTCGAAACGCTCATCGCCACCAAGGCCGCTCGGGTGTGCTTGGCTGCCCACGGGCTGCCCGTTGCCGAGTTCGGTCTGCGCCGCGCCCAGGGCGCCGGCGGCGGCATGTGGGCAAGCCGCGCCGCCGTGGTGGGCGGCTGCGCATCCACGTCCAATGTGCTTGCGGGTAAAACCTACGGCCTGCCGGTGTCGGGAACGCATGCGCACTCGTGGGTCATGTCGTTCCCCAGCGAGCTCGAGGCGTTCCGCGCCTATGCGCGCGAGTTCCCGCGCAACTGCGTGCTGCTCGTGGACACCTACGACGTGGAGCAGGGCATTCGCAACGCCATCACCGTGGGCCTCGAGATGCGCGCCCGGGGCGAGCGCCTGGCCGGCATCCGCATCGACTCGGGCGACCTTGCCTGGTTGGCGAAGATGGCGCGCCGCATGCTCGACGCTGCCGGCTTGGACGATTGCGGCATCGTGCTGTCCAACGACCTGGACGAATACACCATCCAGTCCATCTTGGACGAAGGTGCTCCCGTGAGCAGCTGGGGCGTGGGCACCAAGCTCGCCTGCGCGTTCGACCAACCTACGCTCGGCGGCGTGTACAAGCTTTCGGCGACGCGCGCCCCGGGGCAGGCCGAGTGGGTCGACCGCCTGAAGATCAGCGAGTCGGCGGCGAAGCTGACGGTGCCGGGCGTGCTCGATGTGCGCCGTTACTATAACGACGACGGGACCATCGCCGGCGATATGGTGTTCGATGTGAACGCCGGCGTGGACGAGGGCCAGGTCATCGTGGACCCGCTCGATTCCATGCGCCGCAAGAAGCTTGCGGGCAAGCGGTTTTCCACGATGCTCGATCCTCTGGCCCGTAACGGGCAGGTGGTGCTCGACGCAAGCGGTCGCAGCGCCATGGAGGCGCAGCGTCGCTGCCGTGAAGGCCTTGCCTGCTTGGACGAGAGCCAGAAGCGCATGCTCAACCCCCACACCTATCCGGTGGGCTTGGAGTATGGTCTTTGTGAGCGCCGCCGCGCGCTTGTTGGCAAGCTTCGCGGTATCGCGTAGGGTTGAACGTAATGTATGCGCGCTTAAGCCGCGCTTCCGATTGGGGGATTCATGATCAGGATCATCACCGATTCCGTGTCTTCGATCACGCAGGAGATGGCCGCCCAGCTTGATATCCAGGTGGTCACGCTGTACGTGAACCGCAACGGCAGGGAATATGAGGACGCAACCATGGACTTGGATGCGTTCTATGCCGATATCTATGACATGGTGGATGATATCCCCACGTCAAGCCAACCGTCCCAGCAGTTGCTGGAAGAGGTGTTCGAGGATGCGGCCCGCGCCGGCGACCAGGTGTGCGGCATCTTCATCTCCACGGGGCTTTCGGGCGCCTATGACGGCGCCTTGCGCGCCATCCGCGCGGTGACCGCACGCAACATCGGCTTCAAATGGGAACTTGTCGACTCGCAGTCGTGCGGCTTCGACGAGGCTTTCCCCGTGCTCGAGGCCGTGGCGGCGCGCGATGCGGGCGAGGACCTGCGCGGCGTGGCGCAGGCAGCCCTAGACGCCATCGAGCGCACCCGCTTCCTGTTCACGCCGGAGAGCCTGACGTTTCTGCAGAAGGGCGGGCGCATCGGCGGCGCGGCGGCGCTTTTGGGCAACCTTATCCAGCTGGCACCGGTGCTTGCCGTGCGCGACGGTTCCCCGGTCACCTATGCCAAGGTGCGCACGCGTAAAAAGGCGCTGGACAAGATCGTGGCGGCCATGAAGGCCGACATCGAGGAGCACGGCCTGCGCGATGTGGTGGTGCACTACATCGGCGATAAGACCCCGGCGGTGAAGTGGGCGCACGAGGTCATCGAGCCCATGCTCGGCCGCAAGGTCAGCGTGCTGCCGGTAAGCCCGGTGGTGGGGTTGCACGTGGGCCCGGCCGTCGGCGTCGCCTATGAATGCGCGCATGCCGTATCGGGCAAGCTCACCGGGCCGAAGGCGGCCTTGACCTGCGCTTCCTAGGCGCGAAGCAAAATCCGCCCACCGCCTGCGGGCGCGGGCGTTCCAACGAAAGGAGATGCATGGAAGCCCAGCCGAAATGCAATCTGATCATCGACTCCTGCTGCGACCTCCCCTTCGAGGTGATCGACCGTCCCGGCGTGCAGCTGTTGGAGTTCCCCTATATCGATGAAAAGGGCGAGCATAGCGACGATCTGTATCGCACCGTCACGCCGCACGAGTTCTACGAGGGCATGCGCGCAGGATCGCAACCGTCCACGGCGCAGGTGCCGGTAACGGTGTTCCACGACGTGTTCTCGAAGGCCATTGAAAGCGGCGTTCCCACCGTGTACCTGAGCTTCACCAGCGGCCTTTCCGGCAGCTTCAACACGGCGGTGATGGTGCGCGACCAGCTGATCGCCGAGCACCCTGAGGCAGAGCTGTACGTGGTCGACACCTATTTGGCGTCTATCGCCGAGGCGCTTCTGGTCTACGAGGCGCTCAACCAGCGCGACAACGGCATGACGGCGCGCGAGCTTGCCGCATGGGCCGAGGAGGCGCGCTACTTCGTGGACGCCGAGTTCATGGTGGACGATCTGGAATCGCTGCGCCGCGGCGGCCGCATCCCCAGCACCGTCGCCTACGCGGGTGCGAAGCTCGACGTGAAGCCGCTGCTCAACATCAGCATCGAGGGCAAGCTTGCGCTGACGGGCGTGGCGCGCGGGCGCAAGAAGGGCATCAGGCAGCTGGCCGAGTACTGCTCGAAGCGCATGACCGATCAAATGCCGGGCCGTTGCGTGGTCATCGGCAACGCCGACTGCCCCAAGGACGCGGCGCGCCTGAAGGAGCTGCTGGCGAAAGAGGACGACAACCTGCTGTTTTTGGAAAGCAGCATCGGGCCGGTCATCGGCAGCCACGTGGGGCCGGGCATGCTGGCCGTGGTGTTTTGGGGTGGCGATAAGCGTGAGGAGCTTTCAGTGGCCGACCGCATCGCCCGCAAGATCAAGAAAGAGGGTTAAGCCATGACGAAGGCTTTCGTGTTCGCAGGAAACGACACGGTGGGGAATATGGTGGCCGATCGCCTGTGCGGCGCCGGCTGGCAGCGCGTGGGCGATGCGGGCGCGGCGGATGCCGTCATCACCTACTTCACCGCTCAAAGCGCGCTTGAGGATGCGTATTACGGCGACAACGGCATCGTGCAGGGTGCGCGCAAGGGCACGCTGCTCATCGATCTGTCGTGCACCACGCCCACCTTCGCCCGCGAGCTCAATGCCATGGCCTGCGTTGCCGACCTGGTCGCCGTCGAGGCGCCGCTTGTGGTCACCGACGTGGCCGTGCCGGACGCGTTCGCGGCACGCGAGAACCTGGGCTGCTTCGTGGGCGGCGAGGAGGACTGCGTCGAGGCGGCGCGCGAGGTGCTCGACCTGCTGGTAGCCCACGTCACCGATGCCGGCGGCCCGGGATCGGCCCAGCTTGCCCGCGCCGCGTATAGCCTGCAGGCGGCGGCGCAGCTGGTCGCCGCCGTGGAGGCGGATGCGCTGTACCACGCGGTGCGCACGTCCTCCGACATGGGCGAGATCGCCGGCATGCGCGCCGGTGCGATCACGCCGGCCGGCGATGCGCTGCTGGCCGCCGTCACCGACGGCCGCTTCGACGGCACCTACACGGTGGAGATGCTCATGGGCGAACTGACCGCGGCGCTGACCACCGCCGACGATGCCGACCTTATCCTGCCGCAGGCCGAGGCCGTCCAGCGCTTGTTGGAGCTTCTGGCCATCATCGGCGGCTCGGACAAGGCCCCCTCGGCGCTGTCGTTGGTATATCGCGAGGAAGACGCATGCGCGAAGGAGGGCCTGGACTGGACCCGCGCCGAGCAAACGTACGGCGACCATGGTCACGACCACGACCATGACGAGGACGCCGACTGGGGCGATGACTTCGGCGATGCCGGTATCATGGACGACGACGGCATGACGGGCGCTTATCCCGGTTTTAACTAGGCGTCTTGCCCGTAAAGGGCGGTCGAATGATGTATGAGGGCCCGCAAGGCGGCGGCCCGGCTGCTTGGAAGGGCGCAGTTGCTGATGCGTGCTGCTCGTCCCGGGCCGGGTCGCGCATTGCGGGCCCTTTTTAGCGGTAAGGGCGATTGCGCATTTGCTTGATCTGGGCGGATGCCGTAGCCGTGCGCCGCAGAGCCGGGTTGCGCGATGCGGGCCCGTTTTGCCGGCTGGGCGGCTGGACGGTCGTTTGGCAGGGCGGGCGCTACGTCGCAGCAGGCGGTGGCGCGTGCGAACGGTTTCGACGCGCAATCGCGTAGAGAAGCGGGGAAGGGATTTGCTATGGAGTTCGAAGAAGCGTTAGCTTGCTGCAGGCTGTGCCCGAGGGCGTGCGGCGTCGACCGCGTTGCCGGCGAGCGCGGCGTGTGCGGGGCGCAAGGGGAGCTGGTAGTGGCCCGTGCGGCATTGCATATGTGGGAGGAGCCGCCTATCAGCGGCTCTCGCGGCAGCGGCACCGTGTTCTTCTCGAACTGCCCGCTCCGATGCGTGTACTGCCAGAACCAGGTGATCGCCGATGGGCGCGCTGGCGTGCCCGTTACGGTGGATGATGTGGTGGATATGTGCCTTGACCTGCAGCAACAGGGGGCGTTGAACATCAACTTCGTCACGCCGACGCATTATGCGCCCCATATCCGGGCTGCCGTAGCCCGTGCCCGTGCCCGTGGCTTGGCCCTGCCCGTGGTGTGGAACACCTCGGGGTACGAGACGGTGCAGGCCGTGCGGGACAACGTCGGCACGGTGGACGTGTACCTGACCGATTTCAAGTACTGCTCGAGCAGCCTTGCCCGTCGTTACTCCGCGGCACCCGATTATCCCGAAGTGGCTCTGACAGCCCTTGAGGAGATGGTGCGTTGCGTGGGCGCCCCCGATGGCGATGAGGTGGACGGACAGCCGCGCCTTACGCGCGGGGTGGTGGTGCGCCACCTCATGCTGCCCGGTGCCTTGGAGGATTCCAAGCGCGTGGTGCGTACGGTATGGGAGCGTTTCGGAGGCGATGTGCTGTTGTCTCTGATGAACCAGTACACGCCGGTGCTGGCCGATGCGGCGCAAGCTGGGGATGCGTGGGCGCAGCGCCAACTTCAGCGTTGTCCTGAGCTGGGTGGACGCGTTTCGGATGGCGAATACGAGGAGTTGCTGGACTATGCCGACTCCCTGGGAATCGAGGATTATTTCTGGCAGCAGGGGGGCGCGGCGAAGGACAGCTTCATACCCGCATTCGATTTGACCGGGGTGCCGCGATAATATCGCACAAACGTTCTTGACCACGAACAAGCGTACGAGTATAGTATGAGCCTACTACACGTACGGATGTTTGTGGAAGGGGTTGTCCATGGATGTGCAGGAGAAGCTGGAGATCCTCGCCGATGCGGCGAAATACGATGTCGCCTGCACGTCATCGGGGTTGCAGCGCAGGTCGAAGGCCGGCTATGTCGGCAACGCCCTGGGCGCTGGATGCTGCCACAGCTTCACGCCCGATGGTCGCTGCATATCGCTGCTCAAGGTGCTCATGACCAATGTATGCGTGTACGATTGCGCGTATTGCGTCAACCGTTGCAGCAACGAGGTGCCTCGCGCCGCGTTCACGCCCGAAGAGCTGGCCGATCTCACCATGGCGTTTTACCGTCGTAACTATATCGAAGGGCTGTTCCTCAGCTCAGGTGTCATCGGGTCGCCCGACCATACCACCGAGCTCATGATACGCACGTTGCAGCTGCTACGCGATCACCATCGATTTCGCGGATATATCCACGCAAAGGCCGTGCCGGGAACCTCGCCGGAGCTCATCGACAGGCTTGGGCATCTTGCGGACCGTATGAGCGTGAACCTCGAGCTGCCCAGTCAGACAAGCTTGGGCTTGCTGTGCCCCCAGAAAACCAAACAGCGCATCATAGCTCCTATGCGTCAAATCCGAGACAACATGGCGCAGGACCGGGAGTCGCGCGGGATGTCGCGTCGAAGCACAACGTATCTGCCTTCCACTCGCCCGAAGGAGCGGGGGCGTGCGTTCGTGCCGGCAGGGCAGTCCACGCAGATGATCATAGGGGCCACGCCAGAAACCGATTTCCAGATTCTCAACCTGTCGCAGGCGCTCTATAAAACGCTGCAGCTCAAGCGTGTGTTCTTCAGCGCCTATCTGCCGGTAAGCTCCGATGAGCGTCTGCCGCAGAACACGGCAGTGCAATTGAACCGTGAGCACAGGCTGTATCAGGCCGATTGGCTGCTGCGCTATTACAAATTCGACGTATCGGAAATCATCAGCGCCGACGCGCCGAACTTGGAGATGGACGTTGACCCGAAAGCTGCATGGGCGGTGAATCATCTGGATCTTTTTCCGGTGGAAGTGAACACCGCGCCGTTGGAAGTGCTGCTACGCGTGCCGGGGATAGGTCCACGCGGGGCTCGTTTGATCATACGCGCTCGACGCACCTCGTGCTTGCGGGAAGGGGAGCTTCGCAAGCTGGGAATCGCGTTCAAGCGGGCGCGTTACTTCATCACCTGCAACGGGAAGTACCAAGGCAACGGGGTGGAGTTCAGCCCCGAGGCGTTGCGGGCGCAGTTGGCAAGCCCTATAGACGGCGGTCGGCATGGTGCTCGCTCAGGGAAGGTGTTGCCCGGTCAGCTTAGCTTGTTCGGGTCCGAGGTTGGGCGTGCAGCCATAGGAGCAGGGGATAAGGCGGCCATGCTGGGCGGCAGCGCGAGTGGAACGCAGCAGCTGCAGGCGCCGGCGGTTCAGGAAGGCGTGGCCGATGGGGTCTTCGGTTGGCAGCATGCATTGCAGGGCCGGCAGAAGGTGCCCGCATGAGCTTGGATGTCGGCAGGGAGCCGCTGAACAACGTGGCGTATGTGCACGATGGTACTACCGAAGGGCTGCTAACGGCGATATTCCAGGCATATGCGTTGCATGAGCAGCCTGAAGACTTTTCGACCGAGACCGCGTTGCAGCCTCGGTTAGGGCAAAGCGTGCACTATATCGAAACCGATGCGGCGTTGGCCTCGCGCGTGAAGGCGGGGATCGTGCGAAAAGCAGGGCGGGATGCCTGGGATGCGGTGTTGCACGCGTCGCTGTCGGATGACCCTTCCGCCGGCGTTGCGGTATATCGGTTCGTCCGGCATGTCATGGCGCGGCCTGCTGCCGCGAACAGCGGTTTGATTCGCAACTTGACCCATCCCGTCGCCGGCCCCGTTGCCCGTCTTGACCGTTCGGTGATGAACGAGCGGCATTTGATGATGCAGTTCCTGCGTTTCGAGCACTTTGAAAACGGCATATGGTTTGCAAAGTGCAACCCCAAGGCAAATGTGGTGCCGTTGCTCATGGACTGGTTTGCAGGTCGGTTCAACACCGAGCGTTTCGTCGTATACGACGAGGTTCATCAGGTCGCGGGCATCTACGATGGCGCAGGCTGGTATTTGGCGCAAACCGATGAGGTACATCTGCCCGAACATGCCTCCGATGAAGCCGCTATGCAAGCGGCATGGAGGGGGTTCTACGATGCCATGTCCATATCGGCTCGTTATCACCCTGAGCTTCGAAGGCAGTTCATGCCGAAGCGGTTATGGCGCAACATCGTGGAGGTGCGTGATGAGCTGTCGGACGGCAGTGGGAAGAGCGCTTTACCCGAGGCAGCTATGTCCTCAGGTCGACGGCAGGAAAACCGCGATTGCATGCGCGGGCGATGCGCTTCTGTTGCTGCGCTGCCCCTGGATAAGCGGCTGTAAAAACGCGAGCGCGCATGGGCGATCTTTTGTTGCCGCAATATCTTCGGGAAGGCAGGTGGGAACGCGTCGGTTGGAAGGGGCGTTGCGTTTGGGGTGCCGCCGATGCCTGCTGGCAAGCATCGGCGGCATGGCTTTACCTACAACGTACGAGCTGCGTTGTCCGGATCGATCGACATGCTTTGGAAGCGTTGCTCCATGTATTGGTTGTCGAAGTGGTCGTCGATGAAGCGGGAGATGGCGTTGTCGGGGGCTACACCGGCTTCGCGCTGGTACCAGCGGTCAAGCGACATCAACGTCATTCCGCAGTCCACTATCATCAAGGCGGCGCATACGGTGGTTAGGGAGTAGCGCCAGTTCCAGGGGATGCGGTTGACCAGTTGCAACATCCAGGGAAGGCATAGTTTCACCCAGAACAGGCCCAGCACGCCCCACATGGCCATGAACATGCCGTTGGTACGGCCGTCGATGGAAAGGAACGTTCCGGTGTAGTCCCAGGCAACGATGCCGAAGGCGAACTGCATGAACCAGCTGACCGCATATTCGAACGCACCGCCGATCACCGCGCTTACCAGGAAGATCACGGGGAAAGGCGCTTTATGGAAGCGGTTGAGCGCCATGGTCATCAGCATCGCGCCAACGCCGTAGATGGGGCTAAAAGGCCCGAACAGCAATCCAGCCCGGTCTTCGTAAACGCCGGGGTCCACCACCAGCACGTGATAGACGGTCTCGATGACAAGGCCAAGCACGCTGCATACCACGAATATCCAGAACAGATTGAAGAAGTTCAGGGTGATGTAGCCGCGACCGGTGGGATCAAGGCCGAGCGTGCCGTCTTCCGCTTGCTCCCTGGTTTCCATGTCGCGCAGCTTGCGGCGAAGCTCGCGCTCGCCGGCGAGCGCCGGGTCAAGGTAGGACTGCATGACGATCAGGAACACCGCCACCACGGCATGGGGGATCACGTTGGCTCCCAGGCCGTTGAGCATGATGGAGCAGATGATGATGGCGGCCAAGATGAATATCATGGCCTCGGTGCCTCGTGCGGCATGTTTGCGTTTGTTTCGCAGCAAGCGGATGCCGAAGATGGCGAACATGGAGGCCAGTGCCGTGTACAGCACCGATTCCACCACATAGATGACCACGGTGGCGGTGGAGGCTTCGATGTCAAGGTTGCCGGAGGTGAATGCCAGCACCATGGTGACGATGGTGATCGTCAAAAGCACCGCGGTAGCTCCGCCTGCCACAAGGCACAACACGCCGAATACCTTCACCGCCAAGGGAAGGCGTTTGCGATCGATGGCGTCTCGGTCGGCTCGGAATCGTTTCCTTACCCTGGGGGAGGACGTTGTGTTAGGGGAAGATTGTCGTTCGTCGTTAGTCATAACACTCCAAATGAGATATCGCGTTCGTAGGATAGCGGGTTCTTACCGCGAACCAGTATAACCAGATACTGGCGGCAGTTCGACAAGAGCGGTTTACGGTTCGGTTGCGATGCGCAAAACAAGAGCATCCGTGCATTAATTTGCATTAAGAATGATAAACGAAAGCGATGGCTTAAGCGAAACACGCAAGAACCTATGGGGGGGAGGTCCCATATGCCTTCAGCCGTATTCGGGTGCGTAACGTGCTCGGCTGTATTTTGGTGTTGATGGTTGTACCTTTTATGGGATGAGCTTTGAGAATCCGGGTTGTTGTCGTACAATGGCTCGACATGCACTTTCGTGTGCCGGCATGACGCAATGGTAGCGTAGCAGTTTTGTAAACTGCCTGTTGCAGGTTCGAGTCCTGTTGCCGGCTCCATCGTTACGTCAAGGCCATCGCTTTCCTGCGGTGGCCTTTTTGTTACACGTTGTTCGGGTTCTTGGTCTGTATTGACGCGGCGTCGGTTGGAGGGAAGCGGAATGAACGAGGCTGCTGGGATAGAGGCTTCGCTTGGTCTCGCATCCGAGGAGGCGCAGGCGCGCATCGCCGCGGGCGAGGCCAATGTCGATGCGGGCGTGAAAACGCGATCGGTCGGGCAGATCGTCCATGACAACGTATGCACGCTGTTCAATCTGGTGAACGCTGTCTTGGCCCTTATCGTGCTGTTCACGGGGTCGTACAAGAACATGTTGTTCATGGTGGTCATCGTATGCAACACCGTTATCGGCATCGTTCAGGAGATCCGTTCGAAGCGCATCACCGACAGGCTGTCGATCATAGCCGGCTCGAAAGCGCATGCGTTGCGCGATGGCATGGAAGCAGAGCTGCCGCTCGATGAGCTGGTGCGCGATGATGTTGTGGTATTGCGTCGCGGGGATCAAGTCCCTGCGGATGCGCAGGTCGTGAGCGGCGAATGCCGGGTCAACGAAAGCCTGCTTACCGGTGAGGCCGATCTTATCCGCAAACAGCCTGGAGATGCGCTCATGAGCGGATCGTTCGTCAATTCCGGCACGGTGTACGCGCGCGTGGTCCACGTTGGCGCTGAGAACTATGCGGCGAAGATTTCCGCTGAGGCAAAGGAGCGCAAGGCCGTGCGCTCGGAGATCATGCGCTGCCTCAACGACATCATCAAATTCGTCAGCTGCATCATGTTCCCGTTGGGAGCGTTGCTGTTCGCGCGGGATTATCTATCGGGCAACTCGGAGCTGAACAGCGCCATCCTATCAACGGTGTCTGCGCTGGTGGGCATGATTCCTGAGGGGTTGATCCTTCTCACGTCAACGGTTCTAGCCGTGGCCGTCGTGCGGTTGTCGAAAAGCCAGGTGCTCGTGCAGCAACTGTACTGTATTGAAACGCTGGCGCGCGTGGATGTGCTCTGCCTGGACAAAACGGGCACCATCACCACTGGCGACATGGAGGTTGCCTGGGTGCGGCCTGTAGAGGGCGAAGCCGCCCAGGATGCGCCCGATGCGCTTGATCGGGAAGCGCGCCGCGCGTTGCGCGCCATCGCCTGCGCCGACGATGACCTCAACGAGACATCTCGAGCGATAGCCGCATATTTCAAGGATGCAGAAGGCCGTCCCGAAACGTGTTCGCGCATGATTCCTTTCAGCTCGGACAAGAAATGGTCGGGCGCTCAGCTTTCGGATGGGTCGTGCTATGTCATGGGCGCTGCGCAGTTCGTGCTCGGCGACGCTTATGAGCGCGTCAGACTGCAGGTCGAACGGCTTGCGGCCGAAGCGCGCCTGCTGCTCATCGCTCGCGTGGAAGGATTCGATGAGTTCGGGAACATTCGGGGAGATCTTCGGCCGCTCGGGTTTGTGGGCATTCGGGATCAGATCCGCCCAACGGCGGCGGAAACCATCGCCTACTTCAAAGACCAGGGCGTGCGCGTGCTTGTGATCAGCGGCGATGATCCGCGCACCGTTTCCGGCATCGCCGAAAAGGTGGGGGTGGAAGGCTCCGATCGTTTTGTGGACGCCTCCACGTTGAAAACCGAATCCGATGTGGAACGCGCGCTAGCGTGCGACAGCGTGTTCGGCCGCGTGAAGCCTGAGCAGAAAAAGCAGTTCGTCTTGGCGCTCCAAAAGGCCGGCCACACCGTTGCCATGACCGGCGATGGCGTGAACGACACGCTGGCGCTCAAGGCTGCGGATTGCAGCGTCGCCATGGCGGCAGGCTCGGATGCCGCGCGCAACGTGGCGCAGCTGGTGCTCGTCGACAACGACTTCGCCAGCATGCCGAAGGTGGTGGCCGAAGGGCGTCGATCCATCAACAACTTGCAGCGTTCCGCATCGTTGTTCTTGGTGAAACGCTGTCGTCCATCGCTTCCGCCCTGCTGTTCATCGCTGCGCCGTGGCAATATCCCTTCCAACCTATCCAGATGACGCTCATCAGCGCATTTACCATCGGCATACCGTCGTTCGTGCTTGCACCCGAACCGAACCGAGAGCGCATCCGGGGTCGTTTCCTGGACAACGTCATCGTCAAGTCGATTCCCGGCGCTGTATGCTCGGTGTGCTGCATCCTTGCGGCGAACGTGGTGGGCTATTGCCTCATGGGCCTTGACTACGAGCAGGTGTCCACGTTGTGCGTGCTGCTGACGTCCTGGATCGGATGCAACCTGGTGATCCGCCTATCCATACCGTTCACGGCTATCCGCACGGCGCTGCTTGTCGTGGTGATCGGCGGCACCGCTGGCGCGTGCCTGCTCATGCCCGGCGTGTTCTGCATTGCACCGTTCACACCGGGCATGTGGGTGTTTCACGGCATCGCCGCGGCGTTATCCGCCGTGGCGTTCCACGCGCTCTACCTCAAGCTGGATGCGCTTCATGCGGCGCGTATCTGTGAATCTGAATAGGGTCTCCATTTCAGCGGGGGAACGGATGGCGACCTGCGCCGCTGATTCGCCCCGACGGGGGGGAGGATGGAGGCCTGTCTCCTCGCGAGGGCGACGGGCGGCAGCCTGCGTCCCATCGGGGGCAAGGGCGGTAAACCGCTCGTTAGCTCCTATGCCCCCGCGTACGGTGCGGCTTCCGGCGCTATCGCCCGATGCCCTCCAGGTCCATCTCGTAAACGAACATGCGCTCGGGAAGGATCCGCGTCTCGTCGTCGGCGAAAGGCTGCTCGGCCGCACGCCTCATGCCTCGGTGCTCGTAGTATTCCCACGTGCAGTCGGTGTCGGTGAAGATGAACGCCTTCGAGGCCCCTTCAGCTGCCAGGTAACGTTGAACGTGTTTCATGAGCGTGCTTCCGATTCCCAGGCCTCTTGCTTTGTCGGATACGGCGAACAGCACTAGCTCGAAATCGGGGTTGCAGCCGCTTTGCTCAAGCAGGTCGCGGTCGGCTTGCTCCATAGCCTCAAGAAATCGCGTAAGGTCTGCGCTGCTGCCGCCCAGCTCATCAAGTAATTTGCGCGCATCTTGCTCGATGGCCTTCCAATGCGCCTGCGTTTGCTCGCTAGGGGCGCCTGCCCTTGCCATGATCACGCCGATGGGGGAGCCGTCGACAACGGCGACTTCGGCGAAGGTGTTGCGCTTCGCGAAGTTGGCGAAATCGATGATTCCAGAGGCGATGCGTTTTCTGCCGTCGGTGTAGCTGTGCCACGTGTCGCCGAGGATGGCGCCAAGCGCCTCGATGTCCTCGTCCCGAAGCGTGCGATATTCAACGTGCTCCATAAAAACCTCAGTGCTCCTTACGAATAGTCCAATATCAGACCAACTAGTATGATATTGGACCATAGCAAAGGATGGCTTGTAGTGCAAATCGGGTTTACGAAGAATCGAAGACTTACCTGCGAAAGGCAATAAAGTGCCGCAAATCATTAGTGGGAAGTATTATTCCAGTTGCGAGGGCCTTAGCATGTTCGGCCAATCTTGCGCATTGCGAGAGTCGTCAGCAAGCATTACCACCGTCGCACGAGCGCTCGATTTTATGAAGGGCGTGTGCGCACCCTGTGTGCAAATGGGGCGATTCCGCCTGTTGGCGGTCGTATACTGAGCCAAATGGCGCAGCACGCGCGACAAACGGGCCGCATGCCGCTATACTTCTACAGGTTTGAAACGTTCCGCCTACAACGAACCTACCAATGCAGCATATACGCGCGCGGGACGTTGCCTGATGCCGTATGGGTATCCGGGGGCGCCGAAGGCGGCGCCTGAGGTTGGCCGCGAAGCGGGTGCGGCCCGTAAAAGGAGCAAAGGTGCTAGATCAGTTCTTCTCGCATGTCTCGTTCGTGGACATATTCAACTTCTGCGTCTTCTTGGCGTTCACCATCTGCTACACGTACCAGCTCTACTACGTGTTCGTGGTGCTTACCCGCAAGCCCAAGCAGCTTGTCGCGAAGAAGAACCACAAGTTCGCCGCCGTCATCAGCGCTCGCAATGAAAGCGCGGTCATCGGCCAGCTCATCCATTCGATCAAGGTGCAGAACTACCCGAGCGAGCTCATCGACGTGTTCGTCATCGCCGACAACTGCACGGACAACACCGCCGAGGTCGCCCGTGAGGCCGGCGCCATCGTGTTCCCGCGCTTCAACACCGAGCAGGTGGGCAAGGGCTATGCGCTCGATTACGGCTTCAACGTCATCCGCAGCCAGTATGCCGATCGCGGCTACGAGGCGTATTTCGTGTTCGACGCCGACAACGTGCTTGATGTGAACTACTTCCGCGAGATGAACAAGACCTTCGACAACGGCGCCGTGGCATCCACCAGCTACCGTAACTCCAAGAACTACGACAGCAACTGGATTTCCGCCGGCTACGCCGTGTGGTTCCTGCGCGAGGCGAAGTTCCTCAACCAGGCCCGCTTGACGCTCAACACCAGCTGCGCCGTTTCCGGCACGGGCTTTTTCGTGTCCGCGAAGATCATCGAGCGCAACGGCGGCTGGAAATGGCACCTGCTCACCGAGGACATCGAGTTCTCCGCCAACTCCATCCTGGAGGGCGAGCGCATCAGCTACACGCCTACGGCCGTGCTCTACGACGAGCAGCCCATCACGTTCCGCGATTCCTGGAACCAGCGTTTCCGCTGGGCGAAGGGCTTCTATCAGGTGTTCTGGCATTACGGAGCCCGACTGGCCAAGGGCATCGCCACCAACCCCAAGGGCAGCCGTTTCGCCTGCTACGACATGCTCATGACCATCGCCCCGGGCATGCTGCTCACCATCATCAGCGTGACGTTCAACGCCATCATCATCACCCTGGCGGCGGCGGGCCTTATGTCCACGGGCGTCATGGTCGCCTCCTCGGTGTCGTCGATCTGCTTCTGCCTGATGAACTACATGGTGTTCATGTTCATGTTCGGCGTGCTGACCACGTTCGTGGAATGGGATTCCATCCACTCCACCACGGGCAAGAAGATCCGCTACATGTTCACGTTCCCGTTCTTCATGCTCACCTACGTGCCCATCGCGCTGGTGGCGCTGGTGAAGAAGTGCAACTGGAAGCCCATCAAGCACTCCATCAACGTGGACGTGCAGGAGTTCGCCGAAAGCGAATCCCGCCGCGAACGCGCCTAGCGCTGAACGGCGAAACAACGTACGAAACGGGAAGGCGGCCTTGGGGCCGCCTTTCTTGCGTTTGGGAACGTGTTGCGAACGGCTCTGCTTGCAGGATCGCGCTTGTCTGGGTGTAGCTCTAGTGGGCGCATCGGGAAATCGGGGAAAGCGCCAGTAACGTTTTTGATGCGAGTTGCCGGGGCGCCGGCCCTTGTCGTGGGCGCGTTCGCTATACGCGGGCGAACACCAGGCAGTGCAGCTCCACCGCGCCTGCCGCGCGTAGGGCGTCGCAGGCCGCGTTCATAGTGGAACCCGTGGTGCACACGTCGTCGACGAGCAGGATGCGGGCAGGCACCGTGGCGCCCGGCAGCGCCTGGAAGCGCCCCTGCAGGTTATGGATGCGCCCGCGCCGTCCGAGCGCGCGTTGGTCGAAGGTGCGGGGACGCGCCAGCGCCTCGACCACGGGGATCCCCGCCATGCCGGCAACGGCGCAGGCAAGCTCGCGGCCGTGGTCGAAGCCGCGCCGGCGGCGTGCGGCGGCGCTCGCGGGTATGGGCGCCGCCACCGCGCCGGCAAGCCATGCGGGCGGCACCTGGGGAAGCATGAGCTGTGCCATCTCGGTCGCCAAGCGCCTTTCCCCGGCGTCTTTCCAGGTGCGCACGATGCGCGCGGCGCCTTCCTCGAACGACACAGCCGCCGCCATGCCGTCGAACGCCGGGCGCGTGCGCCCTTGCGCCGCAAGCATCACCTCGTTGCACTCGCAGCACTGCACGCGCCCGAACGGCGCGCCGCAGCGGGGGCAGGCGCGCCACCAGTCCACGTAGGCGAGCGCCGCCCGGCAGGAATCGCACAGCACGTGTCCGGGCGTGTCGCAGATCGCGCATCGCGTCGGCCATACGGTCTCGGCCAAGGCCTCCGCGGCTTCGCCGGCGATCGGGGCGCAGGCCCCTGCTATGTTCGACAGCATTCTCATGTCTGGAAGCATAGAGCGCGCCGTCTTGCGAAACCCTTGCGGAAAACGCGCCGCGAAACCCTCTGCTCCTTGCGTATCTGATACACTACTAAGGCTTCTTTCGAGTCTGTAGTTGCGGGCTTTCCACGAAGGCCCTAGTCCATGGCAGATGCGGTCGAAAGGATCCACGTAAGTCCCGCGGCGCGTCCGCGAAGGCGAGCACGGCGTATCCTAGAGGTAAGACGCACCCTCCGTTTATACGAGCGGCATACCGTCGCGACGGGGGAGAGGGTGGCGCGAAAGCCAAGCCCCGGTGCGCGAGTGTGGGGTCGAAAACTAGGTCAGTCGGAAGAAGCTTGTTTTCACATGCACGAGATGGAGGAAGTCGGAACATGAAGCATCTCAAGCGCTTTGCCGCATGCTGCGCCGCGGCCGTCTGCTGCGCCGCCATGCTGCTGCTTGCCACCGGTTGCCAACAGCAACAGGAATCGTACACGCCGCCCGAGGCCACGCCTGCGGTCAGCAAGCCCGTCATCGCCCAGGAAGGCGTTCTGCGCGTCGGCGTCAACGCCAACAACGCGCCCCTTGCCGGTCAGCCCTCCTCTTCCACGAAGATCGTCGGCATCGACGTCGACATGGCGGCCGCCCTGGCCGACCAGCTGGGCCTGAAGCTCGAGGTCGTGGACGTGTCCACCGACGCCGCCGGTGCCCTCACCTCCGGCAAGGTCGACGTGGTCATGGGCGTGAACAAGTCCGATTCCCCCAGCTTCTGGACGTCCGACACGTACCTGCCCACCGCTGTGGCGCTGTTCGCCCAGTCCTCCAACTCCACGGTGCCGGCGAACTCCGCCCCCACCAAGATCGCCGCGCAGGTGTCCTCCAACAGCGCATGGGCCGTCACCAACGAGTTCGACAACTCCACCATCACCACCACCGAGGACCTCAAGAGCGCCTTCTCCGCGCTTGAGTCCGGCAAGGTGCAGTATGTGGCCGCCGACGCCGTCGTGGGGTCCTATGTCTCGAACAACGCCGGCATGGACGTTCACATGGTCGCGCTCATGCAGCAGGCCAGCGGCTACTGCGTAGGCGTGCTTGACGGCAACACCCAGCTCAAGCAGGCTGTGTCCAATGCGCTTTCCGCTATGAACTCCAACGGCGTGTCCTCCATCATCCAGAAGAAGTGGCTCGGCACCACCATGGACCTTTCCGGCATCAAGCTGACCGCCGGCGCCTCCGATGACGAGGACGACATGGGCGAGGTGCTCAACTCCGCCAACGCGGCCATCGGCACGCTCACGGGCAACACCGGCTCCAGCACCAGCAAGACCGACTCCGACAGCAAGACCACCAGCTCCGATTCCGATAGCAGCTCCGCCGCTTCCAGCAGCACCAGCGACTCTAGCGCTTCGAACGGCGCCGCAAGCACTGCGTCGAACTAATCGATAGCAAGCTGAACTCGGCTTCATCTCTGATCAAGGCCCTCGCAATCGCGAGGGCCTTGCTGTAGAGGGCCGCAGACGATCGCGAGGGCTTGCCGTGCTGGGCGGCGGTCGATCGCGAGGGTCTTGCTGTACCGGATTGCGGTTGCGTCGCGAGAGCCTCGCCGCACTGAGCTACAGTCGATTACAAGGTCTTGCCGCATCGGGCGGCGGTCATCGATCGCGGGGACTCGCCGTGCCTCGGCCGCGTCGCGGTGCGGCGGCTGTCGGGCCCGCTGCATTTCGTCAGCGTCTATGGCGAAAGCGTGCAGCCCTTCGCTCGTGCTTGACCTGAAGTCAACTTCCGGTGCTTCAATGGTTGGAAAACAACGATGGTCCGCGTTTGGCGGGCGGGGAAGGAGCGGGTCATATGGAACCGCAGCAGGTCCTGCACATGCTCGAGCAGGTGGCGTCGGGTTCGGTAAGCCCGGCCGCCGCGCAAGGCATGCTTGCCGACCAGGGCTACTCTGATCTGGGTTTCGCGAAGGTCGACACCGATCGCGCGCGGCGCACGGGCGCAGGCGAGGTGGTGTACGGCGCTGGCAAGACGGCCGATCAGGTCGCCGATATCTGCCTGGCCCTGCGCGATGCCGGCCAGACGTGCGTGCTCGTGACCAGGCTTGAAGCGCAGAAGGCCGAAGCGGTGCGGACTGCGCTGCTCTCCCGCGACCCGCAGGCTGCGGCGGCGTTCGAGTATCGTTCAACTCCACAGCTGGGTCTTCTCGGTGCGCCTGCAAAGCCCACGCGCGATAGCTACATCGCGGTAGCGTGTGCGGGTACTAGCGACCTGTACTGCGCCGAGGAGGCGGCGGTCACCGCCGAGGTGCTCGGCTCTCGCGTGGTGCGCCTCTACGATGTGGGGGTTGCGGGCATCCATCGTCTGCTGGCGCACCGGGAGGACATCGCAGGCGCCAGCTGCGTGGTGGCGGTTGCGGGCATGGAGGGCGCGCTTGCCAGCGTGGTGGGCGGGATGGCCTCATGCCCCGTGATCGCCGTTCCCACGTCGGTGGGTTACGGCGCCAGCTTCGGCGGCGTGGCGGCGCTTCTGGCCATGCTCAACTCGTGCGCGTCGGGCGTTTCCGTGGTCAACATCGACAACGGCTTCGGCGCGGGATATCAGGCGCACATGATCGAGCGCGCGGGCGGCCAACGTGGAGAAGGAGAACCTGACATGAACACCCTCAGATGGAACCTTGGCGAAAATGCCACGCGTGCCCAGCTTCTGGGCGACACGCTGCTGCAGCTGCCGCGCGATGCCCGGCAGCGTCTTGAGGCTGCGGCCGATGCCGCGGGCGTTCCCGATCGGCACCATCATGATATCGGAGAGGTCATCGCCACCATCGACGGCTTGGCGGTATCGCCGGCGGTGCGCGGCCATATGCGCGCCATCTACACCATCTTGGCCGAAGCCGAGGCCGCCGCGCACGGCTGCGTGGTCGAGCAAACCCACTTCCATGAAGTCGGCGACGGTTCCCGTATCCGCAACACGCTGCTCGTCTGCCTGGCGGTGGAAGCCACGGGCGCCAAGCGCATCGTGGCCACGGCGGCGCAAACGGGGCAGGGCGAAGTTGAATGCGCCCATGGCACGCTTTCCATCCCGGCTCCGGCCACGGCGGCTATCATAGCTCGCGGCATCCCCGTGTGCGATCGCACGTTGCCCGGCGAGCGCATGACGCCTACCAGCGCGGCCATGATCTTGCATTTCGTGGACGAGTTCGAATAATCGAAGGTTTGCGAAGCTGCGACCCGGGGCCATCGCATTCGGGCCGCAGCTTCGTTTTGCGTAAACGAAAAGCGCCGCAGGCGCGGTCCCGCATCTTGCAGCGGGCCTTGCCTGCGGCGCTTCGCCGTTTTCATGGCCTTCGGACGTTGCTGTCTTCTCCGCTAGCCGTTGAGCAGGTCGATCACGTCCAGATCGGCTTTCGCGCCCTCGAGGATGGCCTTGTTGCCGAAGACGCAGACGGCTTCCTTGCCAAGCGCCCCTTCGATGACGCTTGCAAGCTCGCGCAGCTTCTCTGGTGCGGCCTGGATCATCTCCGCTCGCGTCTGCGCACGCGCCTCGGGCGTGCGCCCGCTCAGGAAGTCGCCGTCCTGGCGGCGAATCTGCATGCGTTCCTTGAGCGGCGCATCGAAGCCGGCAACGGTGCTGACCACGTAGCCGTCCATCTCCTCGGGCGCGGGGTCGAACGCGGCAAGCCATGCGGGCGTGCCGTTGAACCGTTCCAAGGTCTCGTCCAGATGCGGGTCGCGATACGAATAGAAGCGCACGGTGCCGCTGCGTGCCGCTTGGAAGCCCGCTCCGTAGGCGCCGCCCTTCACGCGCACCTCGTTCCACAGGTAGTCGTAGGAAAGCACGCGCGCCGCGATCTGCCACACGCCGGAGTAAGGCGCGCCGAGCGAGCGGCGGTCGAAGCCCGTGGAGGCGTAGCACACGTCGGTGGGCACGATGAACGCTTCGTTGCGCACCTTGGGCTTGGGAATCTCCAGTGCGGCCGGGACCTTGCCCGTGCCCGCTGTGATACCGGCGCATTGCCAGAAGCGCATGACGCACTCGTCGCTGCCGGCGATCGACACCAGCAAGTTCGACCCGTCGAACAGCTTATGCGCCACCTGGTTCAGGCGTTTTGCCAGTTCATTGGCGCGATCGTCGAAGTTGTCCAGCAGCTGGACCAGGAAGCGGTGGAAGCCTACGCCGCCGAGCTGCTGGCGCACCACGCCGGCCGGCAGGAAGTACGACGTCAGGCGCGCCATGGCTGCCGCGTGCCCGGCGTTGGCGAAGCTCTGCTCCATGCCGATGCGGCGTTGCTGCAGCGCGTCGCGGATCTTACCGGTGTCGGTGAAGTCGGTGCGTGCCAAGATCTCGCTCGGCAGCTCGGCCAGCCATTCGACGTTCTCGGCCAAAGCCGATGCGCTCGCTACGAACGTGGGCGTCACGGCATCTGGATCGTGCTCATCCTCGTACACCTCGCAGAAAAACGAGCAGTTGCCCAGCTTGCCGTTGGTGAGCGTGTCGATCTCGGCCGCCGAATGCGCATCGGTGCCGAGCTTGCCCAGCACGATGCCGAGCACCGCCGCATACGGCAGGTCTTCGAAATCAAGGCAGCTCATATCAAAGTAGCGGTAGGCGAAGACCAGGCCGCGCGTGGGCAGGTGATGGCGGATGCAGGGAACAGGCGTGCCCTCGGCCAGGCCGTATGCGGGCTCGACGGGTGCGGGCCCGATGTCGGCGACTGTCAGCTGCGGCAGTTTCGCCACATCCTCGGGCGCGTCCGGCGTCTCCTGCATGCGGCGAAGCAGCGCGACCTCATCCTCGACGCGCTGGAAGTCGTCGTCGGTGAAGCCGGCGGCAAGGTCGGCAAGGCGACGCTGGCCGGGGTCGTCCTGCTGCTCGACGGGGACTACCTCCACCTCGGCCATATGGGCGCTGTCCAGGAACACCTCGCGGATGAGGCCCTCGAAATACCCCTCGTCAAGCGCGCGGCGCAGGTAGGCGAAGTCGTCCTCGTAGCGCAGATAGGCCGTGGCAAGCTCATCGTCGTAGAGCCAGCCGCACAGCGACGTCATGGCAAGCGCCACGCCGTCGGCCATGCCGAAGTCGCGTTCGCGCATGACGAACTCGGCGCGGGAGATGGACGCCTCCACCAGTGCATGGTCCAGGCCGCCTGCGGCCAGGCGCTCAAGCTCGGCATCCACGGCGGGGCGTAAGCGCTTCGCGGCGTCTTCGCCCAGGTCGCGCACCTGCAGCACGGCGAAGGGCTGCTGCACGGAATCGGCCAGGTAGGACTGCACGTCCCCAGCTATACCGGAGTCCAGAAGCGCGCGCTTGAGCGGCGCCTCGTTGCTGCCGGCGATGGCGTCGAGCAAGATATCGACGGCCACGATGCGCGTGCGCTCGCGCACGTGCCCGATAACCCAGCCCAGGCCCATGCAGGCGTTTTCCGGCGCGGTTGCCATCTCGCGGCGCACGCCCAGGGCGCGCACGGGCCCTTGCACGGGCAAGGTGCGCGGTGCAAGCTCCGCAAGCCCCTCAGCTGTGCGCTGCTCGCGGCGTTTCGCCTGCTCGGCGGCCACGGGCGTCAGGTAGCCCTCATCCAAGAACGCAAGCATGCGGTCAAGGTCCAGGTTGCCGTACAGCACGATATAGCTGTTGTCCAGGCGGTAGTGCCGCTCGTGTTCCTCCAGGTAGTGCTCGTAGGTGAGCGTGGGAATGGCCTCGGGGGTGCCGCCGGACTCGAACGCGTAGGGGGTGTCGGGGAACAGGCTTGCCTGCAGCTGGTCGTATAGCACGCTGGTGGGGTCGGACAGCGCGCCTTTCATCTCGTTGTACACCACGCCGTTGTAGATGAGCTGGCGGCCGGTCTCGGCCTGGCCCTCTTCGGCGTCGGCCACCTCAAGGTGCCAGCCTTCCTGCTCGAACACCTGGCGTTTGCGGTAGATATCGGGGTGCAGCACCGCGTCCATGTACACGTCGGCCAGGTTCATGAGGTCCTGGTCGTTGGTGGATGCTACGGGGTAGAGCGTCTTGTCGCCGAAGGTCATGGCGTTCAAAAACGTTTGCATGCTGGTTTTCAGCAGGTTGACGAAGGGTTCCTTGACAGGGAACTTCTCCGAACCGCACAAAACCGAGTGCTCTAGGATGTGGAACACGCCGGTGTCGTCGGCCGGAGGGGTGCGGAAGGCGATGGAGAACGCCTTGTTGCGGTCGTCGTTGCGCAGGTATAGAAGCTTCGCCCCGCTTACCGGATGGGAAAGCGTATAGGCATCGCCGTCGATCTCGGGCAAGGGCTCGGCCGTGAGCACGGTGAACCCGTGCAGTTCCTGGCCTTGTTCAAGGTTCATGCAAGCCGCCTTTCTCTTTGCTGGTTTCGCCCGCTATTGTCGCACACTGGCGGCGTAGCCGGGCAAGGTGCCGGGGCTGCTCCGTGGTTTTTCTACCTAGGTGCCGGGGCCTGTCGGCCAATCCTATATAATCAATGGCATACACAGCATGGAAACGCACAAGGCAGGAGGTACGGCATGGCGCAAGACCAGCGCTTCTCCCATATCACGGTCAATGCCGCCGGTGACGAAGATGTGGTCATCCAGGCGGGAGCCTACGGCCGTCATCGGGGCGAAGATGTTCTCGAAGAGCCCGTCTATGCAGAATCCGAGCCGCAGATTGCTTCCGTTGAGACGTCCCGCCCGCTGCATGCGGCCCAGCAGGCGCCTGCTCAGGACCATGCCCATGCCGCCAAGCCGCATGCCGCGCACGCCCGCAAGCCGGAAACCGTTGCGTCCGATAGCCGTCCGCAGCCTGCCCATCGCGCCGAGCAGACGCTCGAGGACCTGGACGCCGGCCCCATGTCGGGTATGCAGAAGGCGGTGCTCGTCGGCGTCGGAGTCGTCATCATCGCGGCGATCGTCTACTTCGCCCTGTTCATGCGCTGATCGGCTGTTTTCAAGAGAAAGGCCTGACCATGTCCAAACATAGCTTCAACATCGCCCGCGGCGCCCGCAAGCAGCAGCCCGAAGGCGACGCGTCCCTGGGTCTGACCGAGGCGTTCGCGCCCATCGGCGCCGGCGGCGCCCCCGAGCAGCGCGGCGCGGCTGACGGCGATACGTCGCTTGGCCTGACCGAGGCGTTCGCGCCCGTCGCGGCCTCCCACGGCGCGCATGCCGCCGGGTTCAGCTATCAAGGCGACACCTCGGAGGACTATTCCGACCCGGTAGAGAGCCTCGAGCCGCGCGACGAGCCCGTGTTCGGCGACGAGATTCCTGCCGCGGCGCCTGCCCAGAACCGTGGCCGCCACGGCAAGCCCGAGCCGCTGGAGCATCCGCACCTCAAGAAGTCGCGTCGCGTCCGCCGCGTGCTTGTGATCATCGTGGCCCTGCTCGTGGTGCTCGCCTGCGCCCTGGGGTATTTCGCCTTCCAGTTGTGGAACGAGTCCAGCCGCGCCATGGTGCAGCAGACCCAGGCCCAGCAGCAGTCCACCGATGTGGGCAACCTTTCCCAGGAAAACTCCGGCAAGGACGCGGCAAGCGTCACCACCACCAAGAAGACCGAGGTTCCCAACCTGGTCGGCGTGCTGGGGCAAACCCAGGATGCGGCCATCACCGCGCTTGCGCACGGTGCCACGGTCACGTCCTCCAAGGACGTCAACGAAGAGGGCAATTCCGTGAAGAAAAGCGTCACGGTGGCCCTGACCGCCGAGCCTGCCGATTCCCGTTCGGGCACGCCCACGGTCTATTTGGGGCTTGACGCCGACGGCAAGGTCATCCAGGCCGGTTACTCCGCCGCCACCGCGTCGCTCGGCTACGGCTCGCTCAGCTTCGCCGACGCCGTGAAGAACGAGCACATCGTCGAGAAGACGCTGCGCGAGGCGGGCGTGAACGTGGCAGACGGCTCGGCCAAGCTGCCTACCGACAAGACTTCGTACTCCACGTACGCATCGGACGGCACCACGCTGGTGAAGGAGAACTGCTCGTTCAACGGCACCGTGGACATCAACGGCGCCGCCCACACCTGGTCGAGCGTGCTCATGTACGACTACAGCACGGCCAACGCCTCCGGCAACCTGGCCGACACCGTGCGCATCATCTACATCTACATCAACGCGTAGCAGGCAACCGGCGGCCGAATGGCCGCCGGTGCTATTTCGACCAGGGACCCGGGGCCGTGCGCTCGGCATGTCGGAACGCAAGGGCTCGGTTGATGGCCTGGCTGGAGCTGGGTGGGCCTACCGCAGCGCGTGTCGGCGATCGGCGGGCCTGGTTTCCACCCACGGCTTTCGCTTCTTGTGTCCATCTTGTGAACGTCGGCCGGCAAAAAGGGCGGTCCCTTGCGCCGGGCGGCGTTCACGCTATAATAAACGAGCTGTTCACAAGCGGGGGCGTAGCGCCTCCCACCTAGTTCGGCGCTTTCAAGCTGCTGATGGGTTGTATGAATACCTGAACATGGTTCGTTCATCACGCCCGCATGCTTGAAGCTGTGGGTTTTTTTATGCCATGCGAAACCGCATGCAAGGAAGGAAGGTGAGTGCGATAGCCGCTCAAGAGCCTAGGCTCAACGAACAGATCACGGTGCGCGAGTGCCGCCTGATCGGGTTCGACGGAACGCAGTTGGGTATCTACCCGGTTGCCCAGGCGCAGCGCGTTGCTGACGACCAGGGGCTTGATCTTGTTGAAATCGCCCCGAATGCGGAACCGCCCGTGTGCCGCATCATGGATTACGGCAAGTTCAAGTACGATCAGGCCATCAAGGCGAAGCAGGCTCGCAAGAACCAAAGCAAGATCGAGACCAAGGAAATGAAGTTCCGCCCGAAAATCGACGTGGGGGACTACACTACGAAGAAGAAGCACGTGCTTCGCTTCCTCTCCGCTGGCAACAAGGTCAAGATCACCATCATGTTCCGTGGCCGCGAGATGGCCCATCCGGAACAGGGCCTGACCATCCTGGAGCGCCTGGCCGACGACCTGAAGGACATTGCGGTCATCGAGAGCCAGCCGAAGATGGAAGGCCGCAACATGCACATGCTCATCGCCCCGCTTCCCGCAAGCATGGCGGCGAAGAAAAAGAAGGCAAACGACAAGAAAGACGAAGGAAAGGACGAAGGCAATGCCTAAGATGAAGACCCATCGCGGTACGGCAAAGCGCTTCCGCGTTACCGGCTCCGGCAAGATCATGCGTGCTAAGGCCTACAAGAGCCACATTCTGACGAAGAAGTCTCAGAAGCGTAAGCGTAATTTCCGTCACGAGACCGAGCTGGCTGCCGCTGACCGTCGCGTCGTGGCCCGCAACCTCGGCCGTCGCTAAGTTTTAAAGGAGCAGTGATAATCAATGGCTCGTATCAAGCGTGCAGTCAACGCCAAGAAGAAGCGCCGCACCGTCCTTAACCGTGCAAAGGGCTACTATGGTGCCAAGTCCCGTTCCTACACCGCTGCTAAGGAACAGGTCCAGCACTCCCTGCAGTACCAGTACCGCGATCGTCGCAACAAGAAGCGCGAGATCCGTCGTCTGTGGATCACCCGCATCAACGCCGGCGCCCGTCTGAACGGCATGAGCTACTCCGCCTTCATGAACGGCCTGAAGAAGGCTGGCGTGGAGCTGGACCGCAAGGTGCTTTCCGACATGGCCATCAACGACCCCGCGGCTTTCACCGCCATCGTCGAGGTCGCCAAGAAGGCCCTCTAAGCTGTTTCAAGCTTCAAATGCGAACACCCCGCTTGGGAATCCAAGCGGGGTGTTTTGCGTTTTGGGTACGTATCGCCGAGCATGTTGCATCGTTGCTTGCATGCGGACAGTTGTCCGCATAGGCGAGATGGGTTGTTGCCGATCGAGCCCTGCGATTGTGCGCCGATGTTTTCGAATCAGAGGTGTTATAAGGATATTAAGCCCCGGATCGTAAATAAAGATATTAGCGTTCAAGGTTGTGTTTAGCAGGTTTATTCTGCTAGCATTCACCTGCCTTAGAGGCTGTAGATACGAAAAAAGCGCCCCAAGGCGCTTTCCACGTGCCATGCTATCGCGTAGCGCATATGCGCTTACGATGCCTCCAGCTCTTCGTGCGTTCCAGACAGCGTGCGCCCGATATAGGTGCGCGCAGCTGCGGATGCGGTGCCGGTGTACCCGGTTTGAACCTCGATGCCGGCTGCTTTCAGGGCCGTCTCCGAGGTTGGGTCGATCCTGTCGGCGATCATAACGCTGACATCAAGGTCCTTCAATACCTGAGCCAGCTGAGCCGGAGGGAACGAAAGGTTGGGCATATTCTGGCAATCGGCGAACATGCCACGGTCAACGCGATAGCACATGAAACTTGAACTGCGTGCAAATCTTGGCGCCACATCAAGCCCCTGGCAAGCTACCGCTATGCGCATGGCGTCCTCCCTCCTAAAGACGATATACACTTTACCGATAGATTACCGGGCTGCTATGCGCCGGCCCCTTAACCGGCGCATAACCAACTGTTAGCGGCGCCTGTTGCGCTGGTGCGCAACCTGGGCGCGATGGGCGCGTCCAGGGCGAAAATCGCCGCCCTGCGCACCGGACGCGCTGCTGGTCTTGGCGCGGTTGGCGGAAGCGTTCCTAGAGCCGTTGCCGCGCTTCTGCTGCGAGCCGTGATCGACGTTGCTGTGCTTCCTTGCGGCGTGCGCCGTTCCGCTTGCGGGCTTTTCGGCGGCTTTGCGGCTGCCCCGTTTGGCGCGGCGGGTGTTCACCTCTTCGGCCTGCGCCGCTTCGCGCGCCTTGTTCTTTCTGCGCGTGCGGGCGGCTTGCTCTTTCTTGGCCTGCTGGATTTCGGGGTCGCGACGAGCTTCGGCACGCTGGGCCCTTGCAGCGGCTTCGTTTTCGGCTTCATGCATGTCGAAGTTCTCAAGCTCAAGCTCGGGGATGGTGCGCTTGAGCAGCTTCTGGATGTCGCGCAGCGCATCGGCGGTTTCGGGGCTGACGAAGCTGACGGCGAATCCGGAGGCGCCTGCGCGGCCCGTGCGGCCGATGCGGTGCACGTAGTCCTCGGGCTGCGTGGGCAGGTCGTAGTTCACCACGTACTCGACTTCTTCCACATCGATGCCGCGTGCGAGCACGTCGGTGGCCACCAGCACGTCGGTGGTGCCGTTGGCGAAGTTCTCAAGAGCGCGGCGACGCTGGTTCTGGCTGCGGCTGGAGTGGATGGCCTCGACGGAGTAGCCGACCTTCTTCAGGCGGCGGCAGGTGGCGTCCGCGCGGCTACGCGTGCGGCAGAACACGATGACGCGCCTATGGCCGCGTTCCTTCATAAGGCCCTTGAGCAGCTCGGGCTTCACGGCCTGCTGCACGTGCATGACGTACTGCTCCACCGTGTCGGCCGTCTCGCCCTTGTGGGCGATCTCGACCATGGCGGGGTCGTGCAACAGCTTGCCGGCCGTGCTCATGATGGTACGATCGATAGTGGCGCTGAACAGCAGGGTTTGACGGTTGTGCGGCGTGGCGCCGATGATCTTGCGCATGGCAGGCCAGAAGCCCATGTCGAGCATGCGGTCAGCCTCGTCGAGTACGAGCACCTCCACGCTGCTCAGATGGGCGGCTCCTTGGTCCATAAGGTCCACCAGACGGCCCGGCGTGGCGATGAGCACGTCGATGCCGCGGTTGAGCGCCTGGATCTGCGGGTTGTAGGAAACGCCGCCGACTACGGTGAGGATGCGATGGTGCGTGTTCTTCGCGATGGTGCCGCACACCTCGCCGATCTGCTCGGCAAGCTCGCGCGTGGGGGTGACCACCAGCATAAGCGGACCCTTGTTGCCCTTGGCGTGACCGAGCTTGTCCATGGTGGGCAAGCTGAACGCGGCGGTTTTGCCGGTGCCGGTCTTCGCGGCGGCGATCAGGTCGCGGCCCTCCAGCACCTTGGGGATGGCCTGCTCCTGCACAGGGGTGGGGGTGCTGTAGCCCAGCTGGGCCACAGCCTGCAATGCCTGGCCCGAAAGGCCGAGGTCGTCGAAATGCGTCATATAAGGTAGATCCTTTCCATGTGCGCGCGGCTCTATCGCACGTGCGCGGGTTTATGCCCCCAATAGAAATGGAGGAAATGCTTCTTATACAGCGGGTTTGCCGGGTCTTTCTCGGCGTTGGCAAGCTCCATGGCGGCGCACGCTATGTCGCGCGCGGCGTCGGGGTGGCGAAGGAAGCTGCCGTTGACCAACATCGAACGCGCGCTCTCAGGGCTGCGCGAGATGTGCCGCAGCGCTTCAAGCAGCTCTCGCCAGGTTGTCACGTGCATGGCCGCACCGTGTGCGGTGAGCAGCCTGACGTTGGCGTTTTCCTGGCCGTACGCGCGGCCGAGCAAGATCATGGGCACCTGCGCGCACAGGCACTCGGTAACGGTAAGGCCGCCGGATTTGCAGATGACCAGGTCCGATGCCGCCATAAGACCTGCCATGCCCTCGACGTACTCGAGCACCGTCACGCAATCGGAGATGCCCAGGTCGCTGCAGGCCCTTCGCAGGTGGTCGGCGTATTCGGCATCGTTTCCCGCGACGAACACGAAGTGCAGCGTGTCGCTGAACGTGTGCAGATACGGCAGCAGGTTATCGAGCGCTGTGCGGAAGTGCACGTAGGGCCGGGGCAGATAGGCTCCGGCAAGCGCCAGCACGATGCGCTTGTCCTGTGGCAGTCCCAGACGTTGCCGGGTTTGCTTGCGGTCGTAGCTTGCACGGAAGTCCTCGCGCGTGGGGATGCCGGTGATGCGGATGCGTTGCTCGGGCACCAGGCGCGGGCGCAGCGTCTCGGCCATGCTCTCCGTGGCGACGCAGAACAGGTCGGAGGACAGATGCGGCCAGAGGCCCTCGGTCTCATAGTCGGTGGGAACGCACACGATGGGGAAGTGCTGGCCGGTAAGCATGCGCGCCGCCACGGCGACGTTGGCTGCGGTGATGTGTGTGCATATGATGGCAAGCGGGCGACGCTTGCGCACCAGCTCGGTGAATTTGCCGTACATCAGGTGCGACCAGATGCTCCCGCCGCCCCATAAAAGCCTGCCGGTAAGCGTGAAACGCCACGTCAGGTCATATATCGGGCGGGTAGGGCCGGTGAACATGGAAGCGGTTTTGTCGCCATCGAACACCACACGGCCGAAATCGAGCACATCGAGAACCTCGACCTCAAGACCGTCGGGGAGCTTCGGTACTTCGGGGAAGGCCTCCGTGGGCTGCTCGCGCCCTTCGGCCTGCTCGGCTTTCATATATTCGAAGGCTTGGGCCACGGCGTTGGCCGCGCTGCGATGCCCCGAGCCCACCGAAGCGTGCATGACGATGACCAGCGGTGCGGCCTGCTCGTTGTGCGGATCGGTTTCTGCGGGGGTTGCGATGATGGATGCCTTTCCCTTCAAGATAGCGAAAAAGCCGGCGAACCGGCTTTTGCTAACAAAAAGGGCCGGTACTCGACCAGCCCTAGCGTTCGAATGGTGCCCCCAACGAGAATCGAACTCGTGTCTCAGCCTTGAAAGGGCCGCGTCCTGACCTCTAGACTATGGGGACGGGTTGCGCTTCCGTGTCGAAAAGCAGCCTGTTTAGTATGCCAAAAAGCAATCCGATTCGCAAGCCCCGATTACGCGGTTGTGCATATTTCTTACACAACTTAGTCTCATTTCAACAGACCGGATGGGTTCGCTCGACGCAAAGCCCCGTAAACTGATGATCGTCGATGGGGCGTGAAACGATCGGGTGCATTGGCCTGCGCTGATGGGGGACGCCCTTCTCGACGGGAAAAGGGGGACACGGGAAGCCGTCGGCCTACTTCGCGGCGTTTGAGCGCCCGTAACGCTCGTAGGCTTCCGTGACCTCGATCTCGTACTGCTTGCGGTTGCCCTTGACCACCGTGTCCAAGATGAGCCCGCACGCGAAGCACAGCAGGCCCACGAACACCAGGCCCACCGCCAGAAGCGCCGTGGGGAGCTTGGGCACCAGGCCCGTGGCGGCGAACTGCGCGATGACCGGCACGCCGGCGACAAGCCCCAGCACCACGAACAGCAGCGCCACCCAGCTGAACAGCGCCAGCGGCTTGTAGTCCTTGAACAGCGACATGATCATCATGAGCACCTTGAAGCCGTCGGAGAAGGTGGACAGCTTCGACTCGGAGCCCTCGGGGCGGTCGCGGTAGTCGATGGGCACCTCTGCGATGCGCCAGCGCTTGTCGACGGCGTGGATGGACAGCTCGGTCTCGATCTCGAAGCCCGGCGAGAGCACGGGCATGGTCTTGGCGAACACCTTGTTGTAGGCGCGGTAGCCCGTCATGACGTCGGAGAACTCGAAGCCGTAGATGGCCTTGATGAGGAAGCGCACCAGGTCGTTTCCGAAGCCGTGGAAGGCGCGGTCGTTCTCCTCGCCGTAGGTGCCGTTGGACAGGCGGTCGCCCACCACCATGTCGGCCTCGTCGGCGAAAAGCGGCGCGAGCAGGGCCGGCGCGGCCTCAGCGGGGTAGGTGTCGTCGCCGTCGACCATGAGGTAGGCCTCGGCGTCGATGTCGCGCATCATCTGGCGCACGACGTTGCCCTTGCCCTGGCGGCGCTCCACCTTGACGCAGGCCCCGTGGGCGCGCGCGATGTCGCCGGTGCCGTCGGAGGAGTTGTTGTCGTAGACGTACACGGCCGCCTCGGGCAGCACGCGGCGGAAGTCGTCGACCACCTTGCCGATGGTGATGGCCTCGTTGTAGCAGGGTATGATGACGGCCACGCCTTTGCCCGTGAGGGCGGCCTTATCGGTTTCAGTCACCGGGCGCTCCTTCGTGAAAGTTGAATGCACAATTACTAGGCATGCTACTCGAAACCGCGCGGTTTCGCTACGTGAATGCCATGCTTTCCGCAGTATATGCGCGGATGGCGTGGGATTGTTGTGCCGATGGGGCAAGGGGTGCCATAATCGACAGGTTGCGCGAGAGCGCTTTTCGCCTGGCGCACGGGTCGTTCGGCCTGCTGCCGGTGCCATGTTCCGGCATGCAAGGTTGACAGCGCGTGCGTGACGGCATTTGGGAATGTATCGAGCCGGGCATTGCTTGAAGGTCCGGCGGATGCGGGATGCCCCCGCTTGCGATGGAGAGGAGCCCTGCGTGAAGAAGCTTATCGCGCAGCTTATGAAGTTCGGCGTGGTCGGCGTGATCGCGTTCGTCATCGATTACGGCCTGCTGGCCCTGCTTACCGAGGCGTTCGGCGTGAACTACCTGGTCAGCGCCACCATCTCGTTCACGGTGTCGGTGGTGTTCAACTACGTGGCGTCGATGCGCTACGTGTTCACCCATAAAGAAGGCATGTCCCGTCGCCGTGAGTTCATCATCTTCGTGGTGCTGTCGGTCATCGGCCTGGGCATCAACAACGCCTGCATGTGGGCGGGCGTCGAGCTTCTGGGCGTGCATTATCTGATCACCAAGATCTTCGCCACGGCGGTGGTCATGGTGTGGAACTTCGTCACCCGCAAAATCTTCCTGGACGCCGGTGATGCCCCGCAGGGGCAGCAGGCGTAATCGTTGCTACGCTTGAAGGCGCGCTTTGCTCAAGGTTATTGTCTGGCGGGTGCGTGCGTCGGGTGATTGAGCGCTCGACGCCGAAGATGCGTGCGTTGGGAGGCGAAGTGCCCGACGCTGATCAAGGCCTTCGTCTGGCAGGTGAGCGCGTCGGGTGAAGAGATGCTTGCGACGCTGAATTACGACGCGAGAAACGACGAACCCGCCAAGCTTGACACCTGGCGGGTTCGAGGGAAATCGGAATGGTGCCCTAGGCAGGGTTCGAACCTGTGGCCTTCTGCTCCGGAGGCAGACGCTCTATCCAACTGAGCTACTAGGGCGTACCTACCTATTATACGCTACTATCGCCCGAATGGGCCTGAAAAAGAAACGAGTGTGAACATGACCGAAACCATCACCATCGAGCGCATGGGCTACGGCGCCGAAGCGGTCGGGCATCTGTCCGACGGCAAGACCGTGTTCGTGGAGGGCGGCGCCCCGGGCGATGTGGCAAGCGTGGAAGTGGTGGAGGACAAGCCCACGTTC
The DNA here is from genome assembly GCF_934636665.1 of uncultured Senegalimassilia sp. Taxonomy (GTDB): domain Bacteria; phylum Actinomycetota; class Coriobacteriia; order Coriobacteriales; family Eggerthellaceae; genus Senegalimassilia. The sequence continues at coordinate 54,124 of NZ_CAKUAT010000016.1, forward strand.
GCCCGCGCCCGTATCGCCAAGCTCGAGCAGCCCGGAGCGTGCCGCGTGATGCCGAAGTGGGCCGAGCCCGTGGCAAGCGGCGCAGCACCGTGGCAGCATATCGCCTATGACGCGCAGCTTGAGGCCAAGCGCGCCAACGTGGTGGCCGCGCTCGCCCGCACGGGCGGCTTCGGCGATGCAGCCTCCGAGCTGGTGGCGCCTTGCCTGCCCTCCAAGCGCCAGTGGGGGTACCGCAACAAGCTTGAGCTAGGCGCGCAGTGGGACGCGAAGGGCACGTTCAACCTGGGCTTTCATCAGGAGGGCAGCCCCGATGTGATGCAGGCGCTGTCCTGCCCGCTGGCGCATGACGCCATCGCCAAGGCCCCCAAGGCGCTGCGCGGCGCGCTTCGCTATCTGCAGGGCTCCGATGACCTGGGCATCTTCCGCGTTGGCGTGCGCACGAGCGTGCGCACTCGCGAGACCGAGATCGCGCTGTGGACGCGCCCGTCGGGCTTCCCGCGCGCGGCGGCCGCCAAGATGCTGAAAAGCTCGCTCAAGGCCACGAGCGTGGTGCGCGTCATCGCCGACCCGGGCAAGGCGCGTAAGATCAAGGGCCTTGAGGTGCTCGACGGCAAGGGCTGCTGGCAAGAGCAGCTGCTCGGCGCGCGCTATGTGGCGCATGCCCCGTCGTTTTTCCAGGTGAACACCGCACAGGCTGAAAAGCTCATGGAGCAGGCCATCCGCATGCTCGGCGGAAGCGTGGGGGAGGAAGGCCCCGAGGGCCTCGACGGGCTGCTCGTCGCCGACCTGTACGCGGGCTGCGGCACCTTCGGTGTGGCCATGGCGCGCGCCGGTGCAGACGTCATCGCCGTTGAGTCTGCTGCCTCCTCGGTGCGCGACCTGCGCCGCAACGCCGACGAGAACTACGTCGATATCGACGTCATCGGCGGCGACGCTGCTCGCGAGCTGCCCGAGCTGGGCGGCCTTGACGCGCTGGTGGTGGACCCGCCGCGCGCGGGCCTTGCCGACGGCGTGCCGGCCGATATCGCCGCCGCCCGCCCGGGGCGCGTGGTCTACGTCAGCTGCAACCCTGCCACCTGGGCGCGCGACGTGCGTCGCTTCGAGGATGTGGGTTACCGCCTGGAGCGCGTGCAGCCCGTCGATCTGTTCCCGCAAACCTATCATGTGGAGTTGGTCAGCTGCTTCGTGCGCGGCTAGGCATCGGCGCGTTCGTGCGGTTTGGCGTTCGCAGGGCCCGGTTTGCGTAGGCCGGGCAGGAATGCGCGCACGGCGCTGCAGCGCCGCGTTTGTGCGAGCCAGTGAGACGTCCGTGCGGCGTCGGTTGCCGCTTGCCGGCGCCCCGGCCCCGTTTGTGCGTTCTACGGTTTTTCCCCGCAGGCGTTTTCAGGTTTCGCCGCGTCCGGTCCCAAGCTGCTAAACTACACATCACGAGATTCGTTTAAAGCAACGCCCGCCTTCTGCGCGGGCGTTTTCGCGAAGGCCTCCGGCAAACGTCGGGGCCGGCTTGAGAAAAAGGAGAAGTCCCATGGCTTTGTACACTCCCGCGTACCAGCCCACCGGCGAGGAGATCGCCGTCATCAAAACCTCCAAGGGCGACATCCGCGTGCAGCTGGCGGGCAAGGACGCCCCCATCCACGTCGGCAACTTCGTCGAGCTTGCCACCAAGGGCTTCTACGACAACCTGAAGTTCCACCGCTACGTGCCGGGCTTCGTCATCCAGGGCGGCTGCCCCAACACGCGCGACCTTGATACCGACCAGGTCATCGCCGCTGCCGGCAACCCCTTCGCCGGCCTTGGCACCGGCGGCCCGGGCTACTGCATCAAGGAGGAGTACTCCACCAACCCCAACAACCACCACGCCGACGGCGCGCTGGCCATGGCCCGCAGCCAGAACCCCGATTCCGCGGGTTCTCAGTTCTACCTCTGCCTGGGCGCCCAGCCCATGCTGGACAGCGGCTACACCGTGTTCGGCCAGACCATCGAGGGCATGGATGTCATCGCCCAGCTTCGCGTCGGCGATGTGATCGAGGGCATCGAGATCGAGAACGCTGCCGAATAACCTGCTAACCGCAGCATTCCGAAGCGTACAAGATAGCGAAGGATCCAGATGAACAACCAGTTATTCCAGCAAGCCCGCGCAGCTTATGCGCAGAAGGACTTCCAAGGCGCCTTGGAGGCCTACCAGCAGTGCTTGCAGGACGAGGCCAGCCCCCTCGCCCCCGGCGAGATGGGCCAGCTCTACCACCAGATGGGCAACTGCCTGGTGAAGCTCAAGCAGCCCAACGAGGCCATCCAGGCCTATGGCCAGGCCGTTGCCGACGAGGCGTACGACGCCCGCGGCGGCGTGCATTACAACCTGGGCATGGCCTATGCCGCCCTGCACGACTACGAGGACGCCGTGGCCAACTTCGAGGCGGCGGCTTCCGATGCGAAGTACGATTCCGCCTACAAGGCCTACACGGGCATGGGCAACGCGCTTTTGAAGATGGGCAAGACCGCCGAGGCCGGTGTGGCGTTCCGCAACGCCGCCCTTGACGAGGCTAACCCCGATCCCACCAAGGCCCTGCTGAACCTGGGCGTGTGCTTCATGGCGCTCAACCGCGCCGCCGATGCGGTGTCGTCCTATGAAAGCGCCCTGCAGTTCGACATGCAGCCCGAGATGCGCAACCGCTTGTACGCCAACCTCGGCCAGGCCTACGTCGCAACCGGTCAGATGCAGAAGGCCGTCAACGCCTTCGAGGAGTCCATCGCCGACAAGACGTACTTCCTGTCCGACTCCGCAAGCGTCGATTACCAGCGCGCGGTGGCGGCCGTCGCCCAGGGCACGTCCGAGATCACCCAGGTCATGGCTCCGGTTTCGGTTCCCGGTGGCGCAGCGCCCTCCGATTCGGCAGACCTTTCCGGCATCGATGTGGCAGCCGACGGCTCCGCCATGTACGCCGAGCAGGACCCCTACGCCGCTCAGCAGGCCGATCCGTACTATTACGGCGACCCCTACGCCGCCGATGCCGGCCAGTACGGTGCGGCAGCAGGCGACGATCGCTTCTTCAGCGCCTCCGACGAGGAGTTGGAGCAGTGGTCCAAGGGCGTTGCCAAGCGCGATCGCAAGCGCCGCAACGTGGGTCTGAAGATCTTCGTCGTCATCATCCTGCTCGTGGTGGCGGCCTTCGGCGGCGCGCTGTTCATGTACACGCAGGGTTGGGGCTATCCCAGCCAGGACAGCGTGGCAACGCAGCTGTTCGCCGACCCGGATAACGCCTCTGCGCTGTATTCCGCCGAGGTCAGCGACACGTCCGCTGCTTCCATGACCAACTCGCTGGTGAAGGATTCCGCACCCACCATCAACGCCGTGGAGAAGTCCATGACCGACTCCACCGTGTACGTGACCGCCGAGACCGACCAAGGCGGGCAGATGCAGTACAAGCTGTCCATGGTGCGCGACCTCATCGGTTGGAAGGTCAGCAACGTGGAGCTGTACTTCCCCAGCCAGAACTAACGGTTTGATGAGCTGCGGACTTCGCGTCCGTTCCTGTCGCCAAACGGCTCGATGCGCTTGCCGGGCATCGAAGCCGTAACCAAGGTAACCTGCGCTTGTGGAAACGGGCGCTTGGGATAAGAGATAAGAAGAAAGGTACCAATCATGGCTATCCAGAAGACCTACAGCATGATCAAGCCCGACGGTGTGCGCAACGGCCACATCGGCGAGATCGTCAACCGCTTCGAGCGCGCCGGCCTGACCGTCGAGCGCATGGAGCTGGGTATGGTGACGCTTGACCAGGCCAAGGCCAACTACGCCGAGCACGAGGGCAAGCCGTTCTACGACGGCCTCATCTCCTACATCACCTCCGGCCCGGTTGTGAAGATGGTCATCTCCGGCGAGGGCGCCGTCGCCAAGGTGCGCACCCTCATGGGCGCCACTAATCCGGCTGAAGCTGCCCCCGGCACGATTCGCGGCGATTTCGGTCTGATTATGGACGAGAATGTTATTCACGGCTCCGACTCCCCGGAGTCCGCTGAGCGCGAGATCGGCATCTTCTTCGCATAAGCCGACCGGCATCCTGCAACTTTGGAAGCCCTTTGCCCGCTCGAGCGGGCAAAGGGCTTTTTGATTAGGCGGGATGCTGGAATACTGTTCGCGCGTGTTGCCTCGGTACGCTGCCTTAAGGGGGTGGCCGTGCCGCTAGCAAGCGCCCTGCGGATCGCGATGCAGGTGCTTGCGATATCGGAGCCCGCAATGCCGTAAGACGAGAAACGGATGAAACATGCTCTATCGAGTTTTCGACGCCGCGGAGCTTCCCGCATTGGTGTCGGCATTCATGGACGGCTACGAGGTTGTGGCCCCCGTGAAGCGCGGTGCGCACTATTCGTTCGAGGCCATCACCTCGCCTGACGAGATGGATTTGGCCTACGACACCACGCTCGCATCGCCGAAGCGCTACTTCCTTCCTCCCACCGAAACGCTTATGCGTTACAACGCCGCCACCAACGAGGTGGCCGATTTCCAGGAGGAAGTGGTCCCGCGCGTGATCTTCGGCGCCCATGCGTGCGACATCAACGCCATCAACCGCCTGGACCTGGTGTTTAGCGACGGGCGTTATCCCGATCCGTACTACAAGGCGCGCCGCGCCGCCACGTTGATCGTGGGCGTGTCGTGCAGCCCCGACTCCGATTGCTTCTGCAACCTGTGGGATGCCGACGAGGCGCGTTTCGGCTATGACCTGTTCCTCCATCGCCTGGGTGACAAGTTCCTGGTCAGCATCTCCAGCGTCGAGGCCGCCAACATTCTTGAGTCCGCGGTCGATCTGCGCGATGCCACCAACGAGGACCGTATCGAGTTCCGTCACGCCACGCGTGCACGCCAGGCGTCGTTCAATCCCGAGATTCCCGAGATTCAGGACGTGGCCATGCTCATGGACGCGTTCCACTCCGATCCGTTTTGGGAGGAGCTGGGCAGCAAGTGCCTGGCCTGCAACGCTTGCGCCGCCGTGTGCCCGACGTGCTTCTGCTTCGACATCCAGGACGTGCTCGACCCCGATGGCCAAACCGGCGAGCGTCAGCGTATCTGGGATGCGTGCACCTCGCCGCAGTTCGCCGTGGTGGCCGGCGGCCACAATTTCCGCCCCACGGGCCGCGAACGCGTGCGCCATCGCATGTATCACAAGCTCAATGGCTTTTTGGCAACCTACGACCGCATGTTGTGCGTGGGCTGCGGACGCTGCGTGAAGGCTTGCAAGGCCGACATCAACCCCATTCGCGTGCTGGAGTTCTTCGAGAAGAAGGGGGCCGAAGGTGCCTGCTAACACCGATTTCAACCCCGTGGTCGTATCGCCGTACCACGATGAGCCGGCTGCCATGACGGGGCAGGAGCTTATGGCTGCCAACCCGTATCGCCCGTGGCCGGCGCGCATCACGTCCATCACCGAGCTGACGGCGACCGAGAAGCTGTTCGAGTTCCGCCTGATCGATGAGCGCATTCGCGAGGCGTTCCGCCATGAGCCGGGTCAGTTCGTCGAGCTGACCATCTTCGGCGTGGGCGAGGCTCCTATCTCCATCTCGTCGAGCCCCTCGAAGCGCGGCTTCATCGAGCTGTGCGTGCGCCGTGCCGGTCGCTTTACCGAGGCGCTGCACAAGATGCAGTGCGGCGACATCGTGGGCATCCGCGGGCCCTTCGGCCGCGGCTTCCCGTTCGAGGAGATGAAGGGCCACGACATCCTGCTGGTTGCCGGCGGCCTGGGCATCGCGCCGCTTCGCAGCCTCATCAACAACATCCACGACGAGCGCAGCGACTTCGGCAAGGTCACCATCATCTACGGTTCGAAGAACCCCTCCGAGGTCATGTTCCGCAACCAGTTCGAGATGTGGCGCCACCGCAAGGACTTCGACCTGTACCTGACCGTTGACAACCCCGACGATACGTGGGATGGCGAAGTGGGCCTGGTCACCAAGCCTTTCGAGCATCTGGAGATCAGCCCGGCGAACACCTTCGGCGCGGTGTGCGGCCCGCCGGTGATGTACCGCTTCGTGGTCGCCGAGATGCGCAAGAAGGGCATCAGCTACGACCATATCTACATGAGCTTCGAGCGCCACATGAAGTGCGGCATGGGCAAGTGCGGCCACTGCCAGATCGGGCATCAGTACTGCTGCATCGACGGGCCCGTGTTCAACTATTGGGAAGCGAAGAACATCCAGGGGTCGATGTAGATGGGAGGCACGAACATGGGATGCGGAAACGACGAGCGCCAGGCGCGCGACCTTCCGCGCGTTGTGGTGGTCGGGCTTGCCAGCTGCTTCGGCTGCCAGCTGCAGATCACCAATGCCGAGCAGTACCTGACCGATGTGCTCGGCCAGATCGACCTGCGCTATTGGCAGCTGGCCTCAAGCGAGCCTATGCCGGAGGAGTTCGACGTGGCCGTCATCGAGGGCGCCGTGACCACCGAGGAATCCGAGGCCACGGTGCGCAAGCTGCGCGAGCGTGCCAAGTGCGTCATCGCCTTGGGCGCCTGTGCCGCCACTGCCGGCATCCCCGGCATCGCCGCGCGCAACTTCTTCAAGCGCCCGAGCCAGGTGTACAAGGACGTGCCGGCGGCATGCGGTTCCATGGTGGTGCCGCGCCCGGTCGGCGCGGTCATCGACGTCGACCACACGGTGCGCTGCTGCCCGGTCGACACCATGGACTTCATCGACGTGCTGCAGCGTGCGCTGTACGGGTCGAACAAGTTCGACCGCACGGGCACCATGTGCGGGCAGTGCAAGCGCAACGGCACCGATTGCTTCTTCGACCAGGGCCAGCTGTGCCTGGGCCTGGTGACGGTGGCCGGCTGTGGCGCGAAGTGCGTGAACCTTGGGCGGGCGTGCAACGGCTGCCGCGGGCTTTCCCCCGACGCCAACCTTGACGCTGCGCGCGCCGCGTGCGCGCGCGCCGGCGTGGACCCGGACGATTTCGACGAGGCGCTGGCGCTGTTCAACCAGGTTGAACGCGTGCAGTCGGCGCGCGAATAGGAGGCGAATCGATATGACGAGGACCGCCATTTCGGTAGACCATATTGCCCGCGTTGAGGGCCATGGCAACGTGCATCTATCCATCAAGGACGGTGCGGTGGAAACGTGCGAGATGAACGTGGTTGAGCCGGCGCGCCTGTTCGAGTCCATGGTGGTGGGCCGCAAGTTCGCCGACGTGCCGTATATCGCCAGCCGCGTGTGCGGCATCTGCTCGGCAAGCCACGTTATCACCGACATCCTGGCCATCGAGCGCATCTTCGGCGTGGAGGTCACCGACCGCACGCGCGCCCTGCGCGAGCTGTTGGTGTACGGCAGCTACCTGCAAAACCATGCGTCGCACCTGTTCGTGTTCGCCGCGCCCGACTTTTTGGACATGGCAAGCGTGTTCCCGCTGGCCAAGGCCGACCCCGAGCTGTTCGACCAGGCACTGGGGCTGAAGTCTTTGGGCAACCAGCTGTGCAACCTGGTGGGCGGGCGCTCCATCCACCCGATCACCGCGGTGGTGGGCGGCTTCACCCACGAGCCTACGCATGACGAATACCTGGCCATGGCCGACAAGCTGGACGCCGAGCGCGAGTTCGCCCGCGCGGTGGTGGACCTGTTCAACGGTTTCGTCGTTCCCGATATCGCCACCCAGGGCGACATGATGGCCATGGTGGCCGAGGGCCGCTACCCGGTGGCCGACAGCCGTTGGGCGCGCTTCTTGGACGCGGGCGTCACGTTCGACGCCGATAGGGCCTGCGAGCAGGTCGAGGAGTACGAGGTGTCGCATTCTGCGGCGCTGTTCGCCCGCTGCAGGCAGACGGGCAAGACCTACTTCACCGGCGCGCTGGCGCGCATCAACGCTTCGTGGGGCGCGCTTTCGCAGGAGGCGAAGGTGGCGGCGGCGAAGGCCGGCCTGCGCCCGCCCGAGCGCAACCCGTTTTTGAACAACGTTGCCCAGGCGGTGGAGGTGCTCGATGCGCTGGGACGTTGCGCCGACCTGTGCCGCAAGCTTGCCAAGCCCGATGGACCGTTCGAGGGCGGCAGCGCCCCGGTGCCGTTCGAGGTGCGCGCGGGCGTGGGCACGGGCTTCACCGAGGCGCCGCGAGGCACGGTGTTCCATCAGCTCGAGCTCGACGATGCCGGTCGCGTGGTGCACGCCACCATCATGACCCCCACGGCGCAGAACTGCGCGAACCTGGAGGCCGACATGCGCGTGCTGGCCGAGAAGCTCATCGCCGACGGCGCGGAGGCGCCGGAGGTGCGCGCCGAGGTCGAGAAGCTCGTACGAGCCTACGACCCCTGCTTCAGCTGCAGCGTGCACTAGGGAATCGAATAGTGTGAACGAAGGCGGCCCGCGGAATGCGGGCCGCTTCTTGATGTGGCTGATCGGGCACGCCGTCTGCGCAATGAAGGGTTAGGTGTCGTTTGCCGATTCGTCGCTATGGGGATCGCGTCGGAAAAGTTGGTGTAAGCGCAGCGAATTGGAGCGGCTTTGAAGGGAAACGGCCTTCGCCCTAGAATC
>NZ_CAKUAT010000017.1 GCF_934636665.1 uncultured Senegalimassilia sp.
CGTCTTTAGGCGCGCGCCGGCCTTCCATGGGTTATACCCTAAGAGCAAACCACCCGCTATGCGGGTGGTCCTGATTGGCGGTGTATTTTGGCGGCGCGTTACGACTCGTCGTCCTCCACGTAGATGCCTTCCTGCCCGAGCACCGTGGCGAACGTGCGGAAGAACACCTTCGCATCCAGCAGGAAGCTTACGTGCTTGACGTAATACACGTCCAGCGACAGGCGCTGCTTCCAGGGCAGGGAATTGCGGCCGTATACGGCGGCGTAGCCGGTGATGCCCGGCTTCACCGACAGCTTCAGGCCCTCCTCGCCCTCGTAGAGCTCGGTTTCGCGGCGTAGGTCGGGGCGGGGGCCCACCACCGACATATCGCCGAGCAGCACGTTGAAGAACTGCGGCATCTCATCCAAGCTGGTCTTGCGCATGAAGGCGCCGATCTTGGTCATGCGGGGGTCGTCGGCGCCGTTATAGGTGCTGCCGTCCTCCATGATCAGGTCGGGGGCGTTCACGCGCATGCTGCGCAGCTTGTACATCTTGAAATCGACGCCGTCCTTGCCCACGCGAGGCGCGTTGTAAAACACCGGGCCGCCGTCTTCCAGTTTGATAAGAGGCGCCAGCACCGCGATGATGAGCAGCACGAACGGCAGCGCGATCAGCCCGATGACGATGTCCCAGATACGTTTCCCGAAGCGTACGTACATCAGCGCGCACCCTCCGCCTTCGCCTGCAAGATGGCATAGTGCAGGCAACGGCACACCTCGTCGATGTCCGCATCGGTCAGCTTCGTGTGCAGCGGCAAGGTGATCTCGTTCTCGAACTGGGCGAGCGCATGAGGGAAGTCGGCGATATCGAACCCCAGGTTGCGATACGCCGTGAGCAGCGGCAGGGGCTTGTAGTGCACGTTGGTGGCGATGCCGTCCTCGGCCATCAGCTCGATGACGCGGTCGCGCAGCTGACGCCCGCAGCCGTTCAGGCGCACGAGCATCAAATGCCCGCTCGAGGATTCCTGGCACACATCGGCGCGCGCGGCGGCATCGTCGGCGTCGCAGGCGTCGGAGCCGTCGGCGGCGCGATAGTGCTGCAGGATGGATACGTCAAGGTCGGCAAGGTTTCGCGTATAGCGCGCGACCATCTGACGGCGTCGTGCGAGCATGCCCGGGTAGCGGCGCAGCTGCGCCAGGCCCAAGCCCGCCTGCAGGTCGGTCATGTTGCACTTCCAGCCGGGGAAGGCGATGTCGTATTCCCAAGCGCCGGCCTTGGTCTTGGCAAGCGCGTCTTTGGACTGGCCATGCAGCGACATGAGCATGAAATCGCGATACAGCTCATCGGAGTCGAACAGGCCCTCGCGCCAGGTGACGGCGCCGCCCTCGGCCGTGGTGAAGTTCTTCACCGCATGGAAGCTGAACGTGGTAAGGTCGGCAACCTGGCCTGCGCGCTTGCCATGGCGCACGCTGCCAAGGGCATGCGCCCCATCGGTGACCACGGCGATGCGGCCGATGGCTTCCTGGCGCGCATTCGCAGACTCAAAAGCGCCGCCGAAGGCGTCGATAGCGGCGAACAGCGCATCGTAATCGCACATGACGCCGCCCAGATCGACGGGGATGATGGCCTTCGTGCGCGGCGTGATGAGCTTCTCCAGTTGCGCGTAATCCATTTCGTAGCTGTCGGGCGCCACATCGCACAGCACGGGCGTCGCACCCACGTGGCAGATGGGCGAGCAGCTGGCGGTGTAGGTGTAGGCGCTCGTGATCACCTCGTCGCCGGGGCCGATGCCTAGCGCGCGCAAGGCGCACTCGAGCGCCGCTGTGGCAGATCCCAGGCAGGCTACGCGCGGCGTGCCCAAAAAAGCGGCCAGCTCGCGCTCGAGCTGCTTGGTCTTCGGGCCCGTGGTGATCCATCCGTTCCTCAGCGCGTCGGCCACCTCGGCGATCTCGGCCTCGGTGATATCGGGCGGGGAAAACGGTATGCGGATCTGTTCGGACATGGTATCTCCTTAGCTATCCAGCTCAAGCGCTGATGCGTGAACGCATGCTCGCGCAAGGCGGCGTACCTTTCGATGATGACGCAAACTGCGGCGCTTATATCAGATTGCGCAGCAAATTCACGATGGCGAGATACGAGGTTCGCTGGTCGAACTCCCGCTCGGCCACGGCGCGCCCGCGCGCTCCCATGATCTTGCGCAGCGACGGGGTGCGCGCCAACTCCTCGAGCACATCGGCGAGCGCCTCGGGGTTTTCGGCTTCCACGTTCAGGCCGAAGCCGTCGGTGGTCACCTTGTTGCGGAACTCCGGCGAAGAGCCGGTGTTGATCATGGGCTTGCCGGAGGCAAGGTAGTCGCCGATCTTCGTGACGATGCTCTGCACCGCGCTTTTCACCAGGGAGTTCACGGTGATGTCGCTTGCGCGAAGCCATGCCGCCATGCTGCCATGGTCCTGATAGCCCAAAAACTCCACGGGGGCGTTTTCCTGCCGGGCAAGCTCCTCCAAGCGTTGGCGGTCGGGGCCGTCTCCTAGGATCTTCACCTTCACGGGAGGGAAGGGGCGATGTTGCTTGGCGGTTCCCGCGGCGGTTGTGCGCGCGGTATGGGCCGCGCGACGCTTCTCGAGCAACGCCGCCGCCTTTATGAGGGTTGCCAGGTCGTAGCTGGCGCCGAGCGTGCCGGCATAGACGGCCCACAGCTCGCCCTCGGGTTTCACGACGTCGGCCATATGCTCGCGGGCGCCCTCGTCGAACGCCGCAAGGTCGTTGCCCACGTACACCGTGGCGTGGGGGTAGGGCGCCGTGCGGTCCTTCGCCGGGCGCGCCGTGTACTCCTCCGAGGTTCCCACGGCGCCGGAGAGCAACTGGTAGACGCGTTTCGCATCGCGGGAGAACGGGTAGAACGCCACATCGCTGATCACGGGGATGTTAATCACCATGCGCATGGCCTCGGGCCACAGGTCGTTGATGTCGGCGACGTAGGGGATGTCGTGCTCGGAAGCGTATTCCGCGCATACGCGCGCCACGTCGTTGGGCGGGATCTCGGAGTAGATGAGCGAGTAACGGCCCGCGGTGCGCTCGAAATGATCGCGCAGGTTCTTCGCCGCCACGTGGTGGCTGCGGATGCGCTGCAGGTCCAAGTTGCGCGTATAGCCCGGCTCGTCGATGAACACCACGTTGTAAGGAAGGCCCTGATAGCAGGTCTTCGAGGTGTCGCGCTGGGCCTTTTCCCAGTGCTGGAACGACGAGGTGATCAGGTCCACGTCGAAGCCCTGCTCGACGAGCATCTCGGACAGGACGCGGAAACGCGTGTAGCCGCGCGTCTCGTCGCCGAGCTTGACGCCCATGGTGACCACGGCGATGCGGCGGCGTTGGCGCGCTTGAGCGCGCTGTGTGTAGGTTTGCGTATTCATGTCAGCAAGTATACCAAGCCGGCGCCTTGCCGAGCCCGGCGAACAGCGAACCCCCACGAGCCCCGTAGGATTCGCGCGCTGATGGGGGCTTCCCGGCAAACGCCATCCTTGTGCGTGGCTTGAGCTTCGCCTATTATTAGAAGTTGCGCAATCGTGCGCGCAAATAGGGCTCTTGGCGCCCGTTGCGTCGTATCCAACCAAGTGATCGGGAAACGTATGATCCAATTGCAGCACGTGTGCAAGACGTATGGCGAAGGCGAAAACGCCCATCATGCGCTGCGCAACGTGAACCTTACCATCAACGATGGCGACGTGTTCGGCATCATCGGCGCCTCGGGCGCCGGTAAATCCACGCTCGTCCGCTGCCTGAACTTGCTCGAACGCCCCACCGAGGGCGCCATCCTCTACGACGGCCGCGATATCACGGGGCTGTCCGGTCGCGCGCTGCTCGAGCTGCGCAGCCAGGTGGGCATGATCTTCCAGAACTTCAGCCTGTTCCAGCAGCGCACCGTCTTGCGCAACGTCACCTTCCCGCTCGAGCTTCGCGGCGAGAAGGGCGAGACCGCCCGCAAGCGTGCCATGGAGCTGCTCGAGCTGGTGGGCCTGGCCGACCTTGCCGAGCGCTATCCCAGCCAGCTTTCAGGCGGTCAGCAGCAGCGCGTGGCCATCGCCCGCGCGCTGGCCAATAACCCCAAGGTCATGCTCTGCGACGAGGCAACCAGCGCCCTTGACACGCGCACCACCGCCTCCATCCTGCAGCTTTTGCAAGACATCAACCGCGAGCTGGGCGTCACGCTCGTGGTCATCACCCACTCGCTGCCCGTTGCCTGCAAGATCTGCAACCGCGTGGCCGTCATCGACCACGGCCGCATCGTGGAGGAGGGCGCCACGGCCGCCGTGTTCGGCAATCCGCAAAGCCCCGTCACCCGCGAGCTTCTGGCCAACGACGACCTGGTCGTGGCTACCGGGCGCGATGAGGCGAAAGGCCAGGAGGGCTAAATGGACTACATCAGCAACTTCATCTCGCAGTATGGCGCCCTGTTCGCCCAGGGCACGGTGGACACGCTCGTCATGACCCTTGCGTCCACGCTGTTCGCCTACCTCATCGGCGTGCCGCTCGGCGTGCTTTTGGTCATCACGGCCAAAGATGGTCTGAAGCCCCAGCGCGCCCTTAACACGGTGCTCGGCTGGATCGTCAACATCGGCCGCTCCATCCCGTTCATCATCCTGCTCGTGGCTATCATCCCATTCACGCGCCTGGTGGTGGGCACGTCGCTGGGCGTTCCCGGCGCCATCGTGCCGCTTACCGTGGCCGCCATCCCGTTCGTGGGCCGCATGGTCGAGCAGAGCTTGGCCGAGGTCGATGGCGGCTTGGTCGAGGCCGCGCAAAGCTTCGGCGCCAACACCTGGCAGATCGTGTGCAAGGTCATGCTGCGCGAAAGCCTGCCCAGCCTGGTGCGCGGCGCTTCCATCACCGTCATCACCTTGTTCGGCTATACCGCCATGGCCGGCGCGGTGGGCGCAGGCGGCATCGGCGATATCGCCATCCGCTATGGCTACCAGCGCTACCTGGGCGATGTCATGATCGCCTCCATCTTGCTGTGCATCGTGCTCGTGCAGGTGTTCCAGTCCATCGGCGACCTGGTCGCGCGACTGGTGGACAAGCGCGTTCGCAGGTCGTAGGAGCCTGCGCTCCGGTGGGCGCTGTGTGCGCCTTCGCCGGGCGCAGCGCGTCAGCACATAGGTTCAACAGCTTTCGGGCCGCCTTTCGGGGCGGCCCTTCGCGTATGCGCATGCCGGCTTTCGATGGGAAGCCTTGGGTTCGATTTGCTTTCGCAATGCCTCGGGCGCGTAACGCGTTTGCAACATGCGCTGATATAATCTCCCTCTAGAAGATGTTTGGACCCGCGCCGCCGCATGGCCTGGCGCGTGAAGGAGGAACCGTTCATGGCTTCCAACCCGGAGCAGGATTTCGTTCTGAAAACCATTAAAAGCCGCGATGTGCACTTCGTGCGATTCTGGTTCACCGATGTGCTCGGCAGCATGAAGTCGTTCGCCGTCATCCCCAGCGAGCTTGAAGACGCCTTCGCCGACGGCATGGGCTTCGACGGCAGCTGCATCGAGGGCTTCTGCCGTACCGAGGAATCCGATATGCTGGCGTTCCCCGACGCCTCCACGTTCCAGGTGCTTCCCTGGCGCCCGGAGAGCAACGCCGTCGCCCGTATGTTCTGCGGTATCCGCACGCCCGACGGCAAGCCCTTCGAAGGCGACCCGCGCCATGTGCTGGCGCGCGTGGTGGGCAAGGCCCAGGACATGGGGTACGTGTTCAACGTCGGCCCCGAGGTTGAGTTCTATTACTTCAAGGACGCCGAGGGCACCGAGCTTTTGGATCGCGGCGGCTATTTCGACTTGACCAGTTTGGATTACGCCAGCGACCTGCGACGCGATACCGTGCTCACGTTGGAGAAGATGGGCATCCCCGTCGAGTACAGCCATCACGAGAACGGTCCTTCCCAGCACGAGATCGACCTTCGCTTCACCGACGCTCTCTCCATGGCTGATGCGGTCATGACCTACAAGCTGGTGGTGAAGGAGATCGCCATGAAGCACGGCGTGTACGCCTCCTTCATGCCCAAGCCCCTCACCGATGCCCCGGGCAGCGGCATGCACGTGCACATGAGCCTGTTCGATTTCGACGGCGGCAACGTGTTCTTCGATCCCGAGGATCCGCAGGGTTATCATCTGTCGGCAACGGCGAAAAGCTTCCTTGCGGGCATCTTGAAGTACGCGCCCGAGTTCGCCTTGATCACCAATCCTTGCGTCAATTCCTATAAGCGCCTGCTTGCCGGTGGCGAGGCCCCCATCTACCTGTCGTGGGCCCGCGCCAACCGCTCCACGCTCGTGCGCGTGCCCGGCTATCGCCCCAATCGCGAGATGGCGTGCCGCCTGGAGCTGCGAAGCCCCGACCCCAGCGCCAATCCTTACCTCACCTTCGCGGTCATGCTGGCGGCGGGCCTGGCCGGCATCGAGGAGGGCCTTGAGCCCCCGGCGCCCGTCGAGGACCGCGACCTGTTCACCCAGTCGCGCCAAGAGCTGCGCCGTCAAGGGTTCCGCACGCTTCCCGAAAGCCTGGGCCAGGCCGTCGAGCTGTTCAGGGGCTCGAAGCTCATGCGCGAAACGCTGGGCGATCACATCTGCGATTACCTGGTGGAAGCCAAGCAGGCCGAGTGGGACGAGTACCAGTCCAACGTGTCAACCTGGGAGCTTGACCGCTACCTGGCGGTTCTGTAACGGTGCGCGGGACGACACGTAAGGAGGTGTGCTCAGAATGAGGAAAACGGTCATATTCATCGCCGACAGCCTTGATAACGCCCACAAGTTCCAGCAGGTGCTCTCGGGCCTGGATGTCGATGTTGCGGCGGGGTCTTCGGTGCAGTTCAAGAAGCTGCTGTCCCAGCATCCTTCCTACGACCTGGTCATCTACGAGGCGCGCGCCGACGCCCTGGCAACCTTGTCTCAGGTGGAATCGGTGCTGCTCGAGGACGGCTCGGCCTCGCTTTTGGTCATCGTCAACGAGGCGCAGCTTCCCGAGTTCCGCCTTCCCGTGCAGGTGAAAAGCGATTTCGTGGTGCACGGCGCCGGCAGCGAGGAGTGTGCCGCCCGCATCCGCCAGCTTCTGTGGCCGGGCAACGAGAGCACCTCGACCGATTTCGTGACGGTGGACAACATGACCATCAACCTGGCCACGTACCAGGTGACGGTGGGCGGGGAGCCGCTTGACTTCACGTACCTCGAATATGCGCTGCTGGCGTTTTTGGTCACGCATCCGGGCCGCACCTACAGCCGCGATGCGCTGCTGCGCCGCGTGTGGGGCTTCGATTACTACGGCGGCAGCCGCACCGTCGACGTGCACGTCAGGCGCGTCCGCGCCAAACTCGGTCCCGAGCTCTCGCAGCATCTGGAGACGGTGCGCGGCGTCGGCTACCTTTGGAGCGCGTAGCGAAGCGGGCAAACGGTGCTTCTATGATGCGGTTGGCGCCGCTTTCCTTTCGCCGCTTATATAATGGTGGGAAAGCGCAACCAACCTGAAGGAAGCCCTATGCCTGAGAAGAAAGTGGCCGTCATCGACGGCAACTCGTTGATGCACCGCGCCTTCCACGCGGTGCCGCCGACCATGAACGCCCCGGACGGCACGCCCACCAATGCGGTGTTCGGCTTCATAGCCATGCTGCTCAAGTTCATCGACATCTCCAATCCCGACGCCATCGTGTGCGCTTTCGATGCCGGGCGCCCGAAATTCCGCACCGAGGCGCTCGAGCAATACAAAGCCCAGCGCCCTCCCATGGACCCGGGCCTGAAGGCGCAGTTCCCCATCATCGAGGAGCTCCTCGAGTCCATGAGCATCCCCGTGGTGCGCGTGACGGGCTGGGAAGGCGACGATATCCTGGGAACCGTGGCGGCCCGCGACGAGGCGCTGGGCTATCGCACGCTGCTGGTCTCGGGCGATAAGGATGTCTACCAGCTGTGCTCCGAGCTCACGCACGTGGTCACCACGCGCAAGGGCATCACCGACGTGGCCATCTACGGCCCCGGCGAGGTGCGCGAGCGTTACGGCGTGGAGCCGTCGCAGTTCCCCGATTTTCTGGGACTGAAGGGCGACAGCTCCGACAACATCCCCGGCGTGCCGGGCGTGGGCGACAAAACCGCGGCGAAGCTGCTGGGCGCCTATGGCAGCCTTGAGGGCATCTACGAGCATATCGACGAGCTGCGCGGCAAGCAGAAGGAGCGCATGGAGGAAAACCGCGAGGCGGCGTTCACCAGCCGCAAGGTTGCCACCATCGTGCGCGACCTGGATTTCCCCTTGGACCTTGAGGGGGCGGCGTTCCCGGCGTTCAGCGCGCAGGCCGTTACCGAGGCGTTCTCGAAGTATCGTTTCAATTCGCATCTGACGCGTGTGCTCAAGCTGGTGGGCGAGGCCCCTCAGCGCGAATCCGCGGCTATCGAGGTGGGGCAGGTTCTGCACGGCGAAGAGGCCGAGAAGCTTGTGGACGCGGTTCTGGAATCGGGTGAGCAGGTGGGAGTGGCCATCGTGGATCCCGAGCAGGAGTCGCTGTTCGGCGGCGGGTCCGTTGTGGCCGTGTCCGCTTCGCAGGGCTGCGCCGTGTTTGCCGATGATGCCGCCTTCGCCCAGCTTGCGCGCTTGATCTCCGGCGGCAACTTCGCCGCGCTCGACGTGAAGGAGGCCCTGCATCGCGTCTATCCCGCCGATAACGCCCTTCCCACGCTGGTCGACGATGCGCAGCTCATGTCCATGCGCGCTTTCGACCTGGGGCTTGCCGGATACGTTTTGAACTCGTCGGTGTCCGAGTATACCTACGACGTGCTGCTCGATACCTATATGGGCGGCGTGCTGCCCGAGGCGAAAACCGAGGAGCAGCGTGCCTGCGCGCAGGCCGCCGCGACACGCGCGCTGGTGGGCCCGCTTACCCGCGCCCTTAAAGACGAGGGCTCCGAGCGCGCTTATTTCGACATCGACTTGCCGCTCGTGGCGGTGCTTGCCATCATGGAGCGCACGGGCGCTGCCATCGACGTCGAGCGCCTTGCGCAGCTGGGCGCATCCACGGGGGAGCAGATCGAGGGCCTGCGCGCGCAAATCTACGAGCTTGCCGGCCAGGAGTTCAACGTGGATTCCCCCAAGCAGCTCGGCCATATCCTGTTCGAGGTGCTCGGTCTGCCCGCGCGCAAGAAGACCCAGCGCGGCTATTCCACCGACGCCAAGGTGCTCAAGGACCTTGCCGAGGTCCACGAGCTGCCCGCGCTTGTGCTGCGCTATCGCGAGCTGGCGAAGATCAAGTCCACCTACATCGACGCCCTGCCGCGCATGCGCGCAGGCGACGGGCGCGTGCACTCCAGCTTCAACGAGACCGTCACCACCACCGGGCGCCTGTCCTCTTCGGACCCCAACCTGCAGAACATCCCCGTGCGCACGCAGTTCGGGCGCCACATCCGCGAGTGCTTCATCCCGCTCGAACCGGGCTGCAAGTTCCTTTCGGCGGACTACTCGCAGATCGAGCTGCGCCTGCTTGCGCACCTCTCCGGCGACGAGGCCCTTGTCCAGGCGTTCACCAGCGGCGCCGACTTCCACGCCTCCACGGCATCCCGCGTGTTCGACGTGCCCATCGACCAGGTCACGCCTGAGCAGCGCAGCCGCGCCAAGGCGGTGAACTTCGGCATCGTCTACGGCCAGCAGGCGTTCGGGCTGGCGCAAAGCCTGGGGATCCCCATCGCCGAGGCCAAGGGCATGATCGACCGCTACTTCGAGGTGCACCCCGGCGTGCGCGCCTATCTCGACGAAACGGTCGAGCAGGCCCGCGCCAAAGGCTATGCGGAAACCATGTTCGGGAGAAAGCGCCATATCCCCGAGCTGCACGCCGCCAACGGCAACACGCGCGGCTTCGGCGAGCGCACCGCCATGAACCACCCTATGCAGGGCAGCGCCGCCGACATCATCAAGCTCGCCATGCGCCAGGTGCAGCAGCGTCTCATGGAGGAGGGCTTCAAGGCCCGTCTGCTCGTGCAGGTGCACGACGAGCTGGACTTCAGCGTACCCGATGGGGAAGTGGAGGCGCTCTCGGCCATGGTTCGCGACGTTATGGAACACGTGGTGGAGCTCAAGGTGCCCCTGCTCGCGGATATCTCGGCTGCCGATACCTGGGCTGAAGCGCACTAGCTTGTGGGTATTTCGTGGAGCGCGGCGACAATGCGGAAAAAGCCGGCAACGCCGCCGCGTGTGTCCACAACATCTGGTATCATATCGAATGTTGTGCCCGAGGAGGCGCAGCGGAAATAAGTGCGATGATACGCGGAGACTGTGCATTCGATCACTTCGTTGACTTGCTACGGTCGCGCTGCTAAGCTATCGCCTTGCGTTTATTTCGAAAGTAGGAGAAAACATGTACGCAATCGTGAAAACGGGCGGCAAGCAGTACAAGGTTGCCGTCGGGGACAAGCTCAACATCGAGAAGCTGGACGCCGAGGTCGGCGCCACCGTCGAGCTTCCGGTCATCTGCTTCGTCGACGGTTCCACCGTCGAGGCCGATCCGGCCAAGGCAGCTGCCAAGAAGGTCACCGCTGAGGTCGTCGAGCAGTTCAAGGGCCCCAAGCAGCTGGTGTTCAAGTTCAAGAAGCGCAAGAACTACAAGAAGCTGCGCGGCCATCGCCAGCAGCTCACGCGCGTTGAAATCAAGTCCATCGCTTAATTGTAAGGAGGGAATGAAATGGCACATAAGAAAGGTCTCGGTTCTACCCGTAACGGCCGCGATTCCCACGCAAAACGACTGGGCGTGAAGATGTTCGCCGGCCAGCAGATCAAGACGGGCCAGATCATCGTCCGTCAGCGCGGCACCAAGTTCCATCCCGGCGACAACGTCGGCCGTGGCAAGGACGACACGCTGTTCGCTCTGTGCGACGGCACGCTGGAGTTCACGCGCGGCGTGAAGCGTCGCGTGCATGTCCGCCCCCAGGCGTAGCACAAGCCGCACGCGTGTGCGTGGCATCTATGCATTCGCGAAGCCCCCTGCCTTGCAGGGGGCTTTTTTCGTATACAATCAGGCGATACACGCAATCCTAAAACCGATGGAGGTCACATCGTGTTCATTGATAAAGTCCGAATCCACGTTAAGGGCGGCGACGGCGGCGCCGGCTGCATGTCGTTTCGCCGTGAGGCCCATGTGCCCAAGGGCGGTCCCGACGGCGGCGACGGCGGCCATGGCGGCAACGTGGTGCTTGAAGCCGATGCCAGCGTGTCCTCGCTGATCGACTACCGTTTCAAGCATCACTTCAAGGCCGAGCGCGGCACGCACGGCAAGGGCAGCCGTATGCACGGCGCCACGGGCGACGACTTGGTGCTCAAGGTGCCGGTGGGCACCGTGGTGCACGAGTACTTCGAGGAATCGAAGGAAACCGGCGAGCTTATGGCCGATCTCACCCACGACGGCGAGCGCATCACCGTGGCCGACGGCGGCATGGGCGGCCGCGGCAACATCCACTTCGTCACCTCCACGCGCCGCGCGCCGGCGTTCGCCGAGTTGGGCGAGCCTGCGCAGGAGCGCTGGATCGAGCTTGAGATGAAGCTCATGGCCGACGCGGCGCTTGTGGGCATGCCCTCTGCCGGCAAAAGCTCGCTCATTTCGAAGATCTCGGCGGCCCGCCCGAAGATCGCCGATTACCCGTTCACCACGCTTGTTCCCAACCTGGGCGTGGCGCGTTCGGGTGACTTGAGCTTCGTCGTGGCCGACATCCCCGGTCTCATCGAGGGCGCGCACGAAGGGCGCGGCCTGGGCCACGAGTTCCTTCGCCATATCGAGCGCACCGCGCTCATCGTGCATGTGGTCGACCTCACGGGCGACTGGGAGGGCCGCGACCCGCTCGATGACTACAAGATCATCAACAACGAGCTGGCGCTTTATGCCGACGAGCTGGCTGCGCGCCCGCGCATCGTGGTGGCCAACAAGATCGACGTCACGGGCGCCGAAGAGGCGCTTGAGCGCCTGAAGGCGCAGGTCAAGGCTGATTCCATTGCCGCTGCCGGCGGCAACGAGTTCGCGCCGAGCCCCATCGACCCGAAGGTGTACTGCATCAGCGCGCTCACCGGCGAGGGCGTGGACAGCCTGAAGGCCGCCATCGCCAACCAGGTCCACGAGCTTCGCGAGCAGGCTCGCCAGGCCGAGGCGTCCGACGTGCAGTACGAGCACGTGTGGGAGCTCAAGCGCGAGGCTCGCGACAAGCGCTTCACCGTGCGCAAGCTCTCCGAGGGCGTGTTCCGCGTGGTGGGCACCCAGGTCGAGCGCATGGTGGTGCAGTGCGATTGGGAAAACGAGGAGGCAGTGGTGTTTTTGCAGCACCGCCTCAAGCGCGTGGGCGTCGAAGAGGCGCTCGAGAAGGCGGGCGCCGTCGATGGCGACGAGATCCGCATTTGCGGTCGCGCCTTCGAGTTTGAGTCCACCAGGACGGCCGCCGATCTGTTCGAGGAGCTTGATATCTAATGGAGCAGCTGGATGCTAGGGAAGGCGCCGCACGGCGCCTGGTCATAAAAATCGGGTCTTCGACGCTTACCACGTCGGAGAGCAGCATCGATTACGAGTACCTGGCGGCGCTTGCCGACCAGATCGCGAAGGTGCGCGCCGCCGGTTGGCAGCCCGTCATCGTCACGTCGGCCGCCATCGCGTGCGGCCTTGAGGCCCTGGGCATCCAGAAGCGCCCCAGCGACATGCCAAGCTTGCAGGCCGCGGCGTCGGTGGGGCAGTCGGCTTTGGCCACGGCGTATGCCGAGGTGTTCGCGCGCCACGGCATCGTCACCTCCACGGTATTGCTGACCCGTCGCGACACCGCCGACCGCCACGCGTACCTGCACGCCCGCAACACGCTTCTGCGCTTGCTGGAGCTGGGCGTGGTGCCCATCATCAACGAGAACGACACCGTCGCCGTCGAGCAGATCAAGTTCGGCGACAACGACACGCTCGCCGCGCTTGCCGCGTGCCTCATCGACGCCGACCTCATGGTCATCCTGTCGGATATCGACGGCCTCTACGACGGCAATCCGAACACCAACCCCGACGCCAAGCTCATCCCGCACGTGGAAAGCATCGGGCCCGAGATCTTGGCGGTCGCCGGCGGTGCGGGCTCCACCGTGGGTTCGGGCGGCATGATCACCAAGATCAAGGCCGCGCGCGTGCTCATGGTGGCCGGCATCCCCATGATCATCTGCTATGGCCGCCAGTCCCACGTGGTCGAGGACGCTGCGGCGGGCAAGCCCGTCGGCACGCGCTTCTCGGCGCTGAACAAGCCCCACGAGATCACGCCCCGCAAGCTGTGGATCGCCCTTGGCGATTCGGCGCGCGGCGCGGTGGTGGTCGACGAGGGCGCGAAATCGGCGCTTATCGAGCATGGCAAATCCCTGCTCTGCGTGGGCGTCGCTAGCGTGGAGGGTCGCTTCGAGGCCGGCGACATCGTCGACATCAAAGACCTCGCGGGCCATCTGTTCGCCCGCGGCCGTGCGGCGTTCTCCGCCGATGAGGTGGAGCTTGCCTGCGGCAAAACGCGCGAGGCGCTCGAGCGCAACCGCTTGCTCGCCGCGCTGACCCAGCGTCCGTTGGTGCATCGCGATGAGCTGGTGGTCTTCGAATAGGGGCGTGCGCCCCATGCTTTGGATATACGACAGAATGTGAGTCCGATCATGCTGGAACAGGAAGTGCTGGCGGTCGCGCAGGCCGCCAAGGATGCGAGCCCGGCGCTTGCGCAGGCGACCGTGCAGGAGCGCAACGCCGCATTGACCGCCATGGCCCGGGCGCTGCGCGAGCAATCTGGGGCCATCGTGGCCGCCAACGCCCAGGATATGGACGCTGCGCGTCAGGCGGGCACGAAGGAAAGCCTGCTCGATCGCCTGATGCTCGACGAGGGGCGCGTTGCGGCCATGGCCGATGCGCTCGAGGACCTGGTGGCGCTTCCCGACCCGCTCGACCGCGTGTTCGATTCGCGCACGCTCGATAGCGGCATCCGGCTTTCGCGCGTGGCCGTCCCGCTCGGCGTGGTGGCCGTGGTCTACGAGGCGCGCCCCAACGTCACGGCCGATGCCGCGGGCATCTGCCTGAAATCGGGCAACGCCTGCGTGCTGCGCGGCGGTTCCATGGCCGCCAAGTCCTGCGCGGCCATCGCGCACGTGCTCCACGATGCCGCCGTTTCGGCCGGCATGCCCGCCGGCTGCATCGGTATCATCGAGTCCACCGACCGCGCCGCGGCCGACGTGCTCATGGGCCTGCGCGGCGTGGTCGACGTGCTCGTGCCGCGCGGCGGCGCGGGCCTGATCGCCCATTGCGTCGATTGCGCGAAGGTCCCCGTTATCGAAACAGGCACGGGCAACTGCCACGTGTACGTGCATTCCACGGCAGATCTCGATATGGCGCGAAACATCGTCGTCAACGCGAAATGCCGCCGCTACGGCGTCTGCAACACCTGCGAGACGCTGCTCGTCGACCAGGCCGTGGCCGAGCGGTTCCTGCCCGAGCTGTTCGGCATGCTCGCCGACAAGGGCGTGCGCATCCACGGCGATGAGCTTGCGTGCAAGGCCGCCCTTGCCGCCGGTGAAAAGCGGTTACCGACCGATGCCGCGCTGCAGGTCGAGCGCGCCTCCGAGCAGGATTGGGAAACGGAGTACCTTTCGCCCGATCTGGCCGTGCGCTGCGTCAGCGGCCCCGAGCAGGCTATCGACCATATCAACCGCTACGGCACGATGCACTCCGAGGCCATCGTCGCCGATTCGCAGCTTCCCGAAGGCGCGACCGCCATCGAGCGGTTCGTCAACGAAGTGGATGCGGCCGCGGTGTACGTGAACGCCTCCACCGCGTTCACCGACGGCGGCATGTTCGGCCTGGGCGCGGAAATCGGCATCTCCACGCAGAAGCTGCACGTGCGCGGCCCCTTCGCGCTCGAGGGCCTGACCTCGTACAAGTACGTGCTGCGCGGCTCGGGGCAGGTGCGCGCCTAGGATGGGCATTACGCAAGCCAGCGTCGATGCCGGGTGCGCGCAAGCGGCGGCTGCGCCCGTGGTCTGCGAGCGTTTCGACGATCTTGGGGCCGACGGCCGCCCGGTGCGCCTCGGCATCATGGGCGGCACGTTCGACCCCATCCACATCGGACATCTGGCCTGCGCCGAGCAGGCGCGCGAGGCGTTCGGTCTGGATGCGGTGGTGTTCATCCCCGCGGGGAAGCCGGCGTTCAAGCTCAAGCGCGACGTCACGCCCGCCGAACAGCGCTTCGAGATGTGCCGCCTGGCGGTGCGGGGCAACCCCGCCTTCGATGTCAGCCGCATCGAGATCGACCGCCCGGGCGTCACCTACACGGCCGATACGCTGCGCCAGCTTCGTGAACATTATCCGGGAAACGTGGCGCTGTTCTTCATCACGGGCGCGGATGCGGTATGCTCCATCTTGAAGTGGCGCGAAAGCGCCGCCATCGCCAGCATGGCGGAGTTGATCGCCGCAACGCGGCCGGGGTACGCCCTTTCCGAGGAAACCCGGCTCACCATAGAGCGGTCGGGCAACTTCCGTATCCACATGCTGGAGGCAACGGGGCTGGCCGTGTCGTCAAGCTATCTGCGCGCCCGCGTGCAAGCGGGCAAATCCATTCGTTATTTGACGGTGCAGCGGGTGCTCGACTATATTGCCGCCCATGGGCTCTATGGTTGGAAGCGGAACAGGGAAGCGGTGTGCGAAGTGAGCGAAGTCGAACCAGATCAAGGCGTGCAGCTGCCGCAAGGAGCGGTCGATGTGCTCGGCGATGCGTTTTACCAGGCCCGACGTGATGACCTTGCGCAACGCGTGGGGCATAAGCGCTTCGAGCATTCCCTGGGGGTCTCCGAGACGGCGGCGCGCATGGCGCGGGTCTACGGACAGGATGAGCGTCTGGCCCGTCTGGCGGGTCTTTTGCATGACTGGGACAAGGGCTACGACAACGAGGGCATCCGCGCCCGCGCGGTCGAGCTCGGCATCGCCGACCAGCTGGCAAGCTATCTGGACATGCCCCATCTGCTGCACGGTCCCACCGCCGCGGCGGCGCTTGCCAGGAAATTCCCCGAGCTTCCGGCGCCGTTGCTGCAGGCCATCCGCCTGCACACCACCGGGGCCGTAGGCATGTCGCCGCTCGACCTTATCGTGTACGTGGCCGACGTCATCGAGCCCGGGCGCTATTGCGCGGGCGTCGACAAGCTGCGCGATATGGTGGGGAAGGTGGAGCTTGAGGAGCTGTTCATGGCAACGCTTGTCTATGTGGTGGGAAACCTCATCGAGCGTCGCAAGCTCATCCATCCCGATACCGTGACCGTTTGGAATTATTACGCGGCACGCGCACGTGAGCGCGCCGCAAACGATGCGAAAGGAAGCAAGTGAACGAGGCAGTGGACAACAACGCCCCTATCAACCAGGGCGTGGACATGTACGGACGCCAGAAGCCCGACCTTCTCAGCCCGCGCGAGTGCGCCATCATCGCCGCACAGGCCGCTAACGAGAAGAAGGCCACCGATATCATGGTGCAGCAGGTCGGCGACCTGATCGGCGTCACCGAGTACTTCGTCATCTGCACGGCGTCGAACAACCGTCAGGTCGATGCCGTGGTCGACGAGATCGAGGAGCAATGCCGTCTGCGCGGCGGCGCGAAGCCCTATCACATCGAGGGCACGGCCGACGGCACGTGGTCGCTGCTGGATTACGGCAGCTTCATTGTGCACGTGTTCCAGCCCGAAACGCGCGATTACTATCGCCTGGAGTCGCTGTGGAACGACGCGCCCCTGGTCGACTTGGAAGAGGAGGCCGGCTTGACCGACCTGACCTATTCCGAGCGCATCGCCAAGCTGATCGGCCGCGAAGCGTAGCGCTCCGTCGCCCCTAACCGTTCAAGGCGCCGCTGGTGCCGTTCGCAGATGCCCGCATGCTGCAAGGCGTGCGGGCATCGCTGCATCCGGGTTTCGAATCTGTTGTGAGTTCGTTTTGGTATACCCACAATATATAGACCGTGAAAACCCGTAGTTCGCGAAAACATACGAAGTCACCTTGTCTTATCGAATTACCGACTCTTGTCAGTATCAATATATTGCGGTATGGTGGCCGTATCACAGGCCAAGCATCCGATCCCGTCAAAAGGGGGTTTGAAGGATGCTGTCCTTTTTAGCTCAATCCGCGTGCCGCGGTAACCGGCCGTCTAGGTTCTCTTCTTTGCGTGCGTATCCGCGCCCGGCGTTGGTGGCCAAGCTGCTGCGCGAGCGCAACGTCGCGCGGTTCATGGTGGCCCCGTCAGGTTTCGGGAAAAGCACCCTAGCTCTTGAATACGCTGAAACGGTGTTCGCGTTCGATCACGTGTTCTGGATTGATTGCGCCAGCCCGTGCTTCTTGCGCGATTTGGATGCGCACAGCATCGTCGATGGGCTCGTCGAAGTCGACGATCAGCCCTTTCTCGCCGTGTTCGAGGATGTCCCGCCGCTTGATTCCCTTCGAGCCGAGTTGTTCGGCGCCGTTCTCGATGATCTGCTCGACAGAGGGTGCGAGGCGCTCATCACCTGCACGCCGGCGGCCGATGTGTTCGGCGACCAGATCGATCGCATGCTCATAGGCGCGGGAGACCTGCTGCTCAACGATGAGGAGGTTGATTTCGCGCGCTTGCCCTCCGACATAGCCGAGACTCCGGCGCACGATGTCGCGCGGTGCCGGCGCGTGGCGGCGCTTGCCTGGGGAGAGTCCGCCTCGCCTGCGTTTTTGGAGCTTGCCGCGTCCGAGGAGCTGCCCGCCGATGTGATGGCTGCCGTGTTCGCCTTGCTGTGCCTGGGGTCGGGAAGCCTCTCCGACGCTCGGCGTATCGTTCGCATCGACGACGAGGTGGCCGAGCTGTTGGAGCGAAGCTACGCCTACGTGGGCGTCGATCGCGTGCGCGGCGCGTTTTGCGCGGCTCCGTTTGGGGTGTCCCAGATCGCTGAGGCGTTCTCGGACAGGCTGGCGAATCTCGGCGCGAGCGCGCATGAGGATGCGGGCGCGTTCGTGTTGCGATTGGCGGAGGCCCTTATGGACGCCGGGCGCTGCGCCCGGGCGTGCGAGGTCATGCGCTGTCTGGCATCCGCTCACGTGCGCTGCACCTGGCTTGCCTCGCAAAGCCGCCGGCTGCGCGATGCGGCGTGTCTTTTGAGCGCGCGCACGTTGTATGCAAGCCTGGATTCCCGCCAGCTCGACGCCGGTCAGCATCTCGAGGAGGCGGTGCGCTGCGCCCTGCTGGGCGAGAACGTGGCGGGCTGCCTTGCGGCGCGTCGCGCTCTTGCCTGCGGCGCCGACCTCGCGCAGCAGGCGGTGGCGCAGCTCGTGCAGCTCTCGGGTTCGGCGGGGGATGCCGCTGCTGCGTGCTCGTCGGCCATACGCGAGATGGGCGATGGGCCGTTCGCCCATCTGAGCGCCATGGCCTGCGTGATCGATCCGGCGTTTGACGAGGATATCCTTCCCGCGCAGGCGTGGCTTCTGGCGTTCGAGGGGGCGGAGCTTGGCGAAGGCGCGCTGTTGTGCGCCGCGAAGCTGCTCGATGACGCAGGCGGCTCCGAGGGGTTGCTGGCGGTTCAGCTGGCCGAGCGCGTGGCCGCTGCGGTCGCTCGCGATGTTTCCCAGGCGTTTGCCGCAACCGGGTCGCTCACGCTTGCCCAGGCCCTTGCAGCTTGCTCGTTTTCGCGCATTCTGGAGCGCGGATACTTGGATATGCCGGGTTTGGATCCTCGCTGCGCAATGGCGGCGAACAGGCTTGAGAGGGCGCTGTCCATGCAGCGCATGGAGTGCGAGCGCGCCCATGCTCGCAAGCTTCGATCCCGTGCGTCGTTCGAGAGCACGCATCCCGATGCGTTTCGCAAGGTGGCGTGGGGGACGGCGATGCCCGCAACGCCGGCGCCGCCGCGTCTTACCGTGAACCTGTTCGGCCGCTTGGAGGTGAAGGTGGGCGATGTCGCGGTTGAATCGGGGCACCTTTCGCGGCAGAAGGTTCGCTCCCTGCTCGCCCTGCTCGTGCTCAACCGCGGGCGCGACGTTTCGCGCGATCGCCTTGCCGCGCAGCTCTGGCCCGAGTCGAGCGCGTCGTGCCGGCGCAAGAACTTTTACGCCACCTGGTCGCAGCTGCGCTCGGCGCTATCCACGCCCGAGGGCGATTGCCCTTACCTTGTCAGGCATCAAAACGGCGTGTGCATCGAGGCTCGGCTGCTGGCAAGCGACGTTCTCGAGCTGGAGGAGGTATGTCGGGCGCTGCTGTTCAACCGTCCGGGGCGTGGCGGATGGGGGCACCTGTTCGCGCGGGTCGAGGATTCGTTCGCCGACGAGCTTCTGCCGGGCGACGATGGTTGCGACGTCATCGACGGGCTTCGCGAGGATTGCAAAAACCGCCTGGTGGATGCCCTGGTGGCAGCATCGGGGAAGCTGCTTGACTCGGGCGATCCCCGGGAGGGCCTGTGGTTCGCCCGTGCGGCGCTTTCCCGCGACGACTCGCGCGAGGATGTGTACGTGGCGCTCATGCGCGCCCAGATCGCCTCGCTGCAGCGTACCGCGGCGCTGCAGACCTACTTCGCTTGCCGACGGTACCTGGCCGATGATCTGGGCATCGACCCCTCGGCCGAGACGATGCGGCTGTACCGCTCCATCATCGAGGCTGAGGAGCGCGTGTAAGGCGAAGGGGCGCCGCGAGGGCGTGCGGGGGGAGTGCGGCCTTGCGGCGCTTGATGCGGGCGGCCTCGTTTCGGGATGCGTTCGCGCGATGTGCGTCGGGCGAAGCGGGGGTCCTACGAGGGCAAACCCCCGCGATTAGCTGCGCGGCGCTGCGAAGAAGCTGTGCATGTCGGCTACTGGAACCTAGCTAAATTGAGGATATGCTACAGTTAACTGATTAAACGAACCCGCGCCGGCATACAGGGCCGGCGCTGAAAGGAATGGCGCTCATATGGCAGGTTTCCTCTCCAAGCTGCTTACGTTCGGCGAAGGCAAGCAGCTGAAGAATTACCAGGCCCTGGCCGACAAGATCGGCGGCCTCGAGCCCGAGATGCAGGCAAAATCCGATGAGCAGCTGCGCGCGTTCACCGACGAGCTGCGCGGCCGCGTGCAGGCTGGCGCTTCCACGGCAGACGTGCTGCCCGAGGCGTTCGCTGCGGTGCGCGAGGCGTCGGTGCGAACGCTGGGCATGCGTCACTTCGACGTCCAGCTCATCGGCGGCATGGCGCTCAACGACGGTCAGATCGCCGAGATGCGCACGGGCGAGGGTAAGACGCTCGTGTCCACGCTTGCCGGCTACCTCAACGCCCTTTGCGGGCAGAACGTGCACATCGTCACCGTCAACGATTACCTGGCTCGCCGCGACAGCCAGTGGATGGGGCAGGTGTACGAGTTCCTGGGCATGAGCGTGGGCCTTATCCAAAACGGCATGCGCCCCGAGGCCAAGAAGCTCGCCTACCAGGCCGATGTCACCTACGGCACCAACTCCGAGTTCGGCTTCGACTACCTGCGCGACAACATGGTCACGCGCGCCGATGCCCGCGTGCAGCGCGGACACCATTTCGCCATCGTCGACGAGGTTGACTCCATCCTCATCGACGAGGCCCGCACGCCGCTGATCATCTCCGGCGCCGGCACGCGCGCCGCCGATACGTACAACAAGTTCGCCTGCGTCATGCCCGCCTTGAAGCTTGACGAGGACTTCGAGATGGACGAGGCGAAGAAGACCATCAACGCCACCGAGTCCGGCCTTACCAAAATCGAGACCATGCTCGGCATCGATGACATCTACGCCGACCCGTCCGGTCAGCTACCCAACCACCTGCAGCAGGCGCTCAAGGCGCAGTTCCTGTTCCATCGCGACGTCGACTACGTGGTCGTTAACGGCGAGGTGAAGATCGTCGACGAGTTCACGGGCCGCATCATGGAAGGCCGCCGCTACTCCGAGGGCCTGCATCAGGCGCTCGAGGCCAAAGAGCATGTGCAGGTGCGCGAGGAGAATCAAACGCTCGCCACCATCACGTTGCAGAACTACTTCCGCCTCTACGATAAGCTCTCGGGCATGACGGGCACGGCCATGACCGAGGACGCCGAGTTCCGTCAGATCTACAAGCTGCCGGTCGTGGCTATCCCGCCGAACAAGCAGGTCAAGCGTATCGACGAGGACGATTTGATCTACCGCACCGTCGATGCGAAGTTCCACGCCGTCGCCGACGATGTGGCCGTTCGTCATCAGGCTGGTCAGCCCTGCCTTATCGGCACGGTGTCCATCGAAAGCTCCGAGAAGCTCTCCCGCCTGCTCGACAAGCGCGGCATCAAGCACGAGACCCTCAACGCGAAAAACCATGAGCGCGAGGCTCACATCATCGCCCAAGCCGGCCGTGTCGGCGCCGTCACCATCGCCACGAACATGGCAGGCCGCGGTACCGACATCCTGCTCGGCGGCAACCCCGACGTGCTCGCCGACGACGTGCTGCTCGAGCGCGGCCTCAACCCCGACCTCGAGCCCGGCATGCAGCCCGCCGATGAAGGCGGCCTGCCGGCGCCTACGGAGGGCCAGCGCAAGGAGGCGCTCGGCATCGCGCGCGCAACGTGCAAAGCGGAGCAGAAGCGCGTCTTGGAGGCCGGCGGCTTGTGCGTCATCGGCACCGAGCGTCACGAAAGCCGACGTATCGACAACCAGCTGCGCGGTCGTGCCGGCCGTCAAGGCGACCCGGGCACCACGCAGTTCTACTTGTCGCTTGAAGACGATCTCATGCGCCTGTTCGGCGGTTCGCGCATGGACAAGATCGGCGCCATGATGGAGAAGACCAACATGCCCGATGACATGCCCATCCAGGCATCCATGGTGTCCAAGGCCATCGAGTCCGCACAGCGCCAGGTTGAAAGCATGCACTTCGCAGCGCGTAAGAACGTTCTGGAATACGACGACGTTATGAACCTGCAGCGCAAGGCCATCTACGAGGAGCGCAACGCCATCCTGGACGGCAAGGACATGGAAGGCCGCATCCCCGAGATCGTGGCCGATGCCGTCGAGGCCGTGGTGGAGGAGAGCTGCCCCGAGAAGCTGCCCAGCGACGATTGGGATTGCAAGGCCGTCGATATGTGGGCGGCGTCTATGACGGGTCTTAACGATTTCCATGTGGCCGAGGTCGATCACGAGGACGACCCTGCGCAGGTGTGCGAGGCGCTTGAGGCGTATCTGGACGGCGTGGTGGCGCAGAAGACCGCCGAGCTTGGCGAGCCGATCATGCGCATGCTGGAATCGCAGGTCATGCTTCGCATCATCGACCGCAGGTGGATGGCGCATCTGCAGGATATGGATTACCTGAAAACCGGTATCGGCCTGCGCGCCTTCGGCCAGCGCGACCCGTTGGTTGAGTACAAGAACGAGGCCTACCGCGCCTTCAGCAACCTGACGCATTCCATGTACGAGGAATATCTGCGTACCTTGCTTCGCCTGCAGGTGGCGGCATCCGCCGCTCCGCAGATGCCCGCCGAGCCCAACCCGCTTGAGGGCCGCGTGAGCTACTCCAATCCCGAACAGGCGCTCGGACAGACGGGCGTGGGCCATGCGGTCGCTCAGCAGCAGGCTGCTCAGCGTGCGCAGCAGGCGGCAGGTTCGGCGCCCAAGCCCGCTCCGGCGAAGCCGCAGACCTACGTAAAGGACAAGGATGACCCGTTCGCCAACGTGGGGCGCAACGACCCTTGCCCGTGTGGGAGCGGCCTGAAGTTCAAGAAATGCCACGGTAAGGATAGATAGCCCGAAACGGCGCCTTCGAAGGCGCGAAGAAACTATGCACTCCAACGCCCCGCACGCAAGCGCGGGGCGTTTTGCTGGTAGTATGGAACAACTATGGCAGATAAAGAACTGAAAGATATCGAGCAGGTCGCCCAGCGCGTCGCCGACGCGCACGGTTTCCTGCACATCGATGACAAAACCGCCCAGCTCACGGCGCTCGATGCGCAGATCGCGCAGGCGGGCTTCTGGGACGATGCGCAGCGCGCGCAAACCGTGTCGAAGCAGGCAAGCTCCCTGCGCGACACCATCGACGCGTACAACGCGGCCGTCTCGTTGCTCGATGACGCCCGCGCCGCGCACGAGCTGGCAGGGGAGGACCCCCTGTTCGCCGAAGAGGTGCAGCAAACCTTGGATGAGCTTGATGGCAAGCTCGACGCCCTTGAGGTGGAAAGCTGGTTCTCCGGGCGTTTCGACGACGGCGACTGCATCCTCACCGTCAGCCCCGGTCAAGGTGGCTTGGAAGCCCAGGACTGGACCGAGATGCTGTACAACATGTACAGCCGCTATGCGGATTCTAAGGGCTGGAAGGTCAAGGTCCTCGACCTGGTCCCCGGCGCGGAGGCCGTCGGCCTGAACAAGGCCACCCTGCAGATCGAGGGTCGTTTGGCCTATGGCATGCTGCGCAGCGAGAACGGCGTGCACCGCCTGGTGCGTATCAGCCCTACCGACGTCAAGCAGCGTCGCCACACCACCTTCGCCGCCGTCGAGGTGCTCCCCGTGCTCCCCGACGATATCGAGGTCAACCTCGATATGAACGACGTGCGCGTGGACGTGTACCGCTCCAGCGGACCGGGCGGCCAGTGCGTCAACACCACCGACTCGGCCGTGCGCTTGACCCACATGCCTACGGGCATCGTCGTCACGTGCCAAAACGAGAAGTCGCAGCTGCAGAACAAGGATGCCGCCATCCGCGTGCTGAAATCCAAGCTCTACGAGATCGAGCAGCAGAAACGCCGCGATCAGATCGACGAGCTGCGAGGCGAGCGCATGGAGAACAGCTTCGGCAGCCAGATCCGCAACTACGTGTTGTTCCCGTATCAGCTGGTCAAGGACGTGCGCAGCGGCGTGGAAACGGGCAACGTGGACGCGGTGCTCGACGGCGACATCGACCAGTTCGTGGTGGGCTACCATAAGTGGCGCGTGTCGCAGGAGTAGCCTTCAAGGTGCTCGCAGGCGCATGAAGCGGCTTCGAGCGCCGTTCTCTTGCCGGCGCAGCGGCGCGGGCGGGGGAGCCATGGTATAGCGATAGCGGGATGCGGGCAACCGCGTTCCCTGTTGATAGTGAAAGCGTCAAAACGACGAAAGGACAAGCAATGACCGAGCTTGAGCAGCGGGCATGCGATATGCGCATCGACATCGTGCGCATGATCGCCGAGGCGGGAAGCGGACATCCCGGCGGCTCGCTTTCGTGCACCGACATCCTCACCGCGCTGTATTTCGGCGGCGTGATGGATCATGATCCGGAGCAGCCGAAATGGGAGGACCGCGACCGGTTCATCCTGGCGAAGGGCCATGCGGCGCCTGCGCTGTACGCGGCGCTCGCGCACGCCGGCTACTTCCCGCGCGAGGAGCTCAAGACGCTGCGCAAGCTGGGCACGCGCCTGCAGGGCCATCCCGACTGCAACCTGTGCCCGGGCGTCGAGGTTTCCACCGGCTCTCTCGGCCAGGGCCTGTCCATCGCCGCCGGCATGGCCGCCGGCCTGAAACTGGCGGGCAAGCCCCAGCGCGTGTTCTGCCTGCTCGGCGACGGCGAGTGCGAGGAGGGCCAGGTCTGGGAGGCCGCCATGTGGGCCGCCCATGAGAACCTGGACAACCTCGTGGCCATCGTCGACCGCAACCATCTGCAGATCGATGGCGACACCGCCGACGTGTGCGACCCCGGCGACATGTGCGCCAAGTTCTCCGCGTTCGGCTGGGAGGCCAGCCAGGTGGACGGCCACGACATCGACGCGCTCGTCGAGGCCCTGAACGCCGCTAAGCGCGCCGTCGACGGCCGCCCGCACGTTCTGGTGGCCAACACCATCAAGGGCCGCGGCGTGTCGTTCATGGAAAACCAGGCAGGCTGGCACGGCAAGGCGCCCAACGCCGAGCAGACCGAGCAGGCGGTTGCCGAGCTCGAGGCCGCACGTAAGGAGGCATAAGCGATGGTTACGCTTGCAAATGCAGAACAGTCCCAGGTCAAGCGCGCCACGCGCGCGGCATACGGTGCTACGCTGGCAGAGCTTGCCGGCGAAGGCGTGCCCGTCGTCGCCGTCGACGCCGACCTGACCGGCTCCACCACCACGGCCAAGTTCGCGAAGGCCGGCTACGCCGACCGTCTGTTCAACTGCGGCATCGCCGAGCAGAACATGATCGATGTGGCAGCGGGCCTTGCAACCACCGGCAACATCGCGTTCACCGGCAGCTTCGCCGTGTTCGGTACCGGTCGCGCCTACGATCAGATCCGCAACACCGTGTGCTATTCCGACCTGAACGTCAAGATCGCTCCCACGCACGCAGGCGTGTCCGTGGGTCCTGACGGCGGCAGCCACCAGATGCTCGAGGATATCTCGCTTATGGCAGGCCTTCCGCACATGCGCGTGCTCGTGCCGGCGGACTACGCCGCTGCTTGCGCTGCCATCCGCCTGGCCGCTGAAACTCCGGGCCCGGTGTATGTGCGCATGGGCCGCGCCAGCGTGCCGGCCGTGTACGCCGACGGCGTCGAGCTTGAGCTCGGTCGCGCCTACACGCTGCGCGAGGGCTCCGATGTCACCATCGTTGCCTGCGGCGTAGAGGTGGAGCAGGCCCTGGCCGCCGCCGACGAGCTTGCCGCCGAAGGCGTGTCCGCCGAGGTCATCGACGCATTCTCCATCAAGCCCCTCGACCGTGCCACCATCGTTGCCTCCGCTCGCAAGACCGGTCGCGTGGTCGTCGCCGAGGAGCACAGCATCCACGGCGGTCTGGGCACGGCCGTGTCGCGCGCGCTTGCTGAGGAGTGCCCGGTCCCCATGCGCTTCGTGGGCATGGACGACCGTTTCGGCAAATCCGGCGAGTTCGAGGAGCTTATGGCGTACTTCGGCCTGGACTCCAAGGCGATTGTCAAAGCTGTGAAAAGCCTCACGCTCAAGTAGGGCATCTGATAGAATCGTCTTCGTCTCAGTACATCACTACATGAATGGAGCAAACTGTGACGAACGATATGAGCCATGCGGCTCCCGTGCGCCCGCAAAGGCGTGCAGGCGCCCATGCTGCGCCGCCGCGACAGGTGACATCGCAGCTGTCCGCGTCGCTTCCGACGCTTGAGATTGAAGATACCCCGCAGCAGTCGGGTACGCCCGTCATCACGTTCGACCATGTGACCAAGGTGTACCCGGCTCAGCCTAACAAACCGGCCCTCAACGACGTCTCCTTGCAGATCTTCGCCGGCGAGTTCGTGTTCCTGGTCGGTCATTCCGGTTCCGGCAAAACCACCTTCATCCGCATGCTCATCCGCGAGGTAAAGCCCACGCAGGGCCATATCTACATCGCCGATGAGGATCTTGCGAACATGCGCAACTGGCGCGTGCCGTACCTGCGCCGCAACATCGGCTGCGTGTTCCAGGACTTCAAGCTGCTTCCGAACAAAACGGTGTTCGAGAACGTGGCGTTCGCGCTCGAGGTAATCGGCAAGTCCCGTCACGTCATCAAAACGCAGGTCCCAGAGGTTCTGCGCCTGGTCGGCCTGCAGGACAAGCTCAACAAGCGTCCCGATCAGCTTTCCGGCGGCGAGCAGCAGCGCGTGTCCATCGCGCGCGCCATCGTGAACCGTCCTCCCATCCTCATCTGCGACGAGCCCACGGGCAACCTTGACCCGCAAACCTCGCGCGGCATCATGGACCTGCTCGAGCGAATCAACCGCACCGGCACCACGGTGGTCGTGGCAACCCATGACCGCGAGATGGTGGACAACATGCGTCGCCGCGTTATCGCGCTCGACCGCGGCAACCTGACGCGCGACCAAGATCGAGGGGTGTACGGTTTCGATGTCTAGTTTCTTCTATTTCCTCAAAGAGTCGCTTACCGGCTTCACGCGCAATCTTTCCACTGCGCTCGGTTCCATCGTCACCATCTTCTTGTCGTTGCTCATCATCGGCATCTTCTTGGTGGGCGGTTCGGTGGTCAACAACGTGGTGAAGTCCGTGGAGCAGGAAGTCAACATCACGGTGTGGATCTCCGATAGCGCTTCCAGCTCTGACGTGCAGTCGCTGCAATCCGAGATTAAATCCATGTCGTCGGTCGCCAACGTCAGCTACACCGATAAGGAGCAGGCGCTTGAGAACTTCAAGGCGTCCTCCAGCTCCGATATCGCCGAGTCGCTCGACGGGCAGAACCCGCTGCCGGCTTCCATCGACGTCGAGCTGTCCGACCCGAAGATGGTCGAGGACGTCGCCTCCCAGATCGAGGCGAACAAGACGTTCCAGAAGATCTGCGACAACCCCTCCGACCCCTCCGATTCGCTGCGTTACGGCGAGAAGACGGTCGATCGCCTGTTCCAGCTGACCAGCTATGTGCGCGTCATCGGCGTGGCGCTCGTGGGCCTGCTCATCTTCATCGCGCTGGTGTTCATCAACAACACCATCCGCTTGGCCATTTTGGCTCGCCGCAAGGAGATCGCCATCATGCGCCTGGTGGGCGCCTCCAACGGGTTCATCCGAGGGCCTTTCCTCATGGAGGGTGCGCTGCACGCCATCGTCGGCGCCGCGCTTGCCATCGGCACTCTCGAGGTCCTGCGCAACGTGGCCATGCCTAAGCTGCAGGAAGCGCTCACGTGGCTGCCCATCGACCTTTCCGCCGGCACGTTCGCGATGTTCTATGTGATGCTTGCGGTGTTCGGTCTGGTCATCGGCCTGATCGGCTCGGCATTCGCCATGCGTCGTTATCTGAAGGTGTAGCGCTTGAGGAGCATGCATGCCAAGGCATACCGATAAACTGGCCAACATGGCGGCGTCCGCGCGCAAGGCGCGGGCCCGCAACATAAAGCTCGCGAAGCTGTTTAGCTTGATCATCGTCGTAGCCGCCGCATTTGTCGGCGGCTTCGCCGTTCGCGGAGACGTGGAGTTGCTCGATGCGCTGGGCCTTACGCAGCTCACGGGCACTCAGGATGCGAAGGCGAAGGCCGCGCAAACGCAGCAAACCTACAATTCGCTTTCTGCTCGCGTGGGCGAGGTGGAGACCATCGTGAACAAGGACAGCCTTGATTCCTATGATCTTGACACCGCTACCACCAAGATGCTCGATGCGTTCGCCGTGTCCACGCAGGACCCGTATCTGCGCTATTACGACGCAAGCCGCTTCGCCGCTTCATCGTCTACCTCTGACGCTTCCGACAACGGCGGCGGCGTCGGCGTGCTGTTCAGCGAATACAATGGAAGCGCTTACGCGGTCGACGTGTTTGAGGGATCGCCGGCGCAGATGGCCGACGTGCAAACCAATGACGTGGTGGTTTCCATCGATGGCGACCGCAGCCATGCTTGGACCGCTTCGGAGGTCACCCAGGCGATCAAGCGCGACCAGGGCTCGCAGGTGGTCATCACCTGGCGGCGCGGCTCCTCGCTTGACGACACCAAAGGCACCGAGTTCACCACTACGCTCACCGTCACGGACCAAACGGTCAAAAACGTCGCCACCGAGCTCACGAACAACGTTGGCTATATCCAGCTGAAGCAGATCACGCAGAATTCCGCACAGCTCGTGCGGCAAGCCATCGTCGATCTGGATGCAAGGGGGGCGCAGTCCTATGTTCTTGACCTGCGCGACAACCCTGGCGGATACCTCACGCAAGCCGTGGATATCTCCAGCTACTTCATCAAAAGCGGCACCATCGTGCGCATCACCACGAAGAGCTCGGATGAGACCACGAAAAACGCTACAGGCGACGTGCTTACTGACAAGCCTCTGGTAGTGCTCGTCAACGGCAACACCTCGTCTTCGGCCGAGGTCATCGCCGCGTCGTTGAAGGATAACGAACGAGCCACCATCGTGGGCACCACTACGCTGGGCAAGGGCTCGGTGCAGGTTACCCATGAGCTCACGTTCGGTGGCGCGCTGCGCTATACGGCCGCGTACTACAAAAGCCCCCTCGATCATGACATCGATGGGCTGGGCATCAACCCCGACATCTCCATCGGCCGCTCCGACGATGACGACAATCAGAAGTCGTTGGCCATGGAGACCGCGCAATCCATGGTGCGTGAGTAGATGGGTCGCACGCGCAAGCACACGCGTCGCCGCCCGCGCCCCAATCCTCACGGCGTTTTAGTGGTCCATGCGGGGTCGTTCGGCTTCGTGCGGACGGCGGAAGGGGAATACTTCATCCCGGAATCGAAGATGGCCGGCGCTTTCGACGGCGACTTGGTGGAAGTAGCGCCGCTTCCCGCGCGAGGCGCGTCTGGCGGCGCGCACGTCGACCGGCCGGCGGCGCGCGTGCTGCGCGTTATCGACCGAGCGCATGACACCGTGGTGGGGCGCTATGAGGTTGCCGAGCCTTTCGGCGTGGTGGTGCCCGAGGACCATAACATCCCCTATGACATTTTCACCATGCGCGCCGATTCGCCGGATATCCCCGATGGGGCGCTTGTGCGCGTTCGCATGACGGCGTACCCGTCTCGGCATGAGGCCGCGTGCGGCGTTATCGAAGAAGTGCTCGGCATGGCCGACGAGGCAACCGTCTCCGTTGAATCCATCATCGCTCGCGCCAAGCTTGAAACCGTGTTCTCGGAAGGCGCCTTGGCGCAGGCCGATGCGGCGGTTCTCGACGAAGTGGGCGCTCTTGCCGCGGGGTACCGCGATATCCGCGATCGCATGGTGTTCACCATCGACCCGGCAGATGCCCGGGATTTCGACGATGCGCTTTCCCTGGAGCCCGCGGAGGACTTCCGCAAGCACGGCGCCGCGTGGCGCTTGGGCATCCATATCGCCGACGTGTCGCATTATGTGGAGTGGAACAGCTCGCTCGACCTTGATGCTCGGCGCCGCGCAACCAGCGTTTACCTGGTCGATCGCGTCATCCCCATGCTGCCCGAGCAGCTTTCCAACGGCTTGTGCTCGCTCAATCCCGGCGAGACCCGCAGGTGCATGACGTGTGACGTATACCTTGACGAGGACTGGAGGCCCGTCGGCTACGACCTGTACCCGGCGCTCATGCGCTCATGCGCTCGTCTGACGTACAACCAGGTTCTCGATGCGCTGCAGGGCGCGCCGCTCGGCGCTTCCGGCACGCTCGACGGCCTGAAAGGCTGCGCGGTAGGTCAGGATATCGACGAAGCCATCATGCAGCGCGTGAGGAGCCTGAGCGGTTTCGCCCAGGCGCGCATCGCGTACCGGCAAGCTGCCGGCGGCCTTGACTTCGAGTTCCCCGAGGCCCGCGTGATCCTCGACGCGTCGGGCAAGCCCTGCGGGGTGGACCTGCGCGTGAAGAACCAGGCCACCAGCCTGGTCGAGGAGGCCATGATCTTGGCCAACGAGGTGGTGGCGGCGCATCTGCACGAGCGCGATTTCCCCGCCTTGTACCGCGTGCACGAGAAGCCTTCGCCGGACAGCCTTGCGGCGTTGCTTCCCGTGCTCTCGGAGTTCAGCTGGTTCGGTCGCATCAGCCCCGAGCGTTTCGTGGCCGGCGATGTGCACGCCGTGCAGCAGGTGCTTTCGGAAAGCCAGGGGCGCCTTGAGGCCGACCTTGTGCAGGCGCTCGTGCTGCGCGCTATGAAGCGCGCGTGCTACAAGCCTGAATGCGAAGGGCATTACGGCTTGGCAAGTTCGGCGTATGCGCATTTCACCAGCCCTATTCGCCGTTACCCTGACCTTGTGGTGCATCGCATGCTGCGCGCGCAGCTGACGCGCCGTCCGCAGCGTTTCGAGCAGGAGGTCGCGGCGCTGCCTTGGATCGCGGAGCATTCCTCGGATATGGAGCGCGTTGCCGAGAAGGCGGCCCGCAAGTCGCAGGAGCTCAAGCTTGCCGAGTACATGTCCCGCTTCATCGGGCAGGTCTTCACGGCGGTGGTGTCGGGGGTTGCTGCGTACGGCATGTACGTGAAGCTCGACAACACCGCGGAAGGGCTGGTGGCGGCCAGGCATTTAGGCGGCGAATATTTCGCCCTCGATGCAGCGGGTTGCATGCTGGTCGGTCAGGACAGCGGACGCGTGTTCCGGTTGGGCCAGCGTGTGGATGTGGTCCTTGAGGCTGCGGACGCCCGGGCGGGCCGTCTTGATTTCCGCCTTGCATGAACAAGTTCAAGTCACGGGTCGAAATGCTGCGCAAGTGAAATAAGATGATTGCAAAGTCCCACGTCACAGGCGTGGGACTTTGTTTTCCCGACCGAAGAAAACGTGAACGAGATTCCGTTTGCCTTGAAAACCCTACCGTTTGCACTACCATTTTCGGGTACGCGGTTCCCGCCTTATCAGGCGTGTTCGAAGTAATATTTCGTGAATAGGATCTATGTATATGAATACCCGTATCACCGAGCTTTTGGGCATTGAAGCGCCCATCATCCAGGGCGCCATGGCGCGCATCGCCGATGCCAGCTTAGCCGGCGCCGTCAGCGCCGCCGGCGGCCTTGGCATCATCGCCTGCGGAGGCGCCCCGCTTGAATGGGTGGAACAGCAGGTGGCGGCTGCTCGCAAGATCACCGGCAACCCCATCGGCGCCAACGTCATGCTCATGGACCCGAATGCCGCCGAGCTTGCCCGGCTGCTCGTCGATCTGAAGATCGACGTGATCACCACCGGCGCCGGCAGCCCCGCCAACTATATGGAGATGTGGAAAGAGGCCGGCATCAAGGTCATCCCCGTCGTCGCCACCACCGCGCTCGCCAAGCGCATGGAGCGCCTGGGCGCCGACGCCGTCGTGGCCGAGGGCACCGAAAGCGGCGGGCACGTGGGCGAGCTTACCACCATGGCCCTGGTCCCTGCGGTGTGCGACACCGTTTCCATCCCCGTCATCGCGGCCGGCGGCATCGCCGATGGGCGCGGTGTGGCGGCCGCGTTCGCGCTGGGCGCCGAGGGCGTGCAGATGGGGACGCGCTTCCTCACCGTTGAGGAGTGCACCGTTTCCGATGCGTACAAAGAGCGCGTTTTGGCCGCTAAGGACTCGGACACCATCGTCACGGGACGCGGCAGCGGCCATCCCGTCCGTTGCCTGAAGAACAAGTTCTCTCGCAACGTCCGCAAGCTGGAGGCCGACCTGACCAAGAACGGCGACGAGCTCGAGGCCATGTATGTGGGCAGTCTGCGTCGTGCCGTGGAGGGCGATGTGGACAACGGCTCCATGATGGCCGGCCAGGTTGCCGCGCTTGTGCATGAGCGCAAGACCGCGCAGGAGGTCATCGATGAGCTGATGGCGCAGGCGCAGGCCGTCGGCGCGCGCAACCTCCAGCAGGCCGCCGACGCCAACGCGGCGCGCGGGTAGGGGGTCGGTATGAACCCGGTATTCATGTTCTCGGGCCAAGGCGCCCAAAAGCCCGGCATGGGCGAGAGCCTGTTCGGCATTCCCGAGGTCAAGGCGGTGCTCGATTGCGCTTCCGACGTGCTCGGCTACGACGTAGCCGACCTTATGACCAGCGCTCCTGTCGAAAAGCTCAACGACACGCGGTATGCGCAGCCGGCCACCTGCGCGCTGTCCGTGGGCATCGCCTCTGCCCTGCAGGCGCGCGGTGTGCAGCCGCAGGCCGTGCTCGGATTCTCGTTGGGGCAGGTCAGCGCCCTGGCGGTTTCGGGCATGCTCACCTATGAGGAAACGTTCTCTTTCGTTGCCGAGCGCGCTCGCCTTATGGCGCAGGCCGCTGCCGAGCGTCCGGGCGTGATGAGCGCGCTGCTCAAAGCCGACGGCGAATCGGTCGCTCAGCTGTGCGAAGAGTGCGCGCAGGGCCAGGTGCTCGTGCCCGCGAACTTCAATTGCCCGGGCCAGATCGTCATATCGGGAGAACTGGCCGCCGTCGAGCGCGCCGAAGCCGCCTGGGAGGCGGCAGGCAAGCGGTGTGCCCGCCTGGCCACCTCCGGTGCGTTCCATAGCCCGCTTATGCAGTCGGCCGCCGATGAGTTTGACGCGTATCTGGCGAAGGTGGATTTCAAGCAGCCTTCCGTCCCGCTGATCTGCAACACCGATGCGCAGCCGCTTTCCGCCGAGGCGGCGCGACGCCATCTGGTCGATCATCTGACCCATCCGGTGCGCTTCGAGCAAAGCGTGCAAGCCCTGGCCGATCAGGGCGCCTCCGTGTTCGCCGAAGTCGGCTTCGGCGGGGTGCTGTCGAACCTGGTCAAACGCATCGACCGCAAGGCGGCGCGCCCCTGCATCCAGGATGCGGCGTCCTTCGATGCCTTCGTTTCCGAATACGCCGAGGATAAGGAATAGCACATGAGCGAATCTCAAGATACCACCCGCCGCGCGGCCCTTGTCACCGGCAGCTCGCGCGGTATCGGCCTTGCGGTCGCCGAGCAGCTGGCGGCTGCCGGCTTCAACGTGGCGCTGAACTGTTCGAGCGAGGCGGGCCTTCCCGCGCTGCGCGAGCAGGCTAGCCGCATCGCCGGCGAACATGGCGTGCAGGTAGAGGCCATCGCGGCAAGCGTGGCCGATGAAGCCCAGGCGAACGCGCTGGTCGAGCAGGCGCACGAGGCCTTCGGCCGCTTGGATGCCGTGGTCAACAACGCCGGTATCACCCGCGACGGGCTTATGGTGCGCATGAAAGACGACGACTTCGACCGCGTCATCGATGTGAACCTGAAGGGCACCTTCCATATCTGCCGCGCCGCCGGCAAGATCATGATGAAGCAGCGCTACGGGCGCATCGTGAACATGTCATCCATCTCCGGCGTCGGCGGCAACGCCGGCCAGGCGAACTACGCGGCATCGAAGGCGGGCGTCATCGGGCTGACGAAGACCATCGCCCGCGAGCTTGCAGCCCGCGGCGTCACGGCCAACGCCGTCGCCCCCGGCTTCATCTCCACCGACATGACCGACGCCCTGTCCGAAAAGCAGCGCGAGGCCATCGGCGAGCAGATCCCCATGAAGCGCTTCGGCACGGTGGACGACGTCGCCCATCTGGTGGGCTTTTTGGCAAGCGAGGAATCCGGCTACATTACCGGGCAGGTCATCTGCATCGATGGAGGTTTGGCACTATGAGTCAGGTAATCGATACGTCCGCAACGCGCCGTCCCGACGGCACCCACCGCGTGGTCATCACCGGTATGGGCGCGGTCACGCCCGCCGGCGTCGGCGTGGACGCGCTGTGGGATGCGGTGATGGGCAAGCGTTGCTGCATCGGCGCCATTTCGCACTTCGATCATGAAGCGTTCGATGTGCACGTGGCGGGCGAGGTGCGTGACTTCGACCCGACCGAGTATGGGCTGTCCAAGAAGGAGGCGCGCCGCTTCGAGCGCTTCGTCCAGTACGCCATTGTGGCCGCCGACGAGGCCATGGCCCAGTCCGGCATCGATATGGAGCAGGAGGACCCCACGCGCGCGGCCGTCATCTTCGGCGCGGGCATCGGCGGCATCGACGAACTGGAAAACGGCTTCTACACGCTGCACGATAAGGGTCCCAAGCGCGTGAGCCCGCTGTTCGTGCCCACCATGATCGGCAACATCGCGGCAGGTCACCTGGCCATCCGCTACGGCATGCGCGGCGAGTGCATCGACGTGACCACCGCTTGCGCCACCGGTGCGCACAACATCGGCGCCGCTGTGCGCTCCATCCGCCACGGGTACGCCGATATGGCGCTTGCGGGCGGCTCGGAGGAGTCGGTCAACCCCATCTGCATCGCCGGTTTCGCCAACCTGGGCGCCCTTGCCAAGGTCGACGATCCCGCCCAGGCCTCGCTGCCCTTCGATGAGCGTCGCTGCGGTTTCGTGGCGGGCGAAGGCGCCGGCGCCGTGGTGCTCGAATCCCTCGAGCACGCCCTGGCGCGCGGTGCGAAGCCCTTGGCCGAGATCACGGGCTTCGGCTCCACGGGCGATGCTTACCACATGACCGCCCCCGAGCCTTCGGGCGAGGGCATCCAGCGCGCCATGCTCCAGGCGCTGTCCGAAGGCGGCTTCACGCCCGCGGACCTTGGCCACGTCAACGCCCACGGCACGGCCACTCCGGCCAACGATTCCACCGAGTCGCATGCGCTGCTTGCTCTGTGCGGCGAAGAGGGGGGTCGTAAGGTGCCGGTGGTGTCCGTGAAGGGGACGACGGGCCATACGCTCGGCGCTGCCGGCGCGGT
The DNA here is from genome assembly GCF_934636665.1 of uncultured Senegalimassilia sp. Classification (GTDB taxonomy): domain Bacteria; phylum Actinomycetota; class Coriobacteriia; order Coriobacteriales; family Eggerthellaceae; genus Senegalimassilia. The sequence goes on from NZ_CAKUAT010000017.1 coordinate 34,955, forward strand.
CGAGGCCATCGTCACGGCGCTTTCCGTCGCCAACGAATGCGTGCCGCCCACCACGGGCTTCGCGCAGCCCGATCCCGACTGCCCCGTCAACGTGCTCACCGAGGCGAAGACGGGCTATCCGCAGAAGGTGGCGCTGTCGAACTCGCTGGGCTTCGGCGGTCACAACGCCGTGCTCGCCATCTCGCCTTTCTAAGACGCAGCGTCGCATCCCCTCCCATTCAGCGGGCGCAGCCGCGCCCCATTCTAAGGATCTACCCATGGAAACCATCCAATACCCCTGCGGCCGCGACGTCATCGAGCGCGTCTTGCCGCATCGAGACCCGTTCGTGTGGGTCAGCCGCGTGCTCGAATGCGAGCCCGGGGCAAGCATCACCGCCGAGCTCGATGTCGACCCCGAACTGCCCCTGTTCGCGGGCCATTTTCCCGGGCATCCGGTGCTGCCGGGCGTCATCATCATGGAGGCGCTCGCGCAAACCGCATCGTTTTGCGCTCTTGTCGGTCGCGATGAGCCCGGCGTGCTGGGCTTTTTCGCCGGCATCGACAAGGCGAAGTTCCGCCACCAGGTGCAGCCCGGCGACGTGCTCACCCTGAAGGCTGATATCGTGAAGAACTCCTCGCGCATGGTCGTTGCCGAGGTGCAGGCGCTCGTCGGCGACCAGGTTGCGGCCACGGCAACGCAGAAATACGTCATGGCCAAGGGCGCATAGGGTTTTCGAGGGGTTTGACATGAAGCTATTCAAGCAGGACTACATCTCGTTCGACGGTTCGGGTTCGTTCGTCACCGTGTCCGGAGATGCACGCGAAAGCGTCGTCGACGATGCCGATGTGGCGTATCGTCTCTCGCGCATCGCGGAAGAGGAGCGCGAGCGCATGACCTCCGAAGGCACCGCTCCCAACGCGGTCGACGCCGCGGACATGTCGGCTTATACCGGGGTGGCCGCGCAGCACGCCCAGGCGCCCCTCGGCGCGCAGGCGGGCGAATCCGCAGCGATTCCGCCCGCGCCGATCGCCCTTGTGGTTGCGCGCGGCAAAGCCGTGAAGCGCACCATCATGGCGGTGCAGGATGCCGGCATGGTGGCCTGCGTTGCGTGCACCGACGACAAACGCGCGGACGCAGCTCTGCGCGCGGCCGATGCGAAGGTCAGCCTCGGCGAGAAGCACCTTGATGCGCTGTATTCCAACGGCTATGCCGTGCTGCAGGCCGCCGAGAAAGCCGATGCGCAGGTCATCTTGCTGACCGAGGATGCCCAGGTGCTGTCGGGCGTGGATACGTTTCTGGCCCGCGCGGCGGCGGCTGGCCGTCGCGTGTTCACGCAGCTGGGCGATTCGCCGCAGTTCGGCTGGGTGCTGTGCACCACCGACAAGACCGACGAGGTATGCGGCGCGTGGCGCACCTGCAAGCATTGCAAGCTCACCTTCGACGGCGCCAGCTTGGCGGCGGGGCATTACGTGTGCCCCTCGTGCGGCGGGTACCTGCGCATGACCTCCGACGAGCGCATCGATGACCTGCTCGATGCGGGCACGTTCCAGGAATGGGACCGCGTCATCGACCAAACCGACCCGTTGGGTTTCCCGGGCTATCTTGACAAGCTTGAGGCTCAGCGCGGGAAAACCGGGCTTGAGGAGGGCGTGCGCACCGGCCAGGGCTCCATCGCGGGCTTGAAGTGCGCCATCGGCATCATGGAGTCAACCTTCTTCATGGGGTCCATGGGCAGCGTGGTGGGGGAGAAGGTCACGCGCCTGTTCGAGCGGGCCACCGCCGAGCACCTGCCGGTGATCATCTTCACTGCCTCGGGCGGCGCGCGCATGCAGGAGGGCCTCGTCTCGCTTATGCAGATGGCGAAGACCTCGTGCGCCATCGAGCGTCATGCGGCGGCGCACCTGCCTTATATCTCGGTCATCACCGACCCCACCACCGGCGGCGTCACCGCATCGTTTGCCATGGACGGTGACATCATCTTGGCCGAGCCCCATGCGCTCATCGGCTTCGCCGGGCAGCGCGTCATCCGCGACACCATCCGCCAAGAGCTGCCCGAAGGGTTCCAAACCGCCGAGTTCGCGCTCGAGCACGGCTTGATCGACGCCATCGTCGAGCGACATGACCTTCGTGCCACGCTGGCCCATATCCTGGCCATGCATCTGTCGACCGCCTGCCAGGCGACCGGGTGCGCGCACAACGCCGGCGACCATGACGTGCTCGTTAGCTATCGTGCGGTCTGCGACAACTTGGAAAACGGCACGGCAACGTACAACACCGTCACCTATGCCGACCTGCGCCCCGAGCCTATGAGCATCGAGGAGCGCGCCGTGTGGGAGAAGCTTCGCGAGGCCATTCCCTCGTCGCTGATCCCCGAGAGCTTGCGTGCCGGTGCATCCCGACGCGTCGAGCGCGCCATCGCCGCCGGCACGTTCGACGCCGAGGCGGGCACGTCCCTGGAGGTGGGGGCGACGTCGGCCGTCGCAGCCGCTTCGGCCGATGAGCAGGAAAACCGTGCGTGGCAGAGCGTGCAGCTCGCCCGCAACGTGCACAGGCCTACGGCGATCTCCTACATCCGAAGCTTCGTCGACGGCTTCGTCGAGCTGCATGGCGACCGCGGGTTCGCCGACGATGGAGCCATCGTCGGCGGCATCGGCTGGATTGGCGGGCGCGCCGTCACCGTCATCGGCCAGGAGAAGGGCGAGAACCTCAAGGAGCGCATCCGCCGCAACTTCGGATGCCCGCAGCCTGAGGGCTATCGCAAGGCGTTGCGCCTTATGCGCCAGGCCGAGAAGTTCCGTCGCCCCATCGTGTGCCTGGTGGACACCCAGGGCGCGTACTGCGGTACCGAGGCAGAAGAACGCGGACAGGGCAACGCCATCGCCGACAACCTGGTGGCTATGGCGGGCCTGAAGGTTCCCGTGGTCACCGTGCTTCTCGGCGAAGGCGGTTCGGGCGGCGCCTTGGCGCTCGCCGTCGCCAACCGGGTTGCCATGCAGGAGCACGCGGTGTATTCGGTGCTTTCGCCTGAGGGCTTCGCCTCCATCCTGTGGAAGGATAGGACGCGCGCCCCTGAGGCGGCCGCGGTCATGAAGATGAGCGCGCACGAGTCCTTGGAGCTCGGCATCATCGACGCCGTGGTTCCCGAGGGTCCCGCGCCCGCGCATGAGAACCCCCTGATTGCCGAGCGCAACGTGCGCGACTATGTGCAGGCGGCTCTTGATGAGCTGTGCGGCATGAGCGAGCAGGAGCTGCTTTCCCAGCGCTACGAACGCTTCCGCAAGTTCTAAGCATTGCGCGTCGTACGCGCTGCCGTGGGAAAACGAAAGGGCCGGGTTTCGAACCGTGTGCCGCTGCTGGACCGAAAGCGAAGGTTCGGCAGCGGGCGCGGCTTGGAGCCCGGCCCTTCTTTGCATGGGGAAGTGATCACCCCTCCAGCAGGTCAATCAGCTCGTCGGCGCTCAAGCTTGCAAGCGAGATGCCGCTCGAGCCGATAACCTGGTCGGCCAGCTTGCTCTTCTCCTCCTGCAGGTGCAGGATGCGCTCCTCGATGGTGTCCTTCGCTATGACCTTCTGCACGCTTACGACGCGTGTCTGCCCGATGCGGTGCGCGCGGTCGGTGGCCTGCTGCTGCGCCGCGGCGTTCCACCAGGGATCGGCGTGGATGACCACGCTTGCGCCCGTAAGGTTCAGGCCCGTGCCGCCCGCCTTAAGCGATACCAGGAACACGGGGACGTCGTTGCCGTTGAACTCGTTCACCAGCTCCACGCGGTCTTTCTTCGGCGTTTTGCCCGTGATGGTGTAGAAGGCGATGCCCGCCTCCTCGAGGCGCTGCGCGATCAGGTCCAAGAAGCTGGTGAACTGACTGAAGATGAGCGTCTTCTCGCCGCCTTCCATGGCGCTTGCCACCAGTTCCATGATGGTATCGAGCTTCGCGCCGTGGCCGCGATAGTCCTCGAACAGCAGACGCGGGTCGCAGCACAGCTGGCGCAGCTGCATGAGTTCGGCAAGCACCTCCACGCTGGAAACGTGTTCGCCTGCATCCCGTTTCGCCTGACGCTGCTTGCGCTCGCGGCGTTGGCGGGTCAACTCCTCGCGCAGGCGCTGCTCGTGAGCATGATAGAGCTTCAGCTGCTGGCCCTCCATGGGGGCGTACACCACGCTTTCCAGCTTGTCGGGCAGGTCGGTGAGCACATCGGCCTTGCGGCGCCTGAGCAAAAACGGCCCCACGACGGCGCTCAGGCGGGTGGCAACGTCCTCTTCGCCGCCCACGATGGGCAGCTCGAAGCGTTCGCGGAAGCGCGCGTACGGCCCCAGAAGGCCCGGCATCAGGAAGTCGAAGATGCTCCACAGCTCTGATAGGCGGTTTTCCATGGGCGTGCCGGTAAGCGCGAACCTATGGCGTGCCGACAGGCGCTTCACCGCGCGGGTGGTCAGCGTGGCGGGATTCTTGATGTATTGAGCCTCATCAAGGGCGCAGATGAACAGCTCCCGTCCGGCGTAATCGGCCGAATCGATGCGCGCCAGGTCGTAGGAGGTGATGAGCACATCGACCGGTGCACAACGGTGACCGGATGCGTCGACGGGCTCTGCCGTTGCGGCTGCATTGTGGTTTTGCAAGGCTGCTTCCCTCGCGTGGGCATCAACGTTGCGCGAAGCCGCTTCTGCGTCGGTAGGCGACCCGGGCGCATCTCCTTGACGCCCGGAAACCAGGTTCGCATCATACGGCGCGAACGCGTGGCCGCGGATCACCTTGCGCTCTGCGGCGCTGCCCACCACGGCTGCCGCGTTCAGGCTGGGTGCGAAGCGCTCGAACTCGGCCATCCAGTTGTACACCAGCGAAGAGGGGCACACGATCAGGCTCGGCCCGACTTCGCGGGCTTGGTCGGCACGGGCCACCAGCAAGCTGATGAGCTGGACCGATTTACCTAGGCCCATCTCGTCGGCAAGCACGCCGCCGAACCCCGCGTCCAGGCGGGCGGACAGCCATCGCAGGCCTTCTTCCTGGTAGGGGCGCAGTGTTGCGTTCAGCCTTTCGGGCACCTGGTATGCCCGCTCGTCGATCGCGCGGAAATCGCTCAGGTACTGCGTGAAGCTGCGGTCGCGGTCAAGGTCCGCCTCCTCGTCAAGGTAAAACGCGCGAAACGACGGCAGCTCAACCGTTCCCGTGGCAAGCTCCTTTTGCGTGATGCCCAGGTCGGATGCCAGGCGGTCAAGCTGGGCGAGCTCGAAATCGGAAAGGTCCACGAACGCGCCGTCGCGCAGGCGATGGTAGCGCTTCTTCTTCCGATAGCTTCCCAGCATGGCCGCAAGATCGTCGGGGCCAAGATCGCCGGCGTCGACGGTGAGGTTGATAAGGTTGCCTGACAGCGACACGCCCATGCTCAGGCGCGGCTTGCCGTCTTTAATCAGGCGATCGAACGCCGGCGTGGTATACACCTCGCCGGCTTCGCGCAACTGGCCCAGGCCGGTGAAGATAAGGTTGGCCACCGCTTCCTCGTTGCTCATGGGGATGCGCGTTTGACCTGCTCCGAAGTAGCGCTCCACCAGCGCCTTCGCCTTTCCTTCGGCACGCGTGTCGCGCAATGGCGAAGGGCCCGAGGCGCTCTTGTCGTCCTTGTGGTCGGCAGGTACGGTCCCGCACAGCGTGAAGCGGCGCGGACCGTAAGCTGCTTGGGCGCCGATGGTCACGTTCTTGCCGTTCTTGTCTAGGAAAAACGCAAGCGTGCATTCCATGGGGCGCCAAGCCGAAAGCTCGGCCGGGGCGCTGAGATGCAGGTTCTCCTCGATGACGGGCAGGGCAGCCGCGCAGAACAGGGGCATGTCGTCGTTTGCCACGAACAGGTTGCGCTCGTCGCTGTCGTAGACCGTGCGCAGGAAGTCCGAGCAGCGCGCGAACGCCGGCGAGCAGCGATGCACCGTGTCCCCGCCGCACCATATATACAGGCGCCCGGCTTGCTCGGCCATGCGGATATGCTCGCCGCGCTCGATGGTCCAGCCGCCGGCCTCGGCCGGCGACATGGCGAGCGAGATGTCCGGATCGCTATGCTCGATATGCACGCGCTGCACGGTGGGCGTTGCGTAGTCGGCGCCCGTGATACTGAACTCGGCGCCGTCGAGCAACCCGAACAGCTCTACGGCCTCGGCCTCGGAAAGCTGCAGGGTGCGGCCCACCGACGCGCTTTGACGGCGAAGCCATGACGGCGCATCGTCGGCGGCCTCGCGCATGGAGCAGGCCCGTTCGATGAACTGGGCTACCCCGCGCGAGCGTTGCTCGAACACGGCAGGGGAGTGCGTGAACGCCAGTTTCTTACCGTATGCGTGGCGGGCGCCGGAGCGCATACGGTCGGCGAACTCCGAAAGCGATTTCAGCACGTAAGGCGTACCCGAAGGTCCGCTGATGCGAAACGAGGCGGACCATAGCCCGTAGCCGTACGACAGCTCAGCGTGCAGGACCACGCTTTCGGCGGGCGTGTCATCGGCCTGCAGCTCCTCGGTGCGCTTCATGAACTCCGTGATGCACGAGGAGGATTGCGCCGTGCGCTGCGCCTGGTAACCCATGAAGGTTTCGGGGCGCTGCGAGAACGCGAGCGCCAGGGCGACGCAGTGCTTGCACATGCCGGCATACTCGCGAAACGCAGGGCACGTGCATGAGTAATCCAGCACCTCGTCGGCGTCCTCCTCGAGGATCACCGAGGTGCGGTAACGATCGTCCCAGCCGCTGCTGGAGGCCACGAACGCGCTGACCACCGACTCCTCGGCATCGTAGCGCACCTGCTTCGTGAGGATGTTCCTGTCCGATGACGCGATGGCTCGTCCTCGCGTGAACGAACGCTGGTTGCATTGGCTTGCTATGGCTTTTTCGGTGATCATCGCTTGCTGCTTCCTTTGCTTGAACGCATTGTTCGCAAACGTTTATTTTAGCGCAAAGGAGCACATGGTGTCGCGGTGCGCGGGGTTTCGCATAGGTATCGGCGTGCATTCTCGCTCGCTCGGGAGGCGGCTTTTCGCGTTCGCGCATCGGCCGGTGTTCCGGGCTTCAGGGGAAGGAGTCGCAATTAGGCGCCGATGCGTGATTCGTGGAGGTGCTTTGGGGCAAGGTTCGCTGCATGTCCGGGGAGCGGGGCCGTACGGGGTGGGAGAATCTTCTGCTCATGCCGTTTTGTGCGATAATCGGGAAAACGCCCGGAAAGCGCCGCTAACGGGGCGAACGACGGAAGGGGTCGTCAATGAAGCTTGGGAATATCGCGAAGGTAGCTGCCGCCGCCGCTGGCGTTGCCGCAGGTGCCGGCGCTGCAGTATATGGCTCGCGCGCGGCTACCATGGCCTCGATCAGGCAGATCGCGCCCGCCGATGGGCCGTATGGCCTCTATGCCATGGACGTGTTCTATCGCTACGACCTCGATCGCATCATCGAGCGCGGCCTCGGAAGCGATCAAGGCAACATGGACGCCATCCTCGCCGAGGCGCTTCCGCTCGTTCCCGTGCATATGCAGGCGCCGCAGTTCGGATGCAGCGCGTTCACGCTTGCGAGCGGCGAAGGCGTGCTTATGGGCCGCAACTACGACTTCAAGTTCGATACCTCCGCCATGCTCGTGCACTGCACTCCTGCCGACGGTTACGAATCCATCGGCTTTTGCGCCCTCGACAACCTCGGCGTGGTCGATGCGCTGCAGGTGAAATCGCGTTTCGCCTGCCTGGCCGCGCCCTTCGCCTGCTTGGACGGCGTGAACGAGAAGGGCGTTTCCTGCGCGGTGCTCACGCTTGACAGCACGCCCACCTCCCGCATCACCAGCAAGCCCGTCATCTCCACGCCGCTTGCCATACGCTTGGTGCTCGATCGGGCCGCCACCACGCAGCAGGCCGTCGACCTGCTGCTTTCTTACGACATGTTCGCCACAAGCGGGCGCGATTACCATTTCTACATCACCGACGCGCAAGGCGATGGCCGCGTGGTCGAGTTCGATTGCGACAGTCCCGAGCGTATGCCCGTCGTCACGCCGGTGCGCCAGGTCACCAACTTCTTCGTCATGCACCAAGACAAGGTCGCGCCTTTTCAGAAGAACGGGGCGTATGGGCATGGCCGAGAGCGCTACGATGCCATCTCCGCGGTGCTCGATGGGGCGCCGGTTGGTCAGGATTCCCAGGTCACGGCATGGAAGGCGCTCAGGACGGCTTCGCAGGCTCCGAACCCCGAGGACGTCACCAGCAATACGCAGTGGTCCATCGTGTTCGATAACGAGAACCTTACGGCAGATGTGGCCTTGCGCCGTCGCTGGGACGATGTCCACCATGCCGATATCCACGGCAACATGGCGTGAGGTCCGGTTCCCGGGGCGGAAAGGCTTGCGACCAAGGCGCGTAGTCGCGTCGGTTTTGATTTGGTGGCGAAGCGCGGCGCCAGTTCGCGCGTGCATGTGGTGTAGCGTGCTTGGCCTAAAGGGGCGTACCGCGGTTTGAAGGGGTGCTGCCGGCTTATCGCGTCGCGAAGCGCGGCGCCAGCTGCCGCGTCTTCTCGATGAGCTTGCGATAGATGCGCTCGCGTATCCACGGCTCGCTCGACAGGGTCACGGCATCGTCAAGTTCAACCCATTTCACGCCGCTGTTCTCGTCGGCCTTGATGCGCACATGCTCGGCAGGGTCGGCAACCGCCAGGTACGTCACGTTCAGATGCAGGTGCGAGCTGACGTATGCCCCGCGTTTGACGTGGCCGTCCACGGTCAGTACCTCGCACGACAGTACATCGCCCGGCTCGCACGGCACCAGGCGCGCGCCGTGCACGCCCGTTTCCTCCTCCAGCTCGCGCAGGGCGACTGCCGCAAGGTCGGTTTGCCCGTCCGCATGCCCGCCGATCCAGCTCCATGAATCGTATATGTTGTGATACACCAGGAGCGTTTTTGTGAACGAGGGGTCCACGGTCCAAATGGAGCACGCCATGTGAGCAACGGCCGTTCTATCGAACACCGCAGGGTCCGTTTTCAGGCGCGACAAGATAAGGTCGCGGTCGGCGGCTTCCTGCTCGTTGGCGGGATGGAACGCTTGCAGATCCTCGAATATGCCCACGGCTGCTCCTTGTGATTGAAAAGGCCCGGGCATGCGGCCCGGGCCTGTGACTGCGTGTCGATTATAACAAGGTGTGCGGGCTCGGCTTGCGCCGCAAGGCGGTTGCGACCGCCGGCCCTTGCATCTTAGTGATGATGGCTGCAGGCGTTTTCCAGCACCATGCGCGCGCAATCGCCGGCGATGAACTTGTTCACCACGTCGCCGACCATGGGCGTTTCCTGCTCAAGGTAGATGTCCACGCCGTATTGCGTGAAGCGCATGAACGGCGGCTGGCCCATGCCCGCGCAGATCATCGCATCGATGCCAAGGTTGTGCGCGAACTCGATGACGCCGCCGCAGCCCACTTCGTCATGATCGACGTTTTTCACCGATTCGACGCCGGTGACCTGCCCGTCCTCGATGGTCACGAGCGTGAACCAGGGCGTGTGGCCGAAGTGTCCGCTGCGGATGCTCGTCAGGCCTTCGCCGGTTTCGCTGGGGATTGCAACTTTCATGGTATCGCCTTTCTACGACGTTCGCGTCGGGGCGCCTGCTCCGCTCGCTTCTCTTGCAGCCAACTCTAGCACAGCGATGCTTCGGTGCACGAACTTTTTTGATACTCTCCAAGTAGCATATTGGTAGGAATAACCACTTTGCCGGGGAGGTATAATGCCAAGTATGGAGAAAACCCCGAACACATCGCCTGCCATCGCCGTGAGCGCCTGCCTGCTGGGCAGGCCGTGCCGCTACGACGGGTCTTCGAAACCCGTTGATGCCGTCATGCAGCTCGCTCGATGCTACAAGTTCGTTCCCATATGCCCTGAAGTTGCAGGGGGCCTTCCCGTGCCGCATCCTCCGTGTGAGATCGTGGCGGGGTCTCGCCCAGTGCGCGTGATGGATACGAATGGCGACGACGTTACGCAGGCCTTCCATCTTGGCGCAAGCCGCTGCCTGGAGCAGTTGCGCGATGCCGATTGCCGGGTGGCCGTGCTCAAATCGAAAAGCCCTTCGTGCGGAAGCGGGTCGGTGTACGACGGCAGCTTCACGGGCGCGCTCGTGCCGGGGTGGGGCGTTGCCGCGCAGCTGTTCCGCGACGCGGGCATCACGGTGCTCGATGAATCGCAGGTCCATAGGCTGGACATGCCGCTTGGTCCTGCGCAGCCCTAAAGCAGCTTAGCGACAAAGGCGTGCCTTGGCCTCCTTGTGCATGCCGTGGGGTGCCGTCTACCGCGGCGGCTTGTCCGCCGGCGGGGTGTATACTTCCCTAAACGAATAAGGCGGCGCCTTGCGCGCCGCGTGAATATGAAAGGAATCGGTATGCTGGTCACCAACCTTGCCCATGCGAACGGAAACGACTACCTCAACCAGCGCTTTGCCAAGGCCTATGCGTTCCTCGCGCAGGACGGCCTGGATGCCCTGCCGCTCGGCCGCAGCGAGATCGACGGCGACGACGTGTTCGCCAACGTACAGGAATACGACACCGTCGCCGCTGCTGAAAAGCAGATGGAAGCACATCGCGGTTACTACGACGTGCAGTTCGTCGTGTCCGGCCAGGAGCTTTTGCAGTACGCTCAGCTCGACGGGCTGTCCGAGTGCCAACCGTTCGATGAGGAAAACGACTTCGGCCTGTACGAGACGCCCGAGGAGTGCACGAACGTGGTCCTTCACGCCGGCGATCTGGCCGTTCTTGCGCCCGAGGATGCGCATAAGCCCGGCTGCACGCTTGGCTCCGCGCCTTGCCATGTGCGCAAGATCGTCGTGAAGGTCCGCGCGTAACAACCTCCTTCAATAAAGGAAGCACATGAACAAGCAAGATCGCAAATATCTCAAGCGCCTGCTCGAGACTCCTTCGCCCACGGGCTGCGAGCAACGCATCGCCGCCATGGTTCGTGAGCGTATGGAGGGCGTTGCCGACCAGGTCACCACAGACGTCATGGGCTCGGTCCATGCTCGCCTTGCAGGCAAAGGGGCGGCGCCGTCGCTCATGCTGGCCGCCCATATGGACGAGATCGGCCTGATGGTGGTCAACGTCTCCGATGACGGGTTTTTGTCGGTGGCCGCTATCGGCGGCGTTGACGCCGCTATTCTGCCGGGGCTTCGCGTGGATGTGCACGCCTCTGGCGCCGAGTGTCCTTTGCGCGGCGTCGTCGGCCGCAAGCCCATCCACCTCATTTCGGCGGGTGAGCGCGACAAGGTCACGCCCTTGTCGGGCCTCGTCATCGATCTGGGTCTTCCCGCCAAGAAGGTCAAGCGCCTGGTGAAGGTGGGCGACGTTATCACGTTCGGCGTGGGCTTCGAGCGCTTCGGGAAGAATATGGGCGTCTCGCGCGCTTTCGACGATAAATGCGGCGTGTGGGTCATCACGCGCGTGCTCGAGGAGCTGGCGGCTGTCGGCGGTTGCGCGGGTGATGTCACCTGTGCCTGCACGGTGCAGGAGGAGATCGGCACCCGTGGCGCCATCACCTCGGCGTTCGGCGTGCATCCCGATGTGGCGGTGGCCTTCGATGTCACGCACGCCACCGACTACCCGGGCATCAGCCACGCCAAGTTCGGCGATATCAAGTGCGGTGGCGGCCCGGTTATCGGTCGCGGGCCCAATGTCAACCCGCAGGTGTTCGAGCGCCTCGTCCAGGCCGCTAAGACCGCGGGCATCCCCTATCAGGTAGAGGCCCTGCCCGGTCATTCCGGCACCGATGCCTGGCCCATCCAGGTCAGCCGCTCCGGCATCCCCACGGGTTTGGTGTCTGTGCCGCTTCGCTATATGCATACGCCCACCGAGGTCATCTGTTTGGACGACCTTGATGCAACCGTGGCCCTGTTCGTGCAGTTCGCGCGCGATCTGGAGTCCGGCGGCTCGTTCGTGCCTATGGCGGGTTGCGGCTCGGCGTCGCTCGATGCCTGCTCCGCACGTACTACGCAGGGGGAGTAGCGTCATGAAAAAGCAAGCCCAAGACATCGCGCGCAACCGCAAGGCGCTGCACGATTACGAGGTTCTCGAAACCTACGAGGCCGGCATCGCCCTGACCGGTACTGAGGTGCGCTCGCTGCGCGACAACCATTGTCAGCTCACTGACTGCTTTGCGCTCATCCGCCACGGCGAGGTGTGGCTGCATGGCGTCCATATCCCCCCGTACGCCTTCGGCAACATCGCCAACCCCGATCCGGACCGCAAACGCAAGCTGCTGCTGCACAAAAACCAAATCCGCAAATTGGAGCAGCAGACCAAGGAAAAGGGCATGGCGCTTGTCCCGTTGAAGATGTACTTCAACAAAAGCTCGCTCGTTAAAGTCGAGCTGGCGGTGTGCCGCGGCAAGAAGAACTACGACAAGCGTGCCGCCATGGCCGAGCGCGATTCGAAGCGCGAGATCGAACGCGCGCTGAAGGAAAGGAGCCGTTGATGAGCGATCAGGAAGCGCTGGAGGCTGAAGAGCAAATTTCGGAGCATGCTGTGCAAGATGCTTCCCAAGCTGATGAGACGCCTGCCGCCGAAGAAGACCTCGAGGTGGTCGAGCTCGAGCTTTCCGATGACGATATCGTGCGCTACCTCGAAGATGAAGATGGCAACCGCATCGGCTTCGTCATCATGGAAGACGGCGAGGAGGCCGAGTACCTTTATGTCGAGGATGAGGATGCGGGCGGCGAAGTCGTTGATGACGGCAGCCTGGGCATCACGCGCGACGGCGTCCAACAGGCAACCGACGATATGAACGCCATCTTCAAGGACGGCGTTAAGATGGCGGCCGAATTCAAGGGCGCGTTCGATGACATTAAAAGCGCATTGGACTTCAGCTCTCTTTTGAAGTAAGATTATCTATCCGTTCGGCGGCTTGCCGCCGTGCACTTTGACAAGGTGGACCGCAGCGTCCCGACTCGGCTGCAAAGCCGGCTTATCGGGGGCGACTGGTTTCGACATGGTATGTTTGAACTGAGGAGCAGGTCGTGGTCTCCTCGCCACGTTAAACAGGGGTACCGTCAAGTTAATTGGCAAGAACAACTCTCAGAGCGCTCCGGCGCTCGCCATGGCTGCCTAAACAGCGCCTGGCACGTCAACTCCGGGTTGTCCCCGGCTCGGACGCGACGTCATTTTAGGGGACTGCATCGAAGCACGTGGACGGTATGGCTTCGATAAAGATCGAACCGACTAGGAACCTCAACGTTTGCCCGTTGACCGACGGGTTCCGAATTCCGATAACGGGATAAGCTTGTAGAGCCTGAGGGATAATATAGTATGGACCGGAGTTCGATTCTCCGCGCCTCCACCAGCATCTTCTAGACCGTCTGTTCTGTTTGCGCAGTTCAAGCGGTCTTTTTAGCTTGAATAGATAATTATCACATGTGGCATAAATACGGTAAATCGCTGTAAACCCCTGTATCTGACGAGTGCGTCAACAGATGACCAACGAATGAAACCGCAGGGAAAACGAGCCTATTTGTCATCTGCTAACGGGTGTTGGCTCGATTTCGCACGACTGACTACATGCCGATAGTCGGGTCTTTGACAGACGGCTGGATGTGGTGAAGGTACGTGGCGTTGATGTCGCAGTGTCCTAGAATGCGCGACAGGACCTCGACCTTGCCGCCTGCGTGAAGGTGACTCTTGGCAAAGCCGCGCTTTATCGTACGTTAACGGCCGCATCCGGGCATCAGTCGTTGGTTAGGGAAATGACATCCCGATGGCCATAATTATCGTATCGAAAATATCCACAAGGTATCGCTCCATGAGCATTACGTTGCTACAATGAATCTATCTACACCCTATTCAGCGAGAGCATCATGAGCAACGATCAAAACGACAAGGTTTCGCGCGGGCGTCACGTCGCTCCAAGCGATATCCCCTCCATTTATTCTGATAACGATAACCAGCCCGGCGGCTTCATCCCACAGCAGGTGCATGGTCAGCAAACCAGGCAGGCTTATCCGCAGTATGCGCAAAACGGCCACCAGGGCTATGCGCCTTCCGGTATGCAGATTCCTCCCACGGGCGTTTCCCGCCCTAAGAAACGCGTCGGAAAGGTGCTTGGTATCGTCGCCGCCTGTTTGGTTGGCGTCCTTGCAATCGCCTATTGCGGCGTGGCGCTGTATTTCGGCAGCCACTTCATGCCCAACACCAAGATCGGCAATCTCGATGCATCGCTTATGTCCACGGCGGATGCCGAAAAGGCGCTTGCCAATGAGGTGGACTCTTACAAGCTCACCATTACGGGCAACGGTTTCAACCTTACGGTTTCGGCTAAGGATGCCGGTGTCGACTTCAACGCCGCCGAAGCGGTTAAGGAGGCGTACTCCGCATACAACGAATGGCTGTGGCCTGTCGAGCTTATGCGCAGCCATGATGCAACCGGTGCCATGATCAGCTCTTACAACGATTCCGGCCTTGAGCAAACCGTATCCGCAGCCGTTGCCGCGTTCAACGAATCTGCTACCCAGCCTCTCAACGCAACGGTCGCCTATGATTCCGCATCCGGTTCATTCACCGTTTGCAAGGAAGTGGCCGGCACCGCCCTTGACGCGTCGAAGGTCATGGCCGCCGCCGATGCTGCGCTCGCTGAGCTTAATCCCAAGGTCGTGCTCTCGTCTGAGCAGCTGTTGCAGCCTACGGTGTTTTCCACCGACCCTCGCTTGAAAACCGCAGCCGAGCAGGCCAATACCATGATCGGCGCCGATATCGTGCTGACCATGGGCAAGTCCACTGCCGCGGAAGTCGATGCCGATCTCATTTCGCAATGGGTCACCGTTGACGAAAACGTGCAGGCTGTCCTTGATGAGGAGGCCATGCGAGCCTGGGTCGATAAACTCGCCTCCGATTGCGATACCGTCGGCACCACCCGTACGTATACGCGCGCCGATGGCAAGGCCATCACGGTTTCCGGCGGTGTGTACGGCTGGTCCATCGACTACGATGCGCTTATGGACCTGGTGGTCAACGGGGTCAAGGAAGGCCTTGTTGAAACCGTCGAGATTCCCAACGCCACTAGCGGCGATGCATACAACGGCGTTGGCGGTCGCGACTGGGGCAACCGCTATATCGATATCGATCTTGCTGAGCAGCACGTGTATTTCTACGATGATTCCGGGGCGTTGGTCTGGGAGTCCGACTGTATCTCCGGCATCCCCGACGGTACGCACGATACCAGCGTTGGCGTGTATTGGATGAACGCGATGCAAAGCCCTGGCAAGCTCACCGGTTATGAGAACGGCCAGAAGATCTATGAATCAACCGTTCAGTACTGGATGCCCTTCGACGGTAACGCTATCGGATTGCACGATGCCGATTGGCAGCCCGATTTCGGCGGAACCATGTACAAAGATGGTTACGGAAGCCATGGCTGTGTGAACCTGCCTCCGGCAAAGGCCAAGGAACTGTACTCGCTTATCCACTCCGGTGATTGCGTGGTCTGCCATTGGTGATCAACGTGCAAACGGTGAAAGCTCAGACGCCCTGCAAGCGATGCTTGCAGGGCGTCTTCGTTAAACCACGGTAAGGTCAACGCATTCCACGGGCACAACGCGCTGCAGTTCGCTCAGCGGCGTTTGGATCTGGCATCCAATGCGGCCGCCCGAGAACATGATGCGGTCGTAAAGCTCGGCCGTCTCGTCAATGAAGGTGGGGAAGAGCTTCTTCATTCCCACGGGGCTGCAGCCGCCGTGAATGTATCCGGTCAGCCCTAAAAGGTCGCGGGATTTCACCATCGCGATGGACTTCTCTCCAGCAGCGCGAGCTGCTTTCTTCAGATCCAGTTCGCAGGCAACGGGAATCATAAACACGAAATGCTGGCCAGATTTTCCCTGAGTGACCAACGTCTTGAACACGCAATCCGGATCTTGTTCCAAAAGCGCCGCAACCTCCACTCCGGACAGCGCTTCGGGGCATTCGAAGAAGCGCGTGTCGAAATCGGCGTGCGCCGCCTCCATTTCACGTATAGCATTGGTTTTGCGGTCTTTTTCCTTCGACATGATCAGCTGCTC
Source organism: uncultured Senegalimassilia sp. (assembly GCF_934636665.1). Lineage (GTDB taxonomy): Bacteria > Actinomycetota > Coriobacteriia > Coriobacteriales > Eggerthellaceae > Senegalimassilia. The sequence continues at coordinate 50,940 of NZ_CAKUAT010000017.1, forward strand.
CCTTTTCTGGAACTTTTCGCCTGTCATGCAGGTTAGCAGATACTATGGCACCCGCCGCGCATTTCAGAAAGCGCCCGCAAGCATGCGCTATACTGAGCGGCATGGATATCATGCAAACATTCGATAACGCGCCTATCGGCGTGTTCGATTCAGGGTTCGGCGGGCTTACCGTAGCGCGCGAAATCGCGAAGGCGCTGCCCGAGGAATCCATCATCTACGTCGGCGATTCCGCGCGTTGTCCTTACGGTCCGCGCAGCCTTTCCGAAGTGGACGGATTCGTCCAGCAAATCGGCTCATGGCTGGTGCAGCGCGGGGTCAAGCTCATCGTCATCGCGTGCAATACCGCTACTGCAGCCGGCTTGGCGCATGCCCAGCGAACGTTCCCCGTTCCTGTCATAGGCGTTGTGGAACCTGGCGCACGCGCCGCTGCGCACGCAACGCGCAATAAGCGCGTCGGGGTCATCGCTACAAAGGCTACGGTGGAGTCCGACGCCTATACGAAGGCGATTCGACATCTGGATGCGGGAATCACCGTGTTTTCCACCGCTACGCCGCGATTCGTCGAGATTGCCGAGCAGGGCATCCGCATGGCGGAGGGTCCGATCGAGAACTATACCTCGCTTGCATCGAAGGTCTATATTCGACCGCCGTTCCAGGCTATCGCCAAAGAGTATCTGGAGCCGTTGCGACGCTGCCAAATCGACACGCTCGTCCTTGGTTGCACGCATTTTCCGTTGCTCAAGGCGTTGATCGGCGGCGTGGTGGGGCACGAAGTCACGCTAATTTCGTCGGCGAAGGAAGCGGCTCGTGACGTTACCGAGATCCTGGACCGTCATCATCAGCGTGCCCAGGCAGGTCATGCAGCAGAGTATGAGTTCAACACCACCGGCGATGACGTTGCGGAGTTCCAAAGCTTCGGCAGCCGCGCATTCTGCATGCCTATCACCAGCGTGTCTCATATCGATTTTTAGAATCACTTCTCGGCTCGAAAGGAACCGTTATGAAAACCGTGCTTATTGCCAGCAACAACGCTCACAAGGCCGTTGAAATCGCCGAAGCGCTCGATTTTCCCGGTTGGGAGTTCAAAACCCTCAAACAGGCTGGCGTTTACTCCGATCCCGCTGAGGATGCCGAAACGTTTCTGGGCAATGCCCGTATCAAAGCCCAGGCGGCTCAGCAGGCTAGCGGCGGGATGGCGGTGCTAGCAGACGATTCCGGCCTGGAAGTCGATGCGCTTGATGGCGCTCCCGGCGTGCATTCCGCACGATATGCCGGCGAACCGTGCGACGATGCTGCCAACAACGCAAAGCTGCTTGACGCGCTTGCGGGCGTCAAGGACGAGCAGCGCAGCGCCCGATTCGTATGCCACCTGGTCTACCTTGATGAGCAGGGTAGGGAATTCGACGCCCGTGGAACGGTCGAGGGTCGTATAGCCCATGAGCAGCAGGGGGATAACGGGTTCGGCTACGACCCGTTGTTCCTGCCCGAGGTGTTTGACTTCAAACGCTCGCTCGGACAGGCGCTTCCTGAAGAGAAGAACTCGATTTCCCATCGAGGCAACGCTCTTCGTGAACTTCGCGCGAAATTGTCCGAAAACGCGTAGAAAGTTTGGTATACTAGCTAGGCTGTTTGGATGTCGGGACGTGGCGCAGCCTGGTAGCGCGCCTGCTTTGGGAGCAGGATGTCGCAGGTTCGAATCCTGTCGTCCCGACCAGTCGCGGGTGTGGTTCAATGGTAGAACTGAAGCCTTCCAAGCTTCTAACGCGGGTTCGATTCCCGTCACCCGCTCCACTAAAACCCTAGGCCAGAGCCTTTTTGGTTCTGGCTTTTTTGTTTGTGCGCCAAAGTGTGCGCCATGCTGCGGGCCAAATGCGGGCCAAATCCGAAAGAAACTTCAAACCTTGCTGTGCGGGGAGCTGTTTGCGAGCCCCCTGTCTTCTCAGCCGTTCATCAGCTTGCAAGTGCGCGAGCGCACGTTCAAAAGCAATTGCAAATAGACCTGCGATTTTGCTGCGCGTAGACGATCGCTGCGTTGCGTTGTTGACGATATCGTAGCAATAGCAGATTGCATCGTCCTTATTGCCCGAAAGAAAAAGCCGGAGGCGGCAAATCGCGCTCCGGCCAGAAAATCCTGGCGCGCCCAGCAGGACTCGAACCTGCAACCGTCGGATTAGAAGTCCGATGCTCTATCCGTTGAGCCATGGGCGCACAAAACGCAGCTATTATACCGCAAACACGCGAAAACACGTAAGCTTGCATCATGTTGAGATGAAACAATCCGTATCGGTTCAAAACCATTCGACGTCAGAAAAGAGCTGATTGAGGAACCCGGCAAATCTGACATGTAATGCACCTTCACGCATTGAACCCCTATGCCCGCTGAATCAGTTGAACTAGCAAAAAAGCGGTAAGAAGCAAGCGGATTCGAGCAGTGTGGAAGAATCAACCTATAGCGTTATCGACCGTAGCTTGGCCGGAAACGATACCAGTTATTGTGGCATAGCGGCTCTCTATCAATGCCCAACTGGATCATAAGCGTTTTAGCATCGAAATCGCATGATGCATTATTTCCCATATTTATGCATAACTAGGGTTTCGAAAGAAAACGTCTATGGGTCAGCATGGCTTCAAGTATGGTGCAGGAAAATTATGCAAGTGCACAAGTAAACTATCGTGAACCAAAGAGAATGTGAAGGAAACGTGTAGAAACGCGATGGAAACAAACTCGAAAATTTATCGTTTTCGCAGGTCACCCTGAAAATTCCGTTTTAAGAAATTTTGGTAGTTGCATTTCAATGTGAAGCATGAGAAGTTGGTTTTGCAGTCGGAACGCGCGGTGCGCAACGGGCGTTCCGCTTCTAAGAAGTCCGAAAATGCATAAAAGGCATAAGGAGGGTTTTCATGGCAGGCGTAAACGTCAAGAGCGAAATCAAGCCCTTGAAGAAGGTTCTGTTGCATCGCCCTGGTAAAGAGCTGCTGAACCTCACGCCGAACACGCTCGAAGAGCTGCTGTTCGACGACATCCCGTTTCTGAAGGTCGCTCAGGCTGAGCATGATGCTTTTGCTCAGGCTCTTCGCGACAACGGCGTGGAGGTCGTGTATTTGGAGAACCTCATGGCCGAGGTGCTCGATGCCAATCCGGCTCTGCGTGAGCAGTTCCTGAAGCAGTTCATCGAAGAGGCCGGTATCCGTACCGAGCGTTATCAGAAGATTCTCTTCGATTATCTGAACGACAACTACAAGACCAACATCGACTTGGTTCTGAAGTGCATGGAGGGTGTCAACCTCACCGAGCTGCACACCGACAAGTCCAACTCCCTGGTTGACCTGGTTTCCGAGTCCTCCAAGATGGTCATTGCCCCGATGCCGAACCTGTACTTCACCCGCGACCCGTTCGCGATGATCGGCAACGGCGTTTCCATCAACCGTATGTACGCTGTCACGCGTAACCGCGAGACCATCTTCGCTGAGTATATCTTCACGCATCATCCCGATTTCAAGGATGTGCCGCAGTACTACAGCCGTTACAGCGCATTCCACATTGAGGGCGGCGATATCCTCAACATCAACGAGCATACGCTGGCCATCGGCATCTCCCAGCGCACCGAGCCGGACGCAATCGACGAGATCGCCCACAACATCTTCAAGGACGAGACCTCGCCGGTCGACACCATCCTGGCGTTCAACATCCCGAACAACCGTGCAATGATGCACCTTGACACCGTGTTCACCCAGATCGATGTTGACAAGTTCACCATCCATCCCGGTATCATGGGCCCGCTGACCGTGTTCGAGATCACCCCCGAGGGCGAGGGTATCAAGGTCAAGGAGACCTCCGGCACCCTCGAGGAAGTTCTCGAGAAGTACGTGGGCATGCCTGTCACCCTTATTCCTTGCGCTGGTGGCGATCGTATCGCTGCAGAGCGCGAGCAGTGGAACGACGGCTCCAACACGCTGTGCATCGCTCCTGGTCGCGTGGTTGTTTACGAGCGCAACGACGTCACGAACGCGCTGCTGCGCAAGAACAACATCGATGCGATCGAGATTCCCTCTGCAGAGCTTTCCCGCGGCCGTGGCGGCCCGCGCTGCATGAGCATGCCGATCTGGCGCGAGGACTAGATTTCTCGCTGCGCAGAGCGCATAATCGCCGTATCCCTTTTGGGGTGCGCATCCTGAGAAATCAGGAACCCTTGTTAGGTTTTTCCCGGAACGTGCGAAAGCGCGTTCCGGTAGAAACAGCAGGCTGAAACTTGGCGCGGCCTGCATTAATAAGTTCTTGTTAACTTGCTATCGAAAGGAATTACCATGCCTGTAAGCCTGAGCGGTCGTCATTTCCTGCGTCTCCTGGACTTCTCCACCGAGGAGATCGAGTACCTGCTGAAGCTTTCCAAGAACTTCAAGGACATGAAGCGTGCTGGCGTGCCGCATCGCTACCTTGAGGGCAAGAACATCGTGCTGCTGTTCCAGAAGACCTCCACGCGTACCCGTTGCGCATTTGAGGTTGGCGCTATGGACCTGGGCATGGGCGTGACCTACCTGGATCCCAACAGCTCCCAGATGGGCAAGAAGGAGTCCATCGAGGACACCGCTCGCGTGCTCGGCCGCTTCTATGACGGCATCGAGTTCCGCGGCTTTGCTCAGACCGACGTCGAGGATCTGGCTGCCAACGCTGGCGTGCCGGTTTGGAACGGCCTGACCACCGAGTGGCATCCCACCCAGATGCTGGCTGACGTTCTCACCATGCAGGAGAACTTCAACTACGATCTGAAGGGCCGCACCGTGGTCTTCATGGCTGACGCCGCCAACAACGTTGCCCGTTCCATGATGGTTGTTTGCGCCAAGCTCGGCATGAACTTCGTCGCTTGCGCCCCCGAGACCAACTGGCCCGAGGCTGAGCTGGTCGAGGAGTGCCGTGCCATCGCCGCTGAGCATGGTGCCACCGTCAAGCTGACCGCTGACGTGAAGGAAGGCTGCACCGACGCCGACGTCATCTACGCTGACGTGTGGGTGTCCATGGGCGAGCCCGACGAGGTCTGGGGCGAGCGCATCAAGAACCTCGAGCCCTACCGCGTGACCAAGGAGGTCATGGGCTACGCTAAGAAGGACGCTATCTTCCTGCACTGCCTGCCCAGCTTCCATGACACCAACACCACCATCGGTGCCCAGAAGGCCGAGCAGTTCGGCATCACCGAGATGGAGGTTGCTGACGACGTCTTCGAGTCCAAGCAGTCCAAGGTCTTCGACGAGGCCGAGAACCGCATGCACACCATCAAGGCTGTCATGTACGCAACCCTGAGCTAAGTCTCTAGGTTCCAAACTCACCGTTGCGCCGCCCCCGTGGCGGCGCAACGAATTGCATCGAAATCCCTTGCCAACCTATGACGATTTTTCGTCCCATTTCAATGGGTTGGTTTTTTTATTCCTAAAAAGGAGGCAATCATGCCCTACGCAAAAGGTGACGGTCCTTCCGTAGTCATCGCCCTCGGCGGCAACGCCCTCGGCAACAGCCCGCAGGAGCAGCTCGAGCTGGTGAAGAACACCGCAAAGCACATCGTCGACATGATCGCCGATGGCGTGAACGTCGTCGTCTCCCACGGCAACGGCCCCCAGGTCGGCATGATCAACAACGCTTTCGCCTACGCCGCCGCCAACGACGGCAAGACCCCGGAGATGCCTTTCCCCGAGGCCGGCGCAATGTCCCAGGGCTACATCGGCTATCAGCTGTCCCAGGCCATCCTGAACGACCTGAAGTCCCGCGGCATCATGCGTTCCGTCGCCAACGTCATCACCCAGACCGTCGTGAATCCCGAGGATCCGGCGTTCCAGAACCCCACCAAGCCCGTCGGCGCCTTCATGACCGAGGAAGAGGCCAAGGCCAAGGCTGCTGAGACCGGCTGGACCTTCAAGGAAGACGCTGGCCGCGGTTGGCGTCAGGTCGTCGCTTCCCCGAAGCCCGAGCGCATCGTCGAGTTCGACGCCGTGAAGGATCTTATGGACAACGGCTACATCGTCGTTTCCACCGGTGGCGGTGGCGTGCCGGTCTTCGAGACCGAGAACGGCTACGAGGGCGTGCCCGCCGTCATCGACAAGGACCGCTCCTCCGCTAAGCTGGCCGCCGACTTCGGCGCCGACATGCTGGTCATCCTGACCGCCGTCGAGAAGGTCTGCATCAACTTCAACAAGCCCGACCAGGAAGAGCTCTCCACGATGACCGTGGCCGAGGCTCGCGAGTACATCGCCCAGGGCCAGTTCGCCCCCGGCTCCATGCTGCCCAAGGTCGAGGCTTGCATCGAGTACGTCGAGGCTTTCCCGCAGGGCAAGGCTCTCATCACCTCCCTCGAGTGCGCCGCTGCCGGCCTCGAGGGCAAGACGGGCACCGTCATCACCGCTTAATTTGATGACTGGCTACGTTTGCTGATCCTTCCCATGATCGTGTTTGCATGATCACGGTGCAGCAAACGATGAGAACGAACGATGATGATTCTGGTTAGCGTGCGACTTGCGTTCTGATTGCATCTTCGATCGTTTTCTGTCCGCTGGTTTCGTTTGTTTGCTCATCACGAACGAAAACCTAAACAATTGCTTACTCGCGACAGTGCGTGCGCATGCCCTGTCGCACCTCCTAAAGCCTTTGCCTTTGTTCAAGATTTGATCTTTGGGCAAGGCCCGAAAGCTCCCTCGCATATGCGGGGGAGCTTTTGGTTTTCGGTTTACCGTGTTGCCTGGCGACTGTATCTCGGATTGTTGGGGCAAGCATGGTAAGATGCAGAACTATGTATTGGGTGCTAGCTTAAGGAAGTTTTATCAACATGCAAATTCGCGAAGAACTGGAAAACCTCATTGCGGCTTCTATTGCCGCTGCTTGTGACGACGCAACGCTGGAGCTGGCCGAGCGTCCTGCTCCGGCACTTGAGCGTCCTCGCGACCTATCCAATGGCGATTGGGCTTCGACCGTTGCCATGCGTACGGCAAAGCTGGCCCACAAAAATCCGCGCGAGATTGCGCAGATCATCGTTGATCATCTGCCCGAAAACAACATGATTGCGTCCGTAGAGATCGCAGGTCCTGGTTTCATCAACATCAAATTGGCGCCTTCCGCGTTCCAATCGGTTGCAGCTCGCGTGCGTGCGGAGCGTTTCGACTTCGGCAAGGGTACGTTGCCTGAAGGCACTCCTCGCAACGTCAACCTTGAGTATGTGTCTGCCAATCCCACGGGTCCGATGCATGTCGGCCATGGCCGCTGGGCAACGCTCGGCGATGCCATTGCTCGTGTGATGCGTCATGCCGGTTATCAGGTTTCCGAGGAGTATTACATCAACGACCATGGCGTTCAGATGGACGTCTTCGGCAATTCCGTTTCTGTCCGCTACATGCAGCTGCTGGGCCATGATGTCGAGATGCCCGAGAAGTGCTACGGCGGCGGCTATGTTAAGGATATCGCCCAGGGCATCATCGATCGCGATGGCAACAAGTGGGAGAGCGTCAGCGATCAAGAACGTATGGAGGCTTTCCGCGAAATCGCTTATCAGGAAATGCTCGATCTTGCCCGCGAAACGCTTACCGGCTTTGGTACCACGTTCGATACGTGGTTCAGCGAGCGTAGCCTGTATGAAACCGATGAGAGCGGCACCTCTCCGGTTTCCCGTTCGTTGCAGATCATGAACGAGAAGGGCTATCTGTATGACAAGGACGGCGCTACTTGGTTCCGTTCCACCGACTTCGGCGACGACAAGGACCGCGTGCTGTTGAAGGAAAACGGTGAGTACACGTATTTCATGTCTGATGTGGCTTACCACTATAACAAGATGCAGCGCGGCTTCGATCACCTGATCGATCTGTGGGGCGCTGATCACCACGGCTATATTCGCCGCTGCGAGGCTATGCTTGCCGCCTGGGGTTATCCGGGTGCGCTTGAAGTCGTGCTGGGGCAGCTGGTCAACCTGTTCCGCGATGGTGAAGCGGTTCGCATGTCCAAGCGTACGGGCGAGATGGTCACCTTTGCCGAGCTCATCGATGAAGTCGGCGTGGATGCAACGCGTTTCCTGATGCTCTCGCGTTCTTCCGATCAGCCTATCGACTTCGATATCGAGGTTGCTAAGAAGAAGGATAACTCTAACCCGGTGTACTATGTGCAGTACGCTCATGCGCGCATTTGCTCCGTGCTGCGTAAGGCTGCTGGTGAAGGCGCTGAGTCGCTTTCCGCCGATGAACTTGCTGCAAAGGTTATCCCTGCCGATGTCGACCTCAGCGTTCTCACGCATGAGTCCGAAATCGCCCTTATGCGCAAGATGGATGACTTTGGTGAACTTGTGGCCCTGGCGGCACGTGATCGCGCTCCGTTCCGCTTGACGCATTATGCGCAGGAGCTTGCCGGATTGTTCCACCAGTTCTATACCAATTGCCATATCGTCGGCGAAGAGCCCGCCATTCAGAACGCCCGTTTGGCCCTTGCTGACGCAACGCGTACGGTGTTGGCCCTGACGCTTGATCTTATCGGCGTTTCTGCTCCTGAGCGCATGTAAGTTCTCATTACGTTCTTCCGTTCAGTAAAATGGCCGCCCATCTGGGCGGCCATTTTGTTTTAAACGTTATCTTCCAAGTCCATTTGCATGAGATTGACGTTTTCTCGCAGACGCTTTGCCGCTACACGGGATAGCTCGCCATCGTCGTAGCGGGTCTGGATCTGCTCAAGCTCGATTTCCAGACCAAGTCGTTCGACGTCGGCGCTCTTATCTTGCGTTGTCGTGAACGTGGTGATGGAAGGGGCGGCAGCGCGCAGCGTTCTCAACAGACGCTGATATTCGATGAGCAGCTTCGAGATGTCCTCGGCATTGGCGGGGGAGTTTCCAGCCAGCTCCTCATGAAGCTTGTCTACCACATGCTCGTAGCATTTGATTTGCAAGGCTCGCGTTGCTTGCGTGGTCTCGCTTAGTTCGGCTCCGGGAACCTTGTGGGCGATTTCCTGCAAGCTGCGTCGGCCGAACGTCCTCCATCGTATGAAATGCTGTCGAAGGTTGGCACGTACGGAGTGTTGATGCATGATCAGCTCCTCCATGCGTGCAAGGCGCATAAGGTACTGATATCCAGCGAAACGATCCACCTCATCGGCATCGATGAGGTTTTGCGCGAACTCGCGTTCCCAGGCCAGCGTGCGCAGGCGCAGTTTCATGTTCGGCTCATCTTCTATGCCATTGAGTTCTTTGATCCTTTTGATGCGGTCGTTGTACTGTCGCACGACGATCTGCGTTGCTGCGCGTGTTTCAGGCGTTTGACGTGCGGAAAGCTCCTCGATTACGACGCGGAGGATGTCGAGGTTCGCTTGGGCATCGCGTTCGAGCTGTTCGGTGTTATCGCGTTTCTTTTGGGGGGCCAAGATCGGAACCACGAAGGTTGCGAGCAAAAGCGTGACCACGATAACGCCGCATGCCAGGAACAGGATAAGCTGGCGTTGTGCGATTGCTTGCGGAAGGGTCAGGATCACCGCCAGGGTAACGGTGCCTTTCGGGCCTCCGAGCGTCATAATGGCGGCAGAATGCACGTCATGGGCAAGCGACTTGCGCGGCTCGGGCTCGATGTTCTTTTCCTTTGCAGCTTTCTCGTTGCGCTTTGCGACGTGTCGGTGGTGCACGCGCTCCATGAGCAGCACCCACACGAAACGGACGGCGATAAGGATCAAGCTGATGGTCAGCACGTATATAAGCAGCGTCCAGTTCGAGATGGCCACGTTGTTCCAAGTGGTTTGCATGGCGCGTGGCAGCTGCGTTCCCAGCAACACGAACACGATGCCGTTGAGCGTGAAGGAGATGACGCGCCATACGCTGGTGGAGACGATGTTCAGACGAGACACCGAGGGGCCGGCGGTGCGGGGCGAGATGACGTTGACCAGGCCGGCGGCCACTACTGCCAAGATGCCGCTTCCGCCAAGCTGATCGGCTGCCAGAAACACGATGAACGGGGTGAATACCTCGAACAGAACATGGAACGTGGTGTTTTCAAGCCCCCACGAGCGTACCAGGCGAACGATACCGTTGCCGATCACGCCGAGTATCAAGCCGAACGCGATGCCGCCCACGAACTCCAGCAGGAATTCGCCGATGGCATGAGCGGGGGAGAAGGCGCCGGTCATGGCTGCGGCTATGGCGAATTGGAAGGCCACGATACCCGATGCGTCGTTGATAAGCGATTCTCCTTTAAGGAGCGCTTTGCATCGCGGGCTGATGTCGGCGTCTTTTGATGCGGCCGATACGGCGATGGGGTCAGTCGGGCCAAGCGCCGCGCCCAACGCGAACGCCGCAGCAAGCGAGATGGAGGGGATCATCGCGTTCACGAAAAAGCCCACGGCAACGATGATCGCCAGGACCAATCCGATCGCCAACGACAGGATGGAGCGCCTGTTGCGCCACAATTCCGTCTTCTTGGCTTCTTTCGCCTCATGGAACAGCAGTGGGGCTATGAATAAAACCAGGAATAGTTCTGATTCATCGAATAGCAGATCGATTTGGCGTCCTGCTACCACGGCGATGGCAAGGCCTAGGCCGATTTGGATAAGCGGCGATGATACTTTAGGCACCAGCTGATCGATCACCGACGAGGCCAGAACAGCGGCGAGCATAAGCAATATAAGCAGGAATGTCTCCATGTGGGCATCTCCAAGTATTCAACGGGAATGACCATATTGTAACCCGAACGGTAGCTTCTATATGGTTAACGGCACGTGAACGTTGGTGCATCTGCACAAAAATATGCGTGTCGTCATAACTTCTTTTACCGCTATGCACTACGCGTTCTCTCTATTGAAGGTGAACGCGAGATGGCGGCTTTTCCATGTGCGTCCGCCATGCGTTGCCGGAGTTGCTAGCGAGTTAATCAAAAGTACGGGCCAATGGTTGCAGCGAGAGGTGGGATTGTGGCGCTCCTTTGCCATAAGGCGGAAACGCCTGAATCGTCGCTATGCGTTCTTACGGAGCGAAAAGCTGGGGTGCGGAAATCGGGTTGCCTTGCCATGACCGTGTGAGCAAGGGTGCCCGTTCGCGCTTCAATCGGCCGCCGGCGAGACTGGGCGATGCTTCGTGTGCAGTAGGGCGGAAACGGGCGTATCGGTGCGCCGTCCTAAGTGCAGAGCTGCAGGACGTTTTCCTGAATAAGAGGTTGCAAAACCGCTCCGAGAACCTTTTCGAAAAAAGTTTCGAAAAGGGGGTTGCACAGAATTTGGAAGTGCGTATAATACTTACTCGCGCCTTGGTGGGTGTGGCCTAGTTGGTTAGGGCGCCAGATTGTGGCTCTGGAGGTCGAGGGTTCGAATCCCTTCACCCACCCCATCGCGCAGCTGTTTGACATAGTGTGTTTTCTTGGACCGTTAGCTTAGTTGGTAGAGCAGGGGACTCTTAATCCCAAGGTCCGGGGTTCGAGTCCCCGACGGTCCACCATTTAAAAACATGCTTGTTAAACGAACCTTCACATATTCTTTTTCTTGGACTGTTAGCTTAGTTGGTAGAGCAGGGGACTCTTAATCCCAAGGTCCGGGGTTCGAGTCCCCGACAGTCCACCATGTGAACTCAAGCCTCGCGTATGCGAGGCTTTTCTGTTAATGACTTCAGTCTGGCGCGCGCGTAGCCGCGCCAAGTAAACCGCCCGCTATGCGGGCGGACGACAACCTGCTTT
>NZ_CAKUAT010000018.1 GCF_934636665.1 uncultured Senegalimassilia sp.
CAGACGCGCAGACGCGCAGACGCGCAGACGCGCAGACGCGCAGACGCGCAGACGCGCAGACGCGCAGACGCGCAGACGCGCAGACTTTGCCTGATGTGGGCTATTCGTCGCAAAAGCCCCTAAAACCCAGTTTACCGCCGTGTTAATTCTGCGCTGAATGCGGGGCTTGTAATCGCAAAAAGGTATAATGACCTTGGAAAATACTAGGCGGTATGGAGGATTACCACATGGCTGGAAGCATGGATGTCATCGAATTCGTGGCGCGTGAGGCGCTTACGAACGAGGACAAATTCAAGCGATTGGTTGCGCAATTGGGCGACTCTTCGCGTCGTAATCGACAGAATGCAGCAGGCTCCCTGGCTTTTGTTGCGAAGGTCAGCCCCGAGCTGCTCGTTCCCTACGCGTCTGATTTGGTGGATGCGCTCAATCGTCCTGAGGCTCAGACCCGCTGGGAAAGCCTGGATGCGCTCACCGCGCTCGTTCCCGTTGAGTCGCGTTGCACCGACAAGGCGCTTGCTGGCGCCGAGAACGCGCTGTTCGATGAGGAGAACGGGTTCGTGCGCCTGGCTGCCATGCGCTTCTTCTGCGCGTATGGCGCTACCACCGAAAAGCGCAGCGAGAACGTCTGGCCGCTCATCGACGAAGCTATCCAGTGCTATCACGGCGATGTCGAGTTCAACGACATGCTGAATGCCGTTTCGGAGTTCGCCACTGGCAAGCTTTCGGAGCACGTTAAGGAAGCACTTGTTGAACGTATGTCGTTTGATGCGCATAATGGCAGGGGTGCCTTGAAGCGCAAGGCGCAAACCATCATTGACAACGTTCAAGGCCAATAAACTTGGAACCTCGGGCTGTGCCGCGTTGCGGTGCAGCCTGTTTCTTTCAACCCGTATGCGCTGCGGCGCAGGACAGAAGGAGTGGCAATGGCACAGCATACTGTAACCTTGATTCCGGGTGACGGCATCGGCTTGGAAACGTCTGCTGCGATGCAGCAGGTTGTGGAAGCCGCAGGTGCGGACATCGTTTGGGAAGTCGCTGAGGCCGGTGCGGCATGCGCCGAGAAAACGGGCACTCCGCTGCCTGACGAGACCATCGAGGCGGTGAAGCGCAACAAGGTTGCCATCAAGGGTCCGTGCACCACTCCCGTTGGAACCGGTTTCCGCAGCGTCAACGTTGCGCTTCGCAAAACGCTTGATTTGTATGTGTGCTTGCGTCCGGTGCTGTCCATGCCCGGTGCTGGTGGCCGTTATGACGACGTCGATCTGGTCATCGTCCGCGAAAACTCCGAGGACCTGTATGCAGGCGTGGAATTCGAAGAGGGCTCTGAAGCCGCTTCGAAGCTCATCAAGTTCTGCGAGGACGAGGGCGCGGGCGTTATCCGTCCCGATTCCGGCATCTCCATCAAGCCTATTTCTATCACGGCTACCCAGAACATCGTGCGCTATGCCTTCGAATACGCGCTGAAGCATGGTCGCAAAAAGGTCACCGCTGCTCATAAGGCCAACATCATGAAGTACTCCGACGGCTTGTTCCTGCGCACGGCACGCGAGGTGGCCAAGGAATACGAGGGCCGCGTGGAGTTTGACGACCGCATCATCGACGCGTTCTGCATGAACATGGTTATCGACCCGGCGCAGTTCGACGTGGTGGTGTTCCCCAACCTGTACGGCGACATTGCCAGCGACCTGGCCGCGGGCCTGGTCGGCGGCCTGGGTATCGCCCCGGGCGCGAACATCGGCAAGGAATACGCGGTGTTCGAGGCCGTGCATGGCTCCGCTCCCGACATCGCTGGCCAGAACAAGGCCAATCCCACCGCGGAGATCATGTCCGCGGCCATGATGCTCGACCATCTTGGGGAGCTGGAGATCGCCGAGCGCATCCGTCGCGGCGTCCGCGCCGTGTACGCCGACGGCTCCATGCTGACGGGCGATATCCGCAAGGCCACCGGTAGCAGCGCCCCGGCGGCAAGCTGCACCGAGTTCACCGAGGCGCTTATCGCCGCCATCAAGGCTCAGGCGTAATCGTTCGGTAGACGTCGGCCGGTGATTTGCGGGAAGCCGGCTGTATCGTGTTCAGCAAGATCGATATCAGGGTGCGACATGCACCAAGAGGGGACGATATGAAGAACGAGAAGTTCGCCGCTACCCTTTCCGTGGGCGATGCGGCTTACACCTACTATCCGGTTGAGCAGGTTGAGGGCTCCGAGAAGCTTCCATATGCGCTGAAGGTGCTGCTCGAAAACGTGCTGCGCAATGCCGAGAGCCCGGAGGCGGCTTCCGACCTGGCCAAGCGCGTGGTCGAGGCCGGTTGCGCGGGCGAGGTGGGCAGCGAGGTCGAGTTCAGCCCTGCGCGCGTGCTGTTCCAGGACTTCACGGGCGTGCCGGTGTTCGTGGATTTCGCCGTGATGCGCGAGGCCTGCGCGAACCTGGGCGGCGACCCGGCGAAAATCAATCCGCAGATTCCTTGCGATCTGGTCATCGACCACTCGGTCATCGCCGATGTGGCTGGCTGCTCCTGCGCCATGGAGAAGAACATGGAGCTGGAGTTCCAGCGCAACGGCGAGCGCTATAACTTCCTGAAGTGGGCGCAGAAGTCGTTCCAGAACGTGCGCATCGTCCCTCCGGGAGCGGGCATCTGCCATCAGCTGAACATCGAGCAGTTCGCGCAGGTTGCCATGACCTCCACGGTTGCCGGTGTGGAAACGCCGGAGGGCGAGAACCCCACGGTGTACTTCGACACCCTGGTGGGCACGGACAGCCATACGCCTACCGCCAACGGCATCGGCGTGCTGGGATGGGGCGTCGGTGGCATCGAGGCCGAGGCCGCCGCGCTGGGCCAGCCGATTACCACGCTGGTTCCCAAGGTTGTGGGCGTGCGCCTGACGGGCAAGCTGTCCGAGGGCGTTGCCGCCATGGACGTGGCGCTGACGTTCGCGAAGATGCTGCGCGAGAAGGGTGTTGTCGGTTGCTTCGTCGAGTGCTTCGGCCCCGGCCTGGACAGCCTGAACGCCACCCAGCGCACGTGCATCTCCAACATGACGCCGGAATACGGCAGCACCTGCACGCTGTTCCCCGTTGACGAGCAGACGCTGGCGTATCTGCGCCTGACCGGTCGCAGCGAGCAGCAGGTGGCGCTGGTCGAGCAGTATGCGAAGGCGCAGGGCTTCTGGAACGACCCGCAGGCGCCCGAGCGCGTGTACGCCGACGTGGTCGAGCTGGATCTGGGCAGCGTGAAGCGCAGCATCGCCGGCCCGTCGCGCCCGCATGACCGCATCTTCCTTGAGCAGGCGCAGGAGCGCTTCCATGAGATTTGCGCCGATCGCGGCCTTGACCTGGGTAAGAAGGAAACGGTCGACGTGAACGGCCAGGCTTGCGAGCTGGGCCATGGCGCGCTTGCCATCGCCGCGGTGACCAGCTGCACAACCGCTACCGACCCCTCCATGATGCTGACGGCGGGCCTGGTGGCAAAGAAGGCAGCCGAGGCGGGGTTGAAGCCGAAGCCGTGGGTGAAGTGCATCCTGGCTCCGGGCAGCCATGCCACCGAGTTGCTGCTTGAGCGCGCCGGCCTGCTGGACGGCCTGCGCGAACTGGGCTTTTACACGTGCGGTTTCGGCTGCATGAGCTGCATCGGCAATTCCGGCCCCATTCTGCCGGCGCTGCATGACATCGCCGACGACCTGGAGCTTGCCAGCGTGCTTTCGGGCAACCGCAACTTCGAGGGCCGTATCTCGCCCGACGTGTCGCAGAACTATCTGGGCGCTCCGGCAACGGTGATCGCCTACTCGCTGGCTGGCACCATGGACGTGGACCTGCCCAATGCCGTGCTGGGCGAACGCGCCGACGGCACGCCGGTGAAGCTGGCCGACATCTGGCCGACCGATGCCGAGGTTGCCGACCTGCTGAAGAACTTCGCCACGAAGGAACTCTACGAGGAGGGCTCGCGCGGCCTGTACGACGGCGACGCCGCCTGGCAGCAGCTTGGAAGCGAGCCGTCCGACACGTTCGCGTGGGACGAGGCCTCCACGTATGTGCGCCGCGCGCCGTACTTCGACGGCATGGGCGCGCAGCCTGCGCCGGCCGAGCCCATCAAGGATGCGCGAGCGCTGGCCTTCTTGGGCGACTTCATCACCACCGACCATATCTCGCCCGCGGGCAGCATCGCGCTGGACTCCCCGGCGGCGAAGTACCTGGAGGAGCGCGATGTCGTTCCGGCAGACTTCAACACCTACGGCGCCCGTCGCGGCAACCATGAGGTCATGATGCGCGGAACGTTCGCCAACGTGAAGCTGTCCAACAAACTGGCGGAAGGCAAGAAGGGCGGCTGGACGCGCGACTTCCTGAAGGATGAGATCACCCCGTTGTTCGATGCGGCAATGGACTATGAGCGGGCCGACGTGCCGCTGGTCGTGGTTGCCGGCAAGATGTACGGAAGCGGCAGCTCGCGCGACTGGGCGGCGAAGGGCCCCATGCTGCTGGGTATCCGCGCGGCGTTCGCGGAAAGCTTCGAGCGCATCCATCGCTCGAACCTTATCGGCATGGGCGTGATGCCGCTGCAGTTCGAAGAGGGCGAAAGCGCCGAGAGCCTGGGCCTGGACGGCTCCGAGCAGTACACGGTCGGTGCCGTGGACTTTTCGAAGGGCCTGCCCGAGCCGCGCGTGGTGGATGTGACGGCGAAGAAGGCCGACGGGACCGAGGTCGCTTTCAAGGCGACGGTCCGCGTGGACACGCCCACGGAAGGCAAGTACTTCGAGCATGGCGGCATCCTGCAGTACGTCCTTCGCCAGCTGGCGAAATAGGGGCAGCGGGTTGGCGTTGCGCGCCGCGGAGGCGGGCGGCGTTGGCCGGCCGTCATCGCAACGAATATAAAAGGTAACGGAACGCGTTCGGTTTCAAGGGAAGCTGGACGCGTTCCGCTACAATGTGGAACATTGTTCATCCATCAATGGAGAAAGGGATGCCGTGAAACAGACATCCGGTTTTGAATCGCTCATCGACGCCCTGAAGCAATCGGGCTTCGATATGGGCGCAGGCTTCGGAGGGCCCGCTGGCGCCTCCGGCGAAGGGGGTGCGGGCAGCTCGTCGGGAGGCGGTGCCGGTAGCCAAGGTTCCGAAAACCCGTTCACCGCGTTCAGCGGCGGCCGCGGCAACAAGGGCGGCAACGGCGGGGGCATCCCCGAGTTCTCGTTCGGCGATAAGATGGGCAAGATGGGCAAGAAGGCGCTCATCATCACCGCGGTGTTGGTGCTGCTGATCGTGGCGGCGGCCTACTGGTGGTTCCATCCGCCGATCAACATCCACAGCGTGGATACGTGGATGTTCGTGGTCGTGTTCATCCTGCTGCCGCTGTTCCTGCTGTGGAACGTGAAGTCGCGCACGTACGAAACGGGCAACAGCAAGGTGGACCCCAGCCGCACGAAGGCGAAGGCGTTCAAGGTGGCGTCGTGGATTCCCGTGGCCATCGCGCTGGTCGGCGTGGTTGGCGCTTTGGCGTCGCTGTCGGTGTTCCCCGGCAACGCGGCCAAGTACGCCAGCGTGCTGGAAACGCAGGACGCTGACTTCGCGCAGGATATCCAGCAGGTCGACTACTCCGAGATTCCCATTATCGACCGCGATTCCGCGACGCTGCTGGGCAATCGCGCTATGGGCAACATCCCCGAGTATGTCAGCCAGTTCGAGATCGCAGGCACGTATAGCCAGATCAACTACCAGGGCACGCCCGTGCGCGTGAGCCCGCTGGGCTATGCCGACCTGTTCAAGTGGCTGACGAACCGAGCCGAGGGCATCCCGGCGTACGCGCTGGTGGACATGACCACGCAGGATGCGCAGATTGTGAAGCTGGGCGACCGCGCCATCTTCTATTCGCGCTCCGAGCCGTTGGCACGCAACATCGACCGCTACGTGCAGTTGAAGTACCCCTTCTACATGTTCGATGAGAAGTCGTTCGAGATCGATGAGGACGGCCAGCCCTGGTGGATCTGCCCGGTGCAGACGCGTACCATCGGCCTGTTCGGCGGTACCACCATCGAGCGCGTGGTCATGGTGAACGCTACCACGGGCGAGTGCACGGACCTGGCTATCGACGATGTACCCCAATGGGTCGACCGCGCCTATCCGGCCGAGCTGCTTATCCAGCAGTACAACTGGTCGGGTAAGTACCAGGACGGCTGGCTGAACAGCTGGCTGGGCCAGAAGAACGTGGTGCAGACCACGCCGGGCACCGATGGCAACGTGGGCTACAACTATATTGCCAAGGACGATGACGTGTGGGTGTACACGGGCGTGACGTCGGCTACGGCGGACAACTCCATCGTTGGCTTCGTGCTGGTGAACCAGCGCACGGCGGAATCCCATTACTATCCGGTGGCGGGCGCTACCGAGGAATCGGCCATGCAGTCGGCCGAGGGCGCGGTGCAGAACCTGCGTTACTCCGCCACGTTCCCCATCCTGATCAACGTGTCCGAGCAGCCGACGTACTTCATGGCGCTGAAGGATAACGCGGGCACCGTGAAGAAGTTCGCGATGGTGGACATCCAGCATTACCAGAACGTGGCAACGGGCGACACGGTTGCGGAGACGCAGAAGTCCTATCAGGCGATGCTGGCAACCAGCGGAACGCTTTCCGGCGATGCCGCGGAGGCCAACACGCAGGAGCAGACGGGCGCAATCCGCAGCATGACGCAGGCGGTCCTGGACGGCAACTCCCACTTCTATGTGACGCTGGAAGGCGTTGAGGGTATCTACGATTTCGCCTTGCCTGCGCAGCTCGGCATCGTGGGCTATAGGGAAGGCGATACCATCACCTTCAAGTACATCGCCGGCGATACCACGAATTCCGTCCAAGAACTTGTTGACACGCAGAATAAATCTGATACTATAGGTAAGTCATCTTCTGAGCAGGCCGCAAAGACGGTTGAACAAACCGCGGAAACGGCCGACCAGCAGAAGACGGAGCAACAACAATAGTTCCGCTGCCCGAGACAGCAGGCACCGAAAGGTTCAATCGCAAGCAATTGCGGCCCGCCGAGGTGGTTGTTAAGTATCGCACTTCAACGACCCCTGTGTCTTAGGACGGCAGGGGTCGTTCTTTTTCTCAAGCGCGACTCCACCCGCATGGGGCGGAACCCGAGTTTGAGAAGAAGGAGGTGTAACAATGCCGAACGCAAAGAACCAATCCATGCTGTCCGCGATCAAGGAAGATCTGGAGGGTGCGGGTGCTGTGTGGGTCGTCGACGCCTGCGGTCTGACCGTCAAGGAGGTCGAGGCTCTGCGCAACGCAGTCCGCGAGTCCGGTGCATGCATGAAGGTGTACAAGAACACCGTTATGCGCATCGCTCTGTCCGAGTCCGAGCTGCCTACGCTGGACGACATGCTGCATGGCCCGAGCGCATTCGTGTTCGCCGGTTCCGATGTTGCTGCTGCCGCGAAGGCCGTCAAGGAATTCGCCAAGTCCAACGAGAACCTGCAGATCAAGGGTGGCTTGATGGAGGGTGCTGCAGTCAGCGCCGCAGAGGTGGAGGCCATCGCTTCCCTGCCCTCTCGCGAGGAGCTGTACGCTCACATCGCTGCTGCCATCAACGGTGTGGCTCAGGGTCTGGCAACCGCTATCAACGGTGTGCCGCGTGGCCTGGCTCAGGTCGCAAAGGCCGTTGCCGATCAGAAGGTTGCGTAAGCAAGCTTCTTGCGGCATAAGACGTGCCGCATAATGCATTTGAAATTTCGGCTGGAACATAAGGATGATCCAGCCCCTTTGAAAGGAAACTAACATGGCTGTTTCTCGCGAAGAGATCATCGAGGCTCTGAAGGAAATGTCCCTGCTCGAGGCTTCTGAGCTGGTCAAGGACATCGAGGAGACCTTTGGCGTGTCCGCTGCTGCTCCGGTTGCCGTTGCTGCTGCTCCGGCTGCTGGCGCTGCTGCCGCTGAGGAGAAGTCCGAGTTCGACGTCGTGCTCGAGGGCTTCGGCGACAACAAGATCGCTGTCATCAAGGCTGTCCGTGAGATCACCGGCCAGGGCCTGAAGGAAGCTAAGGAGACCGTCGAGGGTGCTCCTTCCACCATCCAGGAGGGTGTGGCCAAGGACAAGGCTGAGGAGATCAAGAAGGCTCTGGAAGAGGCCGGCGCCGCTGTGACCCTGAAGTAAATTCAGTCTTCCGACTGCTTTTACAGGACCCGCTGCTTGCAGCGGGTCCTTTTTTGTTTGGGATTGTGAACCGGGGAAGGAGGTTTGTTCACGGCGGCATCTCGGGTTCCCAAGGGCTAAACACGTGAACATGCCTCCGTCCCCGGTTCACGCTTTCGCCGTGCGTTCGCGCTTCGGAACGCAACAGAATGGTTACGGATGCGGCGTTGCTTGCGTAGGGCGTGTAACGTTCCTGGAAGACGAGTTGGTATTATCGCGAAGAAGCACGACGGGAAGGAAGCGCCATGCAGACAGGGTATTTCAGCGCCGCATGGAACGATGTGAAAAGCTCCCAAGGCTGGCTGGGGAAGATGTTCTTGTTGGGCCTGATCGCGTTCATCCCGGTTTTCGGCCCGGTGGTGCTGCTGGGCTATGCGTTCGGTTGGGCGCGCGACATTGCCTGGGGCGTGCATATGCCCATGCCTGCGCGTATCTTCGGGAACGAGGACGGCCTGCTGTATCGCCGCGGGCTGATCGTGCTTGCAATCTGCATCGTGTGCTGCGTGGTGATCCCCGCAGCGCTCGAGGGCTGTTGGGATGCGCTTGCGGGACGCGGCTTGAGCAACGTTTCGCATGCCGTTTGGGGCGGTGCCGGCGATGCTGCGGTTGTGAACCCGGTGTATTCCCTGTTCAGCCTTGCGGTTTCCTTGGCGTCCCTCATGTTTTTCCTGGTGGCGTCCATCCGTGCGAGTATCTATGGACGCTTGGGGCCTGGTTTTCAGGTTCCTCGATTGTGGGCTATGATGCGCCATGACATGAAGGGCCTGCTGTGCGTGCTGGGGCTTTCCATTGTGCTTGCCATCGTTCCGGCAGTGGTTACAGGGATCGTCGGGTTGCTTTTGGTCGGGGGCGTTATCGGTGTGGGAGCGTATGGGCTGTTCTCCAACGGTACCGCGCCTGACATGATGTTTGTCGTCGCTGCGGGTATGTGCCTAGTCGTCGTCTGTCTTGTCTTGGCTGTGGTAGTTTCGGCGGCATCGGCGTTCGCGGTGGTGATGCAGGCGCGCGCCGTGGGATACTGGACAAGGCAATTCGACGTTCCGGCATGGCGCGGTCAGGATGACCCCATGCCGTTCGAGATGGCGTCCAACGGGGCGCCGAGATAGGCGGTTCCGTGAAACAAGGGAATAGAGGCCAAGGGTCGCGAGGCGCATCCGAAGGGCATGCAGGCAATCGCAGCGGTAAGCCGTCGCGCCGCGGCGGCGCGCAGGGCGGTGCAGCACAGCGCGGCTCGGGGCGACAGGGTAAACGGACTGCGTCGGGAAAGCAGGACTCCCGGTACGCGTCGCGTGAGGATAAGCGTTTGGGCGAAGGCCCCGTTGCTGGCGCTGGCCGTCGCGATTCCGAGAAGGCGCATGGCTCGGGCAAACCGAAGAGCGCGCATGGGTTGAACAAGGCGCAAGGTTCCCGAGGTTCGGGTAAGCAGCAAAGCTCGCACGGCTCGGGCAAGGCGCGCGCATCGCGTGGCGATTTCGCGACAGCACCTGCGACCAAGCAGCCCAAGCCTAAGGCGTCCCTGCCGCCGCGCAGCGCGTTCTTGCCGGTTAGCCGCGTCGATATGGAGGAGCGCGGGTGGGACTGCTGCGACTTCGTGTTCGTGTGCGGCGATGCTTACGTCGACCATCCTTCGTTCGGCATGGCCATCATCACGCGTCTGCTTGAGGCGAACCATTATAAGGTCGGCGTGATCTGCCAGCCTGATTGGCGCGACCCCGAAAGCATCACGGTTCTGGGAAAGCCCCGGCTGGGATTCCTGGTTTCCGCCGGCAACATGGATTCGATGGTGAATCACTATACAGTTGCCAAGAAGCATCGTAGTACCGATGCGTTCTCGCCCGGCGGTGAAATGGGGCTTCGCCCCGATCGCGCGGCGGTGGTTTACGGCAACCTGATTCGCCGCACGTACAAGGACGTTCCCATCGTGCTGGGCGGTATCGAGGCCTCGCTTCGCCGTTTGGCTCATTATGATTACTGGTCGGACAAGCTGAAGCGTTCGATCCTGCTTGATTCCGGCGCCGACCTGGTCAGCTACGGCATGGGTGAGCATTCCATCGTGGAGATTGCCGATGCGCTGGCGGCCGGTCTTGACGTGTCCGACATCACGTTCATCGACGGCACGGTGTATCGCGCGAAAACGCTTGAGCACGTGTACGATTACGAGCTTTTGCCCTCGTTCGATAGCATGCAGAAGGACAGCCTCGAGTACGCGCGCAGTTTCAACGTGCAATACGGCAACAGCGACCCTTTCACGGGAAAACGCCTGGTAGAGCCTTATTCCGATCATGAGTTCGTGGTGCAGAACCCGCCGAGCAAGCCGTTGACCACCTCGGAGATGGACGCGGTCTACCGCCTGCCGTATGCGCGCGCGTACCACCCCATGTACGAGGAGGCCGGTGGCATTCCGGCAATCCGAGAGGTGAAGTTCAGCCTGACCAGCAATCGCGGCTGCTTCGGCGAGTGCGCGTTTTGCGCGCTGACGTTCCATCAGGGGCGCATCGTGCAGGTGCGAAGCCACGAGTCTATCGTGGAAGAAGCGAAGCAGATGGTCGCCGACCCGGAGTTCAAGGGCTATATCCACGATGTGGGCGGCCCCACGGCTGACTATCGCCAGCCTGCGTGCGATGCGCAGCTGCGCCGCGGCGCGTGCCGCAACAAGCACTGCCTGTCGCCGCAGCCGTGCCGCAAGCTGAACGCCGACCACACGGACTACCTGCAGCTTTTGCGCGAACTGCGCGAGTTACCTGGCGTGAAGAAGGTATTCGTGCGCTCGGGCATCCGCTTCGACTACGTGCTGGCCGACCGTAACAAGGGCGAGGCGTTCGTGCGCGAGCTGTGCGAGCACCACGTGAGCGGGCAGCTGCGCGTGGCGCCCGAGCATGTTTCCAACGCCGTGCTCGGCGTGATGGGCAAACCGCAGCATCAGGTGTACGAGAAGTTCGTGAAGCTGTTCCAGCAGGCCAACGACGCTTGCGGGCTGAAGCAGTTCGTGGTGCCGTACCTGATGTCCTCGCACCCTGGAAGCACGCTCGATGAGGCCATCGAGCTGGCGGAATACGTGCGCGACATGGGGTTCAACCCCGAGCAGGTGCAGGATTTCTACCCCACGCCGTCCACCATGTCCACGGCCATGTACTTCACGGGCGTGGACCCGCGTACCATGGAGCGCGTGTTCGTGCCGAAAAGCCCGCACGAGAAGGCGCTGCAGCGCGCCCTTATCCAGTATCGCGACCCGAAGAACCACGACCTGGTGATGGAGGCGCTGCGCAAGGCGGGCCGCACCGACCTGATCGGGTTCGGTCCGAAGTGCCTGATCAGGCCCTATAAGGGCGAAGGCGGGCATGGCGCTGGCGCGAAGAAGGGCGTGGCGGGCGCGAAGAACGCGATGCGCGGGCCGAAGGGCCGTGAAGGCGGCCAGGGTTCGGGCGGCGGCAAGGGCGTCTCCGGAAGCCGCGGTGCGGCCGGTGCCGGGAAGCGCGGCGGTGCAGGAGGCTTCGGCGGAAGCGGTCTCGCTGCAGGGGGCGCGGGAGGCCGAGGGGGCTCTTCGGGCGGCGCGAACGCGGGCAAGCGCGGCGGTTCCCCGAACGGCGGCGGCAAAGGCAACGGCACGCGCGGGAAAGCGCCTCGGCGCTAGCTGAATCACAGCATATTCCCTAGGTGGAGAGGGTATACTATAGGGGTTGCATTCAACGGCGTCGGCGCTTAGGCCGTCGACGCTTTTCCCCTGCGGAAGAAAGGCGGCAGCGCGCATGAAGATCTCAACGAAGGGCCTGTACGCGGTTCGCTTGATGCTGTATCTGGCGGAGCATGATGGCGGCGGCCCCGTGTCGCTGAAAGAGGTGTCCGAGTCGCTGGGCATCTCGAAGAAGTACCTGGAGCAGATCGTGTCGAACGTGGTCACGGCGAAGCTAGTGCGCTCGGTGCGCGGCGCTGCCGGCGGCTATCAGCTGGCGAAACCGGCCAGCGTGATCACCGTGCTTGATGTGCTGCGGGTCACCGAGGGCTCGCTTGCGCCGGCGTCGTGCCTGGAGGATGACACCTTCGACTGCAATATGCCGGTTCCCTGCATGGAGCTGGGTGTATGGCGCGGGCTGTACAAGGTGATCAACGAGTATCTGGGCGGCATCACGCTGCAGAGCATCATCGACGAGCATTCAGCGGTGGCTGCGGACAGTTATTCGATTTAACGGAAGGGCGCGAGCTTTCAAGCTTGCGCCCTTTTCGCTATCTACCCGTGGAAACACCGGTAAGGCGATGTAATACCCACCAATCCGCCGGAAATACGGGATAATATTTTGAAATAGATATTGACATTGCCTAGAGACATAGTAGGATAACAGGCATGAAAACGGCGTTCCGCACGTGGCAATCAACGGCGGACAAGCGAGAGAGGAACATCATGGCCATCTACAAGAGCGTGTCCGAGTTGATCGGCGGCACTCCGCTGGTGGAGCTGTCCAACTACGAGAAGAACCATAACCTTGAGGCCACCATCGTGGGCAAGGTGGAGCTGTTCAACCCGGCAGGGTCGGTGAAGGACCGTATCGCGAAGGCGATGCTCGACCAGGCCGAGGCCGAGGGCAAGCTGGATGCCGACACCGTCATCATCGAGCCGACCTCTGGCAACACCGGCATCGGCCTGTGCTCGCTGGCCGCCGCCCGCGGCAACCGCATCATCATCACCATGCCGGAAACCATGTCGGTCGAGCGCCGCAACCTCATGAAGGCTTACGGCGCCGAGCTGGTGCTCACCGACGGCAGCAAGGGCATGAAGGGCGCCATCGCCCGCGCGTCCGAGCTGGCCGAGGAGATCCCGAACTCGTTCATCCCCAGCCAGTTCACGAACCCGGCCAACCCTGCCGTCCACGAGCGCACCACCGGCCCCGAGATCTGGGCGGACACCGACGGCAAGGTGGACATCCTGGTCGCCGGCGTGGGCACCGGCGGCACGCTTTCCGGCACGGGCAAGTACCTGAAGTCGCAGAACCCCGACATCAAGGTGGTCGCCGTCGAGCCCGCCGGCTCCCCGGTGCTGAGCGAGGGCCATGGCGGCGCGCACAAGATCCAGGGCATCGGCGCGGGCTTCGTGCCCGACACGCTGGACCAGTCGGTCTACGACGAGGTGCTGCCCATCACCGATGAGGAGGCGTTCCAGGCCGGTCGCGAGCTGGCGGGCAAGGATGGCCTGTTGGTGGGCATCTCCTCCGGCGCCGCGGTTGCCGCCGCAACGAAGCTGGCGCAGCGCCCCGAGAACAAGGGCAAGCTGATCGTGGCGGTGCTTCCCGACACCGGCGAGCGTTACCTGTCCACGGCGATGTTCAACTTCTAGGGAACGCAAACCGCCTGTTTGCGGCGAAGCGACGCAGGCTGGCGGATAAGAGAGAACTCGGCGAAGGCGCCCCGCTCCAAACAGGAGCGGGGCGCCTTGCGCGTTAGGCGGGGGTTTGCGTGCGGGGTGGGCGTTGTAGCGAACGTAGGGCCAGCTGCGAAAACGAGCCTTTGCAGATCGGATGGGCGTCGTTTGGTTGCGATCTCATCAGCGCTTGCGGTTTTGGCGAGCCTTTGTGCGTGAAGCGGGGTTGCGTGTAAATTAGGTTTTGCGGCCGGCACAGGGTCATTCTGCGTATGGTGGGCTTTTGCGGTTGACGCGGGCTACGAGCTCGTTACGATTCGCCGATTGAGTGCCGCGCGAGCGCGACCTTGGGTACAATAAGGAAAACGTTGGGGGTGGGGGAAACCCGCCCAACGCGATAAGGACGGGAAAGCCCGTCTGATGCGATAGTGACGGGGCTCCCGTCTCGCACGAAAGGTTATCGGGGAAAGGGGCGCATCATGAGCGCGAGCAAGCATGACTGGGGATTGATTTTCGCGGGCGTCGCACTGGCGGCGGCTGGCTTCTTCTGCATGTTGGCACCGGGGTTGACCATCGTGACCATTGCGGCCGTGGTGGGCGCGTTCTTCCTGGTGGCGGGCGTGTTCGACATCATCAGCTACATCAGGCTGCGCAACATCCTGCCGCGCAGCGGCTGGGAGCTTGCCTACGCCATCATCGATGTGCTGCTTGGCCTGATCTTCTTGCTGCACCCGCTTGCGTTCTCCGCGGTGGTGCCGTGGCTGGTGGGCGTGTGCTTCGTGGCGTTCGGCGTGTTTGAGATCTTCGCATCGGTGAAGGCGCACGGCTGGGGCGTCCCGATGTGGGGATGGGGCCTGTTCAGCGGCGTGCTGAACGTGTTGTGCGGCATCGCGTTCTTCGTCATGCCCCAGATGCTCAGCATCTTCCTGGCCGTCATCCTGCTGGTGCGCGCTGCAACCCTGATGGTGTACGGTTGGAACGCGGGCCGTTATATCGCTATGTAGCGCTGCGGGTTTGCCGGCTTTGGGCGTATCGCTCGATAGCTGCTTGGCGGGCTTGCCGGTTGGCAAGTAGGTAAGCTGGTCGGCCGGTGCGCCGGGCGAGGACGCGTTCGTTCGGTAATGCTTTGACCGGTGGCTGGGCAAAGGCGTGTGCGCTGCGTCGGGTTTCGGCTGGTGCCGTGCGCGCGTGATAAAATCGCAACGGAAAAATGGGCCTCGGGCATGTGCCCGAGGCTTTCTTATCGGCTGGCACGCCGCGGTTGCGCGGTGCTGCGTTGGCCGGGGCGGCGAATGAAGCTGCGAATGAGGTGGCGGACGGAGCTGCGGACGAAGCGGCGAGTGAAAGGGCTTGAGATGGCGAACGAGCAGGTGGACGGCCAGGTGGACGACCAGGCGAATGAGCAGGCGAACGACCAGGTCATCGAGCAGCAGTCCCTGCTAAGCGGGGAGGCGCTGGCGGAGGCGACCGGCGATCCGGCGGCGCGCATCGAGGCGCTGCGCCGCGAGATCGAGCACAACAGCTACCTGTACTACGCCAAGGACGCGCCCGCCATCAGCGACGCCGCGTTCGACTCGCTGATGCACGAGCTGCGCGCGCTCGAGGCGGCGCACCCCGAGCTCATCGACCCGTCCAGCCCCACGCAGCGCGTGGGCGGTTACGTGGGCGAACAGTTCGCGCCCATCCAGCACGAGCGCCGCATGTACTCGCTCGACGATGCCATGGGCGCCGAGGAGCTCGACGAATGGCTGGCGCGCGTCAAGGAATTCTTCGGCACCATTCCCGAGCTGGTGTGCGAGCTGAAGATCGACGGCTCGTCGGTGGCGTTCACCTACGAGGGAGGCCGCCTTATCCGCGCGGCCACGCGCGGCGACGGCACCACGGGCGAGGACATCACGGTGAACGTGCGCACGGTGAAGGACGTGCCGCTGCGTCTGCGCGACGGCGCCATGGCCGGCATCCGCGACGCCGACGTTTCCATCGAGCTGCGCGGCGAATGCTATATGCCCAAGACCAGCTTCGAGTCGCTCAACGCCGCCGCCGAGGCCAACGGCAAGCAGCCGTTCGCCAACCCGCGCAACGCCGCAGCGGGCAGCCTTCGCCAGAAGGACCCGCAGATCACGGCGCATCGCGACCTTTCCACGTTCGTGTACGCCGTGGGCGACGAGCGAAAGCTGGTGGCGGAAACGCAGTGGGACCTGCTCACATGGCTGGGCGAGGCGGGATTCCACGTGAACCCTGACATCGCGTTGGTCAGCAGCGCGGAGGAGGTGCACGAGTTCTGCCGCAAAAGCCTGGAGCGCCGCGATGCGCTGCCCTACGACATCGACGGCGTGGTAGTGAAGGTGAACTCGTTCGCGAAGCAGGAGGCCATGGGCTACACGGCCCGCGCGCCGCGCTGGGCCATCGCGTTCAAGTTCCCGCCCGAAGAGAAGACCACGCTTTTGCGCGACATTACCGTGCAGGTGGGGCGCACGGGCAAGCTGACGCCGGTGGCGGAGATGGACCCGGTGCTGGTGGCGGGCTCGACCGTGGCGCGCGCCACGCTGCACAACGAGGACGAGGTGCTGCGCAAGGACGTGCGCGTGGGCGACACGGTCATCGTGCGCAAGGCTGGCGACGTGATTCCCGAGGTGCTAGGCCCCGTGCTCAGCCTGCGTCCGGCCGACGCGCAGCCTTGGAGCATGCCCAAGGAGTGCCCGAGCTGCGGCAGCCCCGTGGTCCGCGAGGACGGCGAGGCGGATTACCGCTGCATTTCCATCGATTGTCCTGCTCAGGCGCTTGAGCGTCTGCTGCACTGGGCTAGCCGCGGCGCCATGGACATCGACGGCATGGGCGAGGAGATCGTGCGCCGGCTGGTGGAATCCGGTCGCGTGAGCGACGTGG
Organism: uncultured Senegalimassilia sp.; assembly: GCF_934636665.1. Classification (GTDB taxonomy): domain Bacteria; phylum Actinomycetota; class Coriobacteriia; order Coriobacteriales; family Eggerthellaceae; genus Senegalimassilia. The sequence continues at coordinate 16,413 of NZ_CAKUAT010000018.1, forward strand.
CGGATTACTACACGCTCGACGAGGTGGAGCTGGCGCAGCTGCAAACGGGCCGCACGAACAAGGAGGGCGAGCCCATCTGCTTGGGGCAGACCATCGCGAAGAAACTGGTGGCGGCCATCGACGAGTCGCGTACGCGTCCGTTCGCCCGCCCGCTGTTCGGCCTGGGAATGCGCCACGTGGGCAAAACCATGGCCGAAACGCTGGCGCGCGCGTTCCCGAGCATGAATGCGCTGATGGCGGCCACCGAGGAGCAGCTGGCGGCGGTGGACGGCGTGGGCCCGAAGATCGCGCATTCCACGTACCTGTTCCTGCGCACGCCCGACAACGTGCAGGTCATCGAGCGTCTGGCGAAGCACGGCGTGCGTCTGGCCGACGACGTGGAGGCGGAAACCGCCGATGCGCTGCCGCAGACGCTCGAGGGGCTGACGTTCGTGCTGACCGGCAGCCTGACGCAAAGCGGCATGAAACGCGACGAGGCCGGCGCGGCGCTGAAGGCGCGCGGTGCGAAGGTGTCGGGCAGCGTGTCGAAGAAGACGAGCTTCGTGGTGGCCGGCGAGGCGGCGGGCAGCAAGTACGATAAGGCCGTGGCGCTGGGCGTCCCCGTGCTGGACGAGGCGGCGCTGCTGCACATCATCGAGACGGGCGAGGCCCCGACGGCGGACGGGGAATAGCGAGCGGCGGCGCTGTCTGGAGTGTTTCGCAAGCGTTGCCGGCGTGTGCTGCTTGCGGGCGTTTTTCGCGACGTTTGCCCGCACGAGAATCTACCGACCGCGGCGCGCGTTTGCTCGCGGTAGCCTCGCCCGAGCCGGTCCGCCATGTGAGACGTCCGCGAAAATCGACCGGATGCCGGTGTTTCGGGGCCGTTCGCATGAAGGAGTTACGAATTTGAGATTCGTAACATCATATCCAATACCGCGCCTGCTATAGTGTGTTACGGATTGATACCTCGTAACACCGGGCAGGCGCGCAATGAAATCGCAGACGTCGCGTGCCTTCGCCTGGTCGATGAAAGGATTTCTTGATGAAGAGCTTCTCCAGGCGTACGTTTTTGCAGGTGGCGGGCGTAAGCGTCGCTGCAGTAGGCTTTGGCGGCGTGTTGAGCGCCTGCGCTGGCGGCTCCAATGCGGGCTCCGGCTCCGCCGCTAGCGGGGAGCACGCTTCTCAGGTTACCGTTTCCATGCCGGTGAGCAGCGAGCCTGCTGCCGGTTTCGATCCGTTCGTTTCCTGGGGCTGCGGCGAGCATGTGCACGAGCCGCTTATCCAGTCCACGCTTCTGACCACGAAGGCCGACATGGGCTTCGAGAACGACCTGGCAACGGCTTACTCGTGCAGCGACGATAGCCTGACCTGGACGTTCACCATTCGCACCGACGCCAAGTTCACTAACGGCAAACCTGTTACCGCCCATGACGTTGCCTACACCATCAACGGCGTGGCCAACAACGAGGCCAGCGAGTGCGACCTGACCATGGTCGACGAGGCCGTCGCCGTTGACGACGAGACTTGCGAGATTCATCTGAACAAGCCGTTCAACGCGTTGCTGTACACGCTGGCAGTTATCGGCATCGTGCCTGATGGCGGCCATGATGCCGACTACGGCAGCAATCCGGTGGGCAGCGGCCGTTACATGCTCGAGCAGTGGGACCGCGGCCAGCAGGTCATCCTGAAGGCCAATCCCGACTACTACGGCGAGGCGCCGAAGATCGAGCGCGTCGTGGTGGTGTTCATGGAGGAGGACGCCAGTCTGGCGGCCGCCCGTTCCGGCCAGGTGGACGTTGCGTTCACGTCGGCCACCTTCGCCAACCAGCAGCCGAAGGGTTACGACCTGCTGAACTGCGCGTCCGTCGACTCGCGCGGCATCTCCCTGCCCACCATCGCGCCGGGCGCTACCAAGAAGCAGACGGGCGAGGAGTATCCCGCCGGCAACGCGGTGACGCAAGATCTGGCGCTACGCCGCGCCATCAACTACGGCGTGAAGCGTCAGACGCTCATCGACAACGTGTTGAACGGCTACGGCCAGATCGCCTACAGCGTGGGCGACAACATGCCCTGGTCGTCCGACGCCATGAAGTGCGAAGAGGACCTTGCGCGCGCAAAGGCCCTGCTCGACGAGGCGGGCTGGGTGGCCGGCGCTGATGGCGTGCGCGTCAAGGACGGCGTGGCAGCCGCGTTCGACCTATACTATTCCTCCTCCGACTCGGTGCGTCAGGCCATTGCCATGGAGTTCGCCAACCAGATGAACGAGCTGGGTATCAAGGTGACGCCGAAGGGCGCAAGCTGGGACGACATCTATCAGCACCAGTTCAGCGATCCGGTCGTGTGGGGTTGGGGCTCCAACAGCCCGATCGAGGTGTACAACCTGAACTACTCCAAGGGCAACGGCAACTATTCTTGCTACGAGAACGCCGCGGTCGATGCGCACCTGAACGCCGCGCTGGCCAACCCCATGGTTGCCGATTCGTATGACGAATGGAAGCTGGCCATGTGTGACGGCGAGAACGGCCCGGCGCCGCAGGGCGATGCCACGTGGGTGTGGTTCGCCAACGTCGACCACCTGTACTTCGTGGCCGAGGGCCTGAAGGTTGCCGAGCAGAAGCCGCATCCGCATGGTCATGGCTGGTCGATCGTGAACAACGTGGATAAGTGGAGCTGGTAGCAACCGGCTGAACGCCGCAGGGGCGGGCTCGTGAACACACCTCCGTCCCCTGTTCGCTGGCGGGGCTTGCCGTAGGGCTTGCCCCGCTTTTGCGGTTCTTGCGGCTTGGCTTCGGGACTCGGGAGCCGAGGGGTTTCCGGGCGGCTTTAGCGTCTGCTCGAAAGTGGGCCGGCCGCAGATTGCAGGCCCCTTCGACAGCCGAAGGGGTTTTGAGCTTGGAAGTCGAGGGGCTTCCGGGGAAGATTTCGAGATTTGGGACATTAGTAGGTATGACGAAGTATCTTGCTCGACATATCGTGCGGTTCGTGCTGCTCATGTTGGCGGTGGGGCTGGTGGTGTTCGCGCTGGTGAGCGCCTCGCCTATCGACCCCGTCCAGGCCAACGTGGGACAGGCCGCATACGTGAACATGTCGGAGGCCAAGCGCGCGCAGTTGGCCAGCTATTGGGGCGGCGACGTGCCGTTTTGGGAGCGGTTCGCCAACTGGGCGGGCGCGCTTTTGCACGGCGATATGGGGACGTCGCTCAGGTTCAACGCGCCCGTGTCCGAGGTGATCGCGCACCGCGCGGCCAACTCGCTAGCGCTCATGGGCATCGCATGGCTGGTCAGCGGCGTGCTGGGTTTCGCGTTGGGCGTCGTCGCCGGCGCGCGCCGCGGCGGGACGGTCGACCGCGTGGTGCGCGGCTACTGCTTCCTGCTGGCGTCCACGCCCACGTTTTGGCTTGGTTTGCTTATTCTGATGATCTTCGCCGTGCAGCTGGGGTGGTTCCCCATCGGGTTCTCCGTGCCCATCGGCGTGTCGGCGGCCGACGTGACGCTGACCGATGCAGCGCACCACCTGGTGCTTCCCGCGCTCACGCTTTCGGTGACGGGCGTGGCCAACATTGCGCTTCACACGCGCGAGAAGGTGGTCGACGTGCTGGAAAGCGATTACGTGCGCTTCGCGCGCGCCCGCGGCGAATCGGAGCTAAGCGTGGTTTTGCACCATGGTTTGCGCAATGTGGCGCTGCCGGCGGTTACGCTGCAGTGCGCGTTCATCTCCGAGATCTTCGGCGGCTCGGTGCTGGTCGAGCAGGTGTTCTCGTATCCGGGCCTGGGGCAGGCGGCCGTCACCGCCGGCCTGGGCGGCGATGTGGCGCTTCTGGCCGGAATCGCCCTGGTCAGCGCTGCGTTGGTGTTCGGCGGAAACTTGCTGGCGAATATCCTGTACGGCGTTTTGGACCCGCGCATGCGCGTGAGCGAAGGGAGGGCGTAATGGAAAACGTGCTCCATGCTCCTGCGCAGCGCAGGGGCGGCAACCGCACGGCCACGCTGGCGGCGTGCGTTTTGGCGGCTTTTGCGTTGCTGGCCGTGGTTGCGGCGGGCATCGCGCTGTACGGCCAGGCAACGGTCACCGATTTCACGGCGAAGAACCTGGCGCCCTCGCTTGAGCATCCCTTCGGCACCGACTGGATGGGCCGCGACATGCTGGCGCGCACGCTGGCCGGCCTTTCCACCAGCGTGCTGGTGGGCTTGCTGGCGGCTACCGTGTCGTCGGTGATCGCGTTGGTGCTCGGCTGCGCCGCCGCGCTCGGTGGCAAGCGCGTGGATGCCGTGGTCAGCTGGATGATCGACCTGATGATGGGCGTTCCGCACATCGTGCTGTTGGTGCTCATCTCGTTCGCGCTGGGGAAGGGCTTTTGGGGCGTGACCATCGGCGTTGCCGTGACGCATTGGGCCAGCCTTGCCCGCGTGGTGCGCGCCGAGGTGCTGCAATGCCGCCAGTCGAAGTTCGTGGAGGTTGCGCGCAAGCTGGGGCAAAGCCCGGCGCGCATCGCGCTTCGCCATATGGTTCCGTATGTGTTGCCGCAGTTCGTGGTGGGTTTGATCCTGCTGTTCCCGCACGCCATCCTGCACGAGGCGTCCATCACGTTTTTGGGCTTCGGCCTGCCGCCCGAGCAGCCGGCCATCGGCGTGATCTTGAGCGAATCGATGAGCTATCTGTCCACGGGCGCCTGGTGGCTGGCGGTGTTCCCCGGCCTGGCGCTTATGGCGACGGTGCTGTTGTTCGACGTGGCCGGGCAGAACCTGCGCAAGCTGGTCGACCCGCATACCGCGCAGAAGTAGGTAGGGAAGATGATGACGAAGACGAACGGCGGTGCGCCTATGGAGGCGTCGTCGGCGGGCAAAGCCGCCGAGTTGGCGCATGAGCGCACCGCGCACGAGGGTGCGCAGCTGCACCATCATCATACGCATGCGGCAACGTCGAGCCACGGCGGCGGGCATCACCTGCTGCAGGTGGAGGACCTGAGCGTGAGCTTCCGCATGTACGACGAGGACGCGCCGTATTTCAAGGCGAAGCAGCACGATGTGCAGGTGCTTCACGAGTTGAGCATCGCTGTGCACACCGGCGAGATCGTGGCCGTGGTGGGCGCGTCGGGCTCGGGCAAGACGCTTCTGGCGGATGCGGTTTTGGGCTTGTTCGAGCCCAACGCCACGGTGACGGGGCACATCTGGTTCGACGGCGAGCGCATGGATGCGGCGGGTTTGCGCGCCCTGCGCGGGCACGGGCTGTCGCTCGTGCCGCAAAGCGTGAGCCATCTGGACCCCATGATGCGCGTGGGCAAGCAGGTCGAGGGTTTTGCGAACGACCTGTCGAAGGCCGAGCGCAAAACGCGTCGCGCGCAGCTGTTCGAGCGCTACGGGTTGGGTCCCGAGGTCGCGCGCCTGTACCCGCACGAGCTGTCGGGCGGCATGGCGCGCCGTGTGCTGCTGTGTTGCGCGCTCATGGATTCGCCTCGCGTGATCGTGGCCGACGAGCCTACGCCCGGTCTTGACCTTGACCTGGCGGTTCGCGCGCTCGACGACTTCCGCGCCTTCGCCAACGAGGGCAACGGCGTGCTGCTGATCACGCACGATATCGAGCTGGCGCTGCGCGTGGCCGACCGCGTGGCGGTGTTCAAGGACGGAACCGTGGTGGAGGAGACGGCGACGGCGAGCTTTGCCGATCCCAGCCTGCTGCGCCATCCGTTCACCCGCCAGTTGTGGCACGCTCTCCCCGAGCACGATTTCGCCGTGGGCGAAAGCGCTGGTGGGAAGGCGCCGGAGCGCGAAGGCGGAGAGGTGCTGGCGTCGGCGTTCGGGTGCAAGGATGGAAAAGAAGCGGAGCAAGTCCGCGCGGGCGAAGACGAGAAGGAGCTGGCGCCAGAGTCCGAGCGTGAAGAAGAGCATGAGCCGGAGCTGGCGCGCGAGGGTGCGGACGGTTTCGATGGGAAGGAAGGTGGCGCGTGCTAGAGGCCAGAGACATCACGTTCGGGTATCCCGGCGCAAAGCCCCTGTACAGCGGGTTCAACTTGCAGGTGGAACCTGGCGAGCGTGTGGCGCTGCAGGCGCCCTCGGGGTTCGGCAAAACCACGCTGTGCCGCGTGCTTGCCGGGTTTGAGCGCCCGCAATCCGGTCAGGTGCTGGTGGATGGGCAGCCGCTTCCGCGTCGCGGCGTGTGCCCGGTGCAGTTGATCCAGCAGCATCCCGAGCAGGCGGTGGACCCGCGCCTGCGCATGCGCAAAACGCTGGCGGAGGCGGGCGAGGTGCCGCAGCAGCTGCTCGACGACCTGGGCATCCGCGATGAATGGCTGCAGCGTTTTCCTCACGAGCTGTCCGGCGGCGAGCTGCAGCGCTTCTGCATCGCCCGCGCGCTGGCCACGCGCCCGCGCTACCTGATCTGCGACGAGGTGTCCACCATGCTCGACGCGGTCACCCAAGCCCACATCTGGCACGTGCTGCTAGACTACGTCGCCCAAGAAAACGCCGGCATGTTGCTGGTGTCCCATACCCCTGCGCTCACCGCCCGCATCGCGACTCGAGAGGTCGCACTGGCGTAACGTAATCCTGGACGTTTCGCCCACCCGTTTGCCCACCCGTTTTCGAAATTGCCTGGTAAACCACCCTGCTTCGTGTCTGCTGGTCGCTTCGTCCCCAGCCTATCCTTCGTCATGTCCTCCGCAAGGACGCGCGAGGATTTTGCATGGTTTCACGAGGGAGAGGAAGGGCCATGAGCAAAACGGAAGCTTCCGGAAACGCCCAAAAAGGGCGCAAGGGGCTCATCGTCACGGTCGTCGTGATCGCTGTGATCGCGGTTGCGGGCGCGGGTTTTTGGGTCTGGCATCAGCAGCCGAGTTTCTGCAACGCCATCTGCCATCAGCCGATGGATCGCTATGTGAAAACATACGAGTCCGGCAACTCGTCGATGCTGTCGGCGGTTCACGCGAAGCAGGGCAAAGTGTGCCTGGATTGCCATGAGGCGAAGCTCGACGACCAGGTCGCCGAGGCCACCGCGTGGGTGTCCGGCGACTTCACCGACCCCGTTGCTGAGAATACGTTCCAATACAACGAGAGTTTCTGCCTGAACGAGTCGTGCCACAACATGACGCGCGACGAGCTCACCGAATCCACCAGCGATATGGCGTTCAACCCGCATGTGCAGCAGCATGGCGATATCGACTGCGGCGAATGCCATAAGGCGCATTCCGAATCCGTGATGTACTGCACGCAGTGCCATGCCGAGGCCGAGGTGCCCGATGGCTGGATGTCGTACAGCGACTACATGAGCGCGAAGCAGAGCTAGGGGGAGCGGAATGACTACGAACGATATGACGCTTGACGCACGTCGCGGCCTGAGCCGCCGCCAGTTCGTCGGCCTTGCGGGCCTGGGGTTGGCAACCATCGCGCTTGGCAACCTGACCGGTTGCTCGAAGGGCGCGACGCAGTATAACTATGATGTGGTGGTCGTCGGTTCAGGTGGTTCGGGTACCACATCGGCAGCCTTCGCCGCTAAAAACGGCGCGAAGACGGTGTGCATCGAGAAGCTCGGCTGGCAGGGCGGTTCCAGCTCTCTGGCGCTCGGCACGTTCTATGGCTCGGGCACGGTGCAGCAAAAGGAGCTCGGTATCGACGACACGCCGGATGACTACTACAACTATCTGCTCACGCGCAACGCCGACAAGGTTGACTTGGCTATGAACCGCTTCATGGCCGATCACTCCGGCGAGACGATCGACTGGCTGCGCGAGGATCTGAAGGTGCCGTTCAAGGACGAGATTAAGGGCAACGGCAAGGACAAGGTTAAGCGCGGCCACATGTGCAAGAACAACGCCGATGACGCGCTGAAGGCAGTCACGCAGCTGGCCAACGAGCAGGGCGTGGACTTCCATTTCGATACCGACGCCACCGCGTTGATCGTCGACGAGTCGACGGGTCGCGTCGTGGGGGTGCGCGCCGAGAAGGCGGGCAAGGAGGTCATCTACAACGCCAAGGCCGTCATCATCGCGTCGGGCGGTTTCTGCCGCAATCCCGAGATGATTGCGAAGTATTGCCCTGATTATGTTGGCGTTTACACGGAAGTGGGCATCGGCCTTGACGGCTCCGGCCTGCAGATGGGCCTGGACATCGGCGCGGCTTACACGGGCCATGGCGGCACGAACGGCATCCTGGCATGCCCGGTCGAGCCCGGCCAGTCCAAGCTGATCAGCGCTAAGGCGCTGTGGGTCGACTCGAAGGGCAAGCGTTTCGTGAACGAAGGCGGCCAGACGCACGATATCTACTATCAGGTGGCGCACTTCGACGATCAGCAGTTCTTCGCCGTGTACGACCAGGCAATGGTCGACGGTTTGACCGATAAGCTCAAGAAGAAGGTCGCCATGGGCCTGGAGCAGGGCATGTTCGCCAAGGGCGATACCGTCGAGGCCGCAGCGGCGCAGCTGGGCGTGGATGGCGCGGCGTGTGCCGAGACGCTGGCGGCGTACAACGAGATGGTCGCATCGGGCGCCGACACGCAGTTCAAGAAGGGCGCGGCGAACTTGGTGGCGCTGACGCAGGCGCCGTATTACCTGCTCAAGATGGGCGTGTGCACGCACGGCTCGTTCGGCGGTTTCGACATCAACACCGATTTCCAGGTGAAAAACGAGCAGGGCGAGGTTATCCCCGGTCTGTACTCGGCCGGTGAGGTGTGCTGTGGCACCTTCATCTACGACGATTACCCGGCGGGTGGCTGCGGTCTGAACTTCGCCTACACGTCCGGTCGCTTTGCGGGCGCGAATGCGGCAAAGGAGGCGCTTGGCGTGTAGGGCCGTTGCAATGGGAGCGCGTGCGCCGCGCCGTGTTTGGCTGCGGGCTGGCGTGTGCCGCTGCGGTTCCGTTCACGCATGCAGCGGCGAACGTAACCATGCGGTTGCATATGCGGTTGACGCGGCTGTTGCGATGAGCTTGCGAAATAGCGAGGCGATAAGGCGCCGCGGTTCGAGATCGAACTGTGGCGCCTTTGTCGTGCTCAGCGATGTGCCGAAAAGGTATACTGCCGGAAATAAGGAAGAAGTCCGGGAGAGGGCTCAGTGGGAAGCGATTTAGAGAACATACGAGAAGTTCGCAAGGCCGATGCCGGCGGGCGGCGCGTCGTCGAAAGGGCGGCAGCGTGCGCGGCGCTGCGCCAGGCGTTCGACGGCTGCACACTTGCTTTTTTCGGCCTTGCGGTGGTTCGTATTTGGATTCAGTGCAACCTGTACGGCAATTACGTGCTGTCCGATGCCGGGCTGGTCAGCGTCGTCATCAATTTCGTGCGTATCGCGTTCACCGTTTTGCTGGTGGCGTTCGCCCTGCGCGGTTTGATGGGGCGTCGGTCCGCGAAGGCGCTCGAATGGTTCTCCGTTACGGCCATGACGCTGGGCAGCGTGCTGTTCTTCTTAAACGGAACGCTTGATTCCGACGCAGTCTTGTACGCGGCGTGCACGTGCGCGGGGCTGGGCATCGTGTGGGGCGGCGGCATGTGGATGGCGTTCTACCTGCGCTTACGTCCGCGAACGGCTTTGCTGTGCGCATTGGGGTCGCTGGCGTTGGGGTCGTTGGGCGGCTTCGTCATGGGTGCGTTGCCGCGTTCGACGTGCTATCTGGTGGGCGTGTTCCTCCCTACCGTTTCGTATGTGTGCTTCGGCCGGTCGATGCGCGTGGCCGATGAGCGCGGGTGGCCGCAGGCGCCAGGCGGCTTCTCGTCGTCGCGCGAGTGCCCCGCCTTCGCGATCGCCGAGAAGGCGTATGGTGCGGGGTCGCGCGTCGATTTCTTGCGTTTGTTGGCCGGATTGGCATTGTTCATGCTGGTCATGGGCGTGTCGCGAGGTTTCCCGTTCGGCGAATCCATCGCGTTGCCGCTGGGGATGCAACTGTTGCACCAAGGCGGCGTGATCGTACTGTGCATGGCGTGGGCCTGGGCTGCGCTGGGCCGTGGCCGTGCGGTCTCGTCGGCGACGCTGTGGCGTTTCGAGGTGGTTGCGGCGTCGGCGGGCGTGGTGCTGATGGCCACGCTGGAATGGTGGGGTTTTGCCGGCGGTGCGGCGCTCGTGTCCATCGCCAACACCATGACGCTCGGCATTCTGTGGGTCATCTGCTACGACGTCGCGCGCCATTCTTCGTGGAACCCGTACGCGGTGCTCGGCGTGTGCTGGGCGGTGTTTCTGCTCGCACGCGAAGTCGGGCGCTGGGGCATCTTGGTTTTCGCGCCGCAAAGCTCGTTGATGACGCTGCTGGCCGCGTTGATGGTGTGCGTGCTGTCCGTTTCCATCGCGGTGCTGCTTGGCGATAACGTTCCGCGCAGCCGAGCGTTGTTGGCGGGCTTTCCCGGTGAAGAAGCTGATGAAGGCGATGCGAGGCCTGCGGGCCGTGTTGCGGAGGGCGCGGTCGCTGGTCGCGCGGGCGTTGCCGTTGAGGTTGCCGGCGGCGAAGGCGATGCCGTCGAGCTGCCGATTGCCGGGCGTCGCGAAGCGCAGACGGAAAGCGGTGTCGGGTCGAGTTTTGCGGGCGATGTTGCCGAATCGGGACCAGAGCCCGAGGCGGTCTTGCATGCGGCCGACGATGGGGGCATTGCGCGGTTGACCGCGGGATTCGGGCTGACGCGCCGTGAGGCCGAAGTGGCGCTTATGCTCGCGGAGGGCAAAAGCAAGGCGGCGATTGCCGAGCTGCTGGTGCTTTCGGAGAACACCGTGCGCGGCTACGCGAAAAACGCCTACGCGAAGATGGACGTGCATAGCAAACGGGAACTTCAGCAAGCCGTTCGCGAAATGCGTTAGCGAGTTCCGTGTGCCTGACGCTTCGGGGACGTATCCCTAAGTGTCTGGGTTCGCGTCGGGTTTGCGCCTAACGCGCACTGACGTTTCCGGACACTTAATGCTACGTCCCCGAAGCGTCACCGAGCTTCGAGTATCGTGCGCGGCCATGCGAAGGCGGGCTGCGCACGTCCCAAAACACCTGGTCGTTGGGGAGCGGGGGACAAAATGGCGGGCCCCGGCAATTTTGGGGCTCCTCTTTGCCGCCGATGATCGCGCGTGTAGTATGGGCGCATCGTTTATGCTGCAGATCGTTTGGAGGGGAAGCAGATGAAGAAGTTCCTGAACGAGTTCAAGGAGTTCATCAACCGCGGCAACGTGATGGACCTGGCAGTCGGCGTCATCATCGGCGGTGCGTTCACGTCCATCGTCACCGCGCTGACCACCAGTATCATCAACCCGTTGATCTCGGTGGTCGCCGGTGGCGGCGCGGACACCATCTCCGGGCTGGTCGTGCCGGGCACCGACATCGATTTCGGCGCGTTCATCAGCGCCTGCATCAACTTTCTTATCGTCGCGTTCGTGGTGTTCTTGCTGGTGAAGGCCGTGAACAAGGCGCAAAACCTGGGCGAGAAGCTCACGGGCAAGGAAGAGGAGGCCCCTGCGGCCGTTCCCACGTGCCCGTTCTGCCTGGAAGAGGTCAAGGAAGGCGCCACGCGCTGCCCGCACTGCGCAGCGGCGTTCGACGCTCCCGCCAAGGCGGAATAGCGGAGACGGATTCACGCAGCGACGCTTCGGGTGCATTGAGCCCGTGGGCTTGTCGGACGCTCAGCCCTACGTCTCCTAAGCGTCGTGCGTAGGGAAATCGGATTCGAGCGGGATAGCATCGCGTGAAAAGCGCCTGGGTGACCAGGCGCTTTTCACGTTTGCGGCACTGTTTCTTGCTTAAATCAGCGAACAGGTGTACGATGTTTTTGCCGTGATGTTGCTGTGGGGCGGGCAACCCTTGTGGTAACTTGCGGTAGACACACCACAAGGGGAATACGAGAAGCGAAAGAACGGTATGGCAAAAAGCACGGTCAATTACGGCAACGACAGCATCCGCCAGTTGAAGGACGAGGAGCGCGTACGCCTTCGCCCGGCGGTCATATTCGGCTCCGACGGCCTGGATGGCTGCGCTCATGCCGCGTTCGAGATCCTGTCGAACGCGGTCGACGAGGCGCGTCAGGGCTACGGCAATCTGATCACCCTCACCGCCTTCGCCGACGGCTCCATCCAGGTGGAGGACAACGGCCGCGGTTGCCCGCTTGACTGGAACCCCACCGAGAAGCGCTTCAACTGGGAGTTGGTGTTCTGCGAGCTGTACGCGGGCGGCAAATACGACAACAACCAAGGCGGCGACTACGACTTCTCGCTGGGCACCAACGGCCTGGGCTCGTGCGCCACGCAGTACGCCTCCGAGTACATGGACGTCACCGTTTGGCGTGACGGCAACAAGTACCAGCTGCACTTCAAGAAGGGCAAGGTGGTCGGCGCCAAGAAGAAGGCGCTGCAGGTCGAGCCCACCGACGAGGCGCGCACCGGCACCACCATCAAATGGCGTCCTGACCTGGAGGTCTTCACCGCAATCGATATCCCCGACGACTGGTATCGCGAAACCATGCGCCGCCAGGCGGTGGTCAACGCCAACGTCACGTTCCGCCTGCGCATCGAGGGGGAGGACGGCGTCTTCTCCGAAGAGGAGTTCTGCTATCCCAAGGGCATCGAGGACTATGTGATGGAGAAGGTGGGCCATGACTATCTGACCGAGCCCTTCTTCATCCAGGCCGACCGCCGCGGCCGCGATCGCGACGACCTGCCCGACTACAACGTGAAGATCACCGCATGCCTGTGCTTCTCGCGCACGTTCCAGATGCAGGAGTACTACCATAACTCGTCGTGGCTGGAAAACGGCGGATCGCCGGAGAAGGCTGCGCGTAGTGCTCTGACCAGCGCAATCGATGCCTATATCAAGCAACAGGGCAAATACAACAAGAACGAAAGCGCCATCAAGTGGCAGGACGTGCAGGATTGCCTGGTGCTCGTGACCAACTGCTTCTCCACGCAAACGTCCTACGAGAACCAAACGAAGAAGGCCATCAACAACCGCTTCATCCAGCAGGCCATGACGGCGTTTTTCAAGGAACGCCTGGGCACGTACCTGATCGAGAACAAAGAGTCCGCCGACAAGATCATGGAGCAGGTGCTCATCAACAAGCGCTCGCGTGAGAACGCGGAGAAGACGCGCCAGAGCATCAAGACCAACCTGCAGCAAAAGACCGACATGGCCAACCGCGTGCAGAAGTTCATCGACTGCCGCTCCAAGGACAAGGGCCGCCGCGAGGTCTACATCGTAGAGGGCGACTCGGCAGCAGGCGCCATCCGCACGTCGCGCGACGCCGAGTTCCAGGGCGTCATGCCGGTGCGAGGCAAGATCCTCAATTGCCTGAAGGAGGATTACCCGCGCATCTTCAAGTCCGAGATCATCATGGACCTGCTGCGCGTGCTTGGCTGCGGCGTGGAGGTTAACGACCGCCGCATGAAGAACCTTGGCACCTTCGACCTGGACAACCTGAACTGGAGCAAGGTCATCATCTGCACCGACGCCGACGTCGACGGCTACCATATCCGCACGCTTATCCTGGCCATGCTTTATCGCCTGGTGCCCACGCTCATCCGCGAGGGGTTCGTCTACATCGCCGAATCGCCGCTGTACGAGATCAACTGCAAGGAGAAGACCTACTTCGCCTACACCGATCTTGAGAAGAACAACATCCTGAAGGAAATCGACGGGCAGAAGTGCTCCATCAACCGCTCCAAGGGTCTTGGTGAGAACGATCCCGACATGATGTGGCTCACCACCATGAACCCCGAGACGCGCCGCCTGATCAAGGTGGAGCCCGAGGACATCGAGCGCATGGAAACCATGTTCAACCTGCTGCTGGGCAACGACGACGAGGGCCGTAAACGCCACATCGCCGAGCATGGCAGGGAATACCTCGACCAGCTTGACCTGCAATAAGGCGCCTTTCGCAAGGCTGTTGAAGATCTAAACCGGCGGCCGCCCGCAAGACGGCGCCCGCCCATTCGCATCAAGGGGAGACCGTGGCAAGAAAGACCAAAGCACAACCGAAGAAGAAGCATGTGGACAACCCCAACGTGATCGGCCTGCACTCCGAGGTTTTGGAGCAGCCCATCACGCAAACCCTCGAAGTGAACTACATGCCCTACGCCATGAGCACCAACGTGTCCCGCGCGTTCCCGGAGATCGACGGGTTCAAGCCGTCGCACCGCAAGCTTCTGTACACCATGTACAAGATGGGCTTGCTCAACGGCGCGCGCCAGAAGAGCGCCAACATCGTCGGCCAGACCATGAAGCTCAATCCCCACGGCGATTCGGCCATCTACGAAACCATGGTGCGCCTTGCCACGGGCAACGAAGCTTTGCTCACGCCCTTCGTGGAATCCAAGGGCAACTTCGGTAAGTACTACTCCGGTGACCTGAGCTACGCCGCCTCGCGTTACACTGAGGCGAAGCTTTCCCCCATTTGCGCCGAGATCTTCAAGGACATCGACAAGGACCCGGTCGACTTCATGGACAGCTACGACGGCGCCATGAAGGAGCCGCGCCTGCTGCCCACCACGTTCCCCAACATCTTGGTGTCGGCGAACAAGGGCATCGGCGTTGCCATGGCCTCCGACATTTGCGGCTTCAACTTGAACGAAGTGTGCGAAGCCACCATGCACTTCCTTGAGGACCCTGACTGCGACCTGCAGAAATACATGCCTGCGCCCGACTTCTCCACCGGCGGCGAGATCATTTACCGTCGCGAGGAGATGGATCGCATCTACAACACGGGCCTGGGCAGCTTCCAAATCCGCTCGCGCTGGCGCTACCTGCCCGACGAGCGCATCATCGAGGTGTACGAGATTCCCTACACCACGAAAACCGACATCATCATCGAGCGCATCGTCAAGCTGGCGAAAGAGGGGAAGGTGCGCGAGATCGCCGACATCCGCGATGAGACCGACCTTTCCGGCCTGCGCATCGCCATCGACCTGAAGCGCGGCGTCGACCCCGAGCTGCTCATGGCGAAGCTGTTCCGCTCTACCACGCTGCAGGATTCGTTCTCCTGCAACTTCAACGTGTTGGTGGACGGGTATCCGCGCGTTATGGGCGTGCGTCAGATTCTGCAGGAGTGGGTTGCATGGCGCGTGGATTCCACGCGGCGTCGCATGAATTTCGACCTGGGGAAGAAGAGCGACCGACTGCACCTGCTGCACGGCCTTGAGGCTATTTTGCTGGACATCGACAAGGCCATTGCCATCATCCGCAACACCAAGCTGGAGGCCGAGGTCGTGCCGAACCTGATGAAGGGCTTCGGCATCGACGAGGTGCAGGCCGAGTTCGTGGCCGAACTGAAGCTGCGCAACATCAACGAGGAGTACATCCTCAACCGCACAAAGGACATCGCGAAGCTGGAAGGCGACATCGCCGAGCTGAAGGAGGTCCTGGCCAGCGAGCAGAAGATCAAGCAGGTCATCAGCGACGAGCTTGCCGCGGTGAATAAGAAGCACGTGGCGCCGCGCAAAACGGGCCTGGTCGAGCCGGGCGACATCGTGGAAGTCAGCCTGGAGCCCGAGGTGGAGGAATATCCCGTCACCATGATGCTCTCGCGCGACGGCTACCTGAAGAAGATGACCGAGCGCGTGCTGCGCAAGGCCACCACGCTGAAGTACAAGGACGGCGACGAGCCCTTCATCGAGTTCCCGTCGTCGAACACCCACGAGCTGCTGGTGTTCACTGATCAGCGCCAGGTGTACAAGTGCAAGGTGGCGCAGTTCGAAGACACCAAGTCGGCGCAGCTGGGCTCGTACCTGCCCACCGACCTGGGGATGGATCCCGACGAGAGCGTGATCTGGGTAATCGACCCCGAGGACTACAAGGCCGACGTGTTGTTCGTATTCGAGAACGGCCGCGTGGCGCGCGTGGCCTTGGCGGGCTACGTAACGAAGACCAACCGCAAGCGCTTGAAGAACGCCATCTACGGCGGCAGCAAGCTGTTGTTCGCAACTGTGCTGAAAGAGGACCGCGACCTGGCCTTGGTGTCAAGCGACCAGCGTTTGATCAACTTCAACACCTCGCTGCTGAAAACCAAGACCACCAACAGCACGCAAGGTGTTCTGGCATTCACTGCGAAGAACGGCCGCATTGTGACCATGGTGGGCACGGCCGAGGAGTTCCTGGGCGGTACCGCCAGCGTGGAGAAATTCCGCGCGGCAAGCCTGCCCTCCTCCGGCTCGCCCATGAAGGAAACGGACATGAAGAGCCTGTTCGACCTGGAAGAGTAGCAACCGGTGAAGCAGGGCGGACGCGCGACGTGTTGGGCGTGCTGAGCGTGTTGGGCGCGGCCAACACGAAGGGCGTGCCGAGTGTGCTGGATGCATTGGGCGTCGGGTGTGCCGTGCGGGCTAGGCGAGAAGGGTGCGTTCGTCCTGGTAGGTCAGCGGAAAGCAGTTTGGAGAAACATGGCGTCGCAGGATTACGAGATACGATTGTTCGACAAGCGAATCGCCTCGTTCGTGTTCGAGACGAACTGTTTTGGCGAGTCTTGCGCCGTCGGCTTGCGCGTAGAGCCGGGGGCGGAGCGCCTGCTGCCTATGAACCTGGCGGGCTGCTCGAACGATGTCGAGTTGCGGCGATTCCTGGACTCTCGTCGAATCCCGAAGAATCGCGCGTACGTTGAGCGCATCCTTGCGCCGTTCGGGTTGCAGGCTTCCGACACGAAAGGAATCATCGATGTGACGAAGGGCATGTCGATCAATGATTCCTATTGCATTGTTCCCGCAGGTGAACGGCCTTGTTTCGCCGAGTATAACCTGTTTTCTAACAGTTTCGATACGGTACTTTCCATCATTGCGTACACGGGACGCATTCCTTCAAGCCAGGTGGGTTCCGGTATTCCCAGCGAGTTGTCGCCGTCGGGGTCGTTTCCGAAGACGTGGCGCGTTGTGAACGGGCAGCGCGTGCTTTATAAGGCGGCGCACGCCGATGGCTTGGGCCTTGAACCTGTGTCCGAGTACTTGGCAAGCCAGGTTGCCGCTGCCATGGGATTACCTCATGTCGCATATGACCTGGATGCTTGGCAAGGACGCCTGTGCTCGACGTGCGTTTTGATGAATGATGCGGAAACATCGTTCGTGCCGTTCGCCTATATGCTTGATCGCGATGCGAAAGACGAGATGAACTTGGAGCGCGCGTTGGCGTTCTTCGATGAGCT
This sequence comes from uncultured Senegalimassilia sp., assembly GCF_934636665.1. Classification (GTDB taxonomy): domain Bacteria; phylum Actinomycetota; class Coriobacteriia; order Coriobacteriales; family Eggerthellaceae; genus Senegalimassilia. The sequence continues at coordinate 33,453 of NZ_CAKUAT010000018.1, forward strand.
CGGCGAAGAGGCTGCGCAGCGGTTTCGGTCCATGTTGGTGTTCGACGCGGTGATTATGAACCCCGATCGTCACATGGGCAACTATGGCGTGTTTCGCGATAACCGCACTGGGCGCGTGCTGGGCTTTGCGTCCATTTTCGACAACAATTTGGCGTTGCTTCCGCAATATGGTACGGAAGCACTTACTGAAGAGTTTCTGCGCGAGCGCTTCGCCGCTACGCTCGGCGCGTTCGGTCCGACAGCTTATCAGCAGGCCCGTGCGGCTTTGGGCCCGCAGCAGCGAGAGCAGCTTGAGCGTTTGCGTGATTTCGCGTTCGATGGTGCAGCGTTGGCGCGCGTGGGGCGGCAGGCGGATGGTTTTGCGTTTTCGGAGCAGCGTTTGCTTACGCTCGGGCGTGCTGTTCGGGAAAACGCCACCGCCCTGTTGAAGGGCTGATGGTGAAAATTCCGCATTTCGTCGGAAATGCGGCTGTGAAAAACCTGCATTTCGTAGGAATCAGCCCTTTAAAAACTGTGCATTTCGTAGGCGTGCTGCAGAATCACGCGTGGGAAGCAATGATTCTGCAGTGAAAAAATCCAGCGTTGACCTGGGGTGTTACATTGCTGGGCGTACGGCATGGTCAGCGTTGTCAACGTGATGGGATGATTCGGGCGTTTTGGCTCGGGGGAAGGCGGCGGTATGAAGGTGCTGCATGTTTCCGATTTGCATATCGGGAAGCGCGTTAACGGCATGTCGATGCTGGACGATCAGCGCTATATTCTGCGGCAGATACTGGATATTGCGGAGAAGCACCAGGTCAGCGTGTTGCTGATTGCCGGCGACATCTACGACAAGGCATCGCCGAGCGCCGAGGCGGTCACCGTGTTCGACGCGTTTTTGACCGATGCGGTGGCGGCGGGTTTGCGCGTGCTGGCCATCCCCGGCAACCATGATTCCGCCGAGCGCATCGCCTATGCGCAGGGGCTGTTGGAGAAGCAGGGCGTTTGCCTGCCTCCGGTGTATGCGGGCGAAGTCGAGCGGGTTGAGCTTGAGGATGAGCACGGGCCGGTGGAGTTCTGGCTGCTGCCGTTTTTGAAGCCCGGCGACGTGCGCAGGTTCTTCCCCGATGAGGAAATCGGCGACGACTATTCGGCCGCGTTGCGTGCGGTGCTGAGCGCGTGCGATATCGACCAGGGGAAACGCAACGTTGTGCTGTCGCACCAGCTGGTGACGGCGTACGGCACGGCGCCCGATCGCGCCGACGACGAGATCAAGCTGGGCGGCATGGATAACGTGGACGTGTCGGTGTACAACGCGTTCGACTACGTGGCGCTCGGGCATGTGCACCGCTCGCAGCGCGTGGGGCGCGACACCGTGCGTTATTCGGGCTCGCCGCTGAAGTATTCGTTTAGCGAAGCGCGGTATGGCAAGAGCGTGGCGCTGGTTGAGCTAGGGGAGAAGAAACCGGGCGATGACGTGGGCGAATGCGTATCGTTCGAGCTGATTCCGCTCGTGCCGCTGTATGACGTGCGCGAGGTTCGCGGCACGCTGGCGGATGTGCTGGCGATGGGTGCCGCAGCGGGCGGTTCGCTGGTGGATGCCGGAGTTTCGGCTGGCGGCGCCAACGATGGGAAGGCGGCGGATGACGCCAACGACGAGGCGGCGCTGGCCGATGGCGCCGGTGATGCGGCTGTGCAGGCTGACGATGTGTCCGCGCCGGCCGCCGCGGTGCGCGATGCCTCACAGGACTACCTACACATCACGCTTTCCGATGAGCATCCGCAGTTGGACGCTATGGCGAAGATCCACGAAGTGTTCCCCAACGCCATGATGCTGGACTATGACAATGTGACGGTGCTTGTCGACCGCCCGCAAACTCAGCTTACGGCGGACCCCGACAGCATGGACACGTTGGAGATGTTCGGCGCCTTCTATGAAAGCCAGGTGGGCAATCCCCTGGATGATGAGCAGCAAGATTTCGCGCGCAAGCTGATTGCGAAGGTTGAGGACTCGGCCGCAAAAGGCCCCGATGGGCAGGAAGAGGGTGCGCAATGAAGCCGCTGAAGCTGACCATGTCCGCGTTCGGACCGTATTCTGGCGAGACGGAAATCGACTTTCGGACGCTTGGCTGCTCGGGTGTGTACCTGGTGTGCGGCGACACGGGCGCGGGCAAAACCATGATCTTCGACGCCATCTGCTTCGCGTTGTTCGGCGAGGCAAGCGGCGACAGCCGAAACGGTGCCCGGTCTTCCGCAAGTTTGCGCAGCGATTTCGCCGATCCGGCAAGCAAAACGTTCGTTGAGCTGGAGTTCTCCTATCGCGGGCAGACCTATCGCGTAAAGCGCAATCCCGATTACGAGCGTGCTAAGAAGCGCGGCGAAGGCACCACGAAAGAGCCTGCGAACGCGGAGATCGAGCTCCCTGACGGGCGTTGCATCAGCGGCGTGCGCAAGGTGAACATGCAGGTGGAAGAGCTGCTGGGCATCGATGCGAACCAGTTCAAGCAGATCGTCATGCTGGCGCAGGGCGAGTTTCGTAAGCTGCTCACGGCCGACACGGCAACGCGCGAGGGCATCTTCCGCAAGCTGTTCGCCACGCAAAAGTACGAGATGCTGCAAGATCGCCTGGGCGAGGAGTGCCGCAAACTCGAGCGCGAGAACGAGAAGCTGAAAAGCGAGGTTTTGCGGTGCGCGCAAACCGTCCGTTTTGCGGCAGAGGATGCGCGCGAGGAGGAGCTCGACGAGCGCCGTCGCAGCGGAGCGCCTATGGGCGCGTGGCTGGTCGAGCTGCTTGAGGGGCTTTTGACGCGCGATAAGGCAGAGTCTGCGCAGCTCAGCGAGCAGGTCGAGGAGTTGCGTCGAAAATGGGCGGATGCTAATGCGCTGGTGAAGCAGGTGAAGAACCGTCCGCGTTACGAGCAGGAACGTGCGGCGCTTGCCGAAGAGGTTGCCCAGCACGAGGGGCGGACGGAAGGTTTGCAGGCGGCGCTGCAGCAGGAGTGCGCGCACGATGCCGAACGCCTGGAGGCAACCGAGCGCGCGGCGGTTATCGAGGGGACGTTCGCGAAATACCAGGCGCTGCAGCGTGCCGATCAGGGGCTTTCGGCTGCGAAGGAAGCGTTGTCGCGTGCTGAGCAGGCTTCCAAGGCTGCTCAGGCAGCTGCCGGCAAGGCGGAAGAGCAGCGGGCGCAGGCGGCGCAGGCCGTGGAGAAACTTGCGGGCTCGGACGTTCGCCAGGCGCAGGCGCAGGCGGCGTTCGATGCGGCGCAGCTGCGCGTGAATGCCGCGGGCGAGGCGCTTGCGGGCGCAAAAGACCTTGCTGCCAAGGTTGCGGCGGCGCAAAAGGCCCGAAAGCAGGTGCAAACCTTGCTGGAGCAGGAAGAGTCGCTGGTTGGGGCCGAACGCAAAGCGCAGGATACGGTTGCGCAGGCGAAGGCGGCAAGCGAGTCGTTCGCCGGCGCTGACGTTGCGCTGAGCGAGGCGGGCGCCGCGCTCGATCGCGCGTTGCGTGCGGAGCAGGATGCTTCCCGGGCGGTGCAGCGTCGCGGCGAATTGCAGCAGGCGGCTCAGGCTGCGGCCGAGCCGCACCTTCGTGCCGTCGAGCGGCTCAAAGCTGCGGAAGTCGTTCATGATAAGGACTTGGCGCAGGTGCAGCAGCTGCAAAAGGCCCAGCGTGCGGGTCGTGCGGGTCTGCTTGCGGCAGATTTGCAGGATGGTTTGCCCTGTCCGGTGTGCGGTTCGGTGCATCATCCCATGCCGGCGCAGGCGGCGGGCAGCATCCCGAGCGATGATCAGATCGACAAGGCAACGGCCATTGAGGCTGCATCGAAGGCGGCGGTCGATCAGGCGGCGCGCGAAGCCGAGGGTGCAAAGACTCGTCGCGAGACCGCGCAGCTTGCGCTTGATGAGTTCGACAAGGAGCATGGCGGCGAGCAGAGCATCGCGCAAGTTCTTGAGCAGGCGCGCAATGGCGTTGCGGCCGCGAAGCATGCGAAGGCAGATGCGCAGCTGCGTTGCGACGAGGCGACGCGCGCTGCGAAGGCGCTTGCCGACGCTGAGGCGGCGCATGAGCGTTCTGCAACGGCGTTGTCGCAGGTCAAGGACGCCCGCCAGGCTGCGGAGCGCGATCACGCGTCGGTCGAGGCCGAAGCGCGCGCCCTTAAGGAGCGCCTGGCGGTTGTTTCCGTGGACGAAGCCCAGCGCGCGTTCGAGAACGCGCAGCATGATGCAAGCGTCGCGCAAACCGAGCTGAACAACGCCGAACGCGCGGTCTCCGCGCTCGCCGCCGCTCAGCGCGGCCAGCAAGCTGCGGAAGAAGCTGCGAAACAGGTGGCCGAGCAGGCGCGCAAGGCCGGGGAGACGCTGCAAAACCAAACGCAAGCGCAGCAGCTTGCCGAGCAGGAGGCGAAGCATCTGCGCGCCGACCTGGACTTCCCCTCGCTCGATGCGGCTCAAACCGAGGCCGCGCGGCTGCGTCAGCTGGCCGACGGCCTGAAGCGCAGGCGCGATGCGGCCCAGCGGGCGGTCGAGCAAAACACGCAGCAACTTGCAACCAAACGCGAGCTGCTGGCTGCGAAGGACAAGCAGCTGGCCGAGCTGCCCGCAGGCGACGCTGCCGCAGCGGCAAAGGAGCGCAGCGACTACGAGGAGCAGGGCAAACTGGCCAACGAGCGCCTTGGCGCCGTGAACCTGCGCGTTTCCGCGAACGGGGAGTGTCTTGAGCAGCTGCGCAAAACGCTGAAGCGCGCGGGCGATATCGAAGAACGCTACGGCCGGATCAAGCTGATGGCCGATGCCGCGAACGGCAACCTGACCGGACGCGCAAAAGTCCGCTTCGAGGCGTACGTGCAGGGCATGTACTTCGACAAGGTCATCGCGGCGGCGAACCAGCGCCTGCGCGTGCTGACGGCGGGGCAGTTCGAGCTGGTGCGCTGGTCGGAGTCTGCGGGCAACTCGAAGGCCGGCCTGGGGCTGTACGTCATCGACAGCTTCACCGGGCGCGCCAGGGATGCGTCGTCGCTTTCGGGAGGCGAATCGTTCCAAGCGTCGCTGTGCCTGGCGCTGGGGCTTTCCGACATCGTGCAGGCTCACGCCGGCGGCATCGAGCTCGACACCATGTTCGTGGACGAGGGCTTCGGCTCGCTCGACCAGGGTGCGTTGGGCAACGCCATCAGCCTGCTGTCTGACCTGTCGGGCGGCAACAAGCTGGTGGGCATCATCAGTCACGTTGAGGATCTGAAGGCGAATATTCCCAAGCGCATCATCGTGGCCAAAACCCAATCCGGCTCTACCGCAAAAGTAGAAGCCTAGGGGTTTTCGAACGAATCGACGGCCTTTGCGCTAGGCGGCAACGCCCGGCGCAAAGGCCGTCGCGTTTTATTAAGGCCGATAACGCATGTCGTAAGGGGCGTCGGGGTTTAGGGCGGATAACACATGCCCCAATGGCTGCCAGTTTCAGGCTGGCGATGCCGGCCGCCGCACAGCCGATGGTCAAAACTTGCACCCGCTGCAAGTTTTGACCATGCCATCGACGAAACTTGCAAATCCAACAAGTTTCGTCGATGCATGAGAGCGTCTGTAGCGCGCTTTCGTTTCAGATAATTCGTTAATAGCGGAAGCGAATAGCAGTTCGCTTCCGCTAATGCGCATCTTACGGAAGCGAAACTCATTTCGCTTCCGTAAAGCCTTACCTAACGGAAGTGAAACACGATTCGCTTCCGTTATCCCTTGCTTAATGGAAGCGAATCGCGATTTCCTTCCGTTGGCTCATGCTTCAAGGAGGCAAACCTCCATCAATTTCCTTAGTTGAAGCCGAGGAGGAATCAATGCGGGCACGTTTACGCGTCGGATACGTTGGCTGGACACATAGCGCTATGCCCCCCTAAGTGTCCAGCGGGGGGTTGGCGATGGCGGGACTCGGTGAGTCGGCGAAGTTGGCGGGCCCCGTTAACTTCACGAGGCGGCGAACGCGGTGGGCTTGGCGCTCTGGCGGTCCGTCGGGAAACAGGCATGTTCGCGCGCCGAACACTTTGGGGACACTTTGGGGACGTAGCGCTAAGTGTCCGACGGAGTTGGTGGGCTCCATGGTCTCGTTGGCCTTGCGGTTCGGCACGTCCTCAGCGTCCGTGCGTTTCCGCCCTCCCTGTGCTCGGCTTGCGTCAATGCCCGAAAGCGGGTGATTCCTTTCACCTGGTGTTTTACCGTATGATAGGCGAAGCGAAGGGGGGATTATGATCGATGAGATAAAAGCGAACACCCGCTGCCTGGGATGGGGATTCTTGCTGGCTTGGGCGTTTTGCGCGTTCTATTCCGGGTCCATGGACGGGTCGTCCATGGTGGTCGACGCAATGGGAGGCGGCGTTGCCAGGCGCCTGGCGGTGAGCGTGTTGCCAGTCGGTTCAGCGGTGGTGTCGCTGATCGTCATCGTTGCGGCGGAGCGCCGGCTCGGACCGCCGACGAACTGCCGCGCGCTCATCGTCGCTGCGCCTTTGGCGGTGACCGCCACCACGCCGATGCTGTTCCTTCCGGCGTACGGCTTCGCCGCAACGCCGTTTTTGTTCGCCGCGTCGGCAATCCTCACGGGCGCGGGCAGCGCGCTCATGTGGGTGATGTGGGGCCAGCTGTACGCGCGCTTGCCGCAAGACGCCGTCGAATCGTGCGCGCCGGCGTCCGCGTTCGTTGCCGCGCTGCTGTCGATTGCCACCATGGCGGTGCCTCACGGCGCGTCGATTGCGCTTGTTTCGATATATCCGCTTATCAGCGGCGTGTTGCTCTGGCGTGCTTGGCTCGAGGTCAGCGCTTCTGCCTCGGCAGACCACGCGTCCCTGCCTGCCGCCCCGCTTCCGTTGCGCGAAGCGTTCGGCTCCATGGGCCGCGGAGGCTTCGGCATCTTGGCGGCGTGCATGTTCGTGAGCATCGAGGGCTCGTTTTGGGCGTCGTCCTCGGCCGATGCGTCCCATGCCGTGATCATCTTCGTGGTAAGCGCCCTGTTCATGGCGGTGGTCAGCGTGTCTGCAACCGCCGGGCCGCGCCGCGTGTCCCTGTCGTTCGCGTATCGGTGGATGTGCCCGCTTATGGTCGCCGGATTCGCCGCGATTATCGTGCTTGGCGCGAAAACGGGGGCTTTTGCGGCCGCGGGCGTGGGCATCGCCTCGCGTTTCGCGTTTTGCGTCATCACGCAGATGTACTTCGCGTCCTACGCCGCCCGCGGAGCGGCCACCCCGGTGCAGTCGTACGCCGTGGGCTGGCTGTTCGTCCACGTGGGCGATTTGCTCGGCCTGCTGGTGTCGTTTCCCCTGCAGGGCGCGATAGGCGCTAGCGCCATCGAGCCTTCCGGGGCAGCGGCGGTGCTGATCGTCGCGTTGGTCGCCGCGGTCATGCTGGCGCTCAACGACGAAACCAGGTTTTTGTCCTGGGAAACGCCCCAGTCTTATGCGGGCGCGGTTTGCGCGGCGTCGGCTTCGGCGGCGGGCATGGATGCGGCAGTGGGCGCCGGTGCGGGCGCGGCAACGGGCGCTGGTGCAGCCGTGGACGTTGACACGGTGGATGCCGCGAGCGCAGCTAGCGAAGCGAAGGCCGGACAGGTAGCGCTACGTCCCCAAAGTGTCAGGGGTGCGGGCGGGGAAGGCGAAGGCGCGGCTGGCGAAACGGGCGTGAGTGCGCCGGTTGCCGTTGGCGCTTCTCCTTCCGCCACCTCCTCGCAAAACCCTCAGCCTGTGGATTTCATCGGGCAGCGGGTGGCGCTGTTGGCTCGCGAGCATAAATTGACGCCGCGCGAAACCGAGGTGTTCGGGCTTTTGGCGCACGGGCGCTCCATCCCATACGTCCGCGACGCCCTTATCATCAGCCGCGACACGGCTGCCACGCACGCGAAGCATATCTACGCGAAGCTCGACGTGCACTCGCGCCAAGAGCTCATCGACCTGGTCATGAGCAACGAGCTGTAGCCCCAAACGCAAAAAGGGACGCCCCGAAGGACGCCCTCTTTTGCGGTTTCGCAAATCGCACAAATCTCGCCGCGCGTAAGCGCACGGGGTGATCCCGGTCCGGCATCACCCAAACCTTCCCGGCCCCGCGTCGCTCGCCGCGCGCAAGGCTCGCGGGCAAACCCGAATCCGGCATCGCTCAATCCTGCTATGCCTCGTGGGTCCCGGCCCTGCGCGCCTCGCGAGCGCTCCGCGGCTCCCGCTACTTCACGCCGCAGGCGTGCTTGGCGGCGATGCGGGCGAACGTGGCCGTGCGGCCTGCGTTGATGCCCGTGAAGTTGCTCGGATAGTTGTGCGGATAGAATCCGCCCTGGTCGTTGCCGCACACGTACAGGCCCTCGATGACGCTGCCGTCCTCGCGCAGCGGCTGGCTGTTCGTGTCGGTAATCACGCCGTGGAGAGTCACGAGCATGGTGCCGGCGATGCGCGCCGCGTAGAACGGCGGCTGCGACACCGACGACATGCGGTACATCGGCTTGCCGAAGTCCACGTCCTCGCCCTGCTCGTACAGCTTGTTGTAGCGCTCGACCGTGGCCAGGAACGTCTTCTTCTCCTCGCCGGTGAAGCCCATGACGTCGGCCAGCCCCTCAAGCGTGTCGGCCTTCTTCAGCACGCCCTTCTCCAGCGCCGGGCCGATCCAGAAGTTGTCGAGGTTGTCCTTGCCGACCGCTTCAAGGCTGTACACGTCGGCGTTGAACGCGGTCCCCGACGGCGCCGGCACGATGCGCGAGCAGCCGCAGGTGTCGAAGCGCTCGGCGTCCTCGTAGTACTTGCCGTCGAACACCTCCCAGCTGTAGTGGCCGGGCTGGTTGCAGCCCATGGCGTAGCTCATGGGATAGCACTGGTCCTCGTTCATGAAGCGCTCGCCGCGCGTGTTCACGTGCAGGTAGGGTTGGCTTCCCATGATGAACAGCTCGCCGTTGTAGGGCTTGCCGAACGTGGTGTCGTCGGTCATGCCGCCGCGGTTCCAGATCATCGAGCCGCCGCCGGCCTCAAGCTGGCCGCCGGCCCACAGGGCCATCTTGATGCCCTGGCCCTTCTCGCACGTGGCGCTGCCGGTGACGCACCAGTCGGTCACGCCGGGCTGCAGGGCCTCGAGCATCTCGTCGTTGGCGCCGTAACCGCCGGTGCACAGGATGACGCCCTTCGCCACGTTGATCTTGATGTAGCTGCCGTCGGCCTGCGTGGCATACACGCCGGTCACGCGGCCGTCGGCGTCCTGGATCAGCTGCTCGGCGGGCGTAAGGAACTTGATCTCGCCGCCCAGGCTCTCGAACACCTGCTGCAGCATTTTAACGTGCATGTAGGCGGTGTAGTTCGGGCCGTCGGGGTTGTACTCGCCCAGGCAGGGGTTGTAGCACATGGCCGGGTAGTAGGCATGCTCGTCGTCGGGCTTGTGCCATTCGAACGGGAACACCATTCCCAGCGGCGCCAACGTCTCGGCCATCCACTCAATCATCTCGCCGGACTTCTCGGCCCAGGTGCGGTACAGCGGCGGGTTGATGTCGCCGGATTCGACCTGGCTGGCGTAGTTGATGAGCTTCGCCACGTCCTCGGTGTGCTCGCCGGCCAGCTTGGAGTTCAGCGCGCCGATGGCCTCGCGTGCGCATGCCAGGCCGTTGGACGCCTCCAGAACGATGACCTTTGCGCCCGCCTGCGCCGCGGTGGTGGCGGCCACCATGCCGCCGTTGCCGGCGCCGACCACGACCACGTCGGCGTCGAAGGTTTCGGCGACCTTCTGCGGGACGGCCGGCTTCTCGCACCAATCGGCTTTTTCGGCGGCTTCCTGGCGCTCCAGGTCCTCCTTTGTGGTCACGGCGGGGGCGCCGCAACCCGTCAGCGCGCCGGCGGCAGCCAGGGCGCCTGCTGCGCCGAAGCCGGTGAGGAAGCTTCGGCGGCTTAACGTCTTATTGCTCATATGGTTGCTCCTGTTTCGCGTTAGGCCTGGTCGGGAAGCAGTTTCGCTTCTTGGGCGGAAATCCAGCCCTCGGGGACCTGCATGTCGGCGTGGCACTGCGTGCAGGTGAGCACGCTGGCGCGGTGCGCCTTATGGCAATCGGTGCAGGCCTGCTGGCCGTGCTGCCAGGAGTGCGGGTTGCGGATCCTGATGGCGGGGTTGTCGGTTTTGACCTCGGTCATGGCGGTCAGGTCCTCGCGCGTCATGTTGTGGCAGTCTTTGTTCAGGCAGAACTGGTCGCCCTGGACGCCGCGCGCCTCGGTCAGCTGGTCGGTGCTGCGCTCGGTGAGCACGCCGTCGGGGTTGCCGTCGGTGGCCACCAGGGTGTAGTTGCCGCCGAGCCATTCCATGCCCTCGTTGATCTGCTCGCTCATGACGGGCTGATGGCAGGTCAGGCAGTCGGCGTCGCTGCTGTTGGTGCGATGCGCGGCGGACAGCATGCCGGACGCGTCGGCCACGGGGTTGCCCCACTTGTCGGTTGCGGGTTGCCCGGGCGTCGCCTCGTAGGTTTCCAGGTAGCCGTCCATCGGCGTGTGGCAGATGGCGTTGCAGAAGCTGGGCTGCCCGTGCCAGACGAACGCCCCGATCGCGGCAACCACCACGACGACCGCGACCACGCCGCCCACGATGGCCCCACGCCGCACGCGCTTCGGCGCAGGCGCATTCTCGTTTTCGCTCACATGTTCTCCTCTCCTTGAGTTCCTTTTCTCTTGCTACGTGCGAGCAAGGAAAAGAATAGGGAAAACCCCAAGGAGAAAGAATTGCATAGAGTAGGGTATATCAACGTTTCCGCAGGTCAGAAAGGTAGCGAAGGGGGTAGGGGAGGCGGCTACGGGATGCTTGCCGCAAGCCCGGTGCGGCAAGCCCGCAACCCGCTGACTCGCGAGTCGTTGCGTGTTCGCCGCGCCCCTGGCGCGCTCGGCTTGCGGGCCCGCCGCTCCCCGTTACCTCACCCGATACTTCCCCAGCGTGGCCTTCAGCTTCTCTAGCTCGATCGGCTTCGACAGGTGGTCGTTCATGCCGGACTCCTTGGCTTGCGCCACGTCCTCGGTGAAGGCGTTGGCGGTCATGGCGATGATGGGCACGTCGGCGGCGTCGAGCTTGTCGCACAGGCGGATGGCGCGCGTGGCCTCGTAGCCGTTCATCTCGGGCATCATGACGTCCATGAGGATGGCGTCGAACGTGCCGGCGGGCTTGACGCGGAACGCCTCGAGCGCCTCTTTGCCGTTGGCAGCGGTGGTGACCAGCGCGCCTTCGTTCTCCAGCAGCGTCTGGGCGATCTCGGTGTTCAGCTCGTTGTCCTCGACCAGCAGGATGCTCATGCCGCAAATGTCGCAATCCGCGGCGTCCACCGACGTTTCCGCAACTTTCTCAGGCGTCTGGTCGATCACAAACGGCAGGTCAACGGTGAACGTGGTGCCCCGGCCCAGCTCGCTTTCCACGGAGATGCTGCCGCCCATGCTCTTCACGAGCCCCTTCACGATGGGCATGCCCATGCCCGTGCCCTGGTAGTTGCTGCGCGCGTCGTCGTTGGCTTGCGCGAACGGCTCGAACAGGTGCTTGAGGAACTCCGGCGACATGCCGATGCCCGTGTCGCTGATGATGAAACGGTAGACGACCTTGTCCCCGACCAGGTCGATCTGCTCGGCGGTGCAGCGCACGGTGCCGCCGGGTTTGTTGTACTTGATGCAGTTCTCCACCAGGTTCAGGAACACGCGGCGCACGTGCAGGGGGCTGCCGTACACGTTGGGGTATTCGAAGGTCTCCGGGCCGCTGGTGGTCAGCGTGACGTCGCGGCTGCCGGCGCGGATCTGCCCCAGCACGAAGATGTCCTGGCAAAGGTCCGTCAGGTTGAACGGCTCGTTCTCCAGCACCACGGCGCGGTCCTCGATCTTGCTCATCTCCAGGATGTCGTTGATCAGTGTGAGCAGATGGTTGGCCGCCATCTTGGCCTTCGCGCGGTTCTGGCTGATCAGCTCCACGTTGTCAGGGTGCTGGTCGCCTATCTCCAAAAGCCCCAGGATGCCGTTGAGCGGCGTGCGGATGTCGTGGCTCATGCGGGCGAGGAACGCGGTTTTGGCGGCGTTCGCCTCTTGCGCCCTGCGCTGCGCCTCGCGCGCGCTGTGCAGCGACCACACAAGGATGGCGATCGTGCCCGCAAGCAGCAGGGCGATTAGCGTGAGGATGGGCGCGCGGTAGCGCTCGACGAACTTAGCGAATTCGGATCGATCGTCCGAATAGGAATAATGCGAATACGCGCTTGCCGCGATGTCGTCGGTGGCGTTGATGATGCCCTTGTTCACGATGCTGAGCAGCTGCGCGTCGCCTTGCCGCAGCCAGCAGGCCAGCGCGATGCTCTTGGGCATTTCGGAGGTGACAAGGTTCCCCAGGTCGACCTGGTCGCGCAGCGTGTCAAGCCCGGTGACGGTCATGATCATGCATGTCGCCTTGCCTGCCTTGATGGCGTCGATGCACGCATGGGCGTCGGGGTATTGCGTGATGGTGGCCTCGGGGTAGCGCACCTTCAGGTCGATGTCGTCAAGCAGCGAGCGGTCGTGGTACGCGATGTCCTTCAGCGCGTCGTCAAGGTTGCCGCCCGCGTAGATGGCCACGAGCGAGGTGGTGCTCATCATGGACGACTGGATGAACCCCGCCTGTTCGGCAAGCCAATAGTCCCTGTTGATGGGCATGGCCGCATCGATGCTGCCGTCGCGCAGCGCGTCGGTCAGCTCCTCGTTCGACTCGAACGCCATCTCGTTCACCGTGATGCCGAACTGCTCCCTCAAGGTGGCCACCAGGGCGGAAAGCGAGCCCTCCATCTGCCCGTCCTCCCCTTGGTTGGAGAACGGCAGCAGGTTGTCCAGATACCCCACGGTGATGGTGTTGCCGTGCTCGGCAAGCCAGGCGGTCTCGGGGCTGGTTAGCGCCGACGATCCGCTGTTGCGCGCGGAGTAGCGCGCCTTCACCTCGTCGTTGTAGCGCGGGTTGGTGCTCCTGAGCATGGTCGTGGCCGCGTTGATGTCGTCCATAAGGTCCTGGCGCGAATTAGGCACGGCGAAGTAGTAGTTGCTCTCGCCCACGGAGAACACGGGCATGGCGTCGGCGGACGATATGGTGTCGTTCATGATGATGGCGTCCACTTCGCCGGAGGAAAGCGCCCCGAACAGCTCGTCGCCGCTGCTGTAATAGCGGTAGTCGCAGGTGATGCCCTGATTCTCGATCCATTGTTGGCCCACCTCGGTTTGCACGACGCCGGGGTTTACTCCGATGGTCATGCCGTTGAGCGCGGCCGGGTCGTCCATTCCCAGCGCGTCGTTGGTGGGTTTTGCGTAGATGTAATAGTGCTCCACGCCCTGAGGGTTCGACGAGAACAGCAGCTTATCGGCACGCTCGGGGGTATAGGAGATGTTGGGCATGAGGTCGATCTCGCCGGCCTCCAGCTTCTCTATGAGCTCGGGGAAGGTGCCGGGGACGTACTCGTATTTCCAGCCGGGGGTGTAGTAGGACAGCGTTTGCAGGTACTCGTAGCCCCACCCGGACAGATATTCGCCGGGCATGCCGTTTTGGAAGCCCTGGTTGCTGAGCAGCCAGCCCACGCGCACGGTTTTGATCTCGGAGGATTCGGATTGCGAAGGAGTGTCAGGGGCCTGCTCCTGGGCGGATGCCAAGCCAAGCGGCGCCAGCGAGACGCAGGTGGCGGCCAGTACCGCGCTCAACGCAAGCGCGACGGCGCGTCGGCCAACGGCGCGGAGCGTGTACGAGAATTTCAAGACGGTCTCCCCCAAATGATAAGCATAGAAGCGATGCACATGCGATTCTAGCAGATGAACCGGCGAACGCGAGGGGAGCTGCCCCAGCAAAGGCCGCGGAAATAGCAAGCCACATGCCGGGGCCGCCCCAAACGTGCTGCGGGCGGAGATGCGTCCGCGCCATCAGGCGAAACGCGAACAACGTCGGCGGGGGTAAGCGGAAGCGCAGTCAGCGAGCAGCTCCCGGGGGCATCCTGCGCCCGCTGTGGAACGTCACTCACAAAGACCCACATAAAACCGCGTTTATTGCAGAAAGAAGTGCTCTCGGAACATTGCATGCGAAGATGTAGGGGGCATAACAGTATTTTTACAACACGATATTTATTCTCGTGTATTATTGCGAGATGGAAAACAAGCCGATGGCACGTTTTTCGCACCATGTCGGGGCCACCGCATCGCAAAAGATGTCGTGCCACCGACACTGCGGCGAAACCCCATCAGCGCGTTTTCCGTAGGCCGGCACGCCCTAGGCGCGACGGTCTGCACCATACCAGGGTGCCCTGAACAACATCGCGTTCGATGTTCGTTGGCGCCAGGGGAATGAATGCGTTTTCCAACAGCCACCTGCCGCACCATGGCGGGCTGGCGCAGCCATCCCAAAATTCATGAAGCCAAGCGGAAAGGGGCGGCCCATGTGGTACGTCGTGCAAGTTGAGACCGGCCGCGAGAAGACGGCATGCGATGACATCAAGCAGGCAGCCGAAGACGTGCTGGACGAATGCTTCGTCCCGCAGTACCTGACCGGCAAAAGGCGACCCGATGGCACCTGGATTCCTTCGAAGGAGCGCTTGTTCCCCGGCTACCTGATCTGCGTAACGTCGCAGGTAGACGAGCTGGCCGACAAGCTGCGCCGCGTGAGGAACCTCACCAAGATTCTGGGAAACGACAACGCATTCATCCCCCTGACCGAAGACGAACGAGCGTGGGTGCAAAAGGTCACCCAAAAAGACCAGCGAACCGTCGGGGAATCCGTGGGCTACATGGAAGACGGCAAGCTGGTGATCGTGGAGGGCCCGCTTAGGGGCAGGGAAGACTGGGTGCGCAAGGTGAATCATCGCAAGCGCCTAGCGTATCTGGAAATGCCGATGGGTGGCCGCACCGTGCGAGCCCAAGCAGGCCTGCAAATGGTCAGCAAAACCCAAGGCAAACTTTTGGATAGGGAAAAGTGGAGATAGTAGTTTTTAGACAAGCTAAGGAGCGGAATGGTCTTTGTGGCTCGCTATCCACGATGGGTTGCGGTGAGCCGCTGCTCAGAAGTGTTGCATTTGATTTGAAGATTCAAGAGTATAATGCCGGTTTTTTCGCATTGGCGGTAGCTTAGTGGCCAACGGAGACATTACGGACCCTGCGTTCGCGGGGCCGTCGGGAGACGCCGCAGCATCGTCTGAGGTAGCGCACGCCCGTATCGCCACGCCAGTCGAGGGCTGCCCGGCTCCTGTGTCTGATTATGGGGCATCGGGGACCTACAAGGCCCCTGCTCCCGACCCGACGGTCGGCGCGCCGAAGAAGGGCGGGGCGGGGTATCTCGCTTTCAAGCGCGTTTTCGACGTTGTCTTCAGCGCTGGGGTATGCATCATCCTGGCCATCCCTGTTGCAGCCGCATGTGCCGCCATCTGCATTGACTCGCCGGGCAAGCCCTTCTTCCGTCAGGAGCGCATAGGTCAGGGCGGGAAGAGAATCTACATCTTCAAGTTGCGCACGATGGTCTCCGACGCCCACGAGCACCCCGAGAAGTACATGACACCCGTGCAGTTGGAGACCTGGAAGAGGGAGCAGAAGCTCGACGACGACCCGCGCATCACGCGCGTGGGCCGCATCCTGCGCCGCACGTCTCTGGACGAGTTGCCACAGTTCATCAATGTGCTCACGGGTGACTTGTCGGTCATTGGCCCAAGGCCGGTGACGCTCGAAGAGACGTACGAATTCGGTAATGCGCGCGATGAAGTTTTGGCTTGCAAACCGGGTATTACGGGTTGGTGGGCCGTTACAGATCGAAACGATTCTACTTGGAGCGGTGGAGTACGTCAGGCTCGCGAGCTTTTTTACGTGCGCCATATGAGCTTCGGACTGGATGCCCGGGTGTTCGCAAAGACCTTCAAAGCAATGTTTATGGGACGGTAGACGATGGGCAGTTACGTCCCCTCTACAGATAGGGAAACAGATTTGAGCTTGAATTCAAATTGTTGCGTGTGTGCCGGCATTGTTACTTATAACCCCGACTTGATTCGTCTCGATCAGAATATTTCGTCTATTGCCGACCAAGTTGACAAGGTCTTCGTTGTGGACAATGGGTCTGGGAATGTTTCGGATATTGTGGATTATTGCGAATCTGAGCCCCGAGTTTGTCTGGTGCGCAATTCCGAGAACAAGGGGATTGCGGCCGCTTTGAACCAGCTGTTCGTTTTAGGCAAGGACCGTGGCTATTCGTATGTACTCACGCTTGACCAGGACAGCGTTAGCATGCCTGGAATGGTCGATGCGCTTTTTCAACACGCAGGTAAAGGCGTCGGCATCGTCGCCCCGCAGGTAATCGACAGAAACAAGGAGGACATCGAAGATGCAAGCCGTCTGCTTGACGGTAGGGTGTTCCAGGTTGCGCAAGCGGCGAGGAAGGGGATTTTGACGTCTGGCTCCCTCACTAGTGTGCAAGCATGGGGGTATGTTGGTGGCTTCGACGAAAACTTCTTTATCGACTACGTGGACTATGACTTTAATAAGCGACTCCTTCTCGAGGGCTATACGCTTTTGCGGGCCGGAGACGCAGGCTTGATTCACGAATGTGGCAAGGCCACGCCGACATGGCTTCGCACACCGCGCAAAGGACAGGATGGGACCTGGAGTCTTGAGCGCTTTTACTCGTTTGGGCATTCGTCCTTTCGCTGCTACTACAAAGCGCGTAACAGAATTCTTTACAGCAAGAAGTACAAGGGGCTGCCGGGCTCCAGGCAGTTCGAGGGGTCCGTTCAGATTATCCCTCAGATTTTCCTTACGCTTCTTTTCGAGGACGGCAAGAGAGGTAAGTTGGCCGCCTTCCTTCGCGGTATCCACGACGGCAGGAAGGCCGAGCAGCCGCGATACGTTTTGAGGGCGAAGTAATGCGTAAGCGGGTACTTTTTATCCTTTCCTCAGCCAACGAGGACAGCGGGGCGGCCAACGTGTGGAAAAGCGTAGTCGGATTGATGCCGAAGAGGGGTATTGAGCCGATTGTCGTCTTGCCTAGGGCCGGGGGCTTGAAGGAACACTTCGAATCCGCAGGCATAATCGTTTGGGTAATGCCCTTTTTTTGGTGGGTCAAGCCGATTTCGGGCAGGAGACTTACTGGGAAAGAGGAGATTCATGCGCTCATTCGCCCTATCGAGTCCATCCTAAACGGTTTTGCCGAGCGCAGGATAGCCCGCCTATGCGACGAAGATGGGATTGATCTCGTCTACATTTTCGACGGCGTCATAGGCTGCGGCGCCAAAGCTGCAGATTCAAAAGGGATTCCATATGTATTTCACTTACAGGAACTTTTGAGGGAAGATCTCGGTTACGAGCTCGCCGATCCGAGTGACGCCATCCCCGTTCTTGAGGGAGCGAGTCGATTTGTCGCCATATCTGAACCCGTCAAAACGGCGTGGTCGCATCTCGCCACCACACCCTGCAGCGTCATCTATAACGGCCTTCCGGGCGGGGATGAGCGCACAATGCCGATTCGGAGCGACCTTCTTTCCAGGGAAACGGTCGAGCTGGTCCTTGTGGGCAATATCGCCCCTCACAAGGGACAGCTGGTCGCCATTGAGGCTGCGGCCACGCTTCGCCACAAGCTCGGGCCTAGAAACTTTGTCTTGAGCCTTTATGGGAAGGTGCAAGACAGGAAGTACGCATCGCTGCTCCAAGCCAAAATTGACGAGTATGGATTGTCGGGGGTTGTTCGAATAAAAGGCTTTTGCGACAACGTTGAGGCGGTTTTCTCGGCTGCCGATATAGCGCTTGTGTGCAGCAGGGCGGAAGCATTTGGTCTTGTGACCATTGAGGCAATGCGGGAAGGCTGCCTAGTCGTGGGAGCTGATTCGGGGGCGACCGCCGAGCTGCTTTCTGGAGATCGGGGAATTCTTTTCTCGAGCGGATCAAGCGACGACCTTGCGGATGCTCTCCAGTCCGCTTTTGGAGACCCGATGCGCGTCCGTCGCACTGCTGAGAGAGGACAAGCGTTTGCTAGAACACTCACGGCGGAGCGACAGGCGGATCAGGTTGCCTCCTTGGTACACGAGGTGGTGGGACAATGAGCGGCTCAACCGTCCGCGAGAGAGGCTACACCGGTGAGCGTCTGTATCTTGTCGCTCTCGTGTTCTGGGGCCTTTCCCTGCTCATCACGCTTTCCTCTTCACTGCAGCATGCCTTGCCTACCGCGGCTCATCTCAAGAATCCTCTCATGGCTGGCTGCGCGTTTCTTCTCTTCATTAAGATTGTTGGTTTTCAGCGCTTTACCCATAAAGAAGCGCTCGCAGCTCTCCTCATCCTATTTACGGGAACCATGTGCTCTCTTGCCTCGCGGGATGCGATGCCCATTGTGATTGCGGCCTTTGTTGCATCTAGCGAGGGCGTGAGACTGAAGAGCGTCGTAAAGGTCGTTTTCTCCTATGTCGTGTTCGCCATTGTCGTCTCGAGCATATCGACCTTATTCTTTGGCGGGGGCGGCCTTTACAGATACGACATCCAGGGCTTGAAGAGTCTGGCCTTGGGATTTAACTCCAAGAACACGCTCGGTGGTTATCTTCTTTCCATTGTCGCGTGCATAACATATTTGCTCGAGGGCAAGAGGCGAAAAACGGCAACTGTGCTAACTGCCGTCATCCTCGTTCTCGACTATGGGTTTGTCAACTCAAGGACGTCAGCTCTTATAGTGTTGCTAATTCTTGCCTATCAGTTGGCAATCAAGAAGGATGCGGTCCCCATGCGAGGGCTTGGCTTCTCGAAGGCTTGGTTCATCGCTGTTTTTCTGGCCGTTGTGGTGGTCAGCGTCGGCGTATGCGTCTGCTATACAAGCCAAGACCCTTTGCTTGTTGCTACGGATGACTTGTTCTCCAACCGTCTCAGCCTTGCCCATTACTTCTTCGACGACTATGGGTTAACGCTTTTTGGGCAGGAGGTCGATTTCAGAAGCCTGAGCGGTTATTTCATCGAAACATCGTTCTATGCGATAGATAACGCATATTGCCATTTTTTAATCACGTACGGAATCATTCCTTTTCTGCTTCTTGTTGCCGCCAATCTGATGGTTCTGGCCAGGGGTGAGAGTGTTGTCTCGCGCACGGCGGTGGTGCTCTTCCTTTGCTTCTCACTATATGGTGCGTGCGAATGCCTCAGCTACTATCCGCAGATCAACCCCTTTTTCTCAATTATTGGAATGGTGATTTTCTCGGATTCCGGGAAGCAACTGTGTACGGTTTCGTCTTCGGGCGCTTCAGAGGCACGGTCGCTGGCTTTCCGTTATGGGAAGGGCGATCCGGCTAATTCGGGTAGCTATATAAAATCCAGAGAGGAATAATTATATGAAGGGAATCATTCTCGCGGGAGGTAGCGGCACGCGCCTGTACCCGCTGACGTCGGTCACGAGCAAGCAGCTGCTGCCAGTATACGATAAGCCGATGATTTACTATCCGCTGAGCACTCTGATGCTCGCGGGCATTCGCGACATCCTGATCATCTCCACGCCCAACGACCTTCCCAACTTCGAGCGCCTTCTGGGCAATGGCAGCCAGTTCGGCGTCAAGCTGTCCTACGCCGAGCAACCATCTCCTGACGGGCTGGCGCAGGCCTTCGTAATCGGCGAGGAGTTCATCGCTGGGGAGCCCTGCGCGCTGGTGCTGGGCGACAACATCTTCTACGGAAACGGCCTCAGCCGCCACCTGCGTCGCGCGGTGCAGAAGGCCGAGAGGGACGGCGGCGCTACCGTGTTCGGCTACCACGTGGACGACCCCGAGCGCTTCGGCGTGGTGGAATTCGACGAGGGCTTCAACGCCGTGAGCATCGAGGAGAAGCCCGAGCACCCGAGGAGCAGCTACGCGGTGACGGGCCTGTACTTCTACGACTCTCGCGTGTGCGAGATGGCCAAGCAGGTGAAGCCCTCTGCGCGAGGGGAATTGGAAATCACGACCCTGAACCAGATGTACCTGGAGGACGGCACGCTCTCCGTGGTGACCCTGGGGAGGGGCTACGCATGGCTGGACACCGGCACGATGGAGAGCCTTTACGAGGCTGGTGAATTCGTGCGCTCGGTTGAGCGTGCGCAGGATTTGCCCGTGTCGGTCCCGGAGGAAATCGCTTACGAGAACGGCTGGATCGACAAGGAAACCTTGGCTGCCGCCGCAGAGCGCTACGGCAAAAGCGTTTATGGCCAGCATCTCAAGGCAGTGGCCTCGGGCCTTATTTCTTCCAAGGAGGACTAGGGTATGGCTGAGACCTTTGAGCCCAAAAGCATCATCGTCACGGGTGGCTGCGGCTTCATCGGCAGCAATTTCGTGCACCATGTGGTGCGGGAGCACCCCGATGTGCACGTGACCGTGCTCGACAAGCTGACCTACGCGGGCAACCGCGAGAACATCGCGGGGCTGCCCACCGACCGCGTGGAGCTCGTGGTCGGCGACATCTGCGATGCCGAGCTGCTCGACAGGATCGTCCCCGGCCACGACGCCATCGTCCACTACGCCGCCGAGTCCCACAACGACAACTCCATCGCAGACCCCGAGCCC
>NZ_CAKUAT010000019.1 GCF_934636665.1 uncultured Senegalimassilia sp.
ACATGGCTCAGCTGGTAGAGCATCACCTTGCCAAGGTGAGGGTCGCGGGTTCGAATCCCGTTGTCCGCTCCATGAATGTATAGCGACTGAGATTTCTCAGTCGCTTTTTTGTTGCTTCGAATTTTGCAGTCACAAACACCTGTTCGTATGATAGGATACGCGAGACACTAAGCGATTTTCAAAGGCTGGGTAGTATGGGTCAGGATTCCATTGTCATCAAGGGCGCTCGCGAGCACAATCTGAAAAACGTCGACATCACCATTCCTCGTGATAAGTTGGTTGTGATCACCGGCTTGTCGGGCAGCGGCAAATCGAGCCTGGCGTTCGATACTATGTATGCCGAGGGGCAGCGACGCTACGTTGAGAGCTTGTCCAGCTATGCACGTATGTTTTTGGGTCAGATGAGCAAACCTGATCTTGACAGCATCGATGGGCTCTCGCCGGCGGTGTCGATCGATCAGAAAACCACCTCGCGCAACCCTCGTTCAACGGTAGGCACTACCACTGAGATTTATGATTACCTTCGTTTGCTCTATGCTCGGGTCGGCGTTCCCCATTGCCCGGAATGCGGTCGCGTTATCAAGAAGCAGACTACCGATCAGGTGACCGATGATATCTTGGCTTTGGATTCCGGTGCGAAGGCCATCATCATGGCGCCGGTTGTTGCGGGTCGCAAAGGAGAGTTCACCAAACTGTTCGCGGATTTGACCCATGAGGGCTTCAGCCGTGTACGTATCGATGGCGAGATAGTGAAGCTGGATGGCCAGCCTCGTACGCTCAACAAGAAGATCAAGCACTTCATCGACGTGGTGGTCGATCGGGTGCAGCTCAAAGAGGCCGCAACCGGTCGTATCGCTGAGGCGGTGGAGCTTGCGACGAAGCTTGCGGAAGGTCGCGTGCTTGTGCAGGTGCTTGGTCCTGATGGAAAGCCGCAGGGCGAAGCGGGCGGCGCTTCAAGCGGCGCAAAAGGCGGCCTTGGCGAAGGCGAGCATCTGTTCTCCCTTGCACTGGCATGCCCTGAGCACGGCCATTCCATGGACGAGCTTCAGCCGCGCGATTTCAGCTTCAATGCGCCATACGGAGCCTGTCCCGACTGCTCGGGCATCGGCAGCAGGGAAGAGGTCGACGCCAGCTTGGTGGTCCCCGATCCTTCGTTGACGCTTTCAGAGGGCGCCATCGCTCCTTTCAAGAGCGGCAACTACTACCCTCAGGTTCTCAAAGCCGTTGCGCTGCATATGGGCTGCGATGAGAATACCCCGTGGGAAGACATGCCAAAAAAGGTTCAGAAGGCTTTGCTCGAAGGTTTGGGCGAGGAGAAGGTCAGGGTCGATTACACCACGGTCGATGGGCGCAACACCTACTGGTTCATCGAATGGGAGGGCGCTCTGGCCGCGGTTATGCGTAAATACCAGGAGGCGCAAAGCGATACGCAGCGCGAGAAGCTGCAAAGCTACTTCGCCGTCGTTCCGTGTCCTACGTGCGGTGGCAAACGCTTGAAGCCTGAGATTTTAGCGGTCACTGTGGGCGGCAAGTCCATTCACGAAGTGTGCGAGATGAGCGCTCTCGACTGTTATCGGTTCTTCAGCGACTTGCATTTCGATGGCCAGCAAGGCGCGATTGCGAATCCTATCGCGAAGGAGATCGTTGCACGCTTGAAGTTCCTAGTGGATGTGGGCTTGGATTACCTTACCTTGGAGCGTGCTACTGCAACCCTTTCCGGCGGCGAAGCGCAGCGTATCCGTCTGGCCACGCAAATCGGCGCGGGCCTGATGGGCGTTCTTTACATTCTCGATGAACCATCCATCGGCTTGCATCAGCGCGACAACGAACGCCTTATCGGCACGCTCGAGCATCTTCGCGATCTCGGTAACACCGTCATCGTTGTCGAGCACGACGAGGATACCATTCGCGCCGCCGATTATGTGGTGGACATGGGCCCGGGTGCGGGCGAGCGCGGCGGTATGGTGGTTGCCGCCGGAACGCCTGAGGAAGTGGCGGCAACGGAGGGTTCGCTAACGGCAGATTATCTTTCCGGCCGTCGCGTGATCGCCGTGCCGCAGCAGCGTCGTAAGCCCAAGCGCGGAGCTCTGAAACTTACCGGCGCATCCGAGAACAACTTGAACAATGTGACGCTGTCGGTTCCTTTCGGTACCTTCACCGTCATCACGGGCGTTTCCGGTAGCGGTAAAAGCTCGTTGATCACCGATACGCTGGCTCCTGCCCTGGCGAATCGCGTTAACCACGCCCATAGGCGCACGGGCGCGTATCGCAAGATCACCGGGGTCGAGAATATCGACAAGGTGATCAACATCGACCAAAGCCCTATCGGCAGGACGCCTCGCAGCAATCCGGCCACGTATATCGGTCTCTGGGACGACATCCGAGCATTGTTCGCCAGCACGCAGGAAAGCAAGGCCCACGGATACGGCCCTGGCCGATTCAGCTTCAATGTCAGCGGAGGTCGTTGCGAAGCTTGCAAGGGCGATGGGCAAATTAAGATTGAGATGCACTTCCTCCCGGATATCTATGTGCCATGCGAGGTGTGCGAGGGTAAGCGCTACAATCGCGAAACCCTGCAGGTCACATATCGAGGCAAGAACATCTCCGAGGTGCTCGACATGACGGTCGAGGATGCCTTACTGTTCTTCGAGAACATTCCCGGAATCAAGCGTAAGCTTCAAACGCTTTTCGATGTGGGGCTCGGATATATCCGTTTGGGGCAGCCGGCTACAACGCTTTCCGGCGGCGAGGCTCAGCGCGTGAAGCTGGCAAGCGAGCTGCATCGTCGCCAGACCGGCAAAACGTTCTATATATTGGACGAACCTACCACCGGGTTGCATTTCGAGGATGTGCGGCAGTTGCTCGTGGTTCTTCAGCGCTTGGTGGATGCGGGAAACACGGTGCTCGTCATCGAGCACAACCTGGATGTCATCAAAAGCGCCGACCATATCGTCGATCTGGGGCCGGAAGGCGGCGAGCGCGGCGGTACCGTGGTGGCCGAGGGAACCCCGGAGCACGTAGCTACTGTGAAGGAGAGTTATACGGGCCGATTCCTTGCCCGCATGTTGTAGAATAGCCTTGTAACATTGCGACGCCTGCCGATTTCGGTGGGCGTCTTTGACGCTAAAGAAGCAAAACCCGTCTCCGTGCAAGAGGCGGGTTTCTTATTCAGGAAGGAGCGGTAGGGGTGCATCAAGGAGCGGCTTTGCGGGGCGGGCATATGATGCGTGGTATCGTCTGCGCATTGGCAGGGTCCGTTTGCTGGGGCTTTTCCGGCACGTGCGCCCAGCTGCTTATGGGCGATTACGGCGCGTCGGCCTATTGGATCACGTGCGTGCGCATGCTCATCTCCGCGGTGTTCTTCCTCGGTGTCGTGTTCGTGAAGGATTGGCGCTCTTTGGGGGCTCTGTTCCGCGATTGGCGTTCCATGGTCAGCATCGCGGCGTTCTCCATTTTTGGAATCGCGCTATGCCAGGTGAGCTATTTCAGCGTTATCCATCATACGAGCGCTGGCGTGGGCACCACCATCGAGCAGCTTGGTTTGGTGCTCATCATGTTGTGGACGTGCTTGCGCAAGCGCCGTTTTCCCAACCCCCGCGAGGTGTTGGGGCTCGTGTTCGCCATGGCAGGGCTCGTCATTATCGCCACGCAGGGCGATCTTTCCCGTTTGGCGTTGTCTCAGCAGGGTTGCTTCTGGGGCATGGTGTCGGCTGTAGCGTTGGCTTTGTATACCCTTATGCCCGTGAAGGTGCTTGCCAAATGGGGTTCGATGATGGTCACGGGGTTCGCCATGCTGTTCGGCGGCGTTGTTCTCACACCTGTGGTGCGCCCTTGGGAAGTTCCTGTTCAGCTCACACCCGGGTTCCTGATCATCTTCGCGGCCGTTATCGTGGTGGGCACCTGCGCTGCATATATGCTGTATCTGCAGGGTATCAATGATTGCGGTCCGGTCAAAGCCGGCCTTTTGTGCGCTGCTGAGCCGGTGTCGGCTATGGTGCTTTCGGTGATATGGTTGCGCAGTGCGGTCAGCAGTTGGGATGTCGCCGGCTGCGCATGCATTCTCGTGATGATCGTCCTGGTCACCGAGTTCGAGCCGAAGCGGGAGGGTGCTGAATCCCGGGTCGAGATAGCGGGCGTGGAGGCGTCGCCTCTTCCTCAAGATCCGCCGGTATTCGCGGGTCGGGCCTCGGTGCTCGGGTATTACGGCAGCCGCCCTGCGACCTTGGCCGATATCGACCGCGTGGAGGCCCTGCTTGATGAAGGGCATCGCGCTTTTACGGAAATGGGCATTGATGAGGGCAAGTATAAGAAATACCCGTCCACGCGCCGTTTGACCCGCAGTATCAAAAACGGTTCCACATATGTGGTGGAGAATGCTCAAGGCCAGTTGATCGCGGTGTTCGCCGTCTCCTTCGAGCCGGATAAGAATTACGAGCGCGGCATCAAGGGCGAATGGATCACCGACGCCGGTGCATCTCCGCAGCAGTATGCCGAATTGCATTGGGTTGTCGTCGACAAGCCGGTTCGCAGACGCGGCGTCGGGTCGTTCATCATCGATAACGCTTGCCGTATCGCACGCGAAGGCGGCCGCGTAAGCGTGCGAGCCGATATCTATCCGGAGAACGAGCCGATGCGCTGGTTGCTTGAAACGCGTGGTTTCACGTTTTGCGGGACCATTCAGGTGCGTGATACGTTCGGGCGGGAGAAGGCGCGTTCTGCCTATGAGCTGTGCTTCAGGTAAGTCGGGAGAGGCCGGCGGATCTGTTTGGGTCAGCGTCGTTTTGCCGGCAACCCAGATTTCGTTGCAAATTGTGGGTTGCCAACCACTTGTAGACGTTTACCATTGCTGAGGGTGTTTCGCATCATCGGTGCGAGAAGGGGAAGAGCCGCGTCGACGGCTGAAAGCGAGGATATCCATGACATTGCAGTTTCGCATTGCCGACGTTGGCGACTTCGATGGCATCTGGGCCGTGCTTATGGACGGCAAGGCCGCGCTCGGTCGACTTGGCATCGATCAGTGGCAAGGTGCTTATCCTACGAAGCAAATCGTGCGAGATGATATCGAAGCCGGTCACTCCTATGTACTCGAAGAGGACGGCGAGGTGCTCGCTACCACCGTCATCGGCTTCACCGGCGAACCGGTTTACGATTCTATCGAGGGCGCATGGTTGACGGCATCCGACTCGAGCGATCCTCGATATGCCGTGTTGCATCGCGTTGCGGTTGCGCAAGGCCATGGCGGCAAGGGTCTTGGTCGCAATTTGCTGCAATCCGCCGAGCCTGTTGCCCGTCAACACGGCTGCGAGAGCCTGCGTATCGAAACGCATCCGGGCAACATCCCTATGCTCAAGCTCATAGAACGATGCGGCTTCAGTCGTTGCGGCATCGTGCATATCAGCCATGCGGAAGGCGCTTCCACCGACCGCGTCGCGTTCGAGAAGTTACTCTAACGCAGGCTTTTCTGTAAACTCTGCGCGTGTGCCCGCGGGGTACGGGCGGTTTGCAGGGCATTCACTATACTTGAACCTATGTCTAACGGAACTCGTGAAAAACAAGCGCTCGGCGTATTCCTTATCCTGATCGTGCTCAGTACGTTCGGGATTGCCTGGTATATGGTTGCAGGGCATTCATGGAACGTCGCCGCATCTTCCATCGATGAGAAGGTGGGCCAGATGGAAGGGTATACCTCCATCGTATATGCAGGCACGCTTCCCGTGCGGGCGGATGCGAAGACGCTCGATTCTCAAAACGGTTCCGATGCGCAGGTCGAAGACGCAACGGGTTCTGCAGATACCGCTGAAAAGGCCGACGAAGGTGTTTCGGGCTCCCAGATCGCCTCCGATTCGTCCAGCTCTTCTGATGCGGCAGCTTCGGCTTCGTCGTCTTCTGGCGGCAGCGCTGCTTCATCGTCCGAGGACGAGAGCATATCCGTGAACGGTGGTTCCTCGAGTGCCGGCTCGAGTGCCAGCTCCAGCACCAACTCCAACAAATCCAGCTCCTCGAAGGCTGCTTCGGGGTCTTCCAAGAAGGCCGATGACCTTGCTGGTCAAACGCATAACAACGAGGCATCCGGCTTGACGTCCGATGTCGGCAGCGTTGCGGCGCCTGTCCCCGATACCTCCGAACAGGACGATAGCGAATCCGATCGAACTTCGGACGACGCTACGGTTCTGAAGGCTGCTACCGTCCGTGGCGGTATGGATGTCGCCAAGAGCCAGCCGGTCGCGCCTGAGCAGGTTCAGGCCAATTATGAGGAGAAGGGCGCCACGGTGTTGGTGCTCGATACGGCCGACCCGTCTCTATACAGCGATGGCGTTATTCTCAAGCGCGGCTCGAAGCGCATCGGCGTGTTCTCCGTCGACGTGCCGCTTTCCGAAAAGGCTGCCGAAGCGCGAGTCAAATACTTCCGCGATTGCAAGGTCGATCTTGTCGTATGCATCTCGTCGGTTCGCACCTATGTGCGCAACCTCCAGGGCGCCGACATCGTGATCACACTGCAGGATGAGGAAGTGTCCACGATGGGCGGTAACTCCAACGGGTCCTTTTTCGTGAACGCGCCTCACGTGGATAGCGTCGGGGCCATTCTGGTGTCTCCGAGCAACGTCGTGTCCGGAAAGGTCATCGAAAGCCTGTAGCCGGCAGGTTGCTTACTTCTTTTGCCCTTTCTTTCGTTGGGCGTCGTTCGTATTCTTCTGGGTTCTGTTGCTTGCCGAGCATTGCTTACATTGCCTCGCTATCATTTGCGGTTGATTCGCCTTGTTGCCACCTGACTGACCTCGATGCGTGCAAGGGGTCTGTCGTGTCGCTTCGTGGCATTGTCTCTAACGTCCCGGACAGTTTTTCGGTTTTAGCCTCAGGGACCCATCGTGTCTCACAGCCGCGCTGCGTCTGGGTTTTGCGGGGAAGCTTTCTAGCATTGCTTTGGTGACTTAACGGGCCGCGGATGGTGCTGCGCCAACTGCGATTGCGGAACCGTTTTCGTGAGTTTAGCCCCTGCCTCGCATATGCCATCAAGCGCATTCTTGACTTAAAATATGCAATTTCAGAACGCCACGATGCAGGAATTTCGTCCAATGATGAGGTGCTTTCGTGTCGGTATCTCTTCGAACCGCTTGGAAGCTGATATGAATCGGTTTTCAAATAAGTAAACATATAACGATAAGTGTCTAATTATCAGTATTTAACCCAATTTCTGTAATAGGAATATCTGAGCAATTCCAAGCATTTATATAGGTAAAAATAGACAAACCAGCAGAATAGTCCAACAATATTCGACCCGTTTGAGGTTATTTGTTCCAAATGAGTGTATTTGTGCACCATTTGGCGGAATGGTGTCAGTTTCGTATCAAATTATGCATTAGCATGAATGGGTATCCGTATGCGCACGATGCGGATGCGCGATGCGTCGCCCCGGCGCCTTCTCCCCGCAGCCTCCAATCGGCAAGAGGGCACGGTGGGCGGTTTCGCATCGGTTTTAGACGAGTGCAAGACGAGTAGGAAAGGAGTGAGGGGCATGAACCTGTCACGCAGGGGCTTTTTCAAAGCAACCGGCGCTGCGCTGGCAACCACGATGGCGTTCGAGCTTTCCTCGCAGACCCAGGCGTTCGCGTCTGAGTCCAAGCAAGACTGGAAGCTGGTGAACACCGAAGAGTACACCAACATCTGCTGCTATTGCGCAGGTGGTTGCGGTTCTCTGCTGTCGGTGCGCGACGGCGAGCTGGTCAACCTGGAAGGCGACCCGGACCATCCCATCAACGAAGGCGGCCTGTGCCCGAAGGGCGCTACCATGTTCCAGCTGCGCAACGTGGTGGACCCTGAAACGCGCGAAGTTATCAAGAATCCGAAGCGTTCCACGCGCCCGCTGGTGCGCCGTCCCGGCGCAAGCGACTGGGAGGACATCTCCTGGGATGACGCCATCGCCGAGATCGCCCGCAAGGTCAAGGACACGCGCGATGCCTCGTTCATCGAGAAGAACGACAACGGCCTGACGGTGAACTACACCCCGGCCATCGCAAGCCTGGGCGGTTCCCAGGAAAACTCCGAGGAGGAATACCTGATCCTCAAGATGATGCGCTCCCTGGGCGTCATCGCCATCGACAATCAGGCTCGTGTTTGACACGGCCCCACTGTTGCCGGTCTGGCAGCTTCATTCGGTCGTGGCTCCATGACGAGCCATTGGTGCGACTTCCAAAACACCGACGTCATCTTGAACTGCGGTTCCAACTCCGTTGAGAACCATCCCGTAAGCGCGCTGTGGCTTGAGAAGGCTCACGAACAGGGCGCTAAGTGGATTGTCGTCGATCCGCGCTACACCCGTACGGCCGAGCAGGCCGATATCTGGTGCCCCATCCGTTCCGGCACCGACATCGCGTTCTACGGCGGCATGTACAACTACATCATCGAGCACCTCATCGAGCCGAACCTGGCCAAGTACCAGGAAACCGGCGACATGAGCGAGTACAACTTCGAGTACCTGCTCAACTACACCAACGCTTCCTATATCCTTGATCCCGACTACAAGTTCGATCCCGAAACGGGTCTGTTCAGCGGTTGGAACGAGAAGACCAAGACGTACAACGCCCATAGCTGGCACTATGAGACCGAGTCCACCGAGGACTGGGATACCAGCGAGAACGGCGCGTACGCCTGGGTCAACAAGTCCGGCACTCCTGAGTTCACCACGCCGACGCTCACCAACCCCAAGAAGGACATGACGCTGCAAGACCCCATGTGCGTCTATCAGCAGTTCAAGAAGCACTATTCCCGTTACACGCTTGACACCGTTTGCGGTATCTGCGGTATGGACAAGGATGTTCTCGAACTCGTCTACAAAACTTATACCTCTACCGCCAAGCCCGGTAAGGCCGGCACCGTGCTGTACGCGCTCGGCCAGACCCAGCACACCTATGGCGCCCAGAACACGCGCGCCATGTCCGTGATGCAGCTGCTGCTTGGCAACATCGGCATCCCCGGCGGCGGCGTGAACGCGCTGCGCGGCGAGCCCAACGTCCAGGGTGCAACGGACATGGGCATGATGGTCAACGAGCATCCCGCTTACCTGAAGTGGGCGAACACCACCGATCGCGCAAGCCTGCGCAAGTGGCTGGAGTCTCAGACCTACTCCGACGGCTACTACACCAACAAGCCGAAGTTCATCGTCTCCTCCCTGAAGGAGTGGTTCGGCGAGAACGCCACCGTGGACAACGACTATGGTTACGATTGGTGGCCGAAGGTCCCGTCCGAGACGGGTGCCGTCGATTACACGCATATCTCCACGTTCGAGCTCATGCAGCAGGGCGTCATCAAGGGCTACTTCAACTGGGGCATGAACCCCTGCCATTCGGCCCCGAACGCCGGCAACGTGCGCCGTTCCATGGCCAACCTCGACTGGCTGGTCGTCGCCGACCAGGTCATCACCGAGTCCGCCAGCTTCTGGAACGCCCCGGATATGAACCCGTCCGAGATCGACACCACGGTCTACTACCTGCCGTGCGCGCTGATTTACGAGAAGCCGGGCATCATCTTGAACTCCGGCCGCTGGATCCAGTACCGCTACCAGGCCGTTGAGCCGTGGGATCAGGCCAAGCCCGACTACGAGATGTGCGACCTTCTGTGGACCGCTATCTGCGACCTGTACAAGAAAGAGGGCGGCGCCAACCCCGACCCGATCCTCAAGACCAAGTGGGACTACTACGTGGACGGCAAGATCGACCCGCGCCCCGTGGCGTGGGCGCTCAACGGTTACCGCGTGGCCGGCACCGAGTGCAACACCGATTCCGCCAACCCGAAGACCGACCTGCTCAAGGGCTACGCCGAGCTGGGCGCCGACGGTTCCACCGCTTGCGCGATGTGGATCTACTCCGGTATGTGGAACAACAACGATGCTCCGCTCGACCCGGCAGAGCAGCCGCTGTGCCGCCGCAACACCGAGGACAAGTCCGGCATCGGCTTGAACTCCGAGTGGGCGTTCAGCTGGCCGAGCAATCGCCGCATCCTGTACAACCGCAACAGCTGCGACATGCAGGGCAAGCCTTGGAACGAGGATAAGAAGCTCATGGAGTGGAACGGCGAGAAGTGGATCCTGGTTGACCAGGCCGACTTCGTCGCGGTCAAGGGCGACAAGCCGGTTCCGCCGAACAACAAGACCTTCTTCATGCTGTGGGAGCAGAACGCCCGACTGGAGAGCTATGGCATGGTCGACGGCCCGCTGCCCGAGCACTTCGAGCCCTTCGAGTCCCCGTGCGACGACAACCCGCTCAACGGCGCGTTCCACAACCCGTGCGCATTCGGCACGCAGTACGCATCCACGAAGCAGGGTACCAAGGAGCAGTACCCGATCGTGGCAACCACGTATTCCGTCACCGAGCATTGGCAGACCGGCGGCCAGACGCGTCTGTGCCCGGCGCTCGTGGAGTCCATGCCGTCTCAGTTCGTCGAGATGAGCGAGGAGTTCGCTGCCGAGAAGGGCATTAAGAACGGCGATGACGTGCGCGTGTTCAATAACCGTGGCTCCGTCGTCGTGCCTGCGCTGGTCACCAAGCGCCTGCAGCCGATGAACGTCAACGGCAAGGTGCAGCACCAGGTCGGTTTGACCCATCACTTCGGCTGGGCGGACCTGTACGGCACGGGCGACGTGGTCAACGACCTGACGCCCAACGTCGGCGACCCGAACTCGTTCACGCCCGAATACAAGGCGTTCCTCGTTGATATCGAGAAGGCATAAGGGGGATTGACATGACTGAAAAGGCTGTATATTTCGATTCCTCCAAGTGCACCGCCTGCAAGGGCTGCCAGGTTGCCTGCAAGACGTGGAACAACCTGCCGAGCCCTCTGGGCACGAACGAGGCAAAATGGTCCGGCACGCATCAGAACCCGGCCGACCTCAACGGCGACACGCGTCTGATCATCACCTTCAACGAGCTTGAGGGCGATAGCAAGATCAAGCCGGTGAAGTGGGCGTTCGGTCGTCGTGCTTGCCAGCATTGCACCGATGCCCCGTGCGCTTCGGTGTGCCCTGGCGGCGCGCTCGTGCGCAACGAGGAGACCGGCTTCGTGGAGGTCTACCAGGACAAGTGCGTCGGCTGCCAGTACTGCCACAGCGCTTGCCCGTTCGATGTTCCGCGCTACGAGTCCAACGGGCTTCTCGACAAGACCGTCATCGACAAGTGCACGGGTTGCGCCGATCGCGTGGCCCACGGTATGGCGCCGGCGTGCGTTTCCGCATGCCAGCCCAACGCCCTGCAGTTCGGCGATCGCGACGAGATGATCGCCAAGGGCAAGGAGAAGGTCGCCTGGCTGCATGAGAACGGCTATCCCGATGCCTGCCTGTACGGCGAACGCGAGATGGGCGGCTTGCACGTCATCCAGGTGCTCAAGTACGGCATTGATGCTCATGACCAGGTGCAGGATCCGAAGGCTCCCGTCACGGCTCAGCTCACCCAGATCATGAAGCCGGTCACCGGTGCCATCTCCGGTCTGACCGTCGCCGGTCTGGCAGCCATGTTCGGCCTGGCCATCGGCTACAAGCGCGACAAGCTGGCGTACAACCCCGAGACCGAGGATACGGTGTCGGTTATCACCGGCGACGTGGTGCAGCATGGCGACCCGCAGGACGATAAGACGGTGATGGAGCACATCACCGAGAACCTTCCGATCGGTAAGAAGGGGGACAAATAATGAGCCACTCCGTTAACGTTTCCCCGGAAGCCCGCGCCAAGGACGCGGCGTTCCTCCAGGAGCGCGCGGCATCCGGCAAGGAGAAGTACATCGTCCGTCATTCGAAGCAGGCGCGCCTGACGCATGGCGTCACGGTCATCGCGTGCATTCTGCTTGCCGTCTCGGGCTTGTTCGTGTTCGTTCCGCAGCTCGCTCAGGCGGTAGGCGCCGATACGGTGTTCGCCATCCGCATGTCGCATCGCGTGCTTGGCTTCATCTTCGTGCTGGTGCCCCTTATCAGCGCGATCATGGCTCCGAAGGGCGTTGCCCACATCTTTAAGAACCTGTTCGCGAAGTGGAACAGCGACGACAAGAAGTGGATGCTGCTGTTCTTCCCGTACCTGTTTATGGCGAAGTGGATCCACATGCCCGACCAGGACGAGGTGAAGTCCGGCCAGCGTTTCGCCGACGGCATGCTGTGGGTGGCTGGCGCGCTCATGGGTATCACGGGCCTGATCTTGGTGGCCGGTTCGACCATCGTCGACCTGGGCACGGGCTATGGCGTGGTGCTGTTCCTGCATGACCTGGGCTTTTTGCTCATTGCCGTGTTCGGCTTGGCCCATATCTTCCTGGGCGGCGGCATCTTCCAGCCTTATCGCGGTACCTACAAGCTGATGTTCGGCAACGGTTTGGTTTCCGAGGCCGATGCTCTGTACCACTGGGGCCACTGGGCTCGTAAGGAGATCACCTCCGGCAAGAACGTGGTCGAGAAGGATGCCAAGTAGCTCCTGAACGTCTCTGAAGCTGATGGGCGGCGTGCGATGCGCCGCCCATCTAGCCGGTAGCCCGGTGCTTCGCAGACGCTTCCCTTGTGGAGGTGAGCGTCGGGCTACCGTTTATCTTGGATGTGCCGTGCTGGTGCGCAGCTGGATGGCATGGCGTGCATGCAGCTGTTTGCCAACAGGCTTCGATCGCGCCGACGGGTTTGCGTTGGCTTTACACGCCCCGTTCGGCTCGATCGTTTCAATGAGATGAAAGCGGTAATCAACTATGGATCTGAACCAAATCGATATGGCCATGAAGGCCTATGCGTCGAAGCTGTCCGAATCCGAGCAGGAACGCTTGCGCTTCTTCCGCACCTTGTGGGGCGTTCAGGCCGAGGTGCAGAAGGAACATGGCGCCAAGGTCGAGCATGCGGTTCCTGATGCGGACACGCTCAAGCAGTCCTCGAAAGACGAGCAGCCGGTGCTGCGCGCGTACGCTGCCGACATTCCGGCTGACGTGCTGGCAGATGCTGCGCAGCGATTAGCTGGTGCCATGGCGGTGTTCGAGCAGTTCGACCACGCAACGCGCGATGCGCTTGCAGGTGTGCGCTGGGACCGTTTGGTGGCGGCATCGGATATGAAGCTTGCCGGAAGCGACCCTTCCGCATACGTGGAAGCGTTTGCGGGCCTTTTGCAGGATGATGGGCTTGGCGAGGATGCGGCGCGCATGGGTGCTTCCGTGATTTCGTTGGCGCTCCGTGCGCTGCTGGAGCCCATTGCCCAGGAGGTGCAGGCAGCGCGCGTTGATGGGAACGCCGATCAGCCGTATCCGGTTCATTGCCCGGTGTGCGGGTGCGAGGCATCTGTGGCGCATGTCGGCCAAGCCGGCACGAAAACCAAGGGTCGCGGCCGTGCGTTGTGGTGCGCGCAGTGTGGTTGCGTCTGGGATATCGAGCGTGTGCGTTGCGCTCGCTGCGGCACGCAGAACCAGGGTCACCTGCATTTCTTCAACGTCGAGGGCGACGACGATCATCGCATCGCGACGTGCGACGAGTGCGGCGGCTACGTGCGTACCGTCTACGAAGAGGATGGTCCCTTGGCGCAGCTGTATCCGTTCAGCTACGAGGTGGAGGATGTGGTCATGGCCAAGCTCGACCTGATCGCATACCGTCAGCTTGTGGCGCAGGAGGCGCAGCAGGACTAGCTGCCAAGCTGCATATCTTCCGCTATCCGTTTGAAGGCAGGGGTTTCGCCCCTGCCTATTTTGCGCTATGAGGCCAGGATGTTCGTTGCGCTTTCCGTTTCCGGTTTCAGTTTCGACTTCTGTCTTTATAAAGCCTATTCGGGCCAATCATCAAGGCCGAAGCATCTATGCGGTCAAGGGGACTCGGCTCTTGCTTGCTGGTTGGGAAAGGCTTTTTGCGTTTTGAAGCTTCTTGTGCACGGCGCTGCATTGCAGGGACCCTTTGGTGGGTGTAAGGTGCGGCGAATTATGGATATGCTGATAAAATCTGATCTTCACAAGCTTTTGACCTGGTGCAACGCGATTCATACTCAATTTACATGACAGCACTTTTGGTGCCTTTGAGTACGAAATCACAGGTTTGCATGATAGACGCGATTCCTCTTTGGCGGCATTATCGCAATCGTTGAAACGAGCTGACGGGCGAAAGCGCCTGTCAAGGTACAAGCGACACGGGCACCGCCGGTTTCGCTTTGCGACATCCTAAAAGGAGGAGTCATCAATGAAGTTTTTGGGCATGGGCGTTCCCGAGTTGCTTATCATCCTGGTCGTCGTTCTGCTTATCTTCGGCCCGAAGAACCTTCCCAAGCTCGGTAGCGCCATCGGCAAGTCCGTTAAAAGCCTGCGTGAGGGCATGACCTCCGATGAGGGCAAGCCCGAGATCGACCTCGACGAGGAAGAGGAAGTCGAGGAGGAGTCGAAGAAGAAGGCCGTGAAGGCTGCCAAGAAGGCTCCCGCCGCAAGCGAGGAATAGGATTTCCCTGGAGGCGTCAAGCCTCCGTTACCGGAAATACAGCAAACAGCGAAACGCCCACGCAAGGTTATGCGCGGGCGTTTCGCTCTATCCCGTTCTGCGGTTTTGACGAGAACGGGATTTGCGTGGTGATGGCGGCATTTGGGTTTGTTCCTGGTGGGTAGAGACGATGGCGATATCCGCTCTGGAGGTGCCAATGCCTAAGCGGTCGGTTTCGCCCGGGTAATCTTGTGGTCCCTTGTGAGCAGCCGAGGTCTGAACGATGCTTGCTGGTACACTTGGGTGTATGCAGAATTCTTCAACCCATCATACCGGCGCACCTGAGACGCGCTTCGACCCCACTCTTGTGCGTACGCTGCTCGGGTACGCGTGCCATCAGGCGTTCATGTTCGCGCTCTTCTACATGGGATGGAACAGCGCGCTCACTGTTGGCGGCTACACTTTTGAACGCATTGATTTGCTGATCACCTTGCTTGCCGCGGCCGTCACCCTCATCGTGCTGCGCGCCGTTGCCCTGCGCGTGCGCGATGTGCTGCTGAACCGCTCGCTCATGTGGTGCTATGCAGTGTTGCTGGCCATCGGCTCCTCTGTTTCCCTTCCCGCCGAATACGGCCTTGCCTCCATGGTTATGGAAGGCGTTTTGGTAGGGGGTCCTTTCGCCTGCATGCTCGCGGCTTGGGGTAGGGCGCTCGGCGCCCGATCGCATGGGGAAAGCTCTCGCGGCGTGTTGCTTGCAACCGCCGTTGCCGCCGTCTTCACGTTCCTGCTCGCCGTTGTCTGTTCGCAGGCACCGCTCGCTGCTGCGGTGGCGAACCTGCTTCCCTTCGGCAGCGCATGGGCGCTTGTCGGCATCGAGCCGTTGCTTTCGAGCGAGCGCGTCGAGGAGAACGCAGACTCGCAAAAAAAACCTGCTCTCACTATCGCGACGCTTCTCGCCTCAAAACAGCAACGGGCTGAGACGCATCGCATTTCGCGCAAGGTCGTAGGCGGCTCCGTTGTGTTCGGCTTGGCGGGTGGCCTTATGGAAACCTACGCGTCTGATCCGGGAAGCGTTGCCACGCCTACCTTTGCGGCTACGTTGCTGTTGTTGGCGCTGTACTGCGCCGGCTCGTTGCAGGTTGTGGGTGTGACTACTCGTCGCGGCGGGTCCGATGGCGAAGTGAGCAGGCTTTTGGTGGGGGTCTATCGCCTGGCGTTGCTGCTCATGATGGCCGGATACCTGTTCATGCCCATCCTGGAGCCCTACGGCGTCCCAGGCGATTCCATCGTGCTTGCGGGCTACCTGGGCCTTTCCGCCGTGCTCGTTTCGCTGTTCGTTTTGATGGCGAAGCTGACCGGCATGGATGCGGCGCTTTCCTTCTCCAGGGGTTTTGCCGCGCTCTACCTTGGCGAAGCGGGGGGCTTGGCGTTCGGCAACGTTTTGCAGATCGCCTCTCCTTCGGGTGACATCCCCTTCGCCGTTGCCTCTTGCGCGGGTTTTGTCACGTTGTTCGCGTACCTGTTCCTTTTCACCGAGGGGGACTTCTTGGCGCTGTCCCGCATCGCCAAGCAGGCCGATCGGTTCGAGGATGCGTGCCGTGTTATGGCGTCCAAGTTCAAGCTTTCCAAGCGCGAATCCGAAATCTTGCCGTTGGCGCTTCGAGGCCGTACGGGCGAGCGTATGGCGTCGGAGCTGTTCATCGCAAAAAGCACCGTTGATACGCATTTGCGCCGCATTTACGGGAAATGCGGCGTACATAGCCGACAAGAGTTGATCGACCTGGGCGAACGCGAATCCCAGGCATTGTTATCCGGTAAGGAGTCGTGATCCATATGGTGAACGAGATTTTGTTGGAAACGCTGCGGGAAATCGTTGGGGCTCAGGCGGTGCGCAGGGATGTGCCCATGAGCGGGCTGACCACGTTTCAGATCGGCGGCCCTGCTGCCGTGGTGGTCGAGCCGGCCAGCGTTCAGGAGGCAGCTGATGTTCTTGCCGCGTGCCATGGCGCTGGCCAGGCTGTGCGCTTGCTGGGGCTGGGCAGCGACCTGCTTGTGGCCGATGCGGGCTTGCCTGAAGTAGTCGTGCGCTTCGCCGAGCGCTTTTCGGACATCGTTGTGGAAGGCTCCCGCATGACGGTGCAGGCCGGTGCGTCGAACGCCCAGGTGGCCGAGGCCGCATGCACTGCCGGGTTGGCCGGCTATGAGTTCGCGAGCGGAATCCCAGGTACCATCGGCGGCGCCGCCATCATGAATGCGGGCGCCTATGGCGGCGAGTTCCGAGACGTGTGCTGCTCGCTGGTGTGCGCCACGCCGCAGGGGCGCATCGTCGAGCTGCATGCTTGGCAGGCATGCTGGGGATATCGTCATTCCATGATGGGCGATGCTGGCTGGGCGGTGCTCTCGGCAACCTTGCAGCTGCGTCTCGATTCGCCTGTCGCTATCCGCGAACGCATGGACGACCTGGCCCAGCGCCGCGCCGATAAGCAGCCCTTGGAAATGCCGAGCGCTGGCAGCACCTTCAAGCGTCCCGCCGGGTACTTCGCCGGCAAGCTCATCCAGGATGCCGGTTTGCGCGGTTTCCGCGTGGGCGGTGCGCAGGTCTCTGAGAAGCACACGGGTTTTGTGGTGAACGCCGGCGGCGCTACGGCGCGCGATGTCCGCGACCTGATCGCCGAGGTGCAACGCCGCGTATACGAGATGGAAGGCGTACGCATGCATCCAGAGGTGCGCATGTGGGGCTTCGAGGGTGAAGAATAGGACCGCGCTCGTTTCGAGGGCGGGCAAAAGGCGTGCGTTCGTAAGGCTGATCGACGCCTTTGCGCTCGCAAGCTAGAGCGTCGCCAGGGCGTTCCGAGGTGCAAGTTCGAGGTAGGCAGGGGAGAGGCTGGATGTTCAAGATCAACCACGCGGTGCTGCACGTGTTCGATTTCGTGTCGTGTGTAAACGTGTTTTCCGAAGACGAGTTGGATTTGACGAACAAGAACGTCAAATCGTACGTCATGCGCATTGCCCGGCATGCGTTGGGAGGCATGGATAATCGTCGCGGTGAGTTCTTCCCTGACAGCGGGTTTGCGGCGGAATTGAGCGCGTATTTCAAGGGCGAGCGTGACTTCGTGGACCTTTCCGTGCAGGTGGCGCAGTTCATGTCCGAGGAGCTCGGCCGTATGGAGAACCCTTCTTCCTGCGATTTGCTCGTGATTGATTTCGAGGACCAGGAGAAGCCGCCCGCTATGCCCCCGTTGGCCGATGATGCCACCGAAGAGGAGATCGCCGCGGCGACCGCAGCCGCGGAGGCCGCCGCTTACAATGCGCGTAGCGAGCATTACTTCGGCTTGCTGCTGCTTGAGAGCAAGCCCGCCTTCATGCATGAGGTCGGGCGCGGCGAAGATGGCGCTACCCGCAACAACATCGAGCGCCATCACGCCATTTTGCCGAACCCTTCGCAGAAGATCGCATCGTTTGCGTTGGTGAATGCACGCACCATGGCGGTGCAGTTCGTTGATAAGCCTCGTCAGATCGCCGGCGAGGAGCGCTGGCTCATCCCCGATGGCCTGTTGCAGTGCTCCAACGAGGCTTCCAGCAAGGAGTTGTTCGATACCACTATGGGCTTGGTGGAGGAAGTTGCCGAGGAGTTCGGGGTGAACTCCGCTGTTGCCATGGGTCGCGCCAAGGCCTACCTGGCTGAGAACGCCGATGACTCTGACGAGGTGCCGTTCGACGAGTTCGTGGACGAGGTGTTCGACGACGAAGGTCCGCGCCGCCGTTTTGAGCAGGCGGCCGCCGACGAGCAGCTTGGCGATCGCGTGCACATGGAGCGCGACGTGGCGAAACGCGTGAGCCGCAACCACAAGATCGTCACCGACACGGGCATCGTGCTGACGTTCCCCGCCGAGTACAGCCACAACACCGAGCTCATCGAGTTCAAGAGCGCCCCGAACGGCCTCATCCAAATCGAGCTCAAAAACATCGGCAGCATCGAGAACCGCTAAACCAAACGTTTCCTGACACTTCGGGGACGTAGACTTATGTGCCCGGTTCGCTCGGTTCCCTTGGGGGTTGTTTTGGACAGATAGTGCTACGTCCCCTATGTGTCAGGGGTGGCGTTATTTCAGGTAGGCGCCGGTTTGGCGATTCCAGAGGTTTGCATATTCGCCGTTGGCGGCTACCAGGTCGGCGTGCGGGCCATCTTCCGTGATTTTGCCGTGGTCGAGGACTACGATCCTGTCAAGGCTGGCTACGGTTGACAAACGATGCGCCACGACGATGCAGGTGCGGCCGCGCATGAGCGTCGACAGAGCGTCTTGCACGAGCGCCTCGCTCTCGGAGTCGAGGGCGCTCGTGGCCTCGTCAAGAACGAGCACCGGACAGTCGGCCAGGAGCGCACGCGCGATGGCGACGCGTTGGCGTTGGCCGCCGGAGAGCTTCACGCCTCGCTCGCCCGTGATGGTGTCGAATCCTTCGGGCAGATTCTCTATGAAGTCCAACGCATTGGCCTGGGCCGCGGCTTGGCGGATCTGCTCCATGGTGGCATCGGGACGCCCATAGGCGATGTTTTCTGCGATGGTGCGATGGAACAGCAGCGCCTCTTGGGGCACGTAGGCGATGGAGCGGCGAAGGCTTTGCTGCGTGCATTCGGCGATGTTCTGGCCGTCGATGAGGATGCGGCCGTCTTGGATGTCGGACAAACGCAGCAGCAACTTGGTGAGCGTCGTTTTCCCTGCGCCGCTCAGACCGACCAAACCCACTCGTTGACCTGCGGGGATATGCAAGTTGAAATCCTCGAACACCGTGGTTTTCGCATTGCCGTCGGTGTAGTGGAAGCCGATTCCCTCGAAATCGATGGCGCCCTTGCGCACCTCCATATCCGGCGCGCCGGGCAGGTCGGATACAAGCCGGGGTTCGTCAAGGGTTTGCGTCATGCCGCTGGCATCGCCGAATGCCCGGTTGAAGCGCTGCAGGCCGTTGTTGATGAAGTTGAACTGGTTCGTAACGGTGTAGGTGTAGGTGAACATCATCACGAGCGTGCCGGCGCTGATGCCGTACCAGGCGTTTCCGCCCGCAATGAACACGGCCACCACGCTCATGATGACCACAGTGATGCATGCGGTGATGATGCCGCGGGCCAAACTCGCCCACATGCGCTTGCTGTCACGTTCCACCACCTGGCGGTTCGCCTGATCGAATAACGCGCGCTCGTAGTCCTCGCGCCCTGAGGTCTTCACCGCAAGGATGTTCGCCACCGAATCGGAAAGCTCGCCGGAGAGCTGGTTTTGCGCGCTTGCCGCCTTCTCGTTCAGCGACAGGATGCGCTTGTACATGTAGTAGGACACGCAAGCGTATACGACCAGCAGGGCCATGAGGATGGCAACATATATCGGCACGCGTGGCGCCAGGATGGCGCACGTGAATATCACCGAGCAGATGACCGGCAGAAACGGGAAGGTGATGGTTTCGAGCAGCAGCTGGTAGGCGCTCATGAACTTGCTCGTTTGGCTTACGAGCGTGCCGCCGAACCGGTTTGAATGGAAGCTCATGGACTGGTTGCACAGCGCATCGAAGCTCATGGTGGCAAGGTCGTAGGCTGCTGCGATCTCAAGTTTGTACATGGTGTAGTCCTGCAGCTTGCTGGCGGCCTGGCCAAGCACGTTGATGGCGATGAGCGCCACAATGTAGGGGCCGTAGACCGCAAACACCTGATTGGATTCCACGCTTCGAGCGCTCACGCGATCGACCACCAGGCTCATCACATACGGGTTGCCGTAGGATAGCAAGGCGACGAACAGAAACGTCGAGGCCATAAGGGCGGCGAACAGGCCGAAGTGCTTGCGGGTGACCAGCCAATAGTAGTGCAGGGTGCGACGGGTGGTGGTCGGTCGGTTCGTTGCCATGGGGCTCCTTAAAGTGCGTATCAGTCCTGGTTCGCAAAATCCAGCAGCGGGGTGAGCGGTCCGTTGGACAGGATGGTGATGGTGCGGGTTGCGCGGCTTATCGTGGTGTACAGGCGGTTTTGCGCCACGTGGTCGTTTTCGGGGAACAGGCCGGCGCCGGCGTCGGGGATGATGACGTGGTCGAATTCCAGTCCCTTCGCCAACGGCAGCGTGAGCGCCAGCACACCGGAGGAAGGCAGGCGCCTATCCTGGCCGATGATCTGCGGCGTGTCGTCGCCGAGCAGTTTCTGCAAGCGTTTGAGCTGGCTTTTCCACGGTACCACCACGGCGGTCAGCCCATCGTTTCCGGATGCTTCGCGAATCACGCGGCGAAGGTTTTGCTCGTAGTCCTCCTCGGTGGGGCAGGCGATCAGCGCCGGCGGCTGATCGGCGCGCTGCACGGCCGAGATCTGCATACGCTCGCTTTCGGGCAAAAGGCCCGCGAACAGCGCCGTGATCTCGGGCGTGGAGCGATAGCTGGTCAAAAGCTGGCAATCCTCGATGGAGCCGCGCAGGCGCAAGAACACCTCGCGGATCTGCTCGTACGATGCCGTTTCCGGGCGGATGGCCTGATGGGGGTCGCCGAGCAGCATGAAGTGCGCACGGCGGAAGAAGCGCGCCATGACGGCAAGCTGGTCGGGCGTGTAGTCCTGCACCTCGTCGATCATGACATAGCGCGCATCGGGGTTGCCCAGGCCGGTGACCGCCATGTTCAGGTACAGCCATGCGCTGACGGGCAGGTTCTCCACGCCGAGCAGGCGCATGCCGATGCGGTCGATGCGCAGCCATTCGTCGCGCTCGATGGCCAGCACCGCACCTGAGAAGCGCTCTTGCAGGTAGGTAAGCGCGCAGTCGCGCGCCTCTTGTTCGGTTTGCGGGTCGTACGGAGCGTTGAACAGGCGAACCTGCTCGTCAAGGGACAGGCATAGAAGCTCATCCTGCACCGCTTCGGTGGCTGCCATCTGTTTCAGGCGTGCATCGAGGCGGTTGAACAGTTCCTCGCGCACCAACGTGACCAGGTGCGGGCCGGCCGGCACGTTGGGGTACTTCTGCATCAGCTGCATGATGGCGCCGGCCGATACCAGGCGAACCCCGTAGAACTTGATGTCGCGCAAATCGGCCAGCTCGAAGCGAAGGCCCTCGACGGCACGGTCGATCTTCCACAGCAGCTCAAGCGGGCTTTCCTTGTCTTGTGGGTTGCGGCCGGCGGGAAGCAGGCGCGCGCACAGGTCGTGGTAGGTGATGGTTTCGGGGTTGCGCTCGCCCAGGTCGGGCAGCACGTTTTCAATGTACTTCGCGAACACGGGGTTGGGGCTGATCAAGAAGACGTGGCGCGGGTCGAGCGAACCGCGGTTGCGGTAGAACAGGTATGCGATACGCTGCAGCAAAACGCTGGTCTTGCCGCTGCCCGCGATGCCGGCGACCAGCAATGCCGGCACATCCTCGTGGCGGATGATGAGGTTCTGCTCTTTTTGGATGGTGGCGGTGATGGCCTTCATGTGTTCGGAGCGCTGTGCAGAAAGCGATTGCAGCAGCAGCGAATCCTCGATGGCCACGTCGGAGTCGAAATACGCGCGAAGCGTTTCGCCCTCAATGTCGAACTGACGGCGGTTGAGCAGGTTGACCTTGATGGTGCGTCCGTTCGCCTCGTAGGAGGTGGCGCCGTTTTCCTGGTTGTAGTACACCTCGGCTACGGGGCTGCGCCAGTCGACCACCATGCGGCGGTAGTTCTCGTCGGCGACGCCGGCAAGGCCGATATAGATATCTTTGGCCGGGGCGCCGGTGCGCATTTCCAGGCTGATCTTGGCGAAGTAGGGCTGTTCGAGCAGTTTCGCGGCGGCGGCCAGACGCTCGCTGTCGGCGTCCTGTTCAAGGTTGTAGTCGCGGATGAGGTTGTTGAGCACGGCGTAGTCGACGTAGGTCTCCTGCGCCTCGCCGTCGCTGGCGAAGTTATGCTTCACTTCGCCCTGCATGTCGTCTTTATCCTTGGCGGCCTGCCAGCGGCGTCGTTCCATCTTCTCCGACAGGGTTTTCGCTATAGCCTCAAGCTTGGCGTACGTGTCGGACAGGTGGTCCTGTTCTTGCTGGAATACCGGGTCACCTGCCTGGTCGGACGCGGTTTCGTTGACGTTATCCTGCATGTTGTCGGCCACAGCTGCCCACCCTTCGCTCGAAATTTCGGCATTCCAGTGTAGCGCAAGCAAGAAGAGGCCGCCCGAATGCGGGCGGCCTCTCCATAAATAGGTGACGCGAAACGACGAACGATGCGATTGCCAATGGCCCCGATTGTCCGGGAGCTGGGTCTTGTGCGGGTATTCCCGGACAAGAAGGGCGTTGTGACACGCGGGGTTGCGACCGGGTCCGTGGCTGCTGGCGTGTTTGGTTCCGGCAGCTACTTGCGCAGCCCCTTCACGTTCATGCAGCGCATGGCGTTGAGGATGGCGATGATCGCCACGCCCACGTCGGCGAACACCGCCAGCCACATGTTCGCGATACCCACCGCGGCAAGCACGAGGACGGCCAGCTTCACGCCCAGCGCGAACACGATGTTCTGCCAGACGATGCGCATGGTGCGCCGCGCCAGGCCGATAGCGCGCGAGATGTTGGAGGGCTTGTCGTCCATGAGCACCACGTCGGCGGCTTCGATGGCGGCGTCCGAGCCCATGGCTCCCATGGCGATGCCCACGTCGGCGCGGGTGAGCACCGGGGCGTCGTTGATGCCGTCGCCCACGAATGCCAGGTTCGCTCCGTCGGCTTCTTCGGAAAGCAGGCGCTCGACCTGGGCGACTTTGTCGGCGGGCAGCAGCTGTGCGTGGAATTCGTCGATGCCCAGCTGTTCGGACACCGCGCGGGCCACCTCGGCGCGGTCGCCGGTGAGCATGACCGTTTTGCGAACGCCGGCAGCGTGAAGGCGCTTGATGGCCTCAGCGGCATCGTCTTTCACCACGTCGGCGATGACGATGTGGCCCGCGTACTTTCCATCGATTGAAACGTGCAGGATCGTGCCCGTAAGCTCGCAATCATGGTAGTCCGTGCCGTTGGCGTTCATGAGCTTGTCGTTGCCGACCAGCACCACGTGCTCGTCGATCACGGCCGCCACGCCATGACCCGCTTCCTCGCGCACGTCATGGATGCGTTCCTGATCGATCTTGCCGGAATAGGCCTCCTTGACCGACAGCGCGATGGGGTGGTCCGAGTAGGATTCCGCATGCGCTGCATAGCTCAGCAGGTAGTCGGGGTCCACATCATTTTCGGCGTGAACCGCAACCACGTTGAAGGTGCCGTTGGTGAGCGTGCCGGTTTTATCGAACACCACGGTGTCCACCTTGGCAAGCGCCTCAAGGTAGTTGCTGCCCTTGACCAGCACGCCCAGCTTGCTGGCGCCGCCGATGCCGCCGAAGAACGACAGCGGTACGCTGATGACCAGGGCGCATGGGCAGCTGACCACCAGGAAGGTAAGGCCGCGCAAGATCCAGTCGCTCCAAGCGCCCATGCCCAGCAGCGGCGGGATGATGGCAAGCAGCAGGGCAAGCCCCGTGACGGTGGGGGTGTAGTAGCGGGCGAAGCGCGTGATGAAGTTCTCGGTGCGGGCCTTCTTCTCCGCTGCGTTTTCCACGAGCTCCAGGATGCGGCTGACCGTGGACTCGCCGAAGGGCTTTTCCGTGCGGACGCGCAGCACGCCGGTCATGTTCACGCAGCCGCTGATGACCTC
The DNA here is from genome assembly GCF_934636665.1 of uncultured Senegalimassilia sp. Taxonomy (GTDB): domain Bacteria; phylum Actinomycetota; class Coriobacteriia; order Coriobacteriales; family Eggerthellaceae; genus Senegalimassilia. The sequence goes on from NZ_CAKUAT010000019.1 coordinate 24,035, forward strand.
CATGCCGGCTTCCACATGGCGGGGAACGGATTCGCCGGTGAGCGCCGCGGTATCAAGCTGGCTTGCGCCTTCTACGACGGTGCCATCGATGGGCACGCGCTCGCCGGGCTTCACCACGATGACGTCGCCGATAGCCACTTCTGCCGGGTCTACCTGCACAAGCTCGCCGTCGCGTTCGATGTTGGCGTAATCGGGGGCGATATCCATCATGGATGCGATGGATTTGCGCGATTTGCCCACCGCATAGCTTTGGAACAGCTCGCCGACCTGATAGAACAGCATTACCGCGCAACCTTCGGCCATCGAAGGCTCCGCGTCGGGGAACGCGATCATGGCGAACGCGCCGATGGTGGCGATGGCCATGAGCAGGTTCTCGTCGAACACCTGGCCGTTTTTGATGTTGCTGGCAGCGCGGAGCAGCACATCGTGTCCGGCGATCAGATAGGGAACCAGGTACAAGGCGAACAGGAGATAGACCGCAGCCGCTTCGCTTCCGAGCATGTCTGCCAGCGGCAGCAGATGCTCGGCGGCGAAGATGACGGTGAACAAGGCCAGCGCTACCAAGATGCGGTTGCGCCACTTTCGTTGCTTTTTATTCATGGTCGTGATTCCTTTTAGGCGGCTTGCGCCCCTTTTGCTTAACGAACGATGTCGCAATCGGGCTCGAACTTGTGGGCGACCTTTTGAGCCTCGTCGACGATCTGCTCGAAGCGGGCGTCATCGGCGTCGATCATGAGCTTCTGGGTCATGAAGGTGACCTTGGCATCGTTCACGCCTTCGATCTGCTTGATGCCCGCTTCGATCTTCGCTCCGCAGTTGGCGCAGTCGAGCTCGTCGAGTTTGAACGTCTTACGCATGATGGGTCCTTTCGTATAGTGGATGGGGTCGAATGCTTTCGGGCGCGTGCCCGGCTATTCGCAGATGTGGGTCATGCCTTGTGCAAGCATGGTGTATACGTGGTCGTCCGATAGGGAATAGATGACGGATTTGCCGTCGCGCTGGAACTTCACCAGGTGAGCTTGCTTGAGCTGGCGTAGCTGATGGGATACCGCAGATTGCGTGGCGCCGATGGCCTCGGCAAGTTCGCCTACGGACATGGCGCGTGCCATCAGGGCGAACAGTATCTTGATGCGCGTGGTATCGGCGAACACCTTGAACAGGTCCGCCAAATCGTAGAGCAGCTCCTCGTCGGGCATGGTATCGAAGCGCTGTTGCGTGTCTTCGCGATTGCATCCGCAGGGGCAATCGTCGACTTGCGGGTTTTGCATCGCCCCGGCAGCGGGGGAGCCTTGGTTCTCGGCTTCCACGACCGATAGCTGGTCGGCTGCTGCTGCGCCGCTTTGCGTTGATTGCAGCGTGGAAGGTGGTATCTCTTTGTTTGGCATGGCTGCGATCCTTTCAGCTAACTGCTAAACATATGAGCAACTGTTCATAAGTATAGCCGGCAGCGAATGCATGTCAACTGGTTTTACGATTCAACACATGCCCCTGTTATGCGTGTCCAACGTAAAGTTTGATACTGTAAACCTTTCGCTTGACTATACCCCAGGGGGGCATATACTAAAGACGACCTACGTGTCTCAAGGGGTTATATGCGAATCGTCGTATGTCCCCTTCGGCTTCTCGATCGGAAGGATGTGCTATGAACGAAGCTTCGACTGATGGGCAGGGGGCGCAAAAGCCCTGCTGTTGCCACCATAAGGCAACGCCGCGCAGCCAGCAGATGCAAGAAGACCTGCAAAAACGGTTGAATCGCGTGATAGGCCAGCTCAACGGCGTGAAAACGATGATCGACGACAACCGCTATTGCGGCGATGTGCTCGTTCAGCTTTCCGCGGCCGAAAGCGCCGTGCACAGCATTTCCGCCATCTTGCTGCAAAACCACTTGGAAACCTGCGTGGTCGAGCAGATCGAGCAGGGCAATACGCAGATCATCGATGAAGCCATGCAGCTCATTAAGAAGTTCGCGCGGTAAGCGCTGAAAGAAGGATAGGTATGAAACGTACATTCGACGTGACGGGCATGACGTGTGCCGCATGCTCGGCGCGTGTCGAGAAGGCCGCTTCGAACGTGCCGGGCGTCGCCGCGGTGTCGGTCAACCTGCTGAAGAACAGCATGGAAGCGGATTTCGATGGCGAAGACACCACCCTCGCCGCAATCTCGGCGGCGGTCGAGAAGGCGGGCTATGGTGCATATCCGCGGCCCGAGGCGGGGTCCGCGGCAAACAGCGTGCAGCAGCCTGTGCGCCCGGTGAACGATTCCGCCGCGGAGGCGAAGCGGGTGCGCATGCGCCTGATCGTGAGCTTCTGCTTCACCATCCCGTTGTTCTATCTGTCCATGGGGCATATGTTCGGATGGCCGCTGCCCGGGGTTTTCCTGGGCCATGAGAACATGCTTACGTTCGCGTTCACCCAGTTCCTGCTGCTATTGCCCGTCATTTTCGTGAACTTCAAGTTCTTCCGTGTGGGCTTCAAGACCCTCGTCCACGGTGCGCCGAACATGGATTCGCTCATCGCGCTCGGCTCCGCCGCATCCATCATATACGGAATTGCTGCCATCTACCGCATCGGTTGGGGCATGGGCCATGGGGACATCGATTTCGCGCATGCTGCCGCCATGGACCTGTACTTCGAATCCGCCGCCATGATCTTGACGCTCATCACGCTCGGCAAGTACTTCGAGGCGCGGGCCAAGGGCAAGACCACCGATGCCATTACCAAGCTTATGGATTTGACTCCGAAGGAAGCTGCGCGCCGCACGCCGGATGGCGGCGTTGAGCAGGTGCCGGTCGAGCAGGTACGCGTCGGCGATATGCTCGTGGTCAAGGCCGGTCAGAACGTGCCGGTCGACGGTGTGGTCGTCGAAGGCGACGGCGTGGTGGACGAGTCGGTCATCACGGGCGAGAGCGTACCGGTCGGCAAGCATGCCGGCGATGCCGTTACGGGAGCAACCCTGAACAAGTCCGGGTGGTTCGTCATGCGGGCGGACCGCGTCGGCGGCGATACCACGCTTGCGGGCATCATCCGCCTTGTCGACGAGGCGACTTCTACCAAGGCCCCTATCGAGAAGATCGCGGACAAGATCGCAGGCGTGTTCGTTCCCATCGTCATCGTCATCGCTGCCGCAACGTTCGCCGTATGGATGGTTCTCTCCGCCGATGTGTCCACAGCGCTCACGCATGCCATCTCAGTGCTCGTGATCAGCTGCCCGTGCGCGCTCGGCCTTGCGACGCCTACGGCCATCATGGTGGGAACGGGGCGTGGAGCCGCCAGCGGCATCTTGGTGAAGTCGGCTGAGGCGCTTGAGGTCGCCCATGATGTCAAAACGGTCGTGTTCGACAAGACGGGAACCATCACAACGGGTAAACCCGTGGTCACCGATGTCGTGCGCGTCAACGGCGTGGACGAGCGTGGCCTTGCCAGTCTTGCGCTTTCCATCGAGCAACGCAGCGAGCATCCGCTTGCCCAGGCCGTTGCGGCATGGGCTGAGGCCACCGGTGCACAGGTTCAACCGGTCGATGCATTCGAGCAGATCGCTGGCGGGGGCGTGCGCGCAAGCGTTGCAGGAGCTTGCGCGCTGGCGGGCAATGCCAGGTTGATGCAGGAAGCGGGCGTGGACGTTTCCGTGTTCGAATCGCGCGCTCGCGAGCTTGCCGATGAAGGCAAAACGCCCTTGTTTTTCGCCTGTGGCGGTAAGATGTGCGGTCTTGTCGCCGTAGCCGACACCGTCAAGCCCTCAAGCGCCGCCGCGCTCGAGGAGCTGCGCGCCATGGGTTTGCGCACCGTCATGCTCACGGGCGATAACGAGCGCACGGCGCAGGCTATCCAGCGACAGGTCGGCGCCGATGAGGTTATAGCCGGCGTGCTCCCCCAAGATAAGGAGCGCGAGATTCGCCGCCTTTCCGAACAAGGGCGCGTGGCCATGGTCGGCGATGGCATCAACGACGCCCCGGCGCTTGCCCGCGCCGACGTGGGCATTGCCATCGGAGCTGGCACCGAGATCGCCATCGAGAGCGCTGATGTCGTGCTCATGCGCTCTGACGTCCTGGATGTGCCCGCCGCCATACAGCTATCGCGCTCTACGCTGCGCAACATCAAGCAGAACTTGTTCTGGGCGTTGATCTACAATGCGGTGTGCATCCCGGTGGCCGCCGGCGTGTTCTCGGTCGCGGGCTTCACGCTCAACCCCATGATCGCCGCTGCGGCTATGAGCTGCTCAAGCGTCTGCGTCGTTTCCAATGCGCTGCGCCTGCGCACGTGGAAGCCGCGCTTCGTCTCGACCGGGGCGCAGCAACTCGCCGGCAGGCAAGGCGAACCCAACGAAAAAGCTACGGATGCAACCGCATCCGAGCAGGATATCCAGGCAATCGATGCGGGTGCGCCCGCGGATAAGGAGATCATTATGGAAAAGAAGCTCACCGTCGAGGGTATGATGTGCCCGAAGTGCGTCGCCCATGTCAAGAAGGCGCTCGAGGACGTAGAGGGCGTGTCGGAGGCCGTTGTCGACCTTGATGCCGGCACCGCCGTTGCGAAGCTTGCCGATGCGGTGGACGATACCGTGCTCGTTAACGCCGTTGTCGAAGCGGGCTACGAAGTGAAGGGCATCGAGTAGGTCGGCCTTCACGTTCTCCGCGAATCTCGGCGCCGTTATCGCATGGGACCTCAGGGCCCGGTGCGATGACGGCGCCGTTTTCGTGAGGCGGGTCAGCTTCCGGCGACGATTTGCCGCAGCGCGGCGATGAACCGCTCGTTGTCCGACCTTGTGCGCACGCTCACGCAAAAATGGCTGCCGGGTGAGACCCCGGGCGTGCGATCGAGCGTGCGAACCGGGAATCCTCGCTTTTGCAGCTTGCGCACAAGGTCCGGCGCATCCACGGCCCCCAAACGCATGGAGCGTCCCGGGGCGAACGAGCACATCACGTAATTCGCCTCAGCAGGGTAGATGCTGATTCCGGGGACCAGGCTGAGCATGCACTGCATCCAGGGAATCTCCGTTTCAAGCACCTCGCGCGCCCGTTCCAGGTGATGATCGGGCGTAGCAAGCTTCAGCAGGCGCGCGCTGAGGGCGGCGGAGGCCGGGCGTTTGGCTATTTGGGCGATGCGGCTGGCGACGGCGGGGTGCGCCAATGCGCACGACAAGGGCATGCCGGGCAGCGAGAACGTGTCGGTGAGCGACCGGATGACGATGAGGTTCGAGTGCTCGGCAAGCATATTCGCTGTGGATTCGCCGCCGAGCGTCAGGTCTATCCCTCGCTCGTCCACGATCACCCAAGCGCAGGCTTGCAGGTAATCGAGCAGTGTCTGCCGAGCTAGCAGCCGGCTGGTGGGGAAGGCGGGGTTGGCGAGCATGGCCGCATCGAAGGATAACCCCATGCGCCGTACGGCCTGCGGGTCGGGAACCACGAATCCATCGGGGCCGGGAACCTCTACGATGCGATGACCGGCGGTTCCCAGGCATCGTTCGTAGGCAGCGCGCGAGGGCACAGGCACCGCTACGGATCGTGGCTCGAACGAGTTCGCCACAGCAGCTAGCACGTCGGTGGCCGATGCGCCGACGGCAACGCATTCGGGGTGTACGCCGTAGCGATGCGCCAACAGCCCGGGAATCTGGGCTTGCGCCGTGCGTTCCTCTTCGGGCGTGATGGGGTTTCGCGTCAGCATGTTCAGCGCCGGGCTGAAGGCCTCGGGCATGCCGAGCGGATTGAGCGTCTGCGAGAAGTCGAGCCAGTCGATGATGGAGATCTCGGAATCGGGCAACATGTCGGGAGCCGCCTGCGCGGGAGCGAGGGCACCCCATCCGGTGGTGCGAAGGCGTCCGTTCGATCCATCCACAGCGCCCTCCTTCCCGTTAGTGCCCGATATCGCGATAAAGCCGAACGCTTATAGTAGCACAGCGTTTCGCGCTCCGCGCCCCGTGGTAAACTGGAACGCATGATCGATTCGAGCGAACATGAGGGCATGCTGCCTTTGGAACCCTGGGATGGGCCGGCAATCCTGCTGGTCGACCTTGACGCGTTCTTCGCCTCCGTCGAGCAGCTTGACCATCCCGGTTGGCGCGGCAAACCCGTCATCGTCGGGGGAAACGCCGACAAGCACGGCGTGGTGTCTACGGCGTCCTATGAAGCGCGCGTGTTCGGCGTTCGCTCCGCCATGCCCGCGGTAACGGCTCGCAAACTTTGTCCGCAGGCCATCTGGGCCGCTGGCAGGTTCGATCGGTATAAGCAGGTCAGCAACCAGGTTATGTCCATTCTCAACGATGAGACGCCGCTTGTGCAGCAAGTCAGCATCGATGAGGCCTTCCTCGATGTTACCCCTACGCGCACCAACAGGGAGCATCCCGTTGCCGTTGCGCGGCGTATCCAGCAGCGAGTGGAAGAGCTCGGCGTCACGTGCTCGGTAGGAGTGGGCACTTCCAAGACGGTTGCGAAGATCGCCTCCGACATGGACAAGCCCCGCGGCCTTACCGTCGTCTATCCGGGAACCGAGCGCGCGTTTCTCGATCCGCTTCCCGTGCGCAGCATGAGCGGCATCGGCGCGGCCGCCGAGCAACGCCTGAAAAGCCATGGGGTGCAAACGCTCGGGCAGCTGGTGTGCGAGGGTCCGGCGCGCCTTGAGCGCCTGTTTGGGAAGAACGGACGCGTCATGTACATGCGGGCCTGCGGCCTTGATGATTCGCCTATCCAGCAACATGCGCCGGTGAAATCGGTGTCGAACGAGGTCACGTTCGCGAACGATCTTCGCACGCGCGAGGACATCGAGGCGGCAATCAGTACCCAGGCGGCCAAAGTGGGCCGGCGGTTGCGCGGCAAGGGCTTGCGCGGCTCCACCATCGGCCTGCGCCTTCGATACCCCGATAGGTCGAGCCGCTCGGTCCAGCGCAGGCTTGCCCGGCCGACCGACGACGAGCTGCTGTTCGCTCCTGAGCTTTGCGGCATGCTCGACGAGCTTTGGGAACCCGGCACCGCAGTGCGCCTCATCGGCGTGTCCGTCTCCGGGTTCTCCGAGTCGGAAGGCGAGCAGGGCAGCCTGTTCGATGTGAAGCAGGTCGCCCCGCTTGAGGGCGATGCGAAGCCGCGCATCCAAGACGAGTCGAAGCGACGCGGCTTGCTTGCAGCAACCGACTTGGTGAAAGATCGCTTCGGGGAAGGGGCGGTGCGATTCGGCCACGAGCTGCGCAACGATGGCAATACCACCGGTACCGCTGCCAAGAATCCCGCAGATTACAAGTAACTGCATGTATTGAGCGCCTGCGTCCATGATGGCGACGCAGGCGCTCCATGTATCGGCTGGTTTTCGGGCTTGGCGGCAGTTCGCTTCGCCGCATGGGCGTGCAAGCTTGATGGCGAGCCGCCCGCTGGAACTCCTATGTGCACGGCCGATCGGTATGCATAGGGCGCGGATGAGCGGCTAGTAGTCCCAGTAATCCTGGATCAGTTCCTGCCTGTTCGCTTTCTGCGATTTCTTCAGGATATTGTGCACATGCACCTTCACGGTTCCCGGCGCAAGCGATAGCTCGGCTGCGATGTTCTGGTTGTCCTTGCCGAGCAACACCAGTCGCAAGATCTCGGTTTCGCGGGGCGTGAGTTTGTGGGATGCAGCGTACGGCACCAGGTTGTGATCGATATAGGTTTCCACCTGTTCCCCTCCTTGCGTGGGAGGCTCGCTGTGGCGCACGGAAAGATACGTCAACGAAGAGCGCAGCGCAACGAATTCGCAGACCAAGGCAAGTAGGTTCTCGGCGAAGTTGCGTTCCGGGAAGAAGCCCAGGGGGATATCCACGTGCCCCTGGCCGATTACCAGCAAGACGAAGCCGTTCTCGGCGACCACTGCTAGCAGCAGCACCCATAGCAGCACGTAGAACTTCGGGAAGCGGCTTAATCGCAGCCGTAGCCGTTCGTCCTCGGTAGTGATGTACTTATATGCCGCGAAGAACAACATCCAGGCGATGAACACCTCGCGCAGTGAATAGAACACGAACATGTGCACATACCCTTGCGGAAGGAACAGCGTTACGGCAAGGCTTGCGCCGACGAATAGATACGCTGGGCCTAGTTTTATGATGAGGGAGTCTTCCTCCATATAGGTGCATATCATCAGCCAAAACGACATGAGCGTAGCGCAACCGAAGATGATGGAGAAGGCCGGGTCCCCGATGAAGAACGCCTCGTGCGATACCGTCGACTCCGATGCCATCACGTAATCGTCGCGGAATACGAGCATGCAGTCGGCGTAGTACATGAGAAAGCCCACGAAACAGTACAGCTGCACTTTGTTGCGCGAAACCAGATAGGACGCCAGGCAACATGCCGAGGTCAGGATTGCGCACACCTGCATGGCGATCGAGTAGTAAAACAGGAACATGCTTGAATCCACAGCACATCGCTTTCGTTTGGTCATGGGTCCCAATCAGAACGGGTACAGTATACGCTACATATTCCAAACAAAGAAACGCCTGATGAAAGGCACCTATACCCGGTTTATACCTGGGTATATACCCAGCTTTCCTCTGGCGATATACGGCTAAACCTGGCAATCATGGGGTCAGCCCGAACAAGACGGGCGCAAGTCGCTCGCAGCCAAGCGAACTGAGCCAAGCAGGACGCGGAAGTTGCGACAACGCTATACCGGATGAGAATCCGGAACTCCATGAAAGGGGGGTGCATATGTCTACCGAGGCCGCTGCCGTCGACTCCGCAGGCGGGCCCGTGGTGAAGGAGAAGAAGAGGAAGAAGAAGCTTAGTTTCCCAACAGCGTTCACCATCCTGTTCGTCTTGACCATCATCGCGGTTATCGCAACGTGGTTCGTGCCGGCAGGACAGTACGCCAAGCTTCAGTACGTGGCCGACTCCAATGTGCTCACGGTCACGAGCCCGCAAGGCGAGCTGAGCGAGGTTCCCGCTACGCAAGACGAACTCGATCAGCTCGGCGTGCAGATCGACATCGAGCAGTTCACCGGCGGGTCCATCACGAAGGCCATTTCGATCCCCGGCACCTACGAGCAGCTTCAGGCTCAGCCCAAGGGCATCGCCGATGTCACGCAGGCAATGGTATCCGGCACGATCGACGGCGTCGACATCATGGTGTTCATCCTGGTGCTCGGCGGCCTGATCGGCGTGGTCAACGCAACCGGCGCGTTCGAGTCCGGTCTGATGGCCTTGACGAAAAAGACGAAGGGTCATGAGTTCTTGCTCGTGTTCATGGTCGCCCTGCTTATGGTGCTCGGCGGCACGTCCTGCGGCCTTGAAGAGGAGGCAGTGGCGTTCTACCCGATCCTGGTACCGGTATTCTTAGCGCTCGGCTACGACTCCATCGTATGCGTCGGCGCTATCTTCCTGGCCGGTTCCATGGGCACCACGTTCTCCACGATTAACCCGTTCAGCGTCGTTATCGCCTCGAACGCAGCGGGCATCAACTTCATGGAGGGCTTCGAGTGGCGCGTCGGCGGCTGCATCGTGGGTGCCATCGTGGTTATCAGCTACCTGTACTGGTATTGCAAGAAGATCAAAGCGAACCCCGAGGCTTCCTATACCTACGAGGATCGCGAGCACTTCGCTCAGCTGTTCAGCGTTGAACGCGGCGAGACCGCCGCTGCCCATGCAGAGGGCTTCAGCCTGCGCAAGAAGGCCATCCTGGTGCTGTTCATCTCCGCCTTCGTCCTCATGGTCTACGGCGTCATGAACCTGCACTGGTGGTTCCCGCAGATGGCCGCCATGTTCTTGGCCATTTCAATCATCATCATGTTCATCTCGGGTACCGACGAGAAGACCGTGGTGAACGCGTTCATCAACGGCGCATCCTCGCTGGTCGGCGTTTCCCTGATCATCGGCCTGGCTCGTGGCATCAACCTGATCATGGAAGAGGGCCTGATCTCCGACACGCTCCTGTTCTGGTCCTCCAACGCTGTTCAGGGCATGGCGGGTCCGGCGTTCATCCTGATCATGATGCTGCTGTTCTTCCTGCTCGGCTTCGTGGTCCCGTCCTCTTCCGGTCTGGCCGTTCTGGCAATGCCCATTATGGCTCCTCTGGCCGATACGGTCGGCATCGATCGCTACTCCATCGTCTGCGCTTATCAGTGGGGTCAGTACGCGATGCTCTACCTCGCACCGACCGGCCTGGTTTTGGCAACCCTGACCATGTTGGATATGAAGTACTCCAAGTGGTTCAAGTTCGTGTGGCCCATCGTGGTGTTCACGTTGGTGTTCGGCGGTATCCTCCTGTGCGCGCAGGTCATGCTCGCATAATGCCGCAAACATACTCCTTATGAAGAAGGCTCCCCGCGGGGAGCCTTCTTCACGTCTGTGCCGGTTGTGGAATCGACGGACCGTCGGGGCACGTCACGCTGCTGCAATAGACCGTGCATTCATCTGTTCGCTTTGCGCGGTCGCTCGTCAACCAAGCAAGGCGAGGTCGACGTTTCGGATTCCGATTCGAGCGGATCGGGCGATCAAGCTTGGGCGTGCTTTTGCATCGGACGGGCACTTAGTCGCGGCTTGATGCCAGGAAGAACAGCGCCATGGTGCCCGGGCCGGAATGAGCTCCGATGACGGGGTCGACGTAGTTGATGTGGATGTCTTGGACGCCGAACCGCTCGCGGATCTTCTTCTCGAGCCATTGCGCGTCATCGATGCAATCGCCATGGGTGATGAACACCGTCTGCTCGTCAATCGGCGCCGTGGCGGTACGTTCCATGTGGTCGAGCAATGCGGACAGCGACTTCTTGCGCCCGCGCACCTTTTCCAAGGGGACAAGGTGCCCCTCGTCATCGACATGCATGACCGGCTTGATGTTGAGCAGCGTGCCGGCCCAGGCGCTCGTCTTCGAGACGCGGCCGCCGCGCCACAGGAACATGAGGTCGTCGACGGTGAACCAATGCGCCAGGTGAAGCTTGTTCGCCTCCGTCCAATCGCGCACCTCTTCGATGCCCTCGCCCTGCTCGGCGTGCTGGCATGCGTGCCATACCAAAAGGCCTTGGCCTCCCGAGGCCGCCAGCGTGTCGACCGTCAGCACCTTGCGCTGCGGGTATTCCTCGCGCAATTGCTTCGCAAGCAGCTCGGTGGCCTCGTAGGTTCCCGATAGGCCGCTGGAAAAGCCAAGGTACAGGATGTCCCTGCCTTGATCGAGCAAGCTGCGGAACAGCTTCTCGGTATCGGCAAGGTTGGGAAGCGAGGTGCGGAACACCTTTCCCTCGCGCATCATGGCGTAGAACTGCGAAAGGTCGGTCTTCTCGCCTTTGAGATAGCTGCGATACACCGTGTCGTCGCCATCGGCCATGAACGTGAGCGGCAGCACGTGCAGCTCGTAGCGGTCGATGGTTTCCTCGGTAAGGTTGCAGCAGGAGTCGGTCACTATCTCGAAGCTTCGGTTCATGGTCGTGCCTTTCGTAGCAGGTTGCTCGTCTGCGGGGTGAGACGTCGCAAAACCCTTGGATTCGATGCGGCGCATACGGCGCATCGCCCCGTATTCAGCTTAATGGTCTGTAACAGTATAACCTTACGAAACCATATCGCTGCGCTACCGCAACGAACGGTACCGCGTTTTCTCTGAGTGCTTTTTCGGAATGTGCCCTGCGTGCGTTTCGTAGCCGCGGATTTCCTATATACTAATCGGGTTTATAAGCAAGGACGGCATGCGCCGTCTGGGCATAGTTAGGCAAAGGAAGGCGCGATCTCGTGGCGAACACGTACAAGAACACCATGAATCTCCCGCAGACGGATTTCCCGATGCGAGGCAACCTGCCGGCATCCGAGCCGAAAAGGCTTGAGAAGTGGGAGCAGGAGCACATCTACGAACAGGTTCTCGAGAAGAACAAGGACGGCAAGCCCTTCGTCCTGCACGACGGCCCGCCTTACGCCAACGGCCCCATCCACATCGGCCACGCCTTCAACAAGGTGCTGAAGGACTTCGTGAACAAAAGCCATGCCCAGCGCGGTTACTTCACCCCGTATGTGCCGGGTTGGGACTGCCACGGCCAGCCTATCGAGCATATGGTCGAGGTCACCTTGGGCCCCGACAAGATGAAGGAAACGCCGCAGCCCGAGCTGCGACGCCTGTGCCGCGAGTGGGCAACGAAGTACGTCGGCATCCAGCGTGATGGCTTCAAACGCCTGGGCGTCAACGCCGACTGGGATCATCCGTACCTCACCTATATCCCGAACTTCGAGGCCGGCAACGTCGAGATCTTCCGCGATATGTACCTCAAGGGCCAGGTCTACCGTGGCCGCAAGCCTATCCATTGGTGCAAGAAGTGCCACACGGCTCTGGCCGAGGCCGAAATCGAATATTCCGACGAGGTTTCTCCGTCCGTTTACGTGAAGTTCAAGCTTGACGCCATGCCCGGCATCTTCGAGGCCGCAGGCGCCACGGGCGATGCCTACGTGCTTATCTGGACCACCACGCCGTGGACCCTTCCGGCCAACGCCGCCGTCTGCCTGATGCCCGACGCCGACTACGTCATGGTCCAAGTCGACGGCAGCAACGTCATCTTCGCCAAGGAGCTCGTCGAGGAAGTCGCCGAGATCGCCGGCTGGGAGGATTACGCGCTGGTGTGCGGCCAGGACGGTCAGCCCGTCGTGCTCAAGGGCACCGAGCTGTGCGGTCTTACCTATACCTGCCCCATCCGCCAGGACCTCAAGGGCAAGATCATCTACGGTGACCACGTCACGCTCGATTCCGGTACCGGCTGCGTCCATACCGCCCCGGGCCATGGCCAGGACGACTACCTGGTGGGCCTGCAGTTCGATATCCCCATCCTCATGCCCGTCGACGACAACGGCGTGCTCACCGAGGATGCTGGCCCGTTCGCCGGTCTTGATACCGATGACGCCAACCCCGTCATCATCGATTGGCTGCGCGAGCAGGGCACGCTCGTGGCTGCGCGCAAGATCAGCCACAGCTACCCGCATTGCTGGCGTTGCCATGAGCCCGTCATCTTCCGCGCCACCGACCAGTGGTTCGTCTCTATGGAGGAGAACGGCCTGCGCGGCAAGGCCATGGACGCCATCGAGCGCGATGTGACCTTCTATCCCGCCTGGGCCGTCAACCGCATCGGCTCCATGGTGTCGGACCGCCCGGACTGGTGCATCTCGCGTCAGCGCAGCTGGGGCGTGCCCATCCCCGTGTTCAAGTGCGCCAAGTGCGGCGAGACCGTTGCCAACGAGGCCACGTTCGACGCCGTTATCAAGCTGTTCTACGAAGAGGGCGCCGACGCCTGGTTCACCAAGAAGCCCAGCGAGTACCTGCCGCACGGCACGCACTGCGAGAAGTGCGGCTGCACCGAGCTCGTTCCGGAAAAGGACATCCTCGATGTGTGGTGGGAGTCCGGCGTCACGCACACCAGCGTGCTCAAGCACCGCGCTGACGAGGGCTTGACGTTCCCGGCCGACATGTACCTGGAAGGTTCCGACCAGCACCGCGGTTGGTTCCAATCCAGCCTGCTCACCAGCGTGGGCGCATATGGCTGCGCACCGTATAAGAACATCCTGTCCTGCGGCTTCACCGTCGATGAGCAGGGTCGCAAGATGTCCAAGTCCCTGGGCAACGGCGTCGACCCGGCAGATGTCACCAGCAAGTGGGGCGCCGATGTTCTGCGCCTGTGGGTGGCATCGGCCGATTACGCGCAGGACGTGTCTATTTCCGACAACATCCTGAAGCAGGTCTCCGACGCGTATCGCCGTTTCCGCAACACGTTCCGCTTCCTGCTGGGCAACCTGTCCGATTTCGACGATCAGGCAAACGCGATCTCCAACTGGGGCGACCTTGAGCCTATCGACCAGTACATGATGGCCAAGACCGCCCAGCTGCTCGCCGACGTCGAGCAGGCCTACGACAGCTTCAAGTTCAACGGCGTCTACCGCGCGGTGTACGACTTCGTCAACGACTTGTCCAGCGTGTACATGGACGTCACGAAGGACCGCCTGTACTCCGAGTCGCCCGACAGCCCGCGTCGCCGTGCCGTGCAGACGGTGCTGTTCAACATCTTGGAAGTGCTCGTGCGCGTGCTTTCGCCCATCCTGTCGTTCACGGCCGATGAGGTGTGGGAGTGCTATCCCGAGGCCATGCGCAACCGCGAGGGCCGCGTGGGCAACGTACAGCTGGCAGGCTGGCCGCATCGCTCCGATTTCGTGCCCGCGCTTCCCGGCAAGCAGGCAGAGGAGAAGGTGCTCGCCGCATTCGGCAACGCCCTTGAGGTTCGCGACGTGGTCACCAAGGCGCTCGAGGATGCCCGCGGCGCCAAGGTCATCAACAAGAGCCAGGAAGCCACCGTTTCGGTGACCGCTCCGCAGGCAACCCTCGATGCGCTTTCCTCCTTCGACGCCTCCGTGTTCGAGGAGCTGTTCATCGTGTCCGGCGTGACGTTTGCTGCAGGTGATGAGCTTGCATGCGAGGTTAAGCCCGCCGAGGGCGACAAGTGCCCGCGTTGCTGGAACTATCGCGAGCTCGGCGGCAACGCCAACCACGCGGATGTGTGCCAGCGTTGCGGCGACGCCCTCGACGCCATCGGCTTCACCGAGGAGTAAACGGTTTGACCCAGCATGAACCTATGAACATCGCTGGAAGCGAAGGGGCCGACGCGGTATGCGCCGGCCCCGCGCCTTCGGTACGGTCCCAGGCGCTTCGCTTGGGGGCTATGGGCGCTTTGGCCCTTTGCTGGATCGTCTTGGACCAGGCGGTCAAGTTGTGCATGAACGTTCATGCGGCGGGCAGCGTCCTTTCCGGTCCCATTGCCGGTTTGTTCAGGCTCCACCTTGTGCATAACACCGGCGGTGCCTGGAGCATGTTTTCCGGCGCCACGGCCGCTTTGGGCGTGTTCTCCATCGTCATGTGCGCGGCGCTTGCGGCGTTCGCGGTGCACGAGCGCGCCCGCATCAGCTGGCCTGAGCTCATCGGGCTAGGGCTTGTTATCGGCGGCGGTATAGGCAACGCCATCGATCGTTTCGCCTTAGGCTACGTGGTGGACTTCATCGACCTCAGCTTCATGGATTTCCCCGTGTTCAATATCGCCGACATCGGCGTGACCTGCGGTCTTGCATTGTTTTTAATCGGATGGATCGTCCGCGAACGACATCATGAGGAGGTGCGCTAGATGGGCGCGTTGAAAAGCTATACCGCCTGCGCCGAAGATGCCGGTTCGCGTATCGACGCCGTGCTGGCCGCACGCGGGTTGTATCCCAGCCGCAGCGCTGCGGCCCGCGCCGTGGAAGACGGCGCAGTGTACGTCAACGGCGCCACCGTCGCCAAGAAGCATACGCTGTGCGCGGGCGATACGGTGGTGTACGAGGTGCCGGACGCCCCCGAGCAGGGTCCCGTGCAAGGTCAGGCCATCCCGCTCGATATCCGCTACGAGGACGACGACGTGCTCGTCATCTCCAAGCAGGCGGGGCTTGTGTGCCATCCGTCGGTCGATCATGCCGATGGCACGTTAGTCAATGCTCTGGTCTATCATTGCGGCGTCGAGCACCTGTGCAACGTCCAGGGCGAAAGCGATCGCCCCGGTATCGTGCATCGCCTCGACCGCGACACTACGGGCCTTATGCTTGCCGCGAAAAACGATGCCGCCGGCTTGGCGCTTATGGCCGATATCCGCGATCGCGCGGTCGACCGTCGCTACCTTGCCTTGGTGCATGGTGTCATCCCGCACGATACCGGCATGATCGATGCGCCCATCGCCCGTTCGCTTAACGAGCGTACGCGCATGGCGGTTCGCGAATGCCCTTCGGCGCGAGATGCGCTTACCACCTTCCGCGTGCTCGAGCGCTTCGAGCACGGTCCGCGCGACAACGGCTACACCCTTATCGACTGCAAGCTGTACACGGGCAGAACCCATCAGATTCGCGTTCACATGCAGTACGCGAAGCATCCCCTGGTGGGCGATCCGGTGTATAACTCCGGTGCGCCAAAGGACGCCGATGCCAATTTCGGGTTGGATCGTCAGTTCCTGCATTCCTTCCAGGTAGGATTCACTCAGCCTATGACGGGCGAGGACCTGTTCTTCGCCGACAACCTGACCGATGATCTTGCGGCGGTGCTCGACAAGCTTGCGTCTCGCAGCCGCGGTCGTACCGAGGCGGGTAGGGAAGTGTTCGAGCTGCTGGCCGACGCTCCGCACCCCACGGCACCGGTACATCATTTGGAGGATTTCGGCGCTTTATAGCATTTGGTAACGTGTTTGCTTGCAGACACGTTGCATCAGGCGGCTGCAACGGCCGCCTTCTTGTTTTCGCAGGTTTAGTTTGGAGACGGTTGTTATGACGGCATGTGAGACCCAGCGCATCGGCGTGTTGCTCGCGAACACGGGCACGCCGAAAAGCCCCGAACCGCGCGATGTGCGCAGGTATCTGGGCAGGTTTTTGATGGACGAGCGCATACGGCCCATGGCCAAGGTGCCTTGGTGGTTGATCTTGCATCTGTGCATCCTTCCAACGCGTTCGGTGAAGTCCGGGAAGAAATACGCGAAGATCTGGACGGAATCCGGGTCGCCGTTCGATGTGGAGCATGCCAAGCTTCGCTCTTTGCTGGAGCAACGCCTGCAAGAAGACGGCATGGATGCACCGGTCCAGGTCGGGCAAAGCTATGGCGAGAACTCCATCGAGCAGGCGCTTGCCTCCCTTCGCGAGCAAGGTTGTGCGCAGGTGGTGGCGCTTCCCCTGTATCCGCAAAGCGCCCATTCGACCACGCTGAGCGTCAAGGATGGGGTTGCTGCGGCTATGGAGGGCTTGTCGTGGCACGCTCCGGTGTCGTTCGTCGAATCCTATGGCATGGACAGCGCCTATGTCGAAGCCGTCGCCCGAACCGTTTCGGAAGCGGGTTTCAATGCGCAAGCGGGCGATAGGCTGCTGTTCAACTACCACTCCATTCCCGTGAAAGATATCGAGCAGGGCGATACCTACGAACCTCAGACCGGGGCCACCGCATTGGCGGTGGCAGGCCATCTTCGTCTTGAGCGCGAACAGTGGACCATCGGCTACAACTGCCGATTCGACAAAAGCCGTGAATGGCTTCAACCCTTCACCCGAGGCGTTCTCACGCGTTGGGCGCAGGCGCGAGAAGGCCGCGTCTTCATGGTTTGCCCGAATTTCGCGGTAGATTGCCTTGAAACCCTTTATGATATCGATTACGAGTTGGTGCCCTGGTATCGTCAGGCGGTTGAACAGGCCGGTCGTTCGTACAAGGGCAGCGAACTCGTGTATGTTCCGTGCCTTAACGGCACGCCGATGCATGCATCGGTGCTGGCGCATGTGCTTGCACCGTACCTGACCGGGAAGGACCATCATGAGTAGCGAGGCTGCAAAACCTCAGAAAACCGTGCTGCTGGGCGTTACCGGCGGCATTGCCGCATATAAATCCTGCGAGATCGTCCGTGGCCTGCAAAAGGCCGGGGTTCGCGTGAAGGTGTGCATGACCGAGCACGCTACGCGCTTCGTCGACCCCGTCACCTTCCGTTCGCTTACCCACGAGAAGGTGGCGGTCGACTTGTTCGACGATCCCAGCGACCCCATCCATCATATCTCGCTTGCCGAGGAGGCCGACGCCTTCGTCATCGCCCCTTGCACGGCCAACGTTCTGGCCAAGCTTGCCAACGGCATCGCCGACGACCTCCTTACCACCACGGCCCTGGCGTGCACCGCTCCGCTTGTCTTGGCGCCTGCCATGAACGTGCACATGTACGAAGCTGCAGCCACGCGCTATAACATCGGCAAGCTCGGCATCCGCGGCGCCGTGTTCGTCGAAGCCGATGAGGGCTATCTGGCTTGCGGCGACGTCGGACGCGGGCGTTTGGCCGACCCTGCCGTCATCGTCGCGCGCACACTCGAGGTCCTGGGCGTGAAGCAAGACCTTGAGGGCAAACACATCATGATCACCGCCGGGCCCACCGTCGAGCCCATCGACCCGGTGCGCTATATCTCCAACCGTTCCAGCGGCAAGACGGGTTACGCCATCGCGCGTGCAGCTCGTCGCCGCGGCGCCCGCGTGACGCTGATCACCGGCCCGGTTTCCATTCCCGCTCCCTCTGACGTGCACGTGGTGCATGTGAACACCGCGCTCGAGATGATGCAGGCTTGCGAAGAGGCCTTTCCTTCGGCGGACATCGCGATCTTCTCCGCGGCCGTCGCCGATATGCGCCCGGCACACGCTGCCGACCACAAGTTGAAGAAGGGCGCGGCCGACGCCGACCTTGGCACCATCACGTTGGTCGAGAACCCGGATATCCTGGCCACGCTCGGTGCGAAGAAAGGCCCGCACCAGGTTGTGGTGGGTTTCGCCGCTGAAACCGATAACGTCATCGCCAACGCCCAGGCGAAGCTCGTGAAGAAGAACGCCGACGTCATCGTTGCCAATCGAGTGGGCGAGGGGCTGGCGTTCGGTACCGACGACAACGCCGTGTGCTTCGTGGACGCCGACGAGATCGACGAGACGCCCAGCATGCCCAAGGACAAGCTGGCTGACGTGATCCTCGACCATGCGTTGGAGTATCTTCGCTAGGTTGCCGAGCGCAGGTCTCGTGCGCGGGCGAACTTTCTCATGATTTGCGAAAAAGTTTGAAATTACCCCTTGCGCGCTTTCCTGGTTTTGGTATTATAAACGAGCTGCTTCGGACAGCAGCACTTTGAAAGTTCGGGTTGTGGCGCAGTTTGGTAGCGCACTTGACTGGGGGTCAAGGGGTCGCAGGTTCAAATCCTGTCAACCCGACCAGCTTACACAAGCGGGTCTCAAGAAATCTTGAGACCCGCTTTTCTTTTCCTCCAACTGATTGTGCATTGCATCCCGATAAGCCCCTTCCGCATGTCGCAGCCGTGACGTTTGCTTTTCGCACACGTCGCATGCCGCAGCCTCAGATTTAGTTTTGCGAGCGCTCCGCATGGCGCACGTTATCTGCTGATGACGCTACGACTTCGTCTCTGGGTGCGGCCCTACATTTCAATATTACGGCAAGTCGTGTGGTTCGCCGTTTTCCCGAGGTAATACCTAGGATTCGGTTATACTGCGTAGGGGGTGTCACCGAGGTTAGGATGCACATGGGTAGCAAGAAGCCGTTCGCGCTCATCGCGTTTATCGCCGTTTTGGCATTATCGGCGTGCGCGCTTGCTGCATGCGTTTTTCCAAGTTCAAACGAACCCTCGGATTCAAACGAGTTGAAAACCCTTGTGATCGGCACCGATCCCTACCCGCCGTTCGTCTCCGATGATGCGGAAGGCAATCCCAGCGGTATCGATGTCGATATCCTCACCGAGGCGTTCGGCCGTATCGGCTATAAGCCCGAGTTCAAATACATCGCTTGGGAGAAGAAAAACGAGATGCTTTCCAGCGGCGAGCTTGATTGCATCGCCGGCTGCTTCTCGATGACGGGGCGCGAGGCCGACTATCGTTGGGCCGGTCCGTACATGAAAAGCCGTCAAGTGGTTGCCGTTGATCCCTCAAGTCCCATTACCACGTTCGCCGATCTTGAGGGTAAAACCATTGCCGTGCAATCCACCACCAAACCGGAAGGCATACTGCTGAATCGCACAAACCCCGAAGTTCCGGAGGTGGCAAGCGTGCTAAGTTTCTCCGATCGGTCCTATCTTGTCCCTGCGCTCTTGAAGGGCTACGTGGATGCCATCGCGGCTCATGAGACCTCGATCTTGCAATACGAGCAGGATTACGGGGTCGATGTGCGCATCCTCAATGATTCCCTGCTCGACGTCGGTCTTGGTTGCGCGTTCGATCTACGCGACGATCGCGGTATCGATGTTGCGCTTGCAAGTGCGTTTCGGGACATGATAGACGATGGCACCATGCGTCAAATCCTTTCGAAGTACTTCGAGAATCCTTCGCCGTATCTGCGGGTAGGCGATGTTCGTGGCTAGAAATAATCACCTTGGCAGACGCTTCTGGGCAATCGTCATCGCCATCGGGGTTGCTGTGGTGTGCGTGAGCGGGTTGATCAGCTTCGGCTCGATGTTCCGGCAAGCCGCAGAGTGCTCCGACAATGTGGTCGCCTTCGCGAAGTCGCAGAGCCTGATTTATGATTCGTTCAACGATTCCGCCGCTATGACCAGTCAGGTGCTTGCGCTTGAAAACGCGGCTCAGCTGGCTCGCAATATCTCTTATGGCAGCGAAGGCGATGAGCTATCTGGTCTTGAGCGTGCTGCACGGCAGCTCGGTCTATCGAACGCTTTCGTGCTGTCCGCCGATGGTCAGCTTGTGCGGTCGTACTCCAATAACAACGTAACGTTCGATATGGTGCAACATGAGGTGACGGACGAAGTCGCCCTCGAGGTGATCGATGATCCCAGGAAAATGTACGCCACGCGTATCGTGTTCGATGACGGGTCGTACATCGATGTGGGCTGTGCGGCGCGCATCGACGAGCCGGGCATGGTCGTTGCGGGTTACTACACAAGCGAGACGTTCTCGAATCGCTATCTGCTGTCCTTGCAGAATATGCTGGCGGGCTACGATGTGCGTGGCAGCGGCGATATCGTCGTGGAATCCGACGGCAAGGTGGTGGCAGCCAACATGCTCCCGAATCAGGTGAGCGGCGGCATCCAGCTCGACCCCGTTGATGCGAAGGTGGTCGAGGATATCAAAAGCCGCTGCTCGCTTGGTAAAACCACGCTGCTGCTTTCAGGATCGAACCTTTATATCGCCTCCCTTGACAAGGCGCGTGATTACTACGTGTACACATTCATGCCCGTTTCGTCTTGTTTGGGCGAAGTTGCCGGGTTCGTAGCTGTTGCGCTCGCGTTGTACTGCGTCGTAGTCGCCGTGTTCGCTCTTTCTAGGCGCAAATCCGAGCATGAGCATCTCCATGAGCTCGTGGTGCAGGAGCGCGAATATGCGGAACGCCTTGCGAAGTCGGCACACCAGGCGCAAAGCGCCAACCGTGCGAAGACCGAGTTCCTGCAACGCATGAGCCATGATATCCGCACGCCTATCAATGGTATCAGGGGTATGGTGGAGGTCGCCAACGCCTACGACGACGACCTTGCCAAGCAGCGCGACTGTCGGCAGAAGATTTGGACGGCATCGGGCATCCTCTCCGACTTGGTCAATGAGGTCCTTGACATGAGCAAGCTCGAAAGCGGTGAGGTGAAGCTTGATCTGCGCCCCGTGAATCTTGTAGAGCTCATCAACGAGGTTTGCAAGATGATGGAGCGTCAGGCACAGCAACTTGGCGTGACCATCAGCTGCGATATGAGCGGGGTCGCCCATCCCTCTATCGTGGCAAGCCCGCTTCATCTGAAACGGCTGATCATGAACATCGCGAGCAATGCGGTGAAATACAACAAGCCGGGAGGTTCGGTACGCGTCACCTGCACGGAGCATGCGCACGAAGGCGAAGTCGCCACGTACGATATCGTCATCGCCGACACCGGTATCGGCATGAGCTCGGAATTCCAGGCGCGTATGTTCGAACCGTTTGCCCGAGAACAGCAAAAGGGCGCCGAGCACGCGACGGGCACGGGTTTGGGAACCGCGATCGCCAAACAGCTTGCCGAGCTTATGGGCGGCAGCGTTGCGTACGAGAGCAGTTTGGGCGTCGGCACAACCTGCACCATCACCTTGCCGTTGGCCATCGATCTCGATGCTCCGGCGGGATCGGGCGAGCATCTTGCGCTCGATACGGTCGCATTAGAGGGCTTGAGCGTGCTGTTAGTCGAGGATAACGATCTGAATCGCGAGATCGCCGGATTCGTACTCTCTGATGCTGGTGCGAAGGTGACGTGCGTAGATGACGGCGCCGAGGCGGTAAGCGCGTTCGAACAGGCGGATGCGGGTACCTACGATTTGATCCTCATGGACATCATGATGCCCAATATGGATGGATACGAGGCGACGCGCGCCATTCGCTCGCTTGCGCGCGAGGATGCAGGAACCATTCCCATCGTGGCCATGAGCGCCAATGCCTTCACCGATGACAAGGTCCGCTGCCGAAAGGCGGGTATGGACGAACATTTGTCAAAACCCATCGATTCGCAAAAGCTCATCCAGGCCTTGTCGAAGATTTTGTCGGCGAAGGGGAGGTGAGCTAGCGCGACAAGGTTCGCGCGGCACGGCTTTCGATCGATGCGGACGTGCGGAGTCGACCGCATCACGTCAGGCAACGGCGCTGCTGGCAGACGTCGCGTGCTCGAAGGACGTGTTCCCCAGGTAAGGCGGAATAACCGCCAAACGATTAACGCCGATTTCGATGCATACGCCGCTCAAATGTGTACGTGAAGGCTTAGGGCGAAACTGAAGGGACCGGCCCCGCAGTCATTCCGGAGCCGGTCCCTTGCGGCATCGATCTTGCTAGTTAGCTCGTCCAAGCTGCCTGTTGCGTTAGTGGGCCAGCGTGTTTAGCGTTGCGTTACTCGGTTGCTTGCGCAGCGTTCGCTGCCGTGTCGCGGATCACATGAGGCTGCTGTCGCGCTTCCTTTGCAACGCGGATCTTCAGCACGCCGAAGATTAACGCCACCATGCCGATAGCGGCGCACGCCATATATGCCGCGCTTGTCCCCGACACCGTTGCCTCGACGGTTGCCGCTCCTTGCAAGGCCGCGTTCGAGGTGACGGTTGTCATGAGCGTGACGATGATGGCGGTTCCCAGGCCGCCTGCAACCTGGCGCCCGGTGTTGGCGATGGCGTTGCCGTGGGCGATCTGACTATTCTCGAGCGCGTTGATACCCCAAGTGTTCACCGGCATGTTCGCCAATGATTGACCTGCCGCCTGCGCGGCGCACAGCACCGCCACCATCAAGATCGAGCAGCTTGCGTCCATGCGCGACAGGGCGAACAACGCCATGGTCATAAGCGTCAAACCGCCAACTGAAATGGCTCGCGGGCCGAATTTGTCGAACACCACGCCCGAGATGGGGCTGATAAGGATGCCGACCGCGGCGGCGGGTAGCATCGCCATGCCCGTTTGCAACGCCGTCGCGCCCATCGCGGTTTGCAGTAAGATGGGCAGAATGGTGTTGGTGACCAGGCATGCCGCGTTGATAAGGGTGACGACGATGGCGGCGACGGCGAAATCGCTCGATTTCAGGCACCTCAGATCGAGCAGCGGCTCATCGATGCGCAGCTGGCGTCGTGCGAACAGCACCAGGCAGGCCACGCCCGCGATGATGCACCCGAGCACCACCGGGCTGGCCCACCCCATCGAGGCTGCGCTGGAGAAACCGTACAGCATTCCTCCGAACGCCACGGTGGAAAGCGCGATGGACGGCACGTCGAGATGCGGGCGCTTTGCTTCCCCGACGTTATCGAGCAAGAACACTGCGCACACAAGCGCTGCAAACGCCAACGGCACGATACAGCCCAGGCATGCGCGCCATCCGTACGCGTCGATGATGGCGCCGCCGACCACAGGTCCGATGGCGGGACCTGCCGACATCACGATGCCGGCCATGCCCATGGCGGTTCCGCGCTTCTCAACGGGGAATACCAGCATGGGAACCACCGACACCAACGGCAGCAGAACGCCGGATGCGGCGGCTTGCAGCACGCGTCCGCAGATCAGCAGGAAGAACGTCGGCGCAGCGGCGCATAGCGCCGTACCCGCGGCAAATGCGCCCGTTGCGGCGAAGAACAGCTGACGGGTAGTGAAACGGTCGATCAAAAAGGCGGAAACCGGCACCATAATGCCGCTGACCAGAGGGTATATGGACATGATCCACTGCGCCGTGGAGGCATCGATGGCGAAATCGGCCATGATGACGGGCAGGGCGGGGGACATGACGGTTTGATTGAGAAGCGCCAGGAAGGCGCCGAAGACCACAACACCCGTGATGCGCACACGGTGTGCTGCGGCGGAGCTTGCATTGTTCAAAAGAAGATCCTCCAAAAAGCCGATATGGTACGTGTTCGATACGCGCGGTTTGCGCGCACGCATCATATGAGCATGGAGGTGAGGCTGCAGGCGCCGAAGGCGCGCAGCGGGCATGGCGCGCACAGCATGGAATCCGTGCGGCGGATGCGATGGAATATGTCGGCAAGCGATCGAAACATGACGGTGGGTTATCCTAGCAAATCCATTGGCGTACGAACGGACGTTTCCTCGCTGTCATGGAATCGTCATCTCTGCGCATCCTTCGGATTCGGGCGTCGGCACGGTATTCCATCTTGCAGGATTCGAGCGGCTGCGAAAAAAACTCTCGGCTTGTGCCCCAATATCTTCGGAATGGGAAATCCTTGCGCCCACGATATGCCGTCTACCGGTATTTTGTTGTTAAAACGGACCCATTTACCGAGCATACCGCCCGCCCTCAATGCTTGCAGGGGAAACGGCCGGTGGGATGGTAGAGTGCTATCCGTGCCCGACGTCCGGGCACGTTCGGCTTTATGCGGCGCTACAAGGTTCGCGGGGTCGGATTCGGCTAGCAAGGAAATGAAAGGGGGAGGCAGCGTGGCTCTCATCGGGTTTCTGATTCTGTTCCCGTTGCTCGTGGCCGGTGTGCTGCTGCTCGTGGGCAACGAGACGGCGCGACGCGTCATCGTGTGCTCTTCAGCGGTGATCATCGGATTCGGGTCGGTTTGGCTTGTTTTGGCCAACCTGGGCACGCCGTGGGTCGGGATCGAGTTTTCTTCAGGTGCGATCGATATCGTATGCACGCTCATCGGCTTGGTCATCGCCGCGGTCATCTTGTGTTTCGGCGTGAAGTACAAGAACGTATTGGCATGCGTGCTTGCCGTGGTGCAGGTTGTGGGCTCTTTGGTGTTCGACGTGTTCGTCGCCCATGGCATCGAAGTGCAATATGGATTGTACCTGGACAGCCTTACGCTCGTC
>NZ_CAKUAT010000020.1 GCF_934636665.1 uncultured Senegalimassilia sp.
ACGAACTGGCTACGCGGGTCCTGGAACACCGACCCGACATGCGCGGAAAGCTCGCCCATCGTCCATGCGGAAACGGGTTTTCCCGCAACAAGCACCTCACCTTGAAGGTCCCCTTCGTACATAAGAGGAATAAGCGCATTAACGAGGCGCGTAAGCGTTGTCTTGCCACATCCTGACTGCCCGGTCACAACAACGCATTGACCGCGAGGGATCTTCAGCGAAACGTCACGAAGCGATGAACGGGAAGCGCCTTTGTAGCAAAACGTGCATCCATCGAGCTCGATAGCATAGGGCGAAGCCTTCGCCGCGGCGGCATTTTCCATCATCAGAGCACCCCCGCTCTAAAGCAAACGGAAAGCGCAAGGAGCACCATCGCAGCGATGAGACATGCAACATCGATAGCGCGCACCCTTAAGCGGTAATACGAGGTGCGGTGCGCACTCGCCCCCTCGCCGCGAACAACGACCGCGTTCCCCAGTTCGTCGGCGATCTGGCCCAAACGCGCGATCACGGGCACAAGGAAATGTTCGGCGGTCTTCGCAGGATGGCGCACGACCGACCTCGGCGTGAGCGCGATACCGCGCGTCTTCATAGCATCGGCGACAGCGGAGAATTCGCGTCCCATGGTGGGAAGGAAACGAAACGCCACGCACACGCCAACCGACACGTTCGCGGGAACGCGCATCGCCTGCAGTGCGCAAGCGAGCTCGCCGAGACGCGTGGTTGCGATCATGTTGAAAGCGAACATGAAGGCGGGCAAAACATGGCGGTACATGAGAAGCGACGCCGCAAAGGGCGAAAGCAGGGTGTTCCCGCTCGCCACGAACAGCTGCGCCGTCACGGCGAACAGCGCATAGAAGGCAAGCCAGCGCACGATTGCGGAGAAGCGACGGCAATACGCCATCACGACAACGGTAAGCGCCAAAACGCCCATCTCGGCGAACAGGCTTTGCGCAAGCGCCATCTGCACGTTGATCGCCGCCAGAACCGCAAGCGACGTACGCGGGTCAAGATGGCGCGGTGCAGCGTTGGCAGACGTCGAAGGCTGCGTCTGCGCTACCGCGTTCAAGGGCAAAGGCGCGCCCATCGAAAGAGCCATGCGATTATCGTCCTTCTTCCTACCAGTTAGCCATATATAACTCTTTACGGTAAAATACAGCTCGATAAGGCAATGCGAAAGACGGAACGGGAAGATGGAAAACTACGCCGAAAAGAATTCAAGTTCTGCCGAAAAATCAAACGGAAGCTACGCCGCAGGACAGGGAAACCCGCTTTACGACATGTTCGTCACACAGCTTTCGCAGCTGCACACCGTATGCGCGAAGGAAGCGCTCGCGCGCGGATTCGGACGGGCCGACCTGGTGCGAAGCGTCGGCGAGACATGGTTCGTCGACCCCCAATACGGCAGGGGCTCCTACTGGTTCTATCTCATGGACGATGACACCATCGTCGTGTCAATGGACATCACGTACAGACGCGCCGTGGAATCGGCTATGGAAACTGTTCCCTATCTGGGATTCGGCCTCTATGAACATGCGATGCCCATGTATTGCTCGCCCGAGTGCGCCGCATCCAACTGCATGCTCATGGGACATGACTGGGATGGCGGCCCCTACATAAGCTCGTTCGAGCCCGACAAGCGGCTGTCATCGGCGTCGATCACCATAGCCCCTGAAGCGATACACCGCTATGCGGATGCCTTGCACTGCGATGAGAAGAAACTGCACCGCGCCATCGGACGGCTCACCACGTCGGAGGGCGTGCCCGGCTTGCCCTCGGCGCTTCGAGGGCTCGACATCACCTACCCCGCCGCATCGGTCGCCGATTCGTATTATCACGCCAAGGTGATTGAATGCTTCGCGTTGCTGGCAAGCAGCATTCCCGAAAGGGTCACGTCAGCCGATGCCGCGAACATAAGCGACAGGGACTGCGTCGAGTGCCTCTGCTCCTACATCGACGACAACTTATCATCCGATCTCAGCACGAAAACGTTGTGCGACATCGCCCATGTAAGCGAGGGGAAGATGATATCGGCGTTTCGCAATGTGCAGGGGGACACCCCGCAAAGCTACATCCGCGCACGGCGCCTGGAGCACGGACGACGTCTTCTCCTTGATGAAAGCCGCAAAATCAGCGAAATCGCTAAAAGCGCGGGCTACCGCAACCAGGGAGCGTTCGCTGACGCGTTCAAGCGTGCCTACGGCACGACGCCACGTGCCTATCGCAAAAGACTACGAATCGAATAGGAACAGCATCGAGCGATGTCCACTCCCCAAACAAAAGATAAGGAGCGCTCTGAGGATGAATGAACTGCCTCCTATTTCTCATGTCCAAGGAGATGAGAAATAGGAGGCAGTTCAAAACAGGACGCTCCCCGTTAGAAGGACCATCAACCAACAAAGGACTTAGGAAACCAGCCTTCTTGCTTCGACAAGTTCTTCTGCTACCTCGTCGAGTAATTTCGGGTATGTAAAATTACTGGTTGGATTTGTTAAACGAGTGGTTGGAATACGCAACCGCCAGCACGCCGGCAGGCCAACCGCGCCGCACGCACGCGCGGCAGCAGCCCGCCGGCTCGCCGATTCGCTAACCCAAACGGCGCGACTTCGTCTCGGGGCCGATCGCCAACGTGACGGCGGCCGCTACCAGCGCGATGGCCACGATGCCGAAGTAGATGACGTTGGGCTGCAGGTTCGCCAAGATCCACGTGACGGCGAACGGCATGACCACGTTGACGGCCTTGCCGGCGCCCTGCGAGATGCCCGCGCCGCGGAAGCGGTACTTGGTGGAGAACAGCTCGCCCACGTACACGCTGATCACCGACGCGTTCAGCACGTAGAAGCCGATGGTCATCAAAAAGCCCAGCACGGTGATGAGCGCCGTCGAACCGGCATTGAGCGCCATGGCATAGGCGAACGCGAACACCGCCACCCAGATGAACGCCCCGGAAACCTCGGCGCGACGACCGAGCTTCTCGATGAGCAGCGCACCGATGAGCGCCCCAAGCGGCGCCGCGAGCATGGTGATGGTGGTGGACAGCAGCGAGGTCTGCGTGGCCAGGCCGATGTTCTTCAGGATGGACGGGCCGAACGTGGTGTAGGTGTACTGCGTCAGCGACGTGCCGATGACCACCACGATGCCCAGGAACAGGTTGCGCGCCAGATGCGCATCGGAGTCCATGGCGCTCTTCTCGAATACCACCTGCTCAGCGGGCGAAACACCGGCTTCTTCCATCTCGCGCTCGATGCGGGAGATGATGCCCTCCGCCTCGTCGAAGCGGCCGTGCTGGATAAGCCAGCGCGGGCTTTCGGGCATCGCCTGACGCGCGATGCACACGATGATGGCCGCCACGCCGATGACCGCGAACACCAAACGCCACGACTCCTGCCCAAGCGGGCTCCAAATGGTGATGAAGAACAGGCATAGGAACATGCCGATGGGCGAGCCGCAGTTGGCGATGGTCGAGCCGATGGCGCACCAGCGGCCGCGGCGCGCGACGGGCGCGAACTCGTTGATCATGCTGAAGCTGGTCACCAGCTCCGAGCCCAAGCCCAAGCCCACGAAGAAGCGCATGGCTATCATGAACGTCATGTTCGGGGAAAGCGCGCCCAAGATGGTGGCGAAGCCGAACAGCAGCAGGTTGAACTGGAACGCCTTGCGACGCCCGAGCTTGTCGCCGATAAGACCGGCGATCAGCGAGCCGATGAACAGGCCCAGAAAGCCTGCCGACAGAAACGCGGCGGTCTGCTCGTTGGTGGCGAACCCGGTTTCGGCCAGCGTGCTCTTCACGCCGCCTGCCAGGTAGACGTCCATGGCGTCCACGAACACGCCGGCCGAGGTCAGCGCCATCACCTTCTTGAACGTAGCTATCGGTTGCGTGGCGTCCATGCGGTGCATGAGATGCGCGGCGCGGTCGACGCCTTCGCCCGCCTGCCCGCCCGACGCGGTTTCGTCTGCTTGCGACATGGTTTTCCCTTCTGCTTCTCCCTGCAACCGGGAACAAAAAAATCCGCACGAGGGCATGCACGGCTAACAACAATGCGGTTAGCGTGCAGCCGACGAGCGGATTCATCGTTCTTGGTTGCGGGCCCCTTGCCGATGGCCGAAGGATCGCTTCGAGCATCGGCAAGGAACCTGTTTCGTAACACCTATCGTTCTACGGCGCCAAATCATACTACTTCGCTTTGAGCTTAGATTTTCCGCCGGCGAACCTGAGGGATAAGACACAAACCCGTCACACAGTGGGGCCGATGGAGAGGGGAGCGCAAACCCGGGCGGATCGCGTTTCGCTTTCCCGACCTCGATGGAAAGGGATCTCGGCCCCCGAGGAGCAGGCCGGGCACGCCACGCCTTCTTCGCCCTTCCTTCCTCAACGAGAATAGGAACGCCGCGCCCGCCGCAGCCAGGCGCGCCGCCCACCACCTTTCCCCCGATAACCATCGTTCGGAAATTCGGATATCTGGGCTATCTGGTTTCACGCGCACAACGCCGTAATCTCCGATAAACTATCCACCTGGAAATAAACCCTAGAAATATAGTATGGCTTATTGCCATCAGATAAGCGAAGGAAGGGACGCCGCTTCATGAACGACTCCAGCTTCGAGGCCATGGCACAGGAGATCGACGGCCTGCTCGGCATCGACCAGGCAAAACACGCCGATTGGCACGCCGACTCCATTGCCGTGCGCGGATACGAGGGCATCGACGCGCGCACCGGGTCCATCAGCTACCCGCTGTACCAGTCGGCCACGTTCGCGCACCCCGCCTGGGGCGAATCGACCGGTTACTGCTATTCGCGCTGCGGCAACCCCACGCGCCTGGAGCTTGAGAACACCATCGCGCTTTTGGAGGGCGGGAAGAAATGCATGGCGTTCTCCAGCGGCATGGCGGCCATCACCACGCTGCTGAGGCTGCTGCGCTCCGGCGACCGCGTGCTGGTGAGCGACGACCTGTACGGCGGCACCTATCGCCTGTTCAGCAACATTTACACGCAATACGGGTTGGAATTCGACTACGTCGACCTGACCGATCTCGATGCCGCCGAGGCGGCGTTCACGCCCAACACCCGGCTGGTGTTCCTGGAAACGCCCACCAACCCCACCATGAAGGTGGCCGACATCCAGGCGCTCGCCGACCTGACGCACAGCCGCGGCGCGGTGCTGGCCGTGGACAACACCTTCCTTACCATGTACTTCCAGAAGCCGTTCGAGCTGGGCGCCGACGTGGTGGTGTACAGCGGGACGAAATACCTGTGCGGCCACAACGACGTGCTGTCAGGCTTCCTGGTGCTGCGCGACAACAACCTGCTCGAGCCGCTGTTCAACGCCACCATGAGCGAGGGCAACCAGCTCAGCCCCTTCGACAGCTGGCTGATGCTGCGCAGCCTGAAGACGCTAGGCGTGCGCCTGCGCCAGCAGGAGGCCAACGCCAAGCTCATCTGCGAGGCGCTGAAGGCGAACCCGCACGTCACGGACGTGTTCTACGTGGGCGACCCCGACCATCCCGACTACGCGCTGTCGAAGCGCCAGACCACGGGCTTCGGCGCCATGATATCGTTCAAGACCGACACGCATCAACGCGCGCTCGACACGCTTGAGCGCACAAGGCTCATCCTGTTCGCCGAAAGCCTGGGCGGCACGGAAAGCCTGATCACCTACCCGCTCGTGCAAACCCACGGCGCCATCCCCGCGCCCATGCTGGACAAGCTCGGCATCGACGACCGCCTGCTGCGCCTGTCGGTGGGCATCGAGGACGCGGAGGACCTGCTGGCCGACCTTGACCAGGCGCTTGCGTAGCGCAGGGCGAGAAGCGGAACGGAGAAGGAAATGACGAAGTACGATTTCGAGACCATCATCGACCGCCGCGGCACCGGGTGCCTGAAATGGGACGCGTGGAGCCGCCGCGGCCACGCCCCCGACGACCTGCCGCTTTGGGTGGCCGACATGGACTTCAAAACGGCGCCTGCCGCCATCGAAGCGCTCACCGAGCGCGTGCAGCACGGCGTGTTCGGCTACACCATGGCCACGGACGGGTATTGCGAGGCGGTGCAAAGCTGGTTCGAGCGCCGCCATGGCTGGCGCCCCGAACGCGAGTGGCTCGTCATGACGCCGGGCGTGGTGTTCGCCCTGGCGGTTGCCATCAACGCATTCACGCAGCCGGGCGACCACGTGATCATCCAGCCGCCCGTGTACTACCCCTTCCGCCTGATGATCCAGGACAACGGCCGCAAAATGGCCACGAGCCCGCTGCCCTACGAGAACGGCCGCTACACCATGGACTACGAGGGCTTCGAGCGCCAGCTGGAAAAGACGGGCGCGAAGCTGTTCATCCTGTGCAACCCGCACAACCCCGTCGGCCGCGCTTGGACCGCCGACGAGCTGCAACGCATCGGCGACATCTGCCTGCGCCACGGCGTCACCGTTGTCGCCGACGAGATTCACGCCGACTTCGCGCGCCCCGGCTTCAAGCATGTGCCGTACGCCTCGCTCGGCGAGCGCTACGCGCGCCACGCCGTGGTGTGCACGGCGCCCAGCAAAACGTTCAACCTGGCCGGATTGCAGCTGTCCAACATCTTCATCCCCGACCCCGACCTGCGCGCGGCGTTCAAACGCGCCCGCAACCGCACGGGCTACGACGAGCCGAGCGTGCTCGGCATCACTGCCACTCAGGCGTGCTACGAGCGCGGGGAAGAATGGCTCGACGAGCTCAAGAAGGTGCTCGACGGGAACTACGCGGTGCTGCAGGCGGCCGTCGACCGCATGCCGGGCGTGAGCCTGGTGCCGCTCGAGAGCACGTACCTGCCGTGGCTGGATTGCAGGGGCCTGGGCCTGGACGATGCCGGCATCAAGCGCCTGGTGGAGCAGGACGCGAAGCTGTGGCTTGACCTGGGAACCATGTTCGGCCCCGAGGGCAGCGGGTTCGTGCGCATGAACCTGGCAAGCCCCAAGGCCCTGGTCGAGCAAGCCTGCGATCGCCTGGAGCAGGCGGTGGCCAAGCTGGCGAAATAGCCGCGCGAGCCGCAACAACGGCAGACGCCGGAGCAAGCGGCGGGGACGGAAAGCGAAAAAAGGCGCGAACGGGGCAAAGCTCGCCCCCGTTCGCACCTTTCGCAGTCCCTCCGCTCCCGACCTTCCGCCATCTAAAATCCCTATTGCTTTAGTACGGTAGAGTGCTAAAGTGGTTCTCATCGTATCCGCACTGCTGTCGCATGCCCGATGGGTATCGGGCATGCGACAGCACGCCGGCCCGCCAGCGCGGTCGGCGCGCTGAAAGGAACGCCCATGGGCAACCAACCGAACGAAGGCGGCGCGCAGCAAGCGCCCGCCGTCGGCCTCAAGCGCACGCTCGGCCTGCGCGAGGCCATCACCATCACCGCCGGCACCGTCATCGGCGTCGGCCTGTTCACCACCGGCGGCAACGTCGTCGGCGAGATGGGGCCGTTCGTGGTCCTGGCCACGGCGCTCGCGGCGCTCATCAGCATCTACCCGGCGCTCATGTACGGCGAGATGGGCGCGGCGCTGCCCTTCGCCGGCGGCACGTACCAGTACGCGTCGCTGGGCCTGGGCCGCCCCGCGGGCTTTCTGGCCGGATGGAACTTCATCATGTCGCTCATCGCCGTCACCGGCGGCGAGGCGCTGGCGTTCAGCTACTACTTCAAGACCATCTTCCTGGCGTTCGGCATCGAGCTTCCCGTCGACGACGTGGTCATCGCCATCATCGCGCTGGTCGCGTTCATCATCGCCAACGTGCGCGGCGTGGAGCTGACGGGCAAGCTGCAGAACGGCTTCATGTTCTTCTTCTGGGGCGTTGCCGCCATCTGGTTCCTCACCATGATCCCCAACGTGCAGCTGCCGAACTTCGTGACCGCGCCCGACTTCATGGGCGACCTTGGCACCGGCGGATTCATCGCCGCCGTGGCCATGATCTGGTGGTGCTTCGCCGGCTTCGAGACATGCTGCGCCATGGGCGAGGAGATCCGCCACCCGCAGATCAACATCCCCCGCGCCATGATGCTCTCGCCGTTCATCATCTTCGTGGTGAACGCCCTGTTCCAGTGGTTCCTCGTGGGCATCGTGCCCGCCGACGGGCTTGCCGCCGTGGCCGAATCCTCCGCGCCCTACGCCGAGGCCATGATGAGCGCCGGCATCCTGGGCCTGCCGCTTGCGCTGCTGGCGCTGGGCGTGGCGTTCGGCGGCGACTTCTCCACCTTGAACGCTTCCATCGCGGTGCCGCCGCGCTATCTGTTCACCATGGCCCGCGACGGCAGCCTGCCCGCCGTATTCGCCAAGCTGCACCCGAAGTACCGCACGCCTTACGTGGCCGTCATCACGCTCGGCGTGCTCACGGTGGTGCTGGTGGCCACCAGCACGCTGGACTACATCGCGTCGCTGTCGCTGTTCGCCGACCTGTTCTACTACGTCATCGGCATGGTGGCGTGCCTGGGCCTGCGCCGCAAGCTGCCCGATCTGAAGCGCCCGTTCAAGGTGCGCGGCATGGTGCCCGGCGCGGTGATCAGCATCGTCATCTACCTGGTCATGATGACGCAACTTGACACGGACGCCCTGGTCACCGGCGTGATCTACTGCGTGGTGGGCCTGGTCATCTACGCCGTGTGCGCGAAGAAGTACGGCGCACGCTCCATCGACGTGAACGCCGTGCAAGACACCAGCGAGCCCACGCCCACCGAGCGCGCCAAGATGGATCGCGAGTTCCACATCTGGATCGCCGCGGCCGCCATCGGCTGCGCGCTGGTGGCCCTGCTCTACCTGCTGCCCAACCTGCTGGGATAGGGCGGCGAAGGAATAGGCGCGAAAGTGCCGGGCGGTCAGCACCTTCGCAGCCTTTAGCAGCTGGCGAACGATTTCGCCAGCTGCTCGCGGTCCACGACGCCGTCGGGGTCGGCCGCCCGCGCATACGCAAGACGCTTTGCAGCGTAACCTTCGCACCGCCAAGCACCTCATCGCACCCGCAATAAAGCTATCGCTTACCAACGGCTTTACCAGCGCTAATGCACGAATCGGGAAATAGCATCAGGTGAATTCTGCACTTTTCCGCAAATAGGAATCACTATAAACTGCATTTTTTTGAAGATAGGAATCATCTAAAACTGCACTTTTCGACAAATAGCGCGAAATGCCAGGCAGCAAAAGTGCGGGATGATGCCTGGCAGCGCGTCCCGCAAAACGCCCCGAAATCGACAACGGCCCGTCGGCCTGCCCATGCAGGCCGACGGGCCGTTCTACGACGCCGCGATTATCGCCGCCTTTAGCAGCTGGCGAACAAATCCGCCAGCTTCTCGCGGTCCACGACACCGTCGGGGTCAGCCGCTTGCGCGAGCGCCCACATAGTCTTCGCCAACAGGGCCTCGGTGGTGGCGCTGCCGCCCATGAGCACGCCCGGGCGGTCGCAGAACGCGCGGCCCACCTCGTACACGCTCAGGTCGGCGCCCTCGTACGGGCACTGCGTAGTCATGACCAGCGTTTTCCCGGCGTCCACCCATGCAAGCAGCGTCTCGGTGATGCCATCGTACTCCGGGATGCCGCCCAGCCCGAAGGCCTCCACCACCAGCGCGTCGCACGCGGGGCGCAGCGCATCGATGACCAGCGCGTCCATTCCCGGCGTGATTTTGAGCACCGCAACCCGTGAGTTAAGCGCGTCGTAGAAGCGCACGCCCGCCGAGCCGGCAAGCTGCGATTCAGCGAGTGCGCATGCGCACCCCTCGTTTGCGTCGTCAGAGTTGCCTGCCGCTGCAATCGGCACCGTGCTCATCCGGCCACAAACGCCATCCGCCCACTCGACCCGCCCGTCGCGCACGTACCCCAGGTCGGGGACGTTCAAGCTGTCGAAAGCCTCGAAGCTGCGGGTGCGCACCTTGCGCGCCGCCGTGCCCGAGATCACCTTGCCGCCGAACGTCACCATCACGCCTGCGGCGGCATCATCGCAGGCCACACGCACGGCATCAAGCAAGTTGCGCT
Organism: uncultured Senegalimassilia sp.; assembly: GCF_934636665.1. Classification (GTDB taxonomy): domain Bacteria; phylum Actinomycetota; class Coriobacteriia; order Coriobacteriales; family Eggerthellaceae; genus Senegalimassilia. The sequence goes on from NZ_CAKUAT010000020.1 coordinate 9,975, forward strand.
TGCCATCGGTACCGGGATCGCCCATGGGCAGCTGCGAGCCGGTCAACACCACGGGCTTCGGGCCGCCCTGCACCAGATACGACAGCCCTGCCGCCGTATACGCCAGCGTATCCGTGCCGTGAAGGACCGCGAACCCGTCGAAATCGTCATACCGACGGCGCACCTCGCCCGCAATGGCCAGCCACCCTTGCGGGCGCATGTTCGTGCTATCCACGTTCATGACCTGCGACACCTCGACACGGCACACCTGTGCAACCTCGGGAACGAACGCCACCAGCTGCTCACCGGTCAACGCCGGCGCAAGCCCGCTTCCTTCCTCGGCCGAAGCGATGGTCCCACCCGTCGCGATCACCAAAACCTTCTTCATATGCGCCCCTTCCCCCGAACGGCCCGCTGCCCGAGCAGCTCCGTTAAGCAAACTCCGATTCCGCTACTGTAACCCGATACGCCCGCAAGCAAGCCCTCGACCTCGCAAATCCCTTAAATGGCTGACGTCAACGCTCGCACCGCAACACGCCCACACACGCACCCTTCGCGGCCGCACCCCACGCCCCCGCGGATGCAAAAAGGGGCGCTGGCCGCAATCGCAGCCAGCGCCCCTTGCTCGCGAGACGGATCCCACGCCCCGCCTCTTGCTCTATCCCTTACGCCTTCTCAACCCTTACGGCGCACACCTTGTACTCCGGCGTGGCCGAGATATTGTCGAGCGCGGCGTTGGTCAGCCAGTTGGCGTTGCCGTCCTGGAAGTGGAACGGCATCCACACCTCGCCGGGGTTGGTCTTGCCCGACACGCGCGCCTGGCTCTCGATGACGCCGCGGCGGCTGCTCACGCGCACGCGGTCGCCGTCGGCGATGCCCGCCGCGGCGGCATCCGCGTCGTTGATCTCGATGAACGACGCGCCGTCGATCTGGTTGAGCCCCTCGGTGCGGCCCGTCATGGCCTGCGCGTTGTACTGCGCCAGCACGCGGCCCGTCATCATGATGAGCGGGAACTCCTCATCAGGCTGCTCGGCCGACGGACGATACTGCGCCAGCGAGTATCCGCCCAAACCGCGCGAGAACTTCCCCTCGTGCATGATGCGCGTGCCCGGATGATCCGGACCCGTGCACGGCCACTGCAGGCCCTGGCCCGCCACGGCGGCGGAGTCCAGACGCGCATGGCTGATGCCCGCGTACGACGGCGTCAGGCTTGCCACCTCGTCCATGAGCTGCGCGCCCGTGAGCGTCGGCTGGTCATACCCCATGCGGCGCATGATCTCGGCGAACACCTCGGTGTCCAGGCGCGCGCCCGCCGGGCCGTCCACCGCCTTGCGCACGCGCTGCACGCGGCGCTCGGTGTTGGTGAACGTGCCCTCCTTCTCCGCATAGCTGCGGCCGGGCAGGATGACGTCGGCGTACTTCGCCGTCTCCGTCATGAACAGCTCCTCGCACACGAAGAAGTCCAGCGACTCCAGCGCGCGGATGACGTGGCCCGTGTCCGGGTCGGTGCGCACCGGGTCCTCGCCGAACAGGAACAGGCCGCGGATGCGCCCGTCGATCATAGCGGGGAAGCACTCGGTGGCCTTCAGGCCCGCCGCCTGGTTCAGTTCGACGCCCCAAGCGGCCTCGAACTTCGCGCGCATCTCGGGGTTGGCCACCTTCTGATAGCCCGTGAAGTCCGCCGGGCCGGCACCCATGTCGCACGCGCCCTGCACGTTGTTCTGGCCACGCAGCGGGTTGATGCCGCAGCCGGGACGGCCCAGCTTGCCCGCGGCCAGCGCCAGGTTCGACAGCGCCATAACGCCCTCGGTGCCCGTGGAGTGCTCCACCACGCCCAGGCAGTAGACGATGGGGGCGCGCTCGGCCGTCGCGTACATCTCGGCGGCCGCCTCCAGGTCGCGCGCATCGATGCCGCAGATCTCGGCCACGCGCTCGGGGGTGTAGTCGGCCACCATGGCGGCAAGTTCGTCGAAGCCCTCGGTGCGGCTTTCCACGAACTCGCGGTCCACCAGACCCTTCTGTATCAGCACGTTCACCATGCCGTTCGCGAACGCCACGTTCGTGCCGGGACGCAGCTTCAGGTGGATATCGGCCTTCTTCGCCAGCCCGATCTCGCGCGGGTCCACCACGATCAGCTTCGCGCCACGCTCGACCGCCTGTCGCAGGCGCATGCCCATGACCGGGTGCGCCTCTTCCGGATTGCTGCCCACCAGCAGGATGACCTGCGAATCCTCGCACACATCCTTGATAGAGTTCGTCATTGCGCCCGAACCAAGTGTAGTTGCCAGACCGGCAACGGTAGGGGCGTGTCAAACACGTGCGCAGTTATCGACATTGGGGCTGTCGAATGCGCACCTCGCCATCTTCTGGAAGAGATAGATATCCTCGTTGGTGGAACGCGAACACGCGAACGCCGCGATGCTCTCGCCGCCGTGCTCCTCCTTGAGCTCGGCGAACTTACGCGCCACCAGGTCAAGCGCCGTATCCCAATCGGCCGGCTCGAACTCGCCGGTCTCGGGGTTTTTCACCAACGGCGTGGTGATGCGGTCGGGGGAGTTCACGAAGTCGAAGCTGCCGGAACGGCCCTTCACGCACAGCAGGCCGTCGTTGGACGGGCCGTCGGCGGCCTGCACGTCCACGATCTGATCGCCCTTCACTACCAAGTCGAGCTGGCAGCCAACGCCGCAATGCGGGCAGGTGGTGCGCACGGTATGGGTGTCCCATTCGCGGTACAGCCCGCGGCGCTTCTCCACCAGGGCGCCCGTCGGGCACGCCTGCGCGCAGTTGCCGCAGCTCTCGCAGATGGTGGCGTCCCAGTCCGGCCCGAACGGCGCGCAGATGGTGGTGCGCACGCCGCGCTTGCCGGTTTGCAGCACATGATTGCCGGCCGCGTTGTTGCACGCGCCCACGCAGCGCTGGCAGGCGATGCACAGGTTGGGGTCGAAGCGCAAAAACGGGTTGGAATCCAACACCGGCTTGCGCGTTTGCGCAACGGGGAAGGTGGGGTGCGAAACGCCCACCTCGCGCGCCACGGCCTGCAGCTCGCAGGCGCCGTTCTTCACGCAGCTGAAGCAGTAGTCGGTCGAATCGAGGCCGTGGTTGGAGATCAGCAGGTCAACGGCCATGCGGCGATACTTCAGCACGCGCTCGGTGGCCGTCTGCACCTGCATGCCGTCGACCACGCGCGTGGTGCACGCGGGCACGGGGGCGTCCTGCCCCTCGACGTCGACCACGCACACGCGGCACGATCCGATGGCGCTGCGCTCAGCCAGGTAGCACAGCGTGGGGATGTGGATGCCGGCCTCGCGGGCGACTTCCAAAACGGTCTGGCCCTCGCGCGCCTCGAGCGCGCGGCCGTCGATGGTGATGTTAAGCATACTGGATACGCCCCCCTTCGCAGGCGCCGGCGCCGAAGTGGTCGCAGCGCAGGCAGCGGCCGCATTCTTGCATGGCCTCCTCCGTGCTCATGGGAACCTCGACGGCATCGAAATCGTTCTTGCGCTCGCGCGCGGGGCGCTCGAGCACCTCCACGCGGCCGTACGCCGCGCGGTCGTTGGGCTGGGCCGGCGGAACCGCCACGCCGCAGTCGAGCGTGTGGTTGAAGCCCAGCATATGATCGATGTTACGCGCGGCCACCTTGCCGGCGGCGATGGCCTTGATGGCCGACGCCGGGCCGGTTTGGCAGTCGCCGCCCACGAACACGTTCGCGCCCGCGGAGGCGTCGGCGCCGCGGGCGGCAATCGCCTCGGCGTTCATCTGCGCGTGCAGCTGCTCGTCGGCCTTGAACTCGCCCCATTCGGCCGCCATGCCGAACTTCTCGAACGGCGCGGACACGATGTTCTGGCCCACGGCGATCAAGATGATGTCGGCGGGGATGCGCATCTGCGGCTTGTCGGCGGCCACGGGCGCGGGGCGACCGCGCTTGACCGGGCCGATCATCTGCGGATTCGTCAGCAGCGCACAGCAGCGGCCCTGTTCGTCCTTCTCGATGGCGGCCGGCGCCTGCAGCGTGATCATCTCCACGCCCTCGGCGATGGCCGACTCGATCTCGGCCGGCAGCGCCGTCATGTCCGAGATGCGGCGGCGATACACCACCGACACCTCCTCGGCGCCGGCGCGCACCGCCGTGCGGCAGCAGTCCATGGCGACGTTGCCGCCGCCGATGACGGCCACCTTCTTGCCCGTGAAGTCGGGATAATCGCCGTCGCCGATGCGTCCGAGCAGGTCAACGGCCGAAAACACGCCTTCGGCATCCGTGCCGTCGATGCGCAGGCCCTTGCCCGTTTGCGCGCCGATGGCCACGTACACGGCATCGTAATCCGCGGAAAGCTGCGCCATGCGCGCGGCGTCCACGGGGCTTTCGGTATGCACGGTGATACCGCCCACGGCCAGGATGCCGCGGATGTCCTCGTCCAAGCGCTCGCGCGGGAAGCGGTACGCGGGGATGCCGTAACGGATCATGCCGCCCAGCTGCTTGCGTTCCTCGAACACGTCAACGTCGTGGCCCATCAAGGCGGCGAAGTACGCGCAGGTCAAACCGGACGGGCCGCCGCCCACGACCGCCACGCGGCGGCCGGTTTCGGGAAGGCGCTGCGGCACGGGCACCTGGTCGGCGCGCGCGTGCTCGCAGGCGAACTCCTTGATGCCGCGGATGTTGAGCGGCGCGTCGATGAGCGTGCGGCGGCACCGCTGCTCGCACGGGTGCTCGCATACCAGGCCGCACGCGGTGGGGAACGGGTTGTCCTTGCGGATCATCTGCACGGCGCCGGCATAATCGCCCTGCGCCACCAGCGCGATGTAGGCGGGCACGTTCACGTGCGCCGGGCAGAACGTCTCGCACGGCACCGACTGGCCCACGCTGCGCTGGCATTCGTGCTTGCTCACATGGCTTTCGACCTCGGCGGCGAAGGCGTCCAGACCCTCCAGCAGGGCGTTCGCCGACTCGTAGCCGATGGCGCAATCGGACGTGTCGCGCACCATCTCGGCCAGCGCGCGCATGCGCTCGACCTCGGCGGCGTCTGCCTTGCAATCCACCAGATCGCGCAGCATGCCCGCCAACTGGGGCAGGCCGTCGCGGCACGGCACGCATTTGCCGCACGTTTGCAGCGCGCCCTCCTCGAGCAGCGTCAGCTGCTGCGCCAGAGGGCACATGCCCGGCGGCATGGCGTCGACGCGACGCTTCTGCCGGTCCAGGAACCCGCCGATGCGGGCATCGTCCGCCGAAGCGGGCGCAATGGACAATCTCGTCATTTCTCCCCCGTTTCGCCTGCTTATGCAGGCTTGCAACGCTTGCATGGGGACGGCAATGGTATAAGCCGCCCCCATCGTACTCCTAGTGTTTTGATACTTGCGCAGTATCCTATGGCATAAGGCGAAGGTTCAGGTTTCCGTTTCGTTAACCCTCCGAAGAAACACACGCCGAAAAGCGAAAAAGCCGCCGCCGAAACGCAAGCCGTCAAGGCGAACGTTCCGGGCGACGGCCCTCAAACGGACACGAGCCCGCGCCCCTTCCGCGCAAACCCCGCCTTACAGCGCAGCCTTGATGGCGCGAGACAGGTCCTCAAAGGTCTCGTACGCGGGAATCTCCGGATGCTCGGCCTTGATGGTGACGGTGCTGCGGAACAAAAAGCCAGCCTTCGACGCCTTGATCATGCCCAGGTCGTTGTAGCTGTCGCCCGAGGCGATGGTCTCGAAGCCGCAGGAATGCAGCGCGCGGACCGTGGTCAGCTTCGTCTGGTCGCAGCGCATGCGATAGCCGGTGATGGTGCCGTCGTCGGCAACTTCCAGCGTATTGCAGAAGATGGTCGGCCAACCGAGCTTCTCCATGATAGGCTGGGCGAACTGCTCGAACGTGTCGCTGATGATGATCACCTGGGTCTGCGCGCGCAGGTCGTCCAGGAACTCCTTGGCACCGGGAACGGGCTGGATGTCGGCAATGACTTCCTGGATCTGCGGCAAGCCCATGCCGTGACGGCGCAGCACGTCCAGGCGGAACTGCATGAGCTTGTCGTAGTCAGGCTCATCGCGCGTGGTGCGCATGAGGTCGGGGATGCCGGCCTTCTCCGCGAACGCGACCCAGATCTCCGGTGCCAGCACGCCTTCCAGGTCCAGACATACGATATTCATTCCCATGAGGGTTCCTTTCACGCCGTCGTTGCTCTCGCAAGCCTCTTATGCGCATAAGCATAGGCTAACCCACCGGCGCCCCCGACCACGTTCCGGTCAATGCCGCGAGCGGAAGGGGAAACGGCACCCGATGAGGCAATCGAGTCCCTGACAGATAACGCTACGTCCCCAAAGCGTCAGGCTTATGACGAAACGCCGGCAACCCGCGGCGTTGCGTTATCATCGGCTCATCTACTCGAAGCGAAAGGGGATCGATGGCGCGGTTGTTCATTGTCGAGGACGATGCCTCCTTGCGGGAGAATCTTGTGCGCATGCTCAAACTTAAGGGGCACGAATGCCTTTGCTGCGAGTCGTTCGCGAACGCCGCGGGCGAGGCTTTGGCGGCATGCCCCGATTGCATCCTGCTCGACCTTTCGCTCCCCGGCGCGTACGGCCACGAGATCTGCCGCTCCATCCGTCAAGGAAGCAACGTCCCCATCATCGTCCTGACCTCCTCCGATAGCGAGTTCGACGAGGTTATGAGCATGAACGTCGGCGCAGACGACTACGTGGTCAAGCCCTATCGCCCCGCCGCGCTGCTCGCCCGCATCGACCGCGCGCTCGCGCGCAGCGGCTCCGCCGACCCGGCGCGGGGGCTGCTTGAGCACGGCGGCGTTTCTCTGGACCCCGTGCGGGCCGAGGTCTCGTATCGCGGCAAAAGCGTCGAGCTGTCGCGCAACGAGCTTCTAATCCTGCGTATCCTCATGGAGAACGCGGGCTCCATCATCTCGCGCAGCGAGCTGATGGACGAGCTGTGGCAAACCGACGCGTTCGTCGATGACAACACGCTCACAGTGAACGTGAACCGCCTGCGCCGCAGCTTGCAGTCCGCAGGCGTGCCCGACGACTTCATCACCACCCGCCGCGGCCTGGGCTACGTGATCCGATGAGCGCCGCGATTCGGGGAAACCGCACGCCGGATGCGGCATCCGGCTCGGGGGGCGGCCCGGAGCCCAACTCGCCCATCGAGCCACCACACGGCGCGCCCGCGCAACCCACCGCCGACGGCCGCGCCGACCGCCCGGAACGCGCCTACTCCTTCGGCGCGTACCTCCGATCGCACGCCGGGTTCGCGATCGGCGCAATCGCCCTGATAGCCGTCGTTGCAGGCATCATGGCCGTCACCGGCTCGAACGCTTCGGCGATCGCGCTCGTTTCCCTCTGCGAAGCCCTGTTCGCCAGCGCCGCGCTTGCAGCCGGCTTTTTGCGCGATCGAGAGTTCTACCAGCAGCTGGACCTGTTCTGCGACTCGCCAGAAAACGCGCGCTACCTCTCGTCGATCCTGGACGAACCGCGCACGCTCGAAGGCTCCATCGCCTACCGCGCGCTCGCCGTGCAGGGCAAAGCCGCCTCCGACGAGCTTGCCGCCCGTTCCCGCGACATGAAGGAGTATCGCAACTACATCGAGCTATGGGTCCACGAGGCCAAAACGCCCATCGCATCGGCGCAGTTAGCGCTATCGAACCTTCACGGCCCCGAAATCAACAAGGTGCGCGGCGACCTCGACCGCATCGAATCCCGCGTTGAACAGGCGCTTTACTACGCGCGCTCGGCAACCTTAAGCGAGGACTTCTCCATCGAGAAGCTCAACCTTGCGGCCATCGCGCGCAAGGCATGCCGCCAACGGTCCCGCACGCTCATTGGCGCAGGGGTCTCGCTCGAGTTCGCCATCGACGAGGCGCTCGAAGTGCTCACCGACGCGAAATGGACCGACTTCATCATCGGCCAGGTTCTGGAGAACTCGGCGAAGTACGGCGCGAAGACCATTCGATTCGAAAGCACGGTGAAGGACGCGGGCACGAAAGACGGCTGCATCGAGCTGGCAATCGGCGACGACGGCGACGGCATCCCCGCCGCCGATGTGCCGCGCGTGTTCGACCGCGGCTTCACGGGAAGTCGGGGCCGCACGCACCACAAGGCAACGGGCATGGGGCTGCACCTGGCAGCCGTTGCCTGCGCAAGAATGGGCCTTGGCCTGCGTATTTCCTCAGAAGAGGGCACGGGCACCACCGTCGCGCTAACCTTCCCGCTCGACCGCACGCGCATGGATTTTGCCGCGAACCTTACAACATCGTAAGATTGCGGTAAGGCCCTTCGATGGCTCCGTTTTCGCAAGCGCCGCATCATGGGGATATACCGAATCAAAGAGAAAGGAATCCCCCATGACCATAGTTACCGCAACCCCATCGGCAGGCATCGCGAACGCGGGCCGGCCCGACAGCCGCAACGTCCTGCTTTCCGTGCGCGACGTTCGGAAGGTGTATGGCTCGCGCGAAGCCGTCACGCGCGCGCTCGACGACGTATCGTTCGATATCTGCAAAGGCGAGTTCGTCGGCGTGATGGGCCCATCGGGCTCGGGCAAGAGCACGCTTCTGAACTGCATCTCCACCATCGACACCGTGACCAGCGGAAACATCATCCTAAACGGGCTCGACATCACGCAGCTGCGCAGCCGTCAGCTCTCCAAGTTCCGCCGCGATGACCTGGGCTTCATCTTCCAGGACGCGAACCTGTTGGACACCCTGACCGGTTTCGAGAACATCGCCCTGGCCCTTACCATCAAGGGCGAGAAGGCCGATGCCGTCCGCGCGAAGGTCGACAGCACCGCGAACATGCTGGGCGTAACGGACGTCCTGCAGAAATACCCGCGCCAGATGTCGGGCGGCCAGCGCCAGCGCGTCGCCGCGGCACGCGCCATCGTCGCCGACCCGAAGCTGGTCCTTGCCGATGAGCCCACCGGCGCGCTCGATTCGCGCAACGCCGCCGTCCTCCTTGAAACCCTCGAGGTATTGAACGCAAAGCTGCACGCCACCATCATGATGGTCACGCACGATGCGGTCGCGGCCTCCTACGCCGACCGCATCCTGTTCATCAAAGACGGCAAGCTTTTCAACGAGCTGCGCCGCGGCGATGACGCCCGAACCGATTTCTACCAGCGCATCCTCGAGGTTCAGGCGTTCCTTTCCGGCAAGCAGGGCGACTCCCCCGCGGTCGGATTCGCGCCCTCGCACGCTGCCAAGCCGCGCAACTAGGCGGTGGCCATCATGTTGATGAAACTTGCCTTGCGCAACGTGCGCCGCAGCATGCGCGACTACGCTGTGTATTTCGTTACCCTCACTTTGGGCGTGGCGGTGTTCTACGCCTTCAACGCTATCGAGGACTCCCGTGTGCTGTTCGAGGCCCAGGAAGGCGCCGCGAACGTGTTCCTAGCGTCAGGCGCGAGCATTTTCGACATCCTCGCGCAGGTCATGACCTATTTCAGCGTCGTCGTCGCCGTGGTTTTGGGCTTTTTGGTCCTGTACGCCAACCGGTTCGTTGTTCGAGCGCGCAAAAAGGAGTTCGGCACGTACCTGCTGCTGGGCATGAGCCCGCGCCAAGTCTCTTCGGTGGTGCTGATGGAAACGCTGATCGTCGGCGTGATCGCACTGCTGGCGGGCCTTGGGCTGGGCTTTTTGATCTCGCAAGCGATCGCCTTCGCCACGGCTGGCCTCATCGGCGTGGCTATCAGCGACTATCATCTGCTGTTCAGCGCCCGCTCCGCCGAGCTGACGCTGGGGTGCTTCGCGCTCATCTTCGTTGTGGTCGCCCTGTTCAACGCCGTGCAGATTTCGCGCTGCAAGCTTGCCACGCTGCTTTCGGCCAACTCCCGCAACGAGCGCATGCCTGTGCGCAACCCCATCGTCTGCCTCGTTGTCTTCGTGCTGTCGTGCCTGATCCTGGCGAAGGCGTATGCCGAGCTCAACCTTGACGGCCTCGTGTACTTCGGCGAGCACTTCCGCACCGCAACCGCGCTGATGCTCGTCGGCACGCTGGGCCTGTTCTGGTCGGCGTCGGGGTTCTTCATCCTGCTGATCCAGCGTCTGCGCGGCGTCTACTTCAAGGGACTGGCCATGTTCACCATGCGCCAAATCGCAGCGAAGGTGAATACCGCATTCGTGTCGCTGTGGGCGGTTACCATTCTTCTATTCTTTAGCATCGTCGTGTTTTCCAACGGCTTTAGCCTGGCGTCGCTGTTCTCCGACCAACTGGAAGAGAACACTCAGTTCGACGCATCCATCCGCGCGAGCCTGATGTCGCTCGACATCTCCGACATGGAAGCGGTACCGGCAGACCAATATGGCGGGGAAGATGCGAAAGCAGCCGCAATCCAAGAGGCCGAAGCCCAACGCAACGAGATTCACAGCCTGCTGCAGGCGAACGGCGGCTCCACCGAGGCGTACCTCAAGTCGCTCATCCCCGATTGGGACGTGCGCGTGACAGGCTCGGCCCAGGTGGACACGTGGCTTGCGACCGACTTGACGAACAAGCAACTTGTCGACAGCTGCGGCCTCACGCTTGAACAGATCGGCTCCGACGAGAACTCCAGCATGGCCGATGAGGGTGTGCAGTACGTACCATTGTCGCAGTTCAATGCCGCGCGCCAGCTTACAGGCGAAAAGCCGATCGAGCTTGCTTCCAACGAGTACCTGGTCGACAACACGGTCGATAAATCGTCCGACTACGCGAAGGCCCTTGGCCAGAAAGGGCGCACCATCACCGTCGACGGCCACGAGCTGACCGCATCCGGACAGGTTGTTTCGCAATCGCTCCAGGTAAGCAACATGAGCTGCCTGATCGCCGTACTGGTCGTTCCCGACGAATTGGCGGCCGAAAGGTTCGCCGCCGGCGACCTGCCTTATTTGAGCGAGTTGAACATCAACCTGGCAAGCGATTCGCAAGAGCAGGCCATGAAAGACCTGATGGCCGAATATGGCAAGGCCGTTCCCCCGAGCGAAGATCTTGCCGAGATGGGCTGGACCTACGATTCCGACGCATGGCCGGTGTCTTACTACGACACAAGCGAGGGCATTATCGCCGATAGCATGGGGCTTAAACTCCTGTTGGTCTACCTGGCGCTTTACGTTGGATTTATCTTCCTCATGACCACCGCAGCCGTTCTTTCCGTCCAGCAACTCTCCGAGATAGCGGATGGTATCCCTCGCTATCGCCTGCTAGCTCAGCTGGGATGCGACAGGAGCATGGTGCTGCGAAGCCTGCGCACGCAGATCGGCATCTATTTCGTGGCTCCGCTCCTGGTTGCAGGCTGCCATTCCGCATGCGCGATCAGCCTTCTGTACAAGAACCTGCTGTCGCTCTGGGGCGCTTCGGCAGTCACCGGCACGCTTGCCGTCGGTATCGCGCTAGTGATCGCGGTGTACGCGATCTATCTGGTGTCGACGTACCTGGTCGCACGATCAGCAGTGATCTCCGGCGCAGGTAAGAAGCTGCTTGCATAGCCGAGTATAGATACGAAAAAGGGCGGTTGCCTGCGAACGATTCGCATGGCTGCCGCCCTTTACTTTACGCGCAAAACCACGTATTCGTTCAAGTTGCCCGTCTTGCCGTCTGCCTCGAAACGGCTTACAAGCTCCGCCGAATCCGCCACCGCCGCCAACAGCCGCTCGATTTCCGGCTCGTCGAAATGGTGGCAATAGCGGTACAGCCCCTGCGTGTCCTGCCAACCCAGCAGATAATCGTTGCCGGGCAGCTCGGGAATCCCCAGCTCAGCACGCGCACGGCTCGTAGTCTCCTGCGCCTTGCGCGCCAGCTTGTCGCTATTGAGGAATCGCCAGAAGCTCACCACCACGAACCCGCCCGGGCGCACCTTCGCGACAAGCGCGCGCAACAGCTCCACACGCCAGCGCTCCAACGGCACATGATGCATGAACCCGAACGACACCGCCAAATCGCACGACGCATCCGGCGCCTCAAGCGCCTCCCGAAGGCAACCGGCGGAAAGCCGCTCGATCGCGTCAAGATTCTGGAAGCTCATTCGGGACAATGCATCGGATCCATTTCGTTCCCCGGCTTCCACCAGCGGATCGCAATTGTCCACCGCATAACCCGACAGCATCTTGCAAGGCAAGACGTCCGCCAAGTACCGCTCGAAACGCAGATTGCCGCAAGCCAGGTCGAGCACACGCAGCGGTTCCTGCCCGCTTGCGCCAACATCGGTAACAGCACATGACTTTCCGCAACCCTCGTCGTCGGCAGCACGCGTATCGCGACGGACAGAGCCTTCAACCGCCCCATCCGCAGCATGCAAAGCCCCAGGTTCGCAACCCGTTCGCCCGCCTGCCGCGTCCATGACCTCGAGCAAGCGCACCCAGCCCCGCCATGGCGACTGCCGCGTTTGCGAGAACGATTCCACGTTCGCTCGATAGAACTCCCCGGTCAGCGCGCACAGCCGCAGCGCCAGCGCCTCTTCGGCGCCCCTTGCCGCATCACCGTCCGCCGCAAGGTCTTCAGCTGCACCAACCGCACAAGCTGCGCCATCGCTTGCAGCTGTACACACTTGTCCGCCGTTAGGGTCCTCACGCAGTTCCATGTTCTTACGACTCGCGCATCTCTTGCGCGCACTGCGCCAGCACGGCAACAAAGCGGTCGACGTCTTCCGGCGTGTTGCGATGGAAGAAGCTCACGCGCAGCGTTTCCTTGCCCTCGCGAAGCGGGATGCCCGCCGCCTGCAGCGACAGCGGATGCTTCGAACGCCACGTGCCCGGCGCGACGGTGGTGTGATTTTCCTCGCACGCCGAGGCGCGCGACACGCACACGCGGCGACCGGACAGATACTTCACCGACACGGCGTTGGGCAAACCCGGCACGCTGATGCTCAGAATGTAGGGGCTTCCGCCTTCCGGCGCATGCACCACCACATCGGGGATCTCGCGCTTCAAGCCCTCGATGGCGCGCTCGCGAAGGCTTGCCGCGTATTCCATGTCCGTTTCCATATGCGCCGCCGTGATACGCACGGCTTCCGCCATACCCACGGCAAGAAATACCGGCTCAGTGCCCGAACGCAAACCGCGCTCCTGGTTGCCGCCGAACGCAGTGGTGTGCATGGGGAGCCCACGCTGCACGTACAGGATGCCGATGCCGCGCGGCCCGCCGATCTTGTGCGCACCCGCCGTGAGCAGCTGCACGCCCCATTCGCGCGGGTTGACCGGCATCTTGCAAAACGCCTGCGTGGCATCGCAATGCAGCGGCACGCCCGGCGCCAGCTCGTCACGCAACTGCGCGATTTCAGGAATAGGGAAGATCCAACCCGTTTCGTTTTGCACGCGCATTACCGAGACGAGCGACGTAGGACCGTCCTGCAACTGCTCGGCCAGCTGCTCCATGTCAAAGCAGCCATCCGGCGCATCGACGTAACGGCAATCCCAATCAAGGTCGCGACGCATGCCGCGAACGGTGCGAGTCACCGAGGAATGCTCCAACGTGGAGGTGATGATCTTACCCGGGTTCTCGCGCTGAGCCAGGCATGCCCCGCGTATGGCCAGATTGTTCGATTCCGTCGACCCGGAAGTGAAATAGATCTCCTCCGCATCCACACCCAGGACATCTGCGATGATCGCACGACTGTCCTCAAGCATCTCCTTTGCGCGACGCCCTACCACATGCGGCGACGAAGGATTGCCCCAGCCGTCCATCATGACCTCGTGCATGCGCGCAAGCACTTCCGGATAAGGAGGCGTCGTTGCGGCGTTGTCCAGATATGTAAGCGGCTTGTCCACGGGCGTTCCCATCGTTGCTTTGTTTCGTCCTTTTCTTTAATTCTAACGTGGCCGTTTAAATGGCACTAAACCAACATCACTTGGGAACTGATTTCTCGATAAGCGGATAACACCAGGTCACAAGGCAATTTTGAACTGCAATTGATTAGCGCTCTGCATCATCTGACGCCGAATCCGTGGGGTATTTGCATAAAACTGCCGCTGCGCGGTCCGCAAACCCTTCATGTATACGCCGACAACATGCAACTAACGCGAATGTCGAGAGTCCCCCAACGCCCGAGGAGCCTCTTGCGGTTTCCATGCCTACCGTACAATCATCCCCCGCGCTCGACTCTACTCCCGTCCATAGCCGCCACATGTCCAGTCCCTAGCTTCGCGCGCACCGAACATAGCGAGACAAAGCCGAGGCGGCTTGCACGGCAATCGGTCCGTACGCCCCGGCATTCACGCAATAGCGCTCACGAAGAGACCCACACAAGTTGATTTGCGCATAGCTGCATGACTTTTCCCACACAGCCGTATCGCGCGCTGCCTGACCGACGCGCTACTTCGTGCCTTTTCGCGATACCGATGCACCGCCCCTTCGCCCTTTTGCGCGATGCCGTACAATACCGGCTATGGAAAAGACACTGCAGAACATCCTCGGCGAGATCCGCCGCACCAACGCCCCGCTTGCCCCCGATGCGCTCGATCGCATCATCCGCGCCCGAAACCGCGAGGTGGCCGGCCCCGTCCGCTATGTGGCGAAGAAGAAGCTGCTGCCGTTTTATCAGGAGGCGAAGGAACACCGCCCCGAACAGTGGCATACCTGGGGCGTTTCGCCCGCCGAAGAGGCTCTGCTGGTGCGAACGCTGCAGGTCAAACCCCGCCGCACCGCATCCGGCGTGGCCACCGTCACCGTGCTCACGAAGCCCTGGCCGTGCTCGAGCGCATGCCTGTACTGCCCCAACGACGTGCGCATGCCGAAAAGCTACCTGCACGACGAGCCGGCCTGCCAACGAGCTGAGCGCAACTGGTTCGACCCATATCTGCAGGTCACCGCCCGTTTGCGCACGCTGCATCAAATGGGGCACGTCACCGATAAGGTGGAGCTCATCGTGTTGGGCGGCACCTGGAGCGATTACCCCGAGGCCTACCAAATCTGGTACATGCACGAACTGTTCCGTGCCTTGAACGACATGGGATGCGAAGCCACGGTAGAACGCGAATCCGAAACGCGCCGCGAGCAGTACCGCAACGCCGGCATAGCCTGCGAGCGAGACGACCTTGCCGACTGGGCCGCCGAAGCGCAAGCCCACGTCACCACCGGTGAAGCCTCCTACAACGAAACGGTCCGAAATCTATACGCCTGCGGAACCCGCGCGGGCGATGCCCGGTTGCACGCTCGAACGGATGACTGCAATGCTGCGATCAACGGCGCTTCCCTCAACTGCACCGTAACTAGCGATTCGCAGAAGGCCGACCCCGAATCGGCCGACCCCGAAGACCCGCAAGATGCAGCTCCCCGTAACGGCTGGGCCGCTGCCGCGCAATGGCAGACTGCAACGTTTTCCCAGCTGGAAGTCCTGCAGCGCAACAACGAGTCCGCCGAGCACCGCTGCGTGGGCCTTGTGGTGGAGACACGCCCCGACGCCGTCACGCCCAAACGGCTTGCTATGCTGCGCCGTCTAGGCTGCACGAAGCTGCAGATGGGCATCCAAAGCCTTGACGAGCGCATCCTTGCCGCGAACCATCGAGGCATCGGCGTCGATCGCACGCAGCAGGCTTTCGAGCTTGCCCGTATCTTCGGTTTCAAAACGCATGCGCACTTCATGACGAACCTGCTCGGCGCAACGCCCGAAAGCGATGCCGCCGATTACCGCCGCATGGTCGAGCACCCCGCCTTCAAACCCGACGAAATCAAGCTGTACCCTTGCGCACTTGTAGACGGCACGGGATTGGTGTCACATTGGCGCGACGGCAGCTGGCGCCCTTACACCGAGGAGGAGCTGGTCAACCTGCTGGCCGATGACGTACTGGTCACACCGCCGTTCACGCGCATCTCGCGCATGATCCGCGATATATCGGCACACGACATCATGACCGGCAACAAGAAGGTGAACCTGCGTCAGCTAGTCGACCTGGAGCTTGCCAAACGAGCCCAACCGGTGCAGGAAATCCGCTCCCGCGAAATCGCTTTCGGAGCTGCCGCAAGCGACGAGCTCTCGCTTTCGGAAGTAGCCTATGAAACGACGAACACCCACGAGGTTTTCCTACAGTGGGTCACTCCCGACAACCGCATCGCAGGCTTCCTGCGCCTATCCATGCCAAACGCTGAATACGTGAGCGCGCACGCTTCCGACCTGCCCATTAACGCCGGCGAGGCCATGATTCGCGAGGTGCACGTATACGGGCGCGTTGCCGGCCTGCACCAAGGCGGCGAGAACGCCCAGCACCGGGGCCTCGGCCGCATGCTCATTGAGCGAGCCTGCGATATAGCCCGCGACAACGGGTACCAAGCCGTAAACGTGATCAGCGCCGTAGGCACTCGCGGTTACTACCGCAAGCAAGGCTTCGCCGACAACGGCCTATACCAACAACGCAACTTATGAGCCAATGTTCCCCGTAGCGTTCCAGCTCGCCACCTTTTAATAGGTGGCGAGCTGGAACGCTACGGATACAGATTCATTCACGCGACTCGAAAGGAACCCAGGCTGTGCCGAAGCTTGTCTGCACGTGCTCCAGGCGCACGCCGAAGGACCGCTCAATAGCAGCACGAACGCCGCCATCGTTCGGTTCACCCTGCGCGGCCAAACGTCCTCGCTCCATCACAAACACCTGGTCAGCAACCGAAAGCGCCAGGTTCAAATCGTGAATCACCGCGACAACCGTCTTGCCGCGCTGCCGAACCTGGCGAATCAGCCGCACCATATCGAAACATGCCGCCACGTCCATGAACGATGTTGGCTCGTCAAGCAGCACGATCGGCGTATCTTGCGCTAACACCATAGCCATGCGCACGCGCTGCCGCTGCCCGCCCGACAAGCTCCTCAGCGAACGATCACGTAGCTCAGACACGCCGGCAAGCGAAAGCGCCTCGTCGATGCGTTCCTCATCTGCCCTGCTCAAGCGCGAAAACGACCCACAGCATGGAAACCTTCCGCACACCACCAGCTCGCGCGCCGTCATCATCGGCGCCTCTTGCTGCTGCACCAACACGCCTAAAAGACGCGCTCGATCGCGAGCAGCCAGCGATGACACATCACGCCCGGCAACGCGCACGCGCCCCGACGTCGGCCTCACCAGCCCCATGGCAAGTTTCGCAAGCGTTGATTTCCCGCAGCCGTTCGGCCCGACGATGCAGCTGATGCTCCCTTTCGGAAACGACGCGGAAAAGCCGTCGAACAAAAGGCTGCTGCCATACCCGAATACGACGTCATCGAACTCAAGATCGCCCATCGACCTCTCCTTTCCGCGAACGAAGAATCAGATAAATGAAGAACGGGCCGCCTATCAACGCCATGCAGATTCCCACAGGGATCTCGAACGGCGCGAACAGCGTGCGCGCAACGGTGTCGCACGCACACACCACGATGGCCCCGGCAATCGGCGAGAGCAGCAATACGCGACGGTTATCGTGACCGACGAAGAAGCGAACGATATGGGGGATGACTAGCCCGACGAATCCGATAAGGCCGGCAAAGCAAACCGCGGCACCCGCCAGCAAAGCTGCAAGCAAAAGCAACGTCAGCCGGGTTCGCCGCACATTCAGCCCCAGCGCGTGCGCACCCTCATCCCCCAACGACAAGATATTAAGACGCGTTCCCTGGCCTGCGGCCACAAGCAGCCCAACGAGAATCGCACACCCAGGAATCACCAGCTCAGACGCCATCACGCCCGAAAGGCTTCCGACCAGGAACCCGGATGAGTTGACGTAGGCATCCGGGTTGAAAATGAGGATCGCGTTCATTCCCGCCGTGAATATGGACGTGAGCGCCATGCCGGCAAGCACGATGGTCAGGCGCGAGGCCCCCGCGTACAACGACACGAAGAACACCAGCAACGCCGAAGCAAGCGCGCCCAAAAACGCACCAGCTGCCGACACGCCCAGTGCATGCGGAGCCACGCATGCGAACAGCAAAACGAACAGGCCGGATCCAGCGTTGACGCCGATGATGTTTGAGCTGGCCAGCGGATTATTCAACGTTGCTTGGATAAGCGCACCCGCCTCAGCAAGCGCAGCACCGGCAAGCACGCCCCCAAGGACACGCGGCACGCGCACGTTCGCCAGCACGTTCACTGCCATGTCTGACGCGTTGCCCATAGCGTACGCAACCACGTCGTTCGCACCAATAGACGACGACCCCAGCGCCAGACCGGCGAACACCACGCCGGCAAGCGCCAAAAGCAGAACAAGCAGCATCAGGCGAAAGCGATGTCGCGCACAATCCGTCGCCGCAACCGTTTTGAGTCGATTCCCGCGCACGAATCAACCTATTCGCCGTACAGCGCGTCGAACAGGACTTGATACGCCTGATCCCACTGAGCATTCGGCTTGTACTGGAATAACTTCGGATCAAGCGTCACCACACGATTGTTCTTCACCGCATCAAGCTGCGCCCATGCCGGGTTCTGCGTCGTCTGCTCGGCAAGCGCCTGCTGCGCCGCCTCATCCGAATTACCCATAGGCAGAAGGAAGATGGTTTGCGGGTTGTCCTGAATCAGAGCCTCCAAGCTGTAATCGGACAACAAGCCCTTATCGGAATCGGCGATGTTCTGCGCACCCAAATCGGCAAGCATGGTTCCCGTCTGCGTCGAGGAAGACTGCACGCGCGTACCGCCCGAATACGTGGTCAGCACCACGGCGCTGCTAGCTTGCTTTCCTTCCGCCTTCGCGCAAATCTCGGCGATCCTATCTGCCGGGCCCTGACCATTTTCCGCATACGCCTGCTCGTCACCTGTTATATCGCAGCATGTACGCAGCATGCGCAGATAGTCATCGAACGTGGTTACCTTGAAATACGCCACAGGGATGTTCGCCGCTGTAAGCGTATCGGCCAACTCGGTTTGCGCAACGCCGCCGCCGCGGCCGCTGCTCGACCCCGTCAAAATCACGAAATCGGGGTTGAGCGCGATAATCGATTCGGCATCAAGCGAAGAAAAATCGCCGATCTTCTGCGCATCAGACGCAATGTGGTAATCGGAGAAAGCGTCGTCGGACGCGCCAACCAGCGTACCACCTGCCAGCTCCCACACGTTTGCGAAGCTGCCCATGCCGGCAACCACACGATTATGCGACGCAACCGTCACTTCGCGGCCTAAATCATCGGTAAAGGTATACGCACCTTGCGTGGCCGACGCCTCCGTTTCGCCCGCGTCAGACGCAACGGGATTCCCTTGCGACGCACACCCCGCCAGAGAGAACGACCCTACGCCCACAGCCAACACGCACGAAAGCGTGACGGCACCTTTTGCAACCTTATTCATTGTTTGCTCCTTTTGGACTAGTTGGTCCCGCTAAGCGACCGATACGCCGGACGCATCCCGTGCTTCGCTCTTCATGCCCCATGCACAGTAATCGTCCTGTCCCAAAATGTCCCCGTCGTGGTAATACGCAGCGCGAGCGCGGCATCCGCCGCAAACGCCCTTATAATCGCACGCCCCACACGCGCCCTTATACGCCTGCGTGCGCAGCTCTTGAAATACTGGGCTGGTGCGCCAAATCTCATCAAACGGTTGTTTACGCACGTCGCCGGCATCTTCGGTCATATATGCGCACGCTCGCACAATACCTTCGCTTCCGACCACGCAGTACGTCAGTCCCGCCAAGCAACCTCGCGTATAGCGCGTTTCAACACCGATCTGCTCGGCAATACGCATAAACTGCGGCGCACACGTAGGTTTGACTTCGATGCCAGCATCACGACCGGCACGCAAAATATCAGCGAGCAGCTGCTCATTTTGCTCAACGTCGATGCTTTCGTCCGAAATGTCCTTGCCACGCCCAACCGGTACCAAGAAGAACACCGAGTGGTTCATCGCGCCCAACTCTTTGGCAAAGCGAGTGATAGCGCACACCTCGTCGCGGTTCCAATCAACCACAGTGGTGTGAATCTGGAATGGCAGGCCGACGTTTTTGCAGGCTTCGATTCCCGCCAACGTTGCCGCATGCGCACCGTTGACCCCGCGAAACTTGTCATGCTTTTCCGCGTCAAGGCTGTCAATGCTGATACCCATAGCGCACGCACCCGCCGCTTTCAGCTTTCGCGCAACGTCTTGCGTGATCAAGGTTCCGTTGCTGCCGAATACCGGACGGAGCCCGCACGATGCCGCATGAGCTACTAATTCGAAAATATCATCGCGCATAAGCGGCTCACCGCCGCTGAAGATCATGATTTTGAAACCCGCACGCGCAATGTCGGAAATCATCGCTCGCGCTTCTTCTGTCGACAGTTCTCGGTTATCGCACTCGTCTGCGTCTTGATAGCAATGAGCGCACTTCAAGTTGCATCGATTCGTGGTCATCCACGATACGATCATCGTTTCCCCCTCTGATTGAGTTATCACTGCAGGGGAAAACGGTATCGAGCGACGCTACGTCACCGTCAATACAACGATAAGCGTACCTGTGCAGTTATTCCCGCGTATCAGAGCGAGAGCAATCGAGCGCATCTTGCAAGAAGCTCAACGTGCGCCGTTGAATACCGGCATAAAAGTCACGACCGTACTGCTTTGGCCCCGAGCTGCGCTGGTTTGCCAAGCGTTTCAAACCGGCAAGGGCATGGGGCATGCCCCCTAAGCTGGAAAAACGAATTGCAAGCGCTCGTGCGCGCTCATCAGTTGCCAAAACGCCATCATGCATTGCTTCGATCGTGTCACCCATCAGCTGATGCCAGCAGATCACCTCTTCGCGAGATAACTCGGGAATCGGGCAACCTTCAAGCGATTCGCCAGTGATGGCAGACCACAGCATGTCCTCACGATCCCGCGCGCTACCAACGGCGGATGCAGATTCGCTCCAATCCACATGATCGGCCACAGCAAGATGTGCGCGCAAACTCTGCAACGCATTCATATCCCGAAGAATTCTCGCGCTTTCGCGTTCGAGCTCCGCCTCGCGATCCGCCAAAGCGGCGGTCAGTTCGCCGTCGGGGTCGCTCCCTTCGCCCTCCTGAATCTGGGTAAGCGAAAGCCCCAAGTATTTCAGCGTGATTATGCGATTGAGACGATCGACGTCAGACGAGGAATACAAGCGAAGATTTTGCTCCCCTTTGCATGTGGGATGCAGCAGCCCGCGTTGATCGTAGTACTGGATGGTTCGAACCGTCACGCCGACGCGCGAAGCCAATTCCCCAACCGTCATCAAGTCTTGGCTACCTTGTTGCCCCATGTCCTGCTTCACCCCACGAACCGACATCGACTCTGCCGAAAAATAATCAAGATAGCGGATGACGCTACGTCATCGTCAAGCGCTACTTCGTAGAAGAATCGAACACGCAGGGATTCAGGCAATCTACCGGAACGCGCCCTTGCACAGCGTCGATAGCAGCTTGCATCGCGCGCTCGCGCAGTTCGCGGCCGGATTCCTCCGACCAATACGCCGCATGCGCCGAAAGCACGGTGTGCGGCGCCTTCATGATGGGGTGATCGAAGTCGAAGGGCTGCTCCTGCTCGAACACGTCCAAACCTGCGCCCCACAACTTATCCTCGCAAAGCGCCTGAGCCAGCGCCACGGTATCCACCACAGCGCCACGAGCGGTGTTCACCAACACGGCATCAGACTTCATGAGCGCAAGGCGTTCGGCGCTGATCAGATGATGTGTCTCGGGAGTAAGCGCCGTATGCAGGCTCACCACGTCTGCCGTCTGCAAAAGCTCCTCCAAACGCAGCACGGGATAGCCTTCGGGCGTGCGACGGCCGGGTTTCAGGCTGCGAGACCAGCACACCACATCAAAGCCCAGACCAGCAGCCTTCTTGGCTGCCGCTCTGCCGATTTCCCCCATGCCTACGACACCGAACACGCGGCCGCGGCACTGCCCTAACGGACGAGTACGCGCATAATCCCACACGCCGCGGCGCATGTCTGCATCAAGCTCGTTGATTCGACGCAAAACCGAAAGCGCCAGCGTAATGGCGTGGTCGGATACCACTTCCGTACCGTAGCCCGGCACATTGCAAACGGCAACGCCGTACTCGGTAGCGGCTTCCACATCGATTTCGTCGTACCCGACCCCCGTGCGGCTAACCGCCTTTAGGTTCGGACATGCCTCGAACACCTCGCGCGGGAACATCGCATACGACGTCACCGCTGCATCGGCGCCCGTTTCCAACAACCCGTTGATAACTGCCTGAGCGGTACGGCCACGCGTGACCTCGAACTCGATGCCCGCATCCCGAGCCATGGCCTCTTCCAGATTGTTATCCTCGAAATCGGTATCGACCGCTACGATCTTCGGCATATCCACTCCCATCGTTGCCCCTGCTAGGCGTTAGCTTGCTCGGCCATTTCCTTCAAGTCGGACAGGTCAGTGGGGTCGTCAGGCAAATCGATCCCATACGCATCCGCGATCGCCCGCGCCTGTTCCACGCGCAACGACGCCAATGCGCCTTGTTTCGCTTGTGTCAGATACTCAGACGAAAGCAACAAGCTGCGAGCAATGAACTCCGTCACGCGCGGATCGGTGCCGGACACCTGCAGCACGCCGACGACGGATTCCGGGGTCAGTGACAGCAAGCTGGCGCCGTCCATCCCAACGGCGTTCCCGACAACCTCGTCCAGCGTATCGGCCGCTTCCTTCGAATCTTCGTCCTCGTCGGTAACGCGTCGCAGGCTTTTGAACATAGCCTGGTAAAACGCTAGCAGCAACTTCATCAGATAGTCTTGCTCGAACATCGGCCGCTCCTAGCTATTCGTCGGTTCATGAAAAATGCCCAGGTGCTCGTACGCCCGCTCGGTTGCCTGACGACCCTTCGGCGTACGGATAAGCAAGCCCTGCTGCATCAGATACGGCTCATACACGTCCTCAAGCGTATCCGGGTCCTCGGCCAACGCCGACGCAAGCGTGGTCAACCCCACCGGACGCCCGCCGAACTGCACGCACAGCAGCTCCAAAATACGATTATCCACCGCGTCCAGCCCCAGTGGGTCCACCTCGAAAAAGCTCAGCGCCTGCGCGGACACGTCCTCGTCGATGATGCCGTTGCCGCGCACCTGCGCCCAATCGCGCACGCGCTTGAGCATGCGGTTGGCCAAACGAGGCGTGCCACGGCTGCGGCGCGCTATCTCCAATGCGCCATCGTAAGAGATGGGCACATCCAAAATGGAAGCGGAGCGCTGCACAATGGAAGCCAGCTCCTCAGGCGTGTAATACTGCAAGCGAAACGCGATGCCGAAGCGGTCGCGCAAGGGCCCGGTAAGCAGACCCGTGCGGGTGGTGGCGCCGATAAGCGTGAATCGCGGCAGATCCAAACGGATGGAACGAGCCGCCGGTCCCTTGCCTACCACGATGTCCAGCGCGAAGTCCTCAAGCGCGGGATACAAAACCTCTTCCACCATGCGGTTCAGACGATGAATCTCGTCGATGAACAGCACGTCGCCCTCTTCAAGGTTCGTGAGAATCGCGGCAAGATCCCCCGTTCGCTCAATCGCAGGACCGCTGGTGGTTTTAATGTTCGCACCCAGCTCGTTTGCCACCACGGTGGCAAGGGTGGTCTTGCCCAAGCCCGGAGGTCCCGAGAACAGGATATGGTCCGCAACGTCGCCGCGCTCCTGCGCAGCTTGAATCAAGATGGCAAGCGACTCCTTGATCTTCGTTTGGCCGAGATAATCGCCCAGACGCTTCGGTCGCAAGCTACGATCGAGCGCAAGGTCGTCCTCTGTCAAATCCGGTGCGACCGCACGCTGCGAGGGATCGGTCGCACCTACGGGAGCCGTCGACGAGGATTCGCCATCAAAGACGGAACCCGCCTCGAACACCATTCCCTCTATTTTCACTCCATCAGCCAAAGCTCAAGCTCCGTCATCCATTTACCGCGTTATTTACCTAAACGTTTCAAGGCGTATTTTATCAGCGCGTTCTCATCTGCGTCCTCGGGCGCGCCCTTTAACGCAACATCTGCCTCTGCAGAGGCGAACCCCAGCGCCAACAACGCCTCACGTGCGCCCTTCAGGCGTTCGGCCGCAACGGCAGCCGCCGAAGAGGGCGCGCCCGAAACATCGAACAAGCTTGCCAGCCCCTGATCGAACGAGCCCTTCAACTCCAGGATGATGCGCGATGCCGTCTTCTTGCCCACGCCCGGGATCTTCTGCACCGCCGTCACATCCTGCGCCTGCACCGCCGCCACCAAAGCTTCGGGCGTGAACGAGGACAACGCTGCCAGCGCAACCTTCGGGCCCACGCCGCTGACCCCGATCAGGCGCTCGAACAGAGCCTTCTCCTCAAGCGTTAAAAACCCGTACAGCGCGATGCCGTTATCGGATACCTGCAGATACGTGTGCACTTGCACAGGCTCGCCCACCGCCGGCAGCTTCGAAAGCGCGCCTTGGGACATGCCGACGGCATAGCCGACGCCCTGCACATCGATATACGCGCATGCGGCGGTCTTGCCCGCCAGCATGCCTTTCAGAAATGCGATCATCGCGCACCTTCCTCCAAGATCTTTCGAGCCACCGCCCCGGCGGCGCCGCCCGTACCCGCACCCGCCATCACGCGGCCGCGCGCCTCGAGCTTCGCCAGCGCATCGGCACCGCCGACTCCCCCGAATCCTTCGTGGGTGGTATAGCAGATTGCCGCCGCCAGCGCATCCGAAGCATGATCGGGCTTTGGCTCCACCTGCAGGTTCAGCAGCTTCTTCACCATATATTGCACCTGTGCCTTGTCGGCCGAGCCGGTGCCCACCACGGCCATCTTGATCTGACGCGGCGTGAACTCGCCGACCGAAAGCCCATGCTGGGCGCATGCCACCAAAGCGGCGCCGCGCGCCTGCCCCGTGGCGAAAGCGGCCGTGATGTTCTGGCCGAACCACACCGTCTCGATCCCCAGGCACACGGGCTCAAACCGGCTGATCACCGCCGATATCTGCTCGTGAATCTTCGCCAAACGCTGCGACAGCTCCACACCAGCAGGCGTGGATACGCACCCGTACGCCACACACTCCATGCGCGGGCCGTCCTGCCGCACCACGCCCCATCCTGTGTTCGCCAAGCCAGGGTCTATGCCCAAGATCGTTCGAGGTTCCGTCATCCGCCTGCCTTATCCGTTCAAACATTTGTTCGTGGACATACTACCACACGGATGTTCGTATCCCCTCAACGATTTTCCCGCCTCCTCTTCTTTCCAAAAACCAGCAAGCTAAGCCGGATTCGAGCGCAAAAAAACGGCCTCCCGATCGGGAGGCCGTTCGCATGCGAAGGATGTTCCGCGCGCTTACTCGTCCAGAGCAGCCGCGATCTCCTCGGTGATGTCCATGGTGTGGTACACGTTCTGCAGGTCCTCAAGCTCTTCCAGCTTGTCCACCAGGCGCATGACCTTCTTGGCGTCGTTGGCGGTGACGGTTGCGGGCGTGGTGGCCTCCATGGTCATCTCGGCGCCCTTGACCTGCACGCCCTGCTCTTCCAGGGCCTTCTTCACGGCCATAAGGTCGGACGGCTGGGTGTAGACGATCCACTCCTCGTCGGCGTCCTCGTAGTCGTCGCCACCGGCTTCGATGACGGCCATCTCGAACTCTTCCTCATCAGCAGCGGCGCCGTTCGGGCCCATGGGATGCTTCTTGTCGCCCGTCTCGATCTCCTTGGAGACCATGATCTGGCCCTTGCGCTCGAACATGTAGGAAACGGAACCGGAGGTGCCCAGGTTGCCGCCCGCATGGGTGAATGCGGCACGCACGTCGGCAGCGGTGCGGTTGCGGTTGTCGGTCAGAGCCTCGCAGAGGATGGCCACGCCGCAGGGGCCGTAGCCCTCGTACACGACGGTCTCGTAGTTCGCGGCGTCCTTGCCGGAACCGAAGGCCTTGTCGATGGCGGTCTTGATCTTGTCCTTGGGCAGGGAGTAGCCCTTGGCCTTGTCGATTGCGGCGGCCAGCGATGCGTTGTTGTCGGGGTTCGGGTCGCCACCCTCCTTGGCAGCAACGGTGATGTTGCGCGACAGCTTGGAGAACAACGCGGAGCGCTTAGCGTCCTGCGCAGCCTTGCGATGTTTCGTGGTTGCCCACTTAGAATGCCCTGACATAGCACGTCCCTTCGAATTACAGCAAATACCAGCTGATAATTCTAGCACCCTTGTCAAGTAAACCGTTCCCCAGCCATGCCATTCATACGGTTTGCAAAACGGGAAATCGGCGAAAACGGCCCGGAATGCCGCTAGCATCGCTATCGTCCGACCCCAGAAGAATGCACTCGAACGAAAACGCGCACCCCTTTTCCCGGGCCTCTCCGCATGCGGTTTCGCGATCTGCTACCAAACCCGCCGCAAATCCGCCGACCGCCGCCCCAATCGTTGACTTTGCGTTCCCCCAAACCCACTATATAGCTAGATTTAGTTCGCAAACCGCAACCGCACACGCCGAAGGGGGCTTCATGCGCTACATCAACTGCCTGAACAACATCTCCGCCAAGGGAACCGACCTGCTCGGATCCGACTACCAGCTCACCGACGACATCGCGCAAGCCTCCGGCGTGCTCGTGCGCAGCGCCGCCATGCACGACATGGACCTGCCCGAAGGCCTGCTGGCCGTCGCCCGCGCCGGCGCCGGCGTAAACAACATCCCGCTCGACAAATGCGCCGAAGCCGGCATCGTCGTGTTCAACACCCCCGGCGCCAACGCAAACGCCGTGAAGGAGCTCGTCCTGTGCGGCATGCTGCTGGCAAGCCGCGGCATCCTGCCCGGCGCCGCCTGGTGCCGCGAGCACGCCGGCTCCCCCACCATCGGCAAGGATGCCGAGAAGGCGAAGAAGGCCTTCGCAGGCCAGGAGATCTCCGGCAAGACGCTCGGCGTCATCGGCCTGGGCGCCATCGGCGCGCTGGTGGCCAACGCCGCCATCGACCTGGGCATGAACGTGCTCGGCTACGACCCCTACGTTTCCGCTGAGGCCGCCTGGCGCCTGTCCCCCTCCGTCGAGCACGTCACCAACCTCGACGACGTCCTGCATCGCAGCGACTACGTCACCATCCACGTGCCCGCCATGGACTCCACGCGTGGCATGATCGGCGCGCATGAGCTCGAGGTCGCCAAGCCCGGCTGCGCCGTCATGAACTTCAGCCGCGACACCCTGGTCGACAACGCCGCCATGGCCGAGGCCCTCGAGGCCGGCCGCGTTGCCACCTACGTCACCGACTTCGCAACGCCCGAGGTCATGGCCATGCAAAATACCATCGTTCTGCCACACCTCGGTGCCAGCACTGCCGAAGCCGAGGACAACTGCGCCATCATGGCAACGCTGCAGATGAAGGATTACCTGGAGAACGGCAACATCAAGAACTCGGTGAACTACCCCGCCTGCGACATGGGCCCCGCCCCCGCGCAGGGCGGCCGCGTCGCCGTGCTCCACGCCAACGTGCCCGACATGCTCAGCCAGATCACCGGCGTGTTCGGCGAAGTCGGAGCAAACATTGACAACCTCACGAACAAGGCCCGCGGCAACGCCGCCTACACCATGCTCGACCTCAACGCCCCCGCAACCGACGAACTTGTCGCCAAGCTCACGGCCATCGAAGGCGTCCACCGCGTCCGCATCGTGAAGTAACGAACGCAACACCCGCAGCACCTCGCAAAACGGGACGCGGCTTGAACCCAAGCCGCGTCCCATTCTTTTTGAAAGCCCAGCTCAAGCCACCGTCTAGACAGCTTATTCACTGGCCTCGATCGTCCCTCCGCCCACAACGGCGTCACCATCGTAGAGCACCAGCGACTGCCCTGCCGCCGGACGCGCGACCGGCTCATCGAAGCGGACCACCAGCTGATCGCCCTCCATTACCGCCTCGCCAGCCTGTGCTCGTTGGCGGTAATGGGTTTTCGCCGTAACGCGCATCGGCTTATCAAGTTCCGCCACCGAGATCAGGTTCACGTCCCCGGCGCGCACCTCGCGCACGCCCAACTCGCTGCGCGGGCCTACCACCAGCACGTTCTCGGCAGCATCTTTGCCCACCACGTACAACGGCTCAGGCGCGGCGATGCCAATGCCCTTGCGCTGCCCGATCGTATAATGAACCAGTCCGCCGTGCCGCCCGAGCACCTTGCCGTCGACATTAACGATATCCCCAGGCTCAAACGCCGCAGGAACCGCCAGACCGCCCACGCCATCGCGCAAAGCGTCATCCCCAAGCCCCATGTACCGTGCAATGAACGACACATAGTCTCCATCGGGCACGAAGCAGATGTCCTGGCTCTCCGCCTTATGGGCGTTTCCGAACGAATGCTTCTCCGCCAGCTC
This sequence comes from uncultured Senegalimassilia sp., assembly GCF_934636665.1. GTDB lineage: Bacteria > Actinomycetota > Coriobacteriia > Coriobacteriales > Eggerthellaceae > Senegalimassilia. The sequence continues at coordinate 38,079 of NZ_CAKUAT010000020.1, forward strand.
TCTCACCTGCGGTTTCGTCAGCTCTCCCAGCGGGAACAACATATGCGCCAGGTCAACTTGCGTCAGATGGTACAGCACATAGCTCTGATCTTTCGCCTCATCCAATCCGCGGCGAAGTTCGAACCTACCCGTTCGCTCATTGAAGGCACGGCGCGCATAATGGCCGGTCGCCACATAGTCGAAGCCAAGCTGTGCGCGGCGACGCTGCAAGGCAGCGAACTTCAGGTACCTGTTGCAGTCGATGCACGGGTTCGGCGTGCGGCCGTGCAAGTACGCATCGCAGAACCGATCGATCACCTCGCAGCCGAACGTTCCCGTAAAATTGAACGTGAAGTGCTCAAGCCCCAACCCGAACGCCACCTGACGGGCGTCCTCGACATCGCTTTGGCTGCAGCAGGTGCTCTCGCCCACCACGCACGCGCCCCCGGCGCCGGCAACCTCGTTGTCGAACAGCTTCATGGTGACGCCCGTTGCATCATAGCCCGCGTCGCGAAGCAGCAGCGCCGCCACCGAGCTGTCAACCCCGCCGCTCATCGCAACCAGCACACGCTCTCGCATTTCACCATCCACCTGGGATTACTCCTTCAAACAGCCTACCGTCACGAGGCCCGCGATCCCGAACGACCCGACCATCAAGCTAGATATAGTCAGCGAACTTGACCGCGGGCCACACGGCATTCGGGTCGCATTCCTCGCGATCGATGCGAAGGCAATCATGGCAGCGTCCCTCACGGCAACGCATCTGCCGCGCCTCGTCGATCAAGGAGCGGAACAGCGGCGCCATATGACCGCCGTCCTCCACGAAGTACTCGGGATGCCACTGCACGCCCATAAGGAAGCGGCAATCCTTCGCCTCCACGCCTTCCACCAGGCCATCAGGCCCATAAGCAGCAGCCGCCAAATTGGGAGGCAACGCGCGAACGCCCTGATGATGCATGGAGTTCACCGCTGCAGAATCGCAGCCTAGGATCTCACCGAGCTTACTTGAGCGCATGATCGAGACCGTATGGGTGGGATGCCCGTACTCCTTAGTCTGCCAATGGTTCACGCGCCCACCGGCTTGCGTTTGCACGCCCTCCGTCGGCACGGGGACATCGTCGACGGCGCACATGCCATCGAACTGCTCTTCCAAATCCAGGTACAACGTGCCCCCGAAGAACACGTTGATCATCTGCATGCCACGGCAGATGCCCAGCAACGGATAATCGAACTGGTACGCATAGCTGAGCAGCAGGTACTCCACTTCCTCGCGCTCGGGCGTCAATTCCGAAAGCTTGCCATAGGTGATGTCGCCACCATAGCGCACGGGACTGATATCCTGACCACCCGACAACACGAACCCATCGATACGCGGCAGCAACGATTCGTACACGCTGACATCGCTGGTAAACGGGATGATCAGCGGCGCCCCGCCCGCAGCAACGATAGCCTGCGCATAGTGGTTGTTCATACGAAGAATGCCCTCGTTGGGGTCATACGTCGGCACGATGCCGATGACCGGCCGCGATGCACCCATCGCTTTCGTGGCAATCTCCTCAATGCTAATAGGGCGCTGCACGCTTTCCATAGCGCCCCCTACAAAGTGCCGAAGATGCGGTCACCCGCATCGCCCAAACCGGGAAGGATATACGCCTGATCGTTCAGCCCATCATCGAGAGCACAAGTCCAGATGCGGACATCCAGATCCTCCTGCAACACAGCACGAACCCCTTCGGGGGCAGCCACCAGCACTAGGAATCGAATGTCGCGAACACCCTGCTCACGCAGGTAATGAATAGCCGAAAGCGCACTGCCGCCCGTAGCCAACATAGGATCGATCAAAAACACCGTCCTGTCGGCTATCCCCTTCGGCATCTTCGCGTAATACTCGCGCGGCTGATGGGTCTGCTCGTCGCGCTCCATGCCAAGCACCCCCACTGCAGCGGAGGGTATGGCGGAAAGAACCCCGTCGAGCATGCCCATACCCGCACGAAGGATCGGCACCACGGCAAGATTCTCACCCGCAATCCGCTTCCCAACCGTGTGTTGCAAAGGCGTATCCACCTCAACGGGTTCCGTCGGCAAATCGCGCGAAGCCTCGTACACTTCCAGCATCGCCACCTCGCGCACCAGCTGGCGGAACTGAAAGGGAGCCGTGGACGCATCGCGCATAATCGACATCTTATGCGCGACAAGGGGATGCTCGAGCACATTCAGGCGTTCATCGGCTATTCGCGTCTCATCCATCCCAAGGCTCCTCTCAGACTCCAGCGATCTTTGACTGCATATCATACGCTAAAGCCCGGCAACCAAGCACCGTCAACCGGTGTTCGGCCATCAAACTATAACAATTTCTTTCCATTCGGAAACAAGTTGCAACAATTTCGCCGACAGTTGAGGTTGCAAGACGAAAAACACCAGGCAAGAAGCTAGTTTTGCGACAATTTTGCACCGGCCTCAATCGCGCAACAACCACCAACGCGTAACCGAATCAAGCCCTTTTGCCTGTTTTCATAACAAAACAATGTGGACAGCCAAGTGTTTCTTGTTATAGACTGTGCAAGTAACAAGCGTGGATACCTATGCGCCAACATAGCTCCCCGCTTGCATCGACAACAGAAAAAAGAACCCCCTAGCGCCAACTAGGGGGTTGCCTAAGTGATCAAGTATCGACCACTCACTCACAGGTGATATTTTACCACTTAGAACATGCGCTCACAAGGCGTTCTTGTTTTTGCACTCTTTTTTTCATTGTCGAAAACGGAATACATTCGACTAGAAAGCGACCGCGTTTCTGCAGGTCGCGAAGGGTGCAGTATGCCTCAACCACCAGTAGGTGCGACGGTTTCCCACGTGCAAGGAAGCGAGTGGGAGATTTTCCGCACGCTTATCACGCACGACGACCGCAACAGCTACTACGTGGTCTCGTCGGACGCCAGCGGGTCCTGGGAGGACACCGCAGTGAAAAGCGAATCTCTGCCGGCCATGGGCTTCAACGCGAAGTCCGCCTACTACATGACCCACAACGGGTTCACTTCGGCATGCCGGAAATCAGGGCAAGTCAGGCAACTGAATGCGCTGTTCTTCGACCTCGATTGTCATGATCAGAGCCTTCAGGAAACTCGCGCTATCGTGAACCAAACGCTTAGCACGCTCAAACAAGCCGTTGGGAAAGGAAATCTCCCCCAACCCACCATGACCATCGACTCCGGTCGAGGCGTACAGCTGTTTTACGTCCTCACACGGTCCATTCCGTATCGAGTGGGTGCAAACGGCCTGGTCAACACTAAATCCGTAAAGCTTTTCGAAAGCGTGCAGAAACACATGGCATCGTTGCTCGATTCCGTCATCTCCCCCATCAAGGGAATCTCGGTCGACCGCGCAACGTTCGACGTCTCGCGCGTTTCCCGCATCCCCGGAACCTACAACGCAAAAGCAAGGCGATTCGCCAAGCTGTTCGATTATTCCTTCGATGCGCTCTATAGCTTGTCGAAACTTTCCGAACTCGCACCGGCACACGCCGAACAACCCAACTGCAAACCCAATCTCAAACGTGCTTTCAAGAAGACCGCTTCTGTCATCAACTATCAGCCTCTTCTGAAAAGCCGCCTTGCCAAGATCATCGAGCTCCAGAAGTTTCGCAACTTCGATTGCAAAGGAAACCGCGAGCTCATGTCGTTCGTGTTCTACAACACGGCTGTCCAGGTGTATCCGCACGAGATAGCGCAGCAAAAGCTGAGCTCCTTTAATAACAACTTCTTGAATCCGCTTAACGAAAGCGAACTCAACGGAATCATTAAGTCGGTCGACTCCGTAACCAACATGCGTGGGGAACAGGGCTATTACCTCATCGGCGCTAACCGCCTTCGTGAACTTCTCGCGATGACATTGGAAGAGGAGATGGCTATCAACTTCTTCGAGTCGAAACGATCGGTCCTGCGAAAAGAAGCAAAACGCATCACCAAAGAGAAAAGGAACCAAAGAAACGCCCGTATCATCGCCTTGTTTCGCCAAGGTTCGCATACCTACGCCTCAATAGCGAAACAAGTTATGTGCTCAGTTAGAACAGTGGCTACAGTTATCAGCTCTTATAAGCAAAAACAGCATCAACGTCTTTTGGTGAACGTAAGTCGTTATAACAAGAAAGTACTCGATGCATGCAATTTTTTGTCACACGAGTTTAAGAAGTGCTTGTTATCCCAATTTCCTAAGTTCTTTGTTGTTCCTGGCTATTCCTTTTTGACAGAAACCCTCCATGCAAGTGTTTTTGTCGCTTTGATTTGGGAGGGTTTCTTCTTCTTCGCTATTCAGCGATTCATCTACAACCAGCGGCTAGTCCAGTGATTTTTCAATCGAGCGTACCAAGGCTTTGATTTCCCCTAACAGCTTGAAATCTGCTTCGCCTTCTGCGTTCTCAGCGTGTCGCAGCGCGTTCCTCGCAGTTTTCAGGTAACCGTTCACATCTTTTGGTGCTTTAGGGTCTCGTACGACCTTCTCATGTGCTTTGGTTTGCGTTGCTGTAACTAAAGCTTCCATCGGTTGTTCTTGTTTGGAAGCTTTTGCTGCTTCGATGAGTGTAGAAATCTCATCAGCAGTCAATTTCTCCTTGCGCACCGCATTGATGACGCTCTCCTGCTGTGCGCTTGAAAGTTTCGACAATGCCTCTGCTTGGGATTGCGTGATGTTTCCTGCGTCAAGAAGATCATTGCCCTCTTTCGACAGGTTTCTTGCTATGTTCAGCAACACCTGTGCAGTTCGTTCGGACACCCCGAAGTGTTCTGCGAGGTACGTTTTCGTGTTCACGCCCTTCAACGACGGATCGTCTTTGCGCCATTCCACTAGTTTGTCCGCCAGCACCCTGAAACCTTGTGCACGTTCCGACGGTTTGATGTTTCGTTGGCCGATATTGCTCGAGTGCATGATGAAATTAGCTTGTTCGTCGGAAACGGCGCCAAGCTTATGGCACCTGCCAGGAACCATGCGCCATGCGTCGCCGTATTTCTCTGCGAGCAGCTTGCATGCGCGCCAACGGCGCTCGCCATCGATGATCTGGATGCCGTCTTCGGTCTCACGCAGAATCAGCGGCTCGACTTCCTTGCTGTTCCAGATCAGGCCAGCAAGGTTGTTCACATCCTCGTCGGTGATGGTGTAGCTGTTGTTGGGATTCGGCTTAAGATTGTCGATGTCGAACCAGTCAAAACCCATCTCGGCCAGCAGCGTATTTCGACGATTGCTGTTTGCCATCTTGTCGGTGATGGCGCCTTCCTGGTTGTCCCTGGCCTCGAACGCCGCAAGGCGCATTTGCTCATCGGTGAGCTTCTCGTAACGCGGCGTCACGTTGGCGATTGCTCCTCCGTTATTCTTGAGTGCGGCTTGTAGCTTGTTCCTAGGCATTCATTTCCTCGATTTCCTGGGCCAACAGTCGATACGAAATCGCGGGCTTGCTGTTGGGGTCGTATTTGATCAAGGGCTCCATCGCTAAGCTTGCTTCGGGAACCACGGTGCTCTTCTCGATTTTCGTATTGAAGTACTCTGCATTCGGAATGGCTTCCTTCATCATCTGGCAGCCATATTTGTATGCAGAGGTATTTCGCTCGATCATTGTCTGCAGAATCTTCCAGTGCTGCGGCAGGCGACGGCGCTCTCTTGCTGTACGGTTGATCGTATCGATCGTCTGCGAAAGGCCTGCGATTGCATAGCCATCCACCTTGATCGGGATGATGATATGCGAAGCGTTGTTTCCGGCTTCAAGCGCGACGATTGCGTTCGTGGTCGTCATATCCAGGCGCGGTCCGCAGTCGATGATGATGTAATCGAACTTACGCTCGCCGCTCCTGGCGGTTTCGTCGATGAGGTCCTCAATGGCGTACAGCAGGCGGGTGTCGACGCCGCCTGCGATTTCTGCTTTCAGGCGGGTGTCCGCGTCAGCGAATCGGAAGTTCGAGGGCACGCAAAACACGTTTTCGTAATCGGTTGTGCGCATAACCTCGCTCAGCGACATACGCGGAGAGCTTGGTGTTGCCTGATACAGAACGTCGGCGATGCAGGCTTCCTCGGAGCGGGGATCGTAGACGCCCAGGCTCTGGCTGACATTGCCCTGGCCGTCCATGTCGATAACCAGAACCTTGTAGCCCAGCTCTGAAAGGCAAACCGCAAGGCAGGTGCTCGTGGTTGTCTTTGCGACGCCGCCCTTGTAGCTCATGATGGAGATGATTGTCGGCTTGTCGGCGGATTGGGTTAGCTGGCCGTTCAGCAAAAGGTCAGCGAGTTGCGACTTGTTCAGTCCGCGGCGTTCCGCTTCCTTCTCTAGTTCTTCTACGGTTTCCCTTCCCAACGACAGGGATTGCTGCTGCTTTTCCCCGCCGCGCACCTTCGCCCTACTGGCCATTTGCGCTCCTGTCTAATATATAACACGAACATATGTACGATACGATTTGAGGACTGTGCAGGAACTGCACACCAACAATTTTACTTGCATTTCAAGCTACTTTCAAGCATTTCTAACATATATTGCAGTGAATCTCACAATTATTTGTTATATCGATTCCTGTTCAGTGATGTCTGTGCGATCTCGTTCGATTCATAATCATAGGCTTGGTTTTCTTACTGTGCAGGTTCTGCACAGTAAGAAAACCAAGCCCGCCAAGCCCGCCAAGCCCGCCAAGCCCGCCAAGCCCGCCAAGCCCGCCAAGCCCGCCAAGCCCGCCAAG
>NZ_CAKUAT010000021.1 GCF_934636665.1 uncultured Senegalimassilia sp.
AGATTCTAGGGCGAAGGCCGTTTCCCTTCAAAGCCGCTCCAATTCGCTGCGCTTACACCAACTTTTCCGACGCGATCAATGAAAAGGCCGCCCGGTGCATTACCGAGCGGCCCAGCCGTCGCAGGTTTTCGCCGAAGGCCTTAGGCCTTCTTGCCGTATTTGCGCTCGAACAGGATGTTGTTCGTCTCCAGCCAGCTTTCCACGGTGCCGGTGTCGAAACCGTCCTGCGGGTCGATGACGAGCGCGTACATCTCCTCTTCCTTGAGCACCGCGTCCAGCGCGTCGGTCAGCTGGATCTCGCCGCCGACGGTGGGCTTGGCCTCGGCCAGAAGCTCCATCACGCGCGCGGACAGCAGGTAGCGGCCGAACACGGCCAGGTTGGAGGGCGCATCCTCGAGCGCGGGCTTCTCCACCAGGCTATCGATCTTCCACACACCGTCGGAGATGGCGGAACCGGCGATGACGCCGAAGCGGTTGACCTGGTCGTCGGGCACGGGCATGACGGCGATGACCGAGGCGCCGTTGTGCTCGTCGGAGACCTTCTGCATGGCAGGCAGCATGTTGTTGTCGGGGACCAGGACATCGCCCAGCAGCACGTAGAACGGCTCGTCGCCCGTCTTCTCGGCGGCGCAGTGCACAGCGTGGCCCAGGCCCAGCGGCTCATCCTGGTACACATAGCTGACGTTGAGGTTGCCGGCATGCTCCACGGCGTCGGCGTACTTGTCCTTGCCGCGCTCGCGCAGCATGGACACCAGCTCGGGGTTCGGCGAGAAGTGCTCCTCAATGGACTTCTTCTCGCGGCTGTTCACGATGACCACCTCGTCGGCGGCCGATGCCAGGCCCTCTTCCACGATGTACTGGATGACGGGACGGTCCACGACGAGAAGCATTTCCTTGGGCTGGGCCTTCGTGGCCGGCAGGAAGCGCGAGCCGAGGCCGGCGGCAGGGATGATAGCCTTCATATAAGGTTTACCTTTCTTCGGGGGAATAGACGCGAAGCGCCGCGAGACGCGGCGCTTCGTCGATTCGCTTCGGCAATTGTAGCACGCAGGCTATTCGGCCTTCAGTTCCGCCACAGCCTCTTCAAGCACGGCGATCTGCTTCTCGGTCTTCTTCAAGCCGCTGATGGAAACGAACACGTAGATGAGCAGCACGGCCCACATAAGCGCATAGGCCGCGATGATGAACGGCATGGACGGGATGACGGTGCTGTAGATGTCGGCAAGTACGGGATTCATGGGATGCTCCTTCGATCAAGCGCCCTTCGGAGGCGCGAACGTTTGCTAACGGGAAACGGGGCTCGCCCGGCTTTCGCCTAGCGCTGCTCCTCCAAAACCTCAACCTCGTCTTTGAGGGCTTGCAGGCGCTCCTGCAAGCGGACCTGGCGGAAGCGGAAACGGTACAGCGCGAATCCGACGAGCATAAGGCCCGCCAAGCACACGGCCACGGTCATGCCCATATCGCCGGACATGCCGCCCTCGCGCAACACCACGGGGTGCACGCCCGAGGGGATAAGGCGCGTGATCATGAAGCAGATGGGCACGTCCACCATGGCGATGATGCCGATGACGGCGGCGTACACGCCGCGGCGCTCAGGCTCGTCGATGGCGTTGCGCAGCACGAAGTACGCGATGACGATGAGCATGAGGATAAGGTAGGTGGTCAGGCGCGGCTCCCACGTCCACCACACGCCCCACTCGAAGCGCTCCCACAAATCGCCCGTGATCATGGTGCAGATGACGAACACGAGCGAGATCTCCATGCACACCTTCGCGCACGTGTCGAAGCGCTGGTTTTTAGTGGCCAGGAAGCGCACGGAGTAATAGCACGCAAACGCCAGCGCGCAGAACGACACCAGGGCCACCGGCATATGGAAGTAGAAGATCTTCTGGGACAACAGCAGCTTGTTCGCCACCATCTGCCCGCCGATCAGCTCCACGCCGTCGACGGCGGCGCCGTTGACGGGCCCGGCGTACAGAAACGCCATGAGAAAGCCCAATGTGGAGAGCACGATGCCCGCCAGCAGCGCCCACGGCGCCACCTTGTCGGGCCACTGCCCCGCCTCGGGCAGCTTCACCGGTTTGTTCGTCATTGGTTTCCTTTCCTTATGAAGATCGCAGGTCAAAAGCTATGCGGAGATAACGAAATCGTACAGAACCCAGCTGACCAGCAGCATGATGACGTCGTAGCCGCCGGCAAGCGCCATCGACTGCGTGAACACGTCGAGATACCCCTCGGCGCCCACCACCACGGCGGTGGTCGCCGACGCGCATGCGTAGAGCAGCGGGAAGATCAGCGGCACGAACAGCACGGCGAGCATGACGTCCTTGCCGCGCGTGTTCACGGTGATGGTGGACAGCAGCGTGCCGATGCCGGCCACGCCTACGGTGCCCACCGTAAGCGGCACCGCCATGAGCATGAAATCGGGGCCGGGCTGGGCGGTGGTCAGGAAGAAGAACCAGAACAGCGGCACGGCGATCACCTCGACCATCAGCAAGAACAGCAGATTCGACGTGGCCTTCGCCAGAAAGATCACGCTGCGGTCCATGGGCACGAGCAGGATGCCCTCCATGCAGCCCTGCTCCTTCTCGTGGTTGAACGAACGGTTCAATCCCAGCAGCGATGTGAACACGATGAGCGCCCACAGAAGCCCGCCGGAAAGCTGCAGCACATCGGTCGCCTGCGCCGTCTGCCCGAGCGCCGCGCCGTACACGATGAGCACGAGCAGCGCGTAGATGCCCATGGACGTGAGCATCTCCTTGGTGCGGAACTCCTGCTGCAGGTCCTTGGCCAGCAGGGTCTTATACTGGGCGAACGTGCTGGGCACGCTCAAGGTCACCCGGCCGGCGCGCGCCCGATCGGCGCCCGTGCTTTGCTTGCGCGCCATTTATGACACCCCCATTCCCACCGTGGAGCGGTACAGCTCGGAGAACTCGTCGAAATCAAGCTGGTCTTTCGCCCCGAACGTCACCACGCGACCGCGCGCCAACACCAACGCATGCGTGCACATGTCGAAGCCCTTGCGCAGGTCATGGCTCACCATGACGAAGGTGCGGCCCTCGCGCTGCTTCTCGATCAGCTGGTCGAAGATGTCGACGGCATGCGGGTCCAAGCCGGAATACGGTTCGTCCAGAAAAACCACGTCGGGATCATGGATAAGCGCGCGGGCGATGGACAGGCGCTGCGCCATGCCGCGCGAGAACGTGCGCACCACGTCAAGGCGGCGATGTTTCAGCTCGACTGCCTCGAGCAGCTCCATCACGCGCGCCTGCGGATCGGCCAGGCCGTAGAGCTTCGCATACAGAAGCAGGTTCTGCTCGGCGGTAAGGTCGGGATAGAGCATGGCGTTATGCGAGATCAACCCGATGCACCCACGGGCCGCTTCGGGGTCTTCCCGCAGGTCGATGCCCATAAGGCTTGCCGAACCGTCGGTCGGGCGCGTCAGCGTGGACAGCATGCGCAACAGCGTGGTCTTGCCGGCGCCGTTGGGGCCGAATATGGAAAGGAACGCCCCCTGCGGAACCTCGATGGACACTTTGTCCACCGCCTTGCGCGTGCCGAACACCTTCGACAGCTTCCTTGTCCTGATGGCAGCCGTTTCCTCCATCGGCCCCCCTTCCCCTGCATCTTGGATGCGTGCGAGTACTTTGCACGCCAGTCTAACGCAAAACGCGATCGCCGCGCGAGCGGCCGCGCCGGCTTCGGGCGCCTATGCCGCGCTCTCCGCCGATTCGCCGGATGCCGCATCGGCCGCTGCGCGCTGCGCGTCGGTGAGCTTGCGGCTGGCGCGCCTGCGGCCCATGGTGGCCACGCACACGCCGATCATGAGCAACGCGAAGCCCGTCCACACCAGCGAGATGAGCGGATTGACCCGCACATCCATGGAGAACGCGCCGTCGTTGTTCACACCACGATACACCACGAACAGATCCTCGGTGGGCAACGAGATGACGCTCGCGACCAGCTTCTGCTGCTGGGTCTTCTGCGCCAGCTGCACGCTGGGGCTGACCTGGCCGATGAAGGCACCGTCTTTGTAGGCATCGTAGTTCACGGTGTACATGATGTCGTCGCCGCCGTTGACCTCGGTCACGGAGTTGGACACGTACTCAAGCGTGTAGTCCTTGATCTGGAAGGTCTCGGAAGCGGTATCGGAGGCCTCGTCGTAGCCGATGTAGGCGACCTTCTCCGTCACGTACATCGACGAACCGATCAGGCCCACCAAGATCACGGCCATGGCCGCGTGCGACAGGAAGCCGCCGAAGCTTGCGGGGCGGTTGCGCAGGCAGCCGCCGAAGGCCGCCACGGCGCCGCAGCTATGAGACTCCTTGTACGAGCGCACGATGCGACCCAGCATGAACAGCGAGTTGAACAGCAGCATGCTCGCCACGAAGAAGCCCACGAGCGCAAGACCGTTGTAGTACCAGGTAGGGCCATCGCTTGCCAGCTCCTCGGCGGCGGTGCCGCCCGCGGCGATGATGGCGTTGTAGCTCGGCACCAGATACGTGGCCCAGTACACCGCCAGCACCGCGAACAGGACCAACGCGCAGATAGCGGGGATGCGCGCCTGCTTCAGGAACTTCGAGCGCAGCGTCTTGCCCCAGGCCAGCAGCGGGCACACCGCCAGGATGGCCAGGTAGACCACGCCCAGCGGACGGGCGATGGCGTTGAACGTGCCCGAGGACACGGTCTGGCCGCCGAACGGCAGGAACTCAGGCAACGCCGAGGACACGGTCAGGTACGCCAGCAACGTGGCGAACACCACCATGATGACGTTGTTGAAGTAGTACGCGCCTTCCTTGGACAGCAGGTTCTCCACCTCGTCGGAGCCGTCGGCGGCAGGGCCGAAGCTCTTCCAGCGAACCACCAAGCCCACAACGCCGGCCAACAGCGCCGCGACGATCAACGCGCCGAACAGCACAAGCGACACCGGATCGCCCTCGAAGGCGTGCACGGACTGCACCAGGCCCGAACGGGAGATGAACGTGCCCACGATGACGAACGCGAACGTGATGCAGGCGCACATGACGCTCCAGCGCTTGAACGCGCCGCGCTGGCGGTACACGGTGAAGCTATGGATGAGCGCCACGCCCACCAGCCACGACAGCAGGCTGGCGTTTTCCACGGCGTCCCAGCCCCAATAGCCGCCCCAGCCGAGCACCACGTAGGCCCACACGGCGCCAAGGCCGATGCCGATGCCCAGGAACAACCACGAGAACAGGGCATAACGCTGGCTGCGCACCACCCATTCCCTGGACGGGTCGTTCACGATGAGCGCGGCGATGGCGTAGACGAACGGGATGGTCAGGCCCGCATAGCCCACGAACAAGGTAGGCGGATGAATGGCCATGGCCCAATGCTCGAGCAGGGAATTCATACCCAGCATGCTGGCCGCGTTGGTCAGCGTGCCGTCGGCGTTGTAGTACTTCTGCGGCGTGACCGTGAACGGCATGTTGCTCTCGCTGAACAGCAGCACGCCCACGAACGCCGCCAGCACCAGCTGCGACACCATAAGGGCCATGGAATCCAGCTTGCGCGGGCTTTTCAGATCGCGGATGGCCACCACGGAGTTGAACACGCTGATAAGCCATGCCCAGAACAACAGCGAGCCCTCGCGGCCGGCCCACAGGCCGGACAGCTTGAACAGCCAGCCAAGCGCGCCTTCGGCGTTGCTGTGCTGCTTGAGCACGTACTCGATGGAGTAGTCGCCCGCGAAGAAGCAGTACACCAGGATGCCGCAGCATACGGTGAGCGCCACCGTGGTCAGGATGGAGGCGATATGCCCGCCCCATGTCAGGGTCTCGCCAAGCGAGCTTTCCCCCTTGCGCCCTAAGATCGCGCCCGCCAACAGGCACAGAACAGAGACGGCCACGCCGGCGAACGCCACCAGCAGGCCCATAAGGCCGATAGTCGACATACGTGAAACCTCTTCCTAGCCCTCAAGCGCCACATCGGTGGCGGTGAACTTGCCATCGGCCGACAAGCTGCCGGTGACCACGAGCGAGCTGCCTTCCGCGACTTCCTCGGACAGCGCGCCGTCGAACGCGACGGGAAGCGTCTTGCCGGAGTCGGGGTCTGCCAACACGAAGCGGTCGCCCGCGCCCGCGGCCTTCAGGGAGCCCGCTTGCACGGTACCGGATACCTTCACCGGCTTGTCGACGACCTGGTCGCCATACTCGAGCAGGCGGGAGATGGTCAACGCGCTCGAGGCGTTCTCGTACTTCGAGGGACACTTCGTCACCAGCTCGGTGGCGTGCAGCACGCCGTCGTCGGCGATCTTGCCCGTGCAGATGGCGGTCACATCGTTGCCGAACGTGGCGGACACGCCGCCTTCATAGCGCACGTTCAGCTGCTCCGCAGGATTCCCATCCTTGTCATAGATGGCGAACGTCAGCACGTTGTCGTTCGTGGCGTAGGAGTTCTCCACCACGTTGCCCGTCACTTGGATCTTCTGGTCCGCGTACTTCCCCGTAACGGCATCGGCAACGGTGGCCGACTTCGCGGCGCCAGAGCCGCCGACGACGGCCAAGATCACGACCAGCACGATGACGATGATGCCGGTAACCGCCATCATGCGACGCTTCGTCTTCGTATTCACAGGCCCTCCCTTTTCCTTAAGCGTTCCTCTCTTGCTTTCTAACGGTAACCATATCGAAAAGAACAGGGGCACGCTATCACCCAGATAGTGTAATTTCCGCCGTAATAAGCCCTTTTCATCGAAGAAAGGGCCGCGAATGCAGCCCTTTCTCGCACAAATATGCTCCCGTGTGATAGCGCCCTTGCGCAAACGCCCGCATTCGCGGCTATGCAGCGGACGCGACCTCTTGCGCTTGGTCGTACGTCAGCCAGCCCTCCGGAATCGGGGCATCATCGTGGCATTGGCTGCACGCGTTCACCGATGCACGGTGCGCTTTGTGGCAGTCCCCGCAATCAAGTTGCTGCCCATGCATGGCCATATGCGGGTTGCGCTCGCCATACCGAGCCGTCGCCTTCACCAGATCCTGACGCGTGATATTATGGCATGCGCTGTTCAGGCAGAACGCATCGCCTTCCTGCCCCAACCATTCGCCCAGCTGCTCGGTATCGCGCTCGCCGAGCACCAGCCCGTACGCTTGGTTCTCGTACAGCGGCATGTTGCCGGTGGACCATTCGACAACCTCGCTTAGCTGCTGGTTGATAGTGGGCTTATGGCAGCTCAGGCAGTTGGCATCCGCGCCGCCCTGATCGGCAGACGCCGCGTGCACCACCGCGAGCATGGAGCTTGTGTTCTCCACGGTGTTGCCCCACTTGTCCACACCTTGGGCGCCCGGCTGCTGCTCGAACGCGGCAACATACGGGTCCATGGGCGTATGGCATATGGCGTTGCAGAAGCTGGGCTGCTCGTGCCATACCCAAAAACCCGCGCCGGCTACGGCGACCACCACGGCAACGACAGCTGCCGTGATCTGCCACTTACATTTACGCTTGCGCTTGCCAGCCGGCGATGTCGCTTCATTTAGCTCGCTCATATCCGTAAACCTCCTTCCCAACAAAGGTTCGATCTTTTCAGCGGTTTCACGCCGAGGCCGCTTATGGAGCCTCGGCCATCGGAGAGAGACCGCGCTTGCTTTTTATGCAAGCATCGATAGCGCCTGGTCGGCCGCCGCTTCGGCCTTGTCCAGGGTCTCAAACGTCAAATCGGGGTTGTGCGCGCCTTCGCTGTTCTCGACCATCACGAAGTCCCAATAGAATTGCGCGTTGCGCTGCAGCTTCCATAGGGCGGCAAGCTCATCGGAGGGAGCCTGCTTGCCGCCGGCGTCCTTGGCGGCTTTGATCGAAGCGATCTCGTCAGCGTGCTTGGCGGCGATCTTGTTCGTCATGTCCTCGATCTTCTCGCTGATGGCGGTAACCCGTTGCTCTTCCTTGGCCTGCGTCGCCGCAACCTCGCTCTTCAGGTCGGCGTGGCAGTTGTTGCAGTCGTTTGCCAGCATGTCCTCGTTTTCCAGCGGGCTGATCCAATTATGCGACGTGTACGCCTCACCGTCTTCAGAGGTTTGCGTGCCCATATGGCAATCCGCGCACGTGTAGCCGATGCGCGCCATGGTGGTGGACTCGCCGCCGTACATGGTCTCGAACTCGGGATGCTGCACCTTGATCATAGGAGCCATGGTATCGGCGTGGTTCCAATCCGAAAAACCGCGCTCATCGTAGTAAGTCAAGATGGCGTCCGGCGTCATCTGATCCGTGCCCGTGTAGGGGTTCGTCGTGGCTTTCGTCTCAGGATCGAAGTAGTACTCGTTATGGCACTGGCCGCATGTCTGGCTTGCCAGCGGAGCCTTCTTCTCGTCGTTCACGTCATCGCCCAGCGCGCGCAGGAAGAACTTGTTGCCCACCACCAGCTGGGTGGGATCGTTCTCATGGCAGTTATAGCAGCTGATCGGCTCGTCGAACTGGTCGATCATGTCTTTGAACTTGCCTTGATAAGCCGTGTCGCCCTCGGCATTCACCAGCGCTGTGTACTGCGGCGTTTTGCATGTGATGCAGTTCGCAAGCTGTTCCTTTTTCTGCGTGCGCGGCGTCTCCTTCACCGACTCAAGCGCATGGGTATGCCCGTGCGCCTCGTCATAGCCAAGCGCGAACGCATAGCCTTTGTACATGGTGTTGAGCGCCGGGTACAGCTCCAGGTAGTCGTGCTTCCCCTCGGTGCCGTTGGCGTCGTTTTCCCTGTACGTGGCGTACTGGTTCGGGTAATCCTGCGCCCATTGGTCGGCATGCACCACGCCGTACTGATCGGCGTCAGGCGTTTGCTCGACCTGCTGCGCCACCGGCTTGTCGGTTGCCTTCTGGTCGGCTCGACCCGCCTTGTCGGCGTTCGGCGCGCAGGCAGACAAGCCGACAACCAGGCCGAAAGCGCACAGCGCGGCAGTCCAAACGATCTGCTTGTTCCCTTTCGCTTTCTTCATTTCCGTTTTCCTCCCTTCTTGAGGGTCTCTCTCCATCGCGCACGTTACGCGCACGAGGAACGCCACGCGCGCAAAACGCCTTCTTTACGTGGAAAGCCATGCGAAACTGACGGGGAAAACCCTATAGTTTTGCCCAGAGGGTTGATTTTCGCTAAGAGCCGAGATTTTGTTGGCGTGGGGCGATTCCGGGCTACGCGCTTTCATGCGAAGACCGATCGGAGCGCCTGCCGGATCCAATGGCGAAAGCGAAACGCTCGGATGGATGGGCCTGCAAATCGAGTTCATCCATCCCAAGCGCCCATAGCACGGGGCTTTGCGCTTTTCTATGCGCTTTTCGCAAGGCAGATTCGCCGAAAACGCCCTATAATGCGCCCCGAGGGGAAAGAGGTCTGCATGGGAGCATCTAATTTCAGCCAGGAAACGCTTGCCGGTGAAAACGCCTTGCTTCAAGGCGCTGTCGACAACCTGCGCAAACGCTTTCATTTCGACTTCGTGTCCATGGGTATCACGGCGTTCGTGGGAGCCCCGTTGAAGTGGGTGTACAGCGCCGGCGAAACCAGCAACCGGCACCGGCGCATCGCGCTGGCGCCCGGCCACGGTATCGGGGGCATCGTGCTGAAGGCGGGCAAGCCCATGCTGTTCACCGATATCGATTCGGAAATGGATCCGCGCGAGTACTCGTCCTACCCCATCGTGTTCGCCGAAGATCTTCGCAGCTTCTGCGCCCTGCCGCTTAAGCGGCAAAACCACGTGGTAGCCGTGCTGTTATGCGCATTTCGAAACGTTTGCCCCTCACATGCGGAAACGTTTCGCACTCTTATAGCCAAAGAGCTGCATGGAACGTTTTGCGGCCTTGACGTGGTGTCGGAAGGCTTTATGGCACTTGGGGGGCTTGGAGGCCCGACCGAACAGGCGCCCGCCGCTACGGCAGCCGACCCCTCGCTTGCCGGCATGCGCGAAGCCGACGAGACGGGCGCGCCGAGATTGCTGCGCAGCGACCTCGCCCGCGCCATCGGCGCACAGGAGGAAGAGCGCCGCCGCATCTCACGCGAGCTGCACGACGGCGTGGCCCAAGAGCTGCTTACCGTCACGTTCACGCTGCAACGCCTCGCCGACCATGTCGACAACGAGGGCGCGGCGATCTTGGAAGAGGCGCGCGGAGGCATCAGCGGCGTGCTCGATGAGCTGCACAACATATCCGTGATGTTGCGCCCCAGCTCGCTTGACCATCTAGGGTTCGTGCCCGCCCTGCGCAGCCAAGCCCTGCTGCTCGAGAAAACCTACGGCTCGGCCATCCGGTTCCAAGGCGCGCTAACGCTTCCCCGCTTCGACCGAGCCCTGGAAACGCAAGCCTATCGCATCTGCCAGGAAGCCATGACGAACGCCTGCAAGTACTCCGGCTCCGATGTTGTGACGGTCAGCGTGGCGACAGCCGGCGATTGGCTGCATATAAGCATTTCCGATGAGGGTTGCGGCTTCGATGTTGCGCATCCCGTCATCAAGGGCAGCGGCTGCGGATTGCTCGGCATGCAGGAGAGGGCAAACCAGGTGGGTGCCACGCTTTCCATCGAATCAGGGGATCGCGGCACGCGCGTCACGCTGGTCACGCCCATGCACACGGCGAACGAAGGTGATGCGCGATGATACGCGTAGTGCTCGCCGACGACCATGAAGTGGTGCGAACCGGCATCAGATTGCTGCTTGACACCGATCCCGATATCGCCGTCGTTGCCGAAGCCGCCGAGGGAACGGAAGCATATTCCCTGGTAGCGCGTGAAAAACCAGATGTGTTGCTGCTGGATATATCCATGCCGCCCGGGCAAAGCGGGCTTGTCGCCTGCGAAAGGACGGCAAAAGATTTCCCGGACACCAAAGTGGTTATCCTCACCATGTTCGCAGAGCCGGAGTACCTGCTGTACACGCTGCGCGGCGGAGCGGCAGGATACGTGCTGAAAAGCTCCACGCCCGAGCAATTGCGCCAGGCCGTGCACGATGTCGCCAACGGCGGCAGCTATATCCACCCCACCATGATCGAATTGCTGGCAAAGCACACCGCCGACGGTTCAAGCGACCCGTCCATCCAGCAATTGTCCAGCCGCGAACTGGAGATCTTGCAATTGATAGCCCGCGGGCACACCAACAAGGAGATCAGCGAGGCGATGTTCCTGTCGGTGAAGACCGTCGAAACGCATCGCAGCAAGATCTACAGGAAACTGCACCTGAAAACCCACGCGGATGCCGTCGATTACGCGCTACGGCACAAGCTGCTCGAGTTATAGAGATCAGACCGACAAGGGCCTTGTCCCGCGATGCCTGGCACAAGCCTGCCGTTATCCCAAGCCGCGCAGGCATTCCGCCAATGCGCTCATCCGCGCAGCGGGCGCATCCTGCCGCCATGCCAGATACGTCGGCAACTCCATGCCCTCCCCCTGCGCGAACGGCACCGCCTCGACATCCGGGAACTGCTCGGGATAGCGGCCATCGGACACCACGATCACCGCCCCTCCTTCTTCATGCAGGAAGCTCCTATGCCGCGCCGCCGACATCTCAAGCGACATCAAGCGCGGCCGCACGCCTTGCCGGGAGAGAAGCTCGAGCACCGTCGCCTTAAGGCAATGGGAATCGTACGGCTCGGCAAGCAACGCTCCTTCCAGATCGGCGAGCGCGACGGCCTTGCGCGACGCAAGCGCGTGCCCGCGCGACACCAGCAACCGCAGCTCGACCGCACCCACGCGTTCCCACACAAGCCCCGCCTCCTCCGGACGCCCCGGCACCACCGCCGCGTCCACAGCACCGGACTCGAGCTCCGACAGGCACGAGCCGCTGGAAAGGAACGAGACATCGAGCGCAACATGCGGACGACGGCGCCGGAAACCGCGAAGGTCGCGTTCGGATAGCACGCTGCCGCGCAAAGGAGAGCTGGCCACCGCAACGCGCAACCGGGGCGCCCCGGCAGAACCCGGATGCGCGTCGCCGCAGATGCGCCGAATATCGTCCATCCCCTCGAGCACCTCGGACGCGCGATGGAGCACCTGCGCGCCCCGCGCAGTCGGACGCAGACGGCGCCCCGTGGGCTCGAACAGCACGATGTTGAGCTTATGTTCCATATCATGTACGGATTTTGAGACGGTTTGCGGGGAAACGTACAGCTCCTGCGCAGCGGCGCTGTAGGAACCCGCACGCGCCGATCTGACGAAACGATCAAGCTGCTCGATGCTCGGACTCATTGCAACCCCCTCGCACAACATACGGATCATCGTGGGCAAAGCCACCAAAACTGCAGGTCATACGCGTATGGAGGCATATGCTATCAGAGCACCCCCAAAAGAGCCGCATCCATCGCCGAACGCGTCCCATACTCGAGAGCGGATAAAAAAGCCCCGGCGTCGTAACCTCGCGGTTACGACGCCGGGGCGAAACGTTTGCCGGCTTCGCGCTACTGCTTGGCGAAAAACGCCAGCGCCACGGCGCCCGGCCCAACATGCGTGCCGATGGTGCCGCCCACGGTGGAGTAGCCGACGCTTTCCACATGACCTTCCCACAGTTCGCGGCTATCCTCGATGTACTTGCGCACCAAGTCATCGCCCAAGCCGGTATAGCCCAGGAAGAACGGCATGTCGAAGTCGATGCCGCCGGCTTCCTTCACCTGCTGGATAAGCAGGTTGTTGCCCTTCTTCGAGCCGCGCGCCTTGCCGAGCACCGCAACGGCGCCGTCCTGGATGGCGACCACGGGCTTGATGGACAGCACGCCGCCGGCGAAGGCCACCGTTTTGGAGATGCGGCCGCCCTTTTGCAGGTACTCCAACGTATCGAGCAGCGCGACCAAGCGGATGCGGCCCTTCGCATCGTCGAGCTCGGAGGCGATCTGAGCCGCCGACATGCCCTGCTTCGCCAAACGTACCGCATATGCCGCCAGGGCCTTCTGCCCGATGGTCACGTTCGTGGAATCAACCACGTGCACGCGGCCTCCCCACGCCTGCGCCGCGGCAAGCGCGCTCTCGTGCGTGCCCGACAGCTTCGCGGACAGCGTGATGACCACTGCCTCGTCGGAGCCGCCAGCATCGGGCGCGCCGAGCACGCCCTCGATAGCCTGCGAGAACGCGAACGGCGTCACCTGGCTGGTACGCGGAAGCTCGTCGGATTCCACCAGCTTCTCGTAAAACCGATGATGGGACAGGTCGACGCCGTCCAAGTACTCCTCATCGCCGAACGCGATGGAAAGCGGCACGACGGCGCTTATGCCGTCAAGCTCGCCTTGTACCAGGTCAGAGGCCGAATCAGTGATGATATGCACACAAGGCGCGTCGGCGCCGGTTGATCGCTGCTGCAAAATGCTCCTATCGTTTTGCGAATCGCATCATTGCGCACAAGCTCGTTTCGCCCACGCGCAACACCCCATACTGTAGCAATATGTCCATTAACGCAACCATCACCTTACAATCGGCATCCTTGCAGCACGCCGATCCTGCCATGCACCCAACGCCCTACAAGCACAGCTCCGCAAAATCGGCGTCCTCGATACGTACATCGGCGTCGTAGAACGCCTCCAACGCCGCCATTCCCAAGGCGATATCGGCGACGCCGGCCGTCTCATAACTCGAATGCATGGCCAGCTGGGGCAGGCCCACGTCGACGGCATGCATGCTCACCTGCATATTCGACAGATTCCCCAGCGTCGACCCGCCCGGCATGTCGCTTCTGTTCGCGAAGCGCTGCAGCGGCACGCCCGCGTCGCGGCATATCGCGCAGAACACCGCACGGCTGAACGCGTCGGTGCAGTACTTCTGGTTCGCCGCCTCCTTCACCGCAAGACCGCGATTGAGCATGACGCGGTTGCCCTCGTCGTAGAGCTCGGGGTGGTTCGGATGCACGGCGTGGGCGTTGTCGCAGCTGACCAGCATACTCTTCGCCAGCGCGCATCGCAGCTGCTCAGGCGTGAACCCCAGGCCCGCGTTCACGCGCTCAAGGGAATCGCGCAAAAACGTGGACATGGCGCCCTGCTTGGTGTTCGAGCCCACCTCCTCGTTATCGAAGCAGCAGAACACCGAGACGGCGTCGTCGTTGCCTGCGGCAAGGAACGCAGCAAGCGAAATGTAGGCGCACCCCAGGTCATCCAAACGCGGAGCGCTTACGAACTCGTTGCCCCAACCCCACACGGAAGGCTGCTGGCGGTTCACCAGGAACAGGTCGCGCGCCAGCACCTGCTCGGGCGCGACGCCCGCCTCTTGGGCGATGAGTTTGTCGAAGGACCCCGGCTGAAGCGCCCCTGCCGACATAACCGGACACAGATCGACGGCGCGGTTCGGAGAGAAGCGGGAATTCGCCTCGCGATCAAGGTGGATGGGCACGCGAGGAATGATGAGCAGGTCCGCATCGGGCGCGATCAGGCGGCTTTCCACGCGGCTACCCGAACGAACCAGCACGCGGCCGGCAACGGACAAGGGCCTGTCGAACCAGGTGTGGTCCATCACACCGCCGTACGCTTCCACGTTCAGGCGCAAATATCCCGACGGCCCGGAAAGCTCGGGGGCCGCCTTCACCTTATATGTCGGGGAATCGGAATGCGACGCCGTAAGCTGAAAGCGATATGCGCCAAGCTGCGCGCCCACCTTGAACGCGATGATGCTCGAGTTGTTGCGCACCGTGTAGTAGCGCCCGCCGCGCCGAACCTCCCAGGGCTTGCTTTCAGGCAGGTAGGCGAAACCCGCCTCATCCAAGCGCCGCCGCACCGCCGCCACCGTGTGGAACATGCTCGGGCACTCCTGCACGAACGCCGCCATATCATGCGCCGCACGCACATCGGCCTGGGCGATGCGCGCCTCCGCCGCGCCCGCCCGCGTCGAAGCCGGGTCCTTATCCATCATCTCGTCCGCCATGATCAGCTCCTTTCGTTCCCGTCCAGTCTAGCAACCAACGCTCGCAACGGCAGGTTGCACTACAATACGAACCCGAAGAACACGCATTGGAAAGGATGTGCCATGATCGCGGCATTATGCGTCGGAGCAGGCGGTTTTTGCGGAGCCATCGCGCGCTATCTGCTTGGACTGCTCCCCTATCAGGGGCAATTCCCGCTCATCACCTTCGTCATCAACTTCACGGGAGCCGTGGTCATCGGCGCCGTGGTGGAGGCGGCCAGCATCCGTCCCGGTATGCTGCCCGCAAACGCCGTGCTGTTCCTGAAAACCGGCCTGTGCGGCGGCTTCACCACGTTCAGCACCTTCTCGCTTGAGACGCTCGGACTGCTCGAGCGCGGCGAATACGCCATGGGCGGCGCCTATGCGCTCGGCAGCTTGGCGGCTTGCGTGCTGGGCGTCGTCGCCGGCAAGATGCTGGTGCGCTGGGCGCTGGGGGCGCAAGCGGCCTAACGGCAAACGGCGCCCGATCGCAACGCAAGCCGATACGCAATCGCAACGCCCCTGTCTCCGCAACGCCCTCGGCACCTGACACGCTATCGCGATGCTTCATCGCCATGATGCCCGGGCGCGAAATCCGATTCGACAGCAAGCGCTCGAGCCTTGCCTTGCGCCCCGAAAACGCGAAAAGCCGCCCGCAACGACAAGCGTTGCAGGCGGCCGATCAGCCAAAACAGCGGCGAAGGCTACTTCACCGTGAGCACCGGGACGTCGGTGGCGCGCAGCACGCCGAAGCTGACGCTGCCCAGCATGCCGCGGATGGCACCCAGGCCGCGGCGGCCCATGACGATGAGGTCGCAATCACGCTCCTCGGCATAACGCGAAAGCGCATCTGCGGGGGAAGCGCCGGCAACGGCCTCCACCTGAGCACGGTCGCCCAAATCGGCCAAGGCATCGCCCAGATCCTCGGCAACACGCTTCTGCGCCTCGTCGAGCACGCGCTTGACCACGCCCTGGTACTCCTCGTAATCCAGCATGCCGTAGGGCACGCCGTCAAGCGCGCCGTCGGTTCCCATGCGGTCCACGCCCATGTAGCTGGACGGAACGGCATGCACCACGGACAGCTTGGCGTCGGCATCGCCGGCAACCAGGTCCTTGGCGTAGTTCAGAGCGTTCTTCGCGTGATCGGACCCATCGTAGGGGACCATGACATGACGGAACATCATAACGGGCTCCTTCCCTCAAAAGCGCCCAGCGGCACCCCGCCGCGCGGGCTTGAAACCGGCGGAAGATCGCCGGATGCGCAAGGCTTGCCCCTTGGCGCCTTGCTTTCGGACCCAACCGTTACGTTGCCGTAGTTCAAGCAGGTAACGCACCGTGTTGAACCTGCTCATG
Source organism: uncultured Senegalimassilia sp. (assembly GCF_934636665.1). GTDB lineage: Bacteria > Actinomycetota > Coriobacteriia > Coriobacteriales > Eggerthellaceae > Senegalimassilia. The sequence continues at coordinate 16,187 of NZ_CAKUAT010000021.1, forward strand.
ATTATACTCCATGCAGCGCGCAACGGGCCGCTCGCCCGCAATCGGAACCCCGTCGCAAGGCAAGGCGAACCGCCGAACGGGGCCGAATGCGCGCATACGAGAAAAGGGCGCGGCCCGAAACCGGACCGCGCCCCGAGAAACCAGCTTTTCCGTCGGCCGCCGGCTAGGCAACCACCTTCGACTTCTCCACCTGCTCCACGAACCAATACGTGAAGCGCGAGAGCACCGGCCGCAGGATGCCCATGATCACGAACGGCACGATGAAGGCGAGCGTTATGCCGATCTGCACCCAGAAATCGTTCTGATACACGCCCATACTCGCCGCGCGCATGGCGTTGATGACGTGCGTCGCCGGCAAAAACGGGCTGACGACTTGGAAGAAGCCGGGCAACAGCTGCAAGGGGAAGCTGCCACCGCCGCCGGTCACGTAGATGATGAGCAGCAGCACAGCGAGCGCCTTGCCGAGGTTGGCGAACAGCGACACCAGCGTGTAGATGATGAAGCTGAACACGAAACCCGCCGTCCAGAAGCACAGCAGATACAGCAACGGGTCGGCAACCTGGACGCCCACGAACAGCATGTTGCCCAGGCACACCACCGTCGACTGCATGAAGGCCAGAACGAACGGCGCGCCATAGCGCCCGAAGAACAGCTGCCAGGACTTGGGGTCGACCAGGCCCGCCTCGCGCTTGGCGCGTTCGGAGGGAACCGGGTTCAGCAGCACCATGATCAAAAGCGAGCCCACCCACAAGGCCAGCGTGGTGTACAGCGGCGCCATGGCCGAACCGAAATCCTCCACCGGGAACACGGCGATGCGCTCCACCCCCACAGGGGCGGACACCGCCTTGGCAAGCGCCTCGGGGTTCGAGCCGATGATCTGCTTCAGCTGATCAACGTTTCCGCTGGCCAGCGCCTCGTTGACGCGCTGGGACAACGCCGACATCTTGTCGGCGGACCCGTGCAGCTCGTCAGACATGGCGCGGATGGCGCTCTGCGCGTCCGCCAGGTCGGACGAAACCGAGGATGCGGCGCCGTTCAAGCCATCGCCTACGCTGGAAAGTTGAGACGCACGCGCCGAAAGCGATTGAGCCGCCTGCGCCACCGAGCTCGCCAAGCTCTCAAGGCCCGGCTTCAGGTTGTTCTCGTAGTCGTTCTTCAGCTTGTCGGCGTTCGCCTTCGCCTCATCGAGCTTCGCCTGGATATCGGCGCGGGACGCGGATTCCGGGTCGTTGCCGGTAGCTATCTTGTCCGCCGCCGAGGTCAAGCTGTCGCGCAGCTTGCAAAGCGAGGATATGGACGTGTTCAGCTGCGACACCACGGCATCAACCGCCGGGCGATACTGCTCGTCGAGCTGCGGTTTGATGGATTCAAGCACCTCGACGAGCTGCTGGTAGCGCTCTATCTGGTAATCCACATCGGCCGCTTGGTCGCGAAGGCTTTGCGCGGCGTTCGCCTTATCGGTATCCACCTGCGCATACACCTTGTCGATGGCATCGGGCACCTGGTTGAAGCCGTCGGAGCTTTGGGCCAGGGCGTCGGACAAGGACGAGACCGACGTCGTCAGCGCATCGCCGATGGTCTCGGCGCCGCTTTTCGCTCCCGAGGCCTGCTGCTGCGCGTCCTTCACCGCGTTTTGCGCGTTGCCCAGAAGCTGGGTGGAGCTTCCCACGAGCGCCTGCGCCGTCCCTGCCAGATTCGCATACGATTCAAGCACGTCGGCGGCGGTGCGCATCTGGTCGGCGGACGAGGATATGGTGCCCGAGAGCTTGGCGATCCGCCCCGCCGCATCGGCATCGTCGGCCACCGTCCCCAGCGAGTCGACCAGCCCCAGGGCCACATCGGAAATGGTCTCGGCGAACGTGGTGTTCACCTGGGCGGCAACCTTGCTGGACGCCTGATCGGTCACGCGCGGCGCCACGGCGTTCTTCTTCTCGTTCTCGTAGTAGACGAGCTCGGCATGCTCGGCGTCGTCGGAGTAGAAGCTCATCATGTCGGAGCTGAAGCTTTGCGGGATGACCACGGCCGCATAGTACTTGCCCGAACGCGCCCCGTCGATGGCGTCCTCCTCATCGGTGAACACCCAGTCAAGCTGGTTGTTGGCGCGCAACGCCGACTCCACGCTGTCGCCCACGTTGATCTTCGTGGGCAGCAGGTCGCTTTGGTACCCCTCGTCGGAGTTGGCGACCGCCACCTTCAGGTCGCCCGTGTTGTCGAACACGTTCCAACACGCGATGACGTTGTACCACGTGAAAATGGACGGCAGGAACACCAGGCCCAAGACGATGACCACGGTTATCACGTTGCCGAACAGGTGCTTGATATCGTAGGAGAACAGCTTGAACACGTTACGCATGGCCGCCCCCCTTCTTCGAATCGCCCTTCTTCTTATGCTTCTTGTGCTTCTTGCCGTGTTTGCCGCGCTCGGCTTTGCGCTGCGCAAGCGCCTCGAGGTCATCGGCGCTCAGCTCAAGGGAGGGAATCTCCGCCTCAAGCAGCTCCTCATCATCCTTGCCCTTTTCGCCATGAACCTCGTCATCGGTCAAAAACGGCCCGTCGAAGTACGCCGGCTTGCCCTTGGCGGCCAGGTCCATAAGCGATGCTCCCTTGCCCGGGGCGCCCTTCGGCTTGCGGGAAGCGCCCTGACCAGGGCCATCGGATCCGCACGTCGGAGCAGACGGGTCTGTCAGGTCATCAGCCGCCACGCCCACAGGCGGCAGCGGCACGGATACGCCCGCCGCACGGGCGAAACGGTCGACGGGCACCGAAACGCGCGCCGTCGACATGGCGGCAGGCACCAATTCCTTGACCACCTTCTTGCCCCGATCGGCCAGATGCCCGCGCAGCTCATCATCGCTCATGCTATCGATGGACGCCTGGCGCTGGATGTTGTCGCGCACCATCTCCACGCCAAGCAGAAAACCGATGAGGACGACCAGCCAGGTCAGCCATGCCGTCAGAATGACCACCTTCTCGGTAGTGGTCACGGCGAACACCACCGAGACCGCCACCGGCACGGCGATGCCGAAGATAAGCGCACCGCGTTTCAAACGAGGATAGTGCTTCAGGAAGGTATCGGCCTGCTGGCGCACCGCGATGTGGAACTCGTCATGGTCGGACAATGCCCGGATAAGCTGGCCGATACGGTAACGTCGCTCGGGCACCAGGGCCTCCTCGACGTTGAGCAGGTCGCTTTGCTTGATCTCCTTCGCCACCAGGCGGTTGAGGTTGGTCAGATGCGGTCGCACGAACAGGCCCACCAGCGTCATGGACAATGCGATGAGCAGGAGCACCCCGCAATAACCCAGCCACTGCGTGCCGTAGAAGCCGCCGATGGCCTCGCGCAAGGCGTTGATGCCGTACGTGAACGGGAACATGGGATACACCGTGCGGAAGAAGGCATCGGTCATCTCGACCGGGTACAAGCCCGTGCCGCCCGGGATCTGCACGAACACCATGATGATGCACAGGCCGATGCCGATATGCTGGAACGACGACGACAGCGTGTACGTGATGCACAGGTAGGAAAGCGACAGCAAGATGGCCGTTGCGAAAAACGCCGGCACCGATGCCGCCTGCACGCCGATGAACAGGCAGCCCGCCACGCACACCACGGCCTGCAGGGTCACCAACAGGGCGAAGAACAGCCAGCGGCCGATATAGCCCTGCATCACCGTCAAGCCCGGCACGCCTTCCTTATCGACCTCCAGCTTCAAGATGACGCACAGCATCAACGTGCCGATCCACAGGCTCAAGCTGATGAACAGCGGGGCCATGGCCGAACCGTAGGCATTGAGCGGGTACAGCTTCTCGGTGGTCACCTGCGTGGGAGCCTGCATGAACTCGGCGATCTTCTCCGGGTCGATGCGCCCGTTGTCGACCAGCTCCGACACCGCCGACGACGTTCCCAGCAGGGCCACGTCGTTGCGCGCCTGGCGCATGGTCCCCTCAAGGCTGGACAGCAGCACGTCGGTCTGCGCCATGGCGTCGCTTGCCACATGCAGCGTCCCCGACAGCTGGTCGATCACGCCCGAGGTCTCGTCGATCAGATAGCCTTGGTTGGAGATGGCGCCCTTCAAACTCGCGGCGGCTATGCCGACCTGGGAGATACCGTTGCTCACCTGCGGCAAGGCGCTACCGAACAGCTGCTGCTGGTATGCCCCCGAAGCGGTGATGGCGTTTTGCGCGGCGACGTTAACGGTGTTGGCGGCAGCCGCGACGCTGGCGGCCGTGGCATCCACGTCGCCGCTGAGCGTCTTCAGGTCGTTCAAATCGCGCTGCAGCTCGGCGTTGCGGGCGGTCAGGGAATCGATGGCGAATCGCAGCTGCTCCTTGTTCGGATCGGAGTCGGGCATCTGGTCGTGCACGATCTGCAGCTGCTCGATGACGGCGGTGTTCATGTCCAGCACGCCCTGGGCACGATCGGCTGCGGCATCCACGGTGCCTTGCGCGCCGGATATGGCGTTGGAAGCATCGGTGACCGCCCCGGCCACCTGCGAAGCCACCTGGGACAGCATCAGGTTCGTGTTCGACATGCCGGGCATGGCCACCGACGTGAACGTGCCCAGGCTGTTTTGCAGCGTCAGGGAAAGGTCGCTCACCTGCTGCAGCTGGTCCTGCACGGTTTGCGCGTCGGCACGGGCCTGCTCAAGCTGGCCTTTCGCCGATTGCGCCTTCTGGCGGGCCTCCTCGGTAGATGCAGCCAAGCCGCTTACGGTCGCACGCGCGTTGGAAACGGAATCGACGGCGCGCGAAAGCTGCGCGGCCGAATCGTTCTGCGCGCTGCTCAGATTTTGCTCGGCCTCGGCAACCTTATCGTTGAGCGTGTCCGCCACCACCGAGCTGACCGTGGACACGAACTGGCTGTTGATCGTCTCGTCAAGGGTGGAGGAGCCCGCATCGGTCACCTTCGGCGACACGGGGTTCATCTTCTCGTTGACGTAATACTGCAGGTTAGGCTGCTGGAAATCGCCCGTCACGATGGTGAACAGGTTGGCGGTGAAATCCTCGGGTATGACGAACGCCGCATACACCTCGCCCGATTCCACCTTGCGCATCGCATCGTCGTAATCGGTGAATTCCCATTTCAGCTGATGGTTTTCATGCAGCGTGTCCACGATCTGGTTGCCCAGGTTCATCTGACCCATCAAGTCGTTCTCGGACCCGGCATCCTGATTCACCACGCATACGCGCATGTTTCCCGTGTTGTCATAGGGGTTCCAAAAGCCGATGACGTTGAACCACGTGTACGTCGACGGCAGCACGACCAGCACCACGACCACCACCAGGGCAGCCGGCGCCTTCAAAAGGCGCAGCAGGTCGCGGCCGAGCACGTGCAGAACGTTTTTCATAGCAGGCGGTACCTCTTCCATAGCCGGCGCTATCGAGCGCGGTTTCATAACCTTGCGGCGCCATCGCGAAAACAAGCGCGGGCGGCCACCCCCACGGCAGACCGCCCACGCCCAAACGTCAAGACGACAGGCGCCCTATTGCGTACCCGTCATTGTAAAATACCCCACCTGTTGCGCTACTCCGTACAACGCCAAACCATAGAATCCGTTTCATTACTGTAAGAATCTCCCCAATGAAGCGAATCAAAGGGAGCCGCATGCTGCCTCCCCCTATGCGCGGCTCGGCAACTCCACGGACGCTTGATCGAGCACATGACCGCTCATCGCGCGGCGCAGCTCATTGAGATAGAAGCCCTCCGGCAAGTCGAGCACGCAATCAAGCGCGTACACGTTTAACGTGTAGCTGTGCGTGGCATCAGGCGGCTGCGGACCGCAATAGCGGGAATGCACCTGCGGGTTATCGCTGCCATGCGCCATAGGCGACCAATTGCTGTTGCGGCCCTGAACCATATCAACCGCCTCCGTGCGGCTAGCGTCCTCGGGGATGAGCGTGGTGGTCGCCGGCAGATTACACGCGGTCCAGTGAATCCAGCAGAAGCCGCCCACGGGGATGGCATCGTAATCGATGAACGCCAAGGCGAGCGTCCGCGCCTCCTGCGGCACGTCGCTTATCTCGATAGGGAACGAACGTACGGGAAAGCCCTCCAGCCGGTCCGGCTCGGACGCATACTTCCCGAACCTATCCGCCAACAAGCCGCCATCCAACTCCACATGCACCTTCATGACATGCACCTTCCCCATCAACGTTTTCAACGTCACGGACGCCTTTGCGAATAATCTGCCTCGCTCCGCCGCCCTAAACAAAACGCAACTTCCTCGAGCAGGCGCGGCAAGCCCTTCTTGACCGCAAGCTCCATCCGCCCAGGCGGTCCTGTTCCCGCGCGAGGTCCACCGGCCGATAGGCGCAGGCGCCCCCTTCGCGCAAGCGATTCTTTCCCCGCAGTGTAGCACGCACCAAGCCTAACACCTTCCCGCCCGGCACTGGGTGTAGGAAAATCTGCGCTTTTCGCGGGAGCCGTGCCACCGTCCGTCCCATTCGTTATGATGAACCTTACCTTTATATACGATTGGAGGGATGCCTCACCATGTGCGGTATCTGCGGATTCACGCAGGCTGATGATGCAAGCCTGCCCACTCTGAAAGCCATGTGCGACGTCATGGCCCATCGCGGGCCCGACGGCGAAGGCCAGTACATCGACGCCGAAAGCGGCATCGCCTTAGGTCATCGCCGTCTTTCGCTCATCGACCTTGCCAACGGCAACCAGCCCATGGTGCGCTCCACGGGCGACCACGCCGCCGTCATCACCTCGCCGGCGCTGCGCCTTGACGGCACCCCGTGCGGCACGCCCGAGCAGGCTGCCGCCAAGGGCCGCTTCGCCATCGTGTTCAACGGCGAGATCTACAACTACCGCGATCTGCGAACCGAGCTCGAGGCGCAGGGTTGGCAGTTCCAAACCAACTCCGACACCGAGGTCCTGCTCACGGGCTATCTGGCGTGGGGCGAAGGCGTGCTCGACCGTCTGCGCGGCATGTTCGCGTTCGCCATCTGGGACCGCGATACGCGCGAGCTGTTCTGTGCCCGCGACTTCTTCGGCATCAAGCCGTTCTACTACACGCAGCAAAACGGCCGCTTCATCTTCGCCTCCGAGATCAAGTGCATCCTCGAGCATCCGGACTATGTGCGCGAGCTCAATCATGAGGCGCTCGAGCAGTACCTGTGCTTCCAGTTCAGCGCCCTTCCCGAAACGTTCTTCAAGGGCATCTTCAAGCTGGCTCCCGCGCATTGCATGACCGTGCATGCCGACGGGTCCATCACCGAGCGCCGCTATTGGCGCCCCGAGTACAACTTCGATACGCAACGCAGCCGCCAGGATACCGTCGAGGCCATCGACGAGGCCGTGCGCGACAGCGTGCGCTACCACAACGTGGCCGACGTCGAGGTCGGCAGCTTCCTGTCCTCGGGCATCGACTCCAGCTACATGGCAGCATGCCTGGCCAAGGAGAACCCTGACATCAAAACGTTCACCGTCGGCTTCGATTGCTACAAGAACGCCGCCGCCAACAACGCCGAGGGCGCCGGCGGCATGATGCGCGACGAGATCTCGTGGGCTCACGAGCTCGCCGACGAGCTGCACATCGCCAACACCAACAAGTACATCGGCGAGGACGAGTACTGGGAGAGCCTGCCCCGCGTGCAGTGGCACATGGACGAGCCGTCCGCCGACCCTTCCGCCGTGGCGCTGTACTTCGTCGACCAGATCGCAGCTACGCAGGTCAAGGCGGTGCTTTCCGGCGAAGGCGCCGATGAGTTCTTCGGCGGTTACCGCATCTACCAAACGCCGTTCTCCAACGCCAAGCTGTCCTGGGCCCCGAAAGGCCTGCTGCGCGGCGCGTCCAGCGTCATGCGCAAGCTGGGCATCCGCGGCGCGAACTACCTTGAGCGCGCCAGCGAAACGCCCGAAGATTGGTACTACACCAACGCCAACGGCGTCGCCTTCACCGCAGAGGAGCGCGCCCTGCTACTGCGCGGCGGCTGCAACGCCCCTACCCCCCAGCAGCTCACCGCACCGGTATACGCTGAGGTCAAGGACCTGGACGAAACCACGCGCATGCAGTATGTGGACCTGTATTTCTGGCTGGTCGGCGACATCCTGCTGAAAACGGACAAGATGTCCATGGCCCATTCGCTGGAATCCCGCGTGCCGTTTTTGGACCGCCGCGTCTTCGACGTATCGGCCACCATCCCCACGCCGCTTAAGGCAAACGAGACGCAAACCAAGCTCACGTTGCGCGAGGCATCGGAGCGAGCCATCCCGAAGGACTGGGCGCAGAAGGAGAAGCTCGGCTTCCCCGTGCCCGTGGTGAACTGGCTGCGCCAGGACCGCTACTATAACCAGGTGAAGGAATGGTTCACCGGCGACATCGCGCGCCAGTTCTTCAACACCGACGAGCTGGTCCGGCTGCTTGACGAGCACAAGGCAGGCGCCGACCGCAGCCGCAAGATCTGGATCGTCTACATGTTCCTCATGTGGTACAAGATCTACTTCGTGGACAAGACGGTGCCGGAAAAGCCGAAGGCCCGCTAGCCGACGCAACGCCGTAACGCTGAAGCCCCTTGCAACCTGTCAGGTTGCAAGGGGCTTCTTTTGTCGATAGGACGGTAACCGAAGAACCCTCCGTCACGCCAAGCGCGACGCGCGAACGCTCGTCAGATGGCCGCGCTCATCCTCGAATACGCATAAGCGCTTATCGCGGCTTTCGTAGAGATGGGTGAACGTCGAAAGAGGGCGCTTTCTTTCCGCCGTGCGCTCCGAACGCTTGGCCTTCCGCTTGTCCGCCATCAGTACTGCACCTTCCAAAACACCAGACCGGCTGCCGGGGCGTTCTCCCCCGCCGCGGTTCGGTCGCGGGCTTCAAGCACCTCGCACACCCATTCGGGCTTGCGCAGGCCGCGGCCCACCACGACAAGCGTGCCTACGATGGTCCGCACCATGGAATGCAGGAACGCATTGCCCACCACCTTGATGGTCAGCACCTCCTCGCCCATGATGGTCTCGCACGAAAGCGAGATCTCATGCACGTTTCGGCACGTGGGCTTGCCAACGGCGCTGGCCGCCATGCAGAAGCTTTTGAAATCGTGCTCGCCTTCCAGATAGCGCGCAGCCTGTTGCATCGCCGGTATATCCAAATCGGCATGCACGAACCAGCTGAAATCGCGCATGAACAGCGGCGGCGTGTCATCTAGGCAGATATGGTAGTGGTACTCGCGCCATTGCGCGTCGAACCGAGCACTGAAACCCGGCTGGCGCTCCTCGACCTTGCGCACCGTGATGTCCTCATGCGTCAGCGCGTTCAAGCTGCGACGCAGGCTGTGCAGGCTGCGGCTATCCAGCTCATCGACGGAAACGTTGAAGCTTACCACCTGGCCGAGCGCATGCACGCCCGCATCGGTGCGGCCCGAGCACACCACTTCCACCTGCCGGCGCATGACCATGGAAAGCGCCTGCTCAAGCTCCCCTTGCACGGTAAGCTTGCCGGGCTGGCGTGCGAAGCCGCAAAACGGCCCGCCATTGTAGGACACCGTCAGCGACAAGGTGCGTTCGGCGTCCTCGCGGTTGAAGCCCTCGGCATCGCTCGCCCGCGCGGCATCGGCGTACACCGCTGCAGTTTCCACTTGCGCCGCCTGCTCGTTATGTTCAATCGTTTTATCCATGCGGTCCATGATACGCGACAACTGCCGGCAAAAGAAACGGGACCCGGATTCACATCCGGGTCCCATGGGATATCCAATACCGCTTGCGCACATTTCACATGCTACATGCTAAGACGTATCCGCGGACAGCGAGCGCCGATTAATGCGATGATTGCGCAACCAGCGCGCAATATGCCGAAGGCCGACCCCCGGCAAACGCCAAGCCACACCCGCTACGCAGTCAGCACGTTATAGCCGAACAGGTCCGTCAGCTCGCTGCGCATGATGGGGCTTTCCGCATCAACCGTTACCGGCAGCTCGGCTCGGAACTTATGCCCATCGTTTTGCCTCACGAACAGCACCACGCCATCACGCCCCGGATACGATTTCAGGATGCGGCTCAAGCGCATGGACTTCGATTGGTCGAAGTCCGACATAGGCACGCTCAGGCGCAGCTGGCGAGGCTTCACGTCCTCTTCGCTCAGCTCAAGCGTTTCCGTCTCGAACACCATGATCTGGTTCCCGCGGTCGGAATGCTCGAACTTGCCCTTGATCTTGACGATGGCGTCCTCCTGGATGGCCTCGGCGTTCTCCTCGTACTTGAAGCAGATGCACTCCACGTGGCCCGTGGTGTCTTCCAGATCGAACGTGGCCATCTTCGTGCCGCGCTTCGTCAGCTTCGTCACCACGTTGGACACCATGCCCACGAACACCGCAGACTTGATCTCCTTCGTACGCTCAGCCAAATCGCCCAGCTGCCACTTCGTGATGCGGGAGATGTAGTTCTCGTACGGCGTGAGCGGATGATCCGAGACGTAGATCTTCATGATCTCCTTCTCGTACGTCAGCAGCTGACGCTTCGGCCACTCAACGCCATCAGGCGCAGGCACATCTTCCTGGAAGCCGGAATCCGCATCGTCGGCGAACAGGTCGAACATGCTTACCTGGCCGCGATCGCGGTCCTTCTGACGCTTTGCCGCGCCTTCCAGAAGCGGCGTCTCCTCGATGAAGTACATGAGCTGCTTGCGCGTGTACCCTGTTGAATCGAATGCACCGCCCTTGATAAGGGCTTCGAGCGTTTTTCGGTTGTAGCACTTCGCATCGACGCGGTTCACGAAGTCGTGCAAGCTGGTGAACGGGCCGTTCTTCTCGCGTTCCTCGATGATCTCGTCAGCAACGTTGCGACCAACACCGCGCACGCCGACCAGGCCGAAGCGGATGCCGTTCTCAACCGGCGTGAACTCGGCGTTCGACGAGTTGATGTCCGGCGGCAGCACGGGCGTGCCGTTGTGGTTGCAGCTGGAGATATAGCGGATCAAGCGGTCGGTGTTGCCCATGTAGCTGGACAGCACTGCCGCCATGTACTCGTTCGGGTAATGCGCCTTCAGGTACGCCGTGCGCATAACCAGGATCGAGTACGCAGCCGAATGCGACTTGTTGAACGCGTACTTTGCGAACTTCTCCGCGTCGTCCCAGATCTTCTTCGCGATCTCAAGCGAGTACCCGTTCTCGACCGCGCCGTTGTTCCAGTCCTCCTGCAGCATGCGCATGATGTCGAGCTTCTTCTTGCCCATTGCCTTGCGCAGCTTGTCTGCCTTGCCGGCGGAGAAGCCGCTCATGACCATGGACACCTGCATGATCTGCTCCTGGTAGACCATGGTGCCGTAGGTTTCCTCAAGAACCGGGCGCAGACGCTCGTCGTAGTAATGCACGGGCGTTTTGCCGCTTGCAACCTTGACATAGTCGTCGACCATGCCGGACTCCAACGGGCCCGGACGGTTCAGGGCGATCGAAGCGACGATGTCGCTGAACCTCTTCGGTGGCAGACGCGCGAACAGGCTCACATACAAGCCGCCCTCAACCTGGAACAGGCCGTCCATGTTGCCCGAACGCATGAGCGCGAACGCCTGCTCATCGTCGGTAGGGATCTCCTCGGGGATGATCTTGCGGCCCGTGGTCATCTCGACGTTGCGGCACGCGCGCGAAAGCACGCCCAACGTGCGCAAGCCAAGGAAGTCCATCTTCAACAGGCCCAGATCGGGCGTGTAATGGCCGTCGTATTGCGTGATGATGCCGCCGCCCTTGGTATCGCGCTTGACCGGCACGTGGTCGGCCATGGGATCTCGGCAGATGATGGTTGCACACGCATGCACGCCCTCGCCGCGTACGTGGCCCTCGATGGACTGCGCCGCGTCGACGACCGCCTTGACGTCCTCTTCGGTGTCGTAGGCCTTCTTCAAATCAGGGTTCGTGTCGAGCGCCTTCTGAATAGTGATGCCCAGCTCGTCGCCGATCATCTTGCAGATCTTGTCGCCAACGCTATACGGATAGTCGAGCACGCGCGCCGCGTCGCGCACGGCGTTTTTCGCCTGCAGCTTGCCGAACGTGATAACGCCCGTAACGTGATCGGCGCCGTACACCTCGCGGATATGCTCGATAACCTCCTGGCGACGTTCATCCTCGAAGTCGCAGTCGATATCAGGCATCTCCACACGTTCCGGGGAAAGGAATCGCTCGAACAGCAGGCCGTTGGAAAGCGGTTCCAAGTCGGTGATGCCCATAGCATATGCAACGATGGAACCAGCAGCGGAACCACGACCCGGCCCGACGCCGATGCCTTGGCTACGCGCCCAGTCCAAGTATTCCTGCACGATCAAGAAGTATGCAGGGAAGCCCTGCTGGATGATGACGCTCATCTCGTATTCAGCACGATCAAGCGGCTCTTTGGGAATAGGGTCGCCGTAGCGCTTCTTCATACCTTCAAGCACCTGATGGCGGAACCAGCTCTCGTCCGTCTCGCCTTCGGGAAGCGGGAACTTCGGCAGAATGGAGTCACGCTCAAGGATGACGTTGCACTTCTCGGCAACTTCCACCGTGGTATCGCATGCTTCGGGGAAATCGCGAAGCGCCTCGCGCATCTCCTCTTCCGTTTTCATATAGAACTGGTCGTTCTCGAACTTCATACGATTCGTATCGTTGACAGCCGAGCCCGTGCCGATGCACAGCATGATGTCTTGCGCCTTCGCGTCTTCCTGCAACAGGTAGTGGAAGTCGTTCGTTGCGATGGTCTTCAGGCCCGCACGATGCGCAACCTCGGTAAGTTGATGATTCAGCTCTGTTTGCGTAAGACCGCCATCAGTGCGGATGCCTTGGTTTTGAAGCTCGATATAGAAATCGCCCGGCTCGAAGCAGCTGGCGAACTTGTTGGCCCACTCAACCGCCTCATCGAACTGCCGGTTATCCAGCAGTTTCGGGATGATACCCGCGATGCACGCAGACGAGCCGATGATGCCCTTGCCATACTTCTGCAGCATGCTGAACGTGGTACGCGGCTTGTAGTAGAAGTTATCGACATGCGATTCGCTGACCAGGTTCAACAGGTTGTGGTAACCCTCGTTGGTCTTCGCCAGCAACAGCAAGTGGTAAAGCTTGGGCTTCACATCCTTGCGAAGCTCCTCATCGGTGGTGAAATATACTTCGCAACCGTAAATCGGCTTGACCTTCTTGCCGGTTTCCTTCTCGACGGCGGCACAGGCATCGCACAGCTCGGGAACGCCCGACATAACGCCGTGATCGCTAATGGCCACGGCAGGCATGTCAAGCTCCGCCGCACGACGAACCATATCCTTGATATGCGTCAGACCGTCAAGCAAGGAATATTCAGTATGGTTGTGCAAATGAACGAACGCCATGTATGCGCCTCGAATCTTCTCGCAAGCTGATGTGCTGCGCTTCGGTCAGGCTGGACGCCGATTGACAGAAGCAGGGTTTTCCGGTTCCCCATCATAGCAGCCTTTAGCGCACGTGTGTTCGAACAAACGATGGATTTCGCGCGGGGTTTCATGCCGCCATACGCAAAACGGCCCCCGCCTTTCGGCAGGGGCCGTTTCAGGTGAACAGCCGATGGATACGACCGTCGCGTTGCCAGCAGTCGCACCAGCGGCCGCGGGTTCAGATGTTCAAGCCAACACCCAGGCTATGCAGCAACAGGCGTTGCGCTATCGGCAAGGATGATCACCTTGTCGTCGGTAACCTGCACGTAGCCGCCCTTGACTTCGTAGCGCTGCACGGGGCCGCCCTCTGCAGGCGTCAGACGAATCTCGCCATCAGCCAGCACGGACACCAGCGGAGCATGACCGGCCAAAAAGCCCATCTCGCCCTCGACGCCCGGGACGACGACCATTTCAACCTCGCAAGCTGCAAGCTTCTCGGCAGGCGTGACGATGTCGCACTTGAAGCTAGCCATACTACGCTTCTTCCTTCTTCATTTCCTCGTAAGCAGCGTAGACGTCGTCGATACCGCCCTTCAGGCGGAAGCACTGCTCGGGGATCTCGTCGCACTCGCCGTCGAGAATGGCAGCGAAGGAGCGAACGGTGTCCTCCATCTTGACGTACTTGCCGGGCAGGCCGGTGAACTGCGTTGCCACGTGGAAGCACTGGCCGAAGAACTGCTGAGCCTTACGCGCACGGGAAACCGTGAGCTTCTGCTCCTCGGACAGCTCGTCCATACCAAGGATGGCGATGATGTCCTGCAGGTCCTTGTAGTTCTGCAGCAGCTCCTGGATGCCGGTGGCCACACGATAGTGCTCCTCGCCCACGATGGCGGGATCCAGAGCGCGGGAGGTGGACTCCAGCGGGTCGACGGCCGGGTAGATGCCCAGCTCGGCGATGGAACGGGACAGAACCGTCTTCGCATCCAGGTGCGTGAACGTCGTAGCCGGAGCGGGGTCGGTCAAGTCGTCGGCGGGCACGTAAACTGCCTGCACGGACGTGATGGAACCCGTGGACGTGGACGTGATGCGCTCCTGCAGGTCGCCCATCTCGGTTGCCAGCGTGGGCTGGTAACCAACGGCGGACGGCATACGGCCGAGCAGTGCGGACACCTCGGAACCGGCCTGCGTGAAGCGGAAGATGTTGTCCACGAACAGCAGAACGTCCTGGCCCTGATCACGGAAGTACTCGGCCTCGGTCAGACCAGCCAGGCCGACGCGCAGACGAGCTCCCGGAGGCTCGTTCATCTGGCCGTAAACCAAGCAGGTCTTGTTGATAACGCCGGAATCGCTCATCTCCAGGTACAGGTCGGTACCCTCACGGGTACGCTCGCCAACGCCGGTGAACACGGAAGTGCCGCCGTGCTCCTGAGCCAGGTTGTTGATGAGCTCCTGGATGATAACGGTCTTGCCAACGCCGGCGCCGCCGAACAGGCCGGTCTTACCGCCCTTGACGAACGGCTCGATCAGGTCGATGGCCTTGATGCCCGTCTCGAAAATCTCGGTCTTCGTGACCAGCTCGTCATACTCGGGAGCAGGACGATGGATGGGCATGTAGCCGGTGACCTCGGGCATGGGCTTCTCGTCAACGGGCTCGCCCATGACGTTCCAAATGCGGCCCAGGGTCTCCTGGCCGACGGGCATCATGATGGGATGGCCCGTGTCCAGGACGTCCAGGCCACGGATCAGACCGTCGGTCGAGCTCATGGCGACGGAACGGACGATGTTGCCCGGCAGGTGGGTTTCGACCTCGAGGACGACGTGCAGGTCGCCCGCCTCGGTCTTAGCGTCAACCGTCAGCGCGTTGTAGATCGCCGGCAGCTGATCAGGGGGGAACTCGACGTCAACAACAGGACCGACGATACGCACGATGCGACCCGTGGCGCCTTTGCTGGCCTCGACCTCCTCCTTAGTAAACAAATGTTCAGCCATTTAATCCTCCAAAGCAGCAGCGCCACCGACGATTTCCGAAATCTCGGTCGTGATAGCGCCCTGGCGTACGCGGTTATACAATCTGGTCAACGTGTTAACCATCTCGGTGGCATTGTCCGTTGCCGACATCATGGCGTTGCGGCGTGCGCCCTGCTCAGCAGCTGCCGAGTCGATCAGCGCATGATACAGCGTAGTGCGAACATACGCCGGCAGCAGCTGGTCAAGAACAGCTTCAGGGCTCGGCTCGAAGATCACATCGCCCTCAAGCTTCTCGCCCGCGGACTCGTCAGCGTTTTCAGCCTTTGCGGCTTCGAAGGCCGACGTGTCGACGGGGAGCAGCAACTCCTCGCGAAGCTGCTGCTCTGCCGAATTCTTAGCGTGGTTGTACACCACGATGACCTCGTCGATCGATCCGTTAGCGTAAGCATCCACCGCATAAGCGGCGATCTCGTCCGCGGCCTCGACAGTGGGGTCGGCGGACTGGCCAGCGAAGGAAAGTACCGGCTCGACACGACGATACGTGTAATAGCCGATGGCCTTCTTGCCGCAGGCAACCACGCTGACCTCAGCGCCGGCCGCCTGCTTGCTCTTCATCAAACGATCGACTTGGCGCAGCACGTTGCTGTTGAAGCCGCCTGCCAGACCGCGGTCCGACACGACGACGACGATCAGCACGTTCTTGACCTCGTCATGCTTGCGCAACAGCGCATTCTCGGAGCCACCTACACGCTTGGCAACGTTGGCCAACATTTCGACCATGGACTCGGCGTACGGCGTAGCCGCCGCCACGCGTTCGCCGGCAAGGCGGATCTTCGCAGCAGCAACCATTTCCATGGTACGCGTAATCTGCTTCGTCGAAGAGACGGAGCCGATACGCCTTTCAATGTCGTGAAGGTTGGGCATCTCAACCTACCTTACGCCGTGGGAGCGAACTGAAGCTTGAAAGCCTCGATCGCAGCGTTGGTCAGGTTCTCGACGTCACCAGTCCACTTACCGGCCTTGGCCAGCTCGTCGAACACCTCCGGCTTGGAAGCATGCAGGAACTCCAGCAGCTCGGTGCGGAAGCGCACGATGTCCTCGGTCGGAACATCGTCCAGGTAGCCCTTGCCGCCAGCGTAGATGGCAACGGCCTGGTCGTAGACGTCCATCATGCAGAAGCGGTTCTGCTTCAGCAGCTCGGTCATGGCAGCGCCGCGGGTCAGCTGATCTTGCGTAGCCTTGTCCAGGTCGGAACCGAACTGGGTGAAGGCCTTCAGCTCGCGGAACGCGGCCAGGTCGAGCTTCAGGGTACCTGCAACCTGCTTCATCTGCTTGATCTGCGCGGAGCCGCCGACTCGGGACACGGAGATGCCCACGTCGACTGCAGGGCGCTGACCCTGGAAGAACAGGTCGGTCTGCAGATAGATCTGACCGTCGGTAATGGAAATGACGTTCGTCGGAATGTAGGCGGAGACGTCGCCGGCCTGGGTCTCGATGATCGGCAGTGCCGTCATGGAGCCGAGACCGTTCTGCTCGTTCATCTTCACAGCACGCTCCAGCAGGCGCGAATGCAGGTAGAAGATGTCGCCCGGGTAAGCCTCGCGTCCCGGCGGGCGACGCAGGGTCAGAGACATCTGACGATAAGCCACAGCCTGCTTGGTCAGGTCATCGTAAACGATGAGCACGTGACGACCCGGGTTCTCCGGACCGGCGGGCTTGCCGTCCTCGCCGTTGTAGACGAAGTACTCGCCCATTGCAGCACCGGCCATCGGGGCGATGTACTGCAGCGGAGCGGAATCGGAAGCGGAAGCGTTGACGATGATGGTGTAATCCATCGCGCCGTGCTTCTCCAGGGTCTCCTGCACGTTGGCCACCGTGGAGGCCTTCTGGCCCACGGCGACATAAATGCAGACCATGTCCTTGCCCTTCTGGTTCAGAATGGCATCGACAGCAATGGCGGTCTTACCGGTCTGACGGTCGCCGATGATCAGCTCGCGCTGACCACGGCCGATCGGGATCATGGAGTCGACAGCCAGGATGCCGGTCTGCATCGGCTCATGAACGGGCTTACGGTGAATAACGCCCGGAGCCTTGAACTCGACCGGGCGGGTGCCCTCGGCCTTGATCTCGCCCTTGCCGTCAAGCGGCATGCCCAGCGGGTTCACGACACGGCCGAGCAGGGCCTTGCCGGACGGAACCTCAACCAGACGACCGGTGGTCTTAACCGCGTCGTTTTCCTTGATTGCTGCGACATCGCCCAGCAAAACGGCGCCCACTTCATCCTCTTCGAGGTTCTGTGCCATACCGTAGACAACCTGGCCGGTAGAGCTGGTGAACTCCAAGAGTTCGCCTGCCATCGCATTTTTCAGGCCATCGACGCGAGCGATACCGTCGCCCACCTGGATGACGGAACCCGTCTCGCGGGATTCCACACTGGTGTTCAGCGCATCGAGCTGCTTGCGCAGCGCCGCGTCGATAGACTGTGCGGTGATTTCAGTCACTAGCATTCACCTCCATCTGTGGAATGTTTCAGCACGTTGCGAGCGGCCTCAAGCTGCGACGTCATGCTGGCGTCGATTCGCTTGCCGTTGGCGCTCATCAAAATGCCGCCGATCAGGGACTTGTCGATGCTTTCACGCAAAACGACCTTGGTGCCCAAGTCGGCTTCGGCTTTCTTCGTAATAACCTCGCGCAGGTGATCGTCGAGCGGCACGACGGTGGTTACGTCGACCACGGTGACGTTCAGCTTGCGTTCGACCTGCTCTCCGTAGCTCTCCCATACGCGCGAGAGCAACGCGAAGTCCCCGCGCTCGGCCATGACGGCCAAGACATCGATAAGGACCGGATGTGCCTGCGCGAACACGTTGCGCGCAAGGCTGTTCCTCTGCTCGGGCGTATAAGAGCTGTCTTGCAAAGAGCTAGAGAGATCCATGTTCGAACGCATAATGCGGATAATGCGCTCGGCTTGGTCGCGAACCTCTAGGACCGCGTCCTGACCGCCAGCCGCCAAAGCGGCATCCAGCAGGACGGATGCGTAGGTTGCAACCTTTTCCTTTTGAACATGGCGGTTAGTTGGCATTGAAACTGCCCGCCTCGTTCACGTAGCGCTCGATGATCTTGCGGTGCTCGTCATCGTTGAGATCCTCGCCGATCAGGCGGGAAGCCACGGCGACGGACAGGTCGGCCACCGAACCCTGCAGCTCAGCGATTGCAGCCTTCTTGTCAGCCTCGATGGCGGCATGAGCCTTCTCGATCATACCGGCAGCCTCAGCCTGGGCCTTGGCGGTGATATCGGCCTTAACAGCCTCACCCGTCTTCTTGGCGTCGGCGATGATCTGCGCGGACTGCGCCTTGGTTTCCTCCAGCTGGCGCTTGTACTCGGCGAGCACGCGCTCGCTTTCAACGCGAGCGTTCTCGGACTGCTCGAGAGCGTCCTTGATAGTGGTCTCGCGCTTGACAAGCATGCCCTCGAACAGCGGCCAACCGAATTTCGCCAGGATGATCCACAAGATGATGAACGCAACGAGCATGGGGATGAACTCATCCATCTGCGGCAGGATAGCCGCAACGCCGCTGCCTTCATCGGCAAATGCCTGAGCAGGAAGCATAGCGCTTGCCGCGCCGAATGCGACGGCTGCGCTGCCGCAACCACGGAGCACTTTGTTCTTAACGTTCAACTCGCTTGCCTCCTTTCCTTAGCCTATAGGTCTTGCTTGAGTCGAAAACCTGTTAGCCAATGAAGAAGAGGACCAGGCCCAGCAGTGCCAAGGCCTCGGACATAGCAGCGCCGATGAAGAAGTAGCCCATCAGGGTGCCCTTCATCTCAGGCTGGCGTGCAGCGGACACGCACAGGCCGTACGTTGCAACGCCGATGCCGATGCCGGGGCCGATGGCGGCGAGGCCATAGCCGACGACCTTCAGCGCAGCGAGCGTGATTTCCATAATTACCTCCTTCGTTGAACCCGGAGCCTTCTCCGTGCTCATGCCAATATGCCCAAGCTGATCTACTCATGTCAGCTGTGGTGCCAAACAGAACGGGTGGCGGCTTGGCCGCCGGTCCGCGCATCAGTGGGGATGAACCGCCATGCCGATGTAGGAAGCGGACAGGATGGTGAACACGTACGCCTGAAGGAACGCCACCAGGCACTCCATGGCATACATGAGGACCAGCAAAACGAACCATGCGACAGCAGGCAGCGCGGTAACGAAGTCCATGCTGAAAACAGCCTGCTGCAAAAACACGGTGGTTGCCAAAGAGAACACGGCCAGGACCATATGGCCTGCCAGCATGTTGCCGTAAAGACGAACGGCCAGCGTCAGAACGCGGATGACCATGGAGAAGAACTCCAGGAACCAGATGATCGGGACCATGGGGCCGGGAACACCGGAGGGCACGAGGCTCTTGATGTAGCCGAACACGCCCAGCGTCTTCAGACCGTAGAAGTTGAAGTACACGAACGAGATGGCTGCGAGCGCCCACGTGATGGAAATGGTGCCCGTGGTGGCCTTCGCGCCCGGGATCAGACCCACGACGTTAGCGATGAGGATGAAGAAGAACAGCGTGCACAAAAACGGGATGTGCTTCTTGAAACCCTCACCGATAACGTCCTGGCCGATGCTCGTGTTCACGAAGTCGTAGCCATACTCGACGGTGTTCAGGAACTTGTTCTTCGGGACCAGCTGAAGCTTGCGGCCTCCGATCAGAACGACCATCAGCACCAACGCCAAAATGAAGAACATGTACAGCGTGTACTGGCTGATGTCCCAACCGCCGATAGAGAATACGGTGTGGGAATCGAAAGTTTCGGAGAGGTGCCGTGCCTCTTCGACGAACTTGTTGAGCGCCTCGCCCATCTCAGATCATCCCAGCCTTTCCAATAAACGAATCCAACATTACCGTGCAACGTTTTTTCGCCACACGTACGCTGCGGTACAAACGATAAGCGAAACGATTTCGGCCATGCCGAAGGGAAACACGGACGGACGCGCGACAAGCGCGCATACGATCAATGCGACAGCAACGACCACAAGAGACACGAACGTGCCCCCCAAGCCGTAAAGCGCCGCGTTGGCGACCGATACCGAAGGATGCTTCCGAGCCAAACGCAGAGCCGCGAGCAACGGCAGAAAGCCGACAAAGCCAGTTATGGCACCGATCAAAACGGCAGCAAACATTACCTGCGTTTCACCCAAACCTTTCGTTAATCAAGATTCCCGCATAAAAAACCAGAGCTAATGATAACGTAGAACCACTCAGGCCCCCTCTAAACTCCGCAATCGCCACAAAACGTTGGCAAACGGCGTGAATTTATTCGATTTTGCCCGCTATTTACCCTGCTCTACTTTTTTCTTATTAACAAAACCGTGAAAGTGTTCAGTTTTTATGCATTTGCATTATTTTGCATAGGGTCATCGTAAACGCGTAGCTTGATGCCCGCTTCACGAAGCATGGACATAGCTAACTCATCCGGGTAGGGGTTCGAATAGATGATCTCCTCGATATCGGCGTTGATGAGCATTTTCGCGCACACCACGCATGGCTGAGTGGTTATGTAAATCGAAGCGCCCGTGATATTGATTCCGTAACGCGCTGCCTGGATGATCGCATTCTGCTCGGCATGCAAGCCTCGGCAGATCTCGTGGCGCTGACCGCTTGGCACCTCCAACTGCTGACGCAGGCAGCCCGTTTCCGCACAGTGGGCCAGCCCCGTGGGGACGCCGTTGTAACCAGTGGCCAAGATTCTGCGATCCTTGACGATGATCGCGCCCACGGCGCGGCGAAGACACGTGGTGCGCGTGGCAACCTCGTTGGCAAGCGTCATGAAATACTCGTCCCAGCTCGGACGGCGATCAGTGCTCCCGGGCATCGGCCCCTCCCCTTCCATGCACGAACGGCCGAGCAAGGACACCTTGCCCGGCCGTCGACGTATAACCTTTTAATAACTGCTAATACTCCAAACCCGGATACAGCGGATGCTTCTCCAGCATGGCATCGATCTTCTTCTTAATATCAGCCAGCTTCGCCTCATCGGCGGCGTTGAACACGGTTGCGGCGATGCACTGGCCCACCTCGTAGAAGTCTTCCTTGGTGAAGCCGCGGCTAGTGGCGGCGGCGCTGCCCACGCGGATACCGCTGGCAACGAACGGGCTGCGCTGCTCGTTGGGGATGGTGTTCTTGTTCACCGTCAGGCCGACGCTCTCCAGAAGCTTCTCAGCATCCTTGCCGGTAACATCGGCGGGCGTCAGGTCGACCAGGCACAGGTGATTATCCGTTCCACCGGACACCAGACGCAGGCCGCCGTCGGTCATGCCCTGGCCCATTGCGGCGGCATTCTCCACCACATGGTCGATGTATTCCTTGAAAGACGGCTGCAGCGCCTCGCCGAAGGCAACGGCCTTGCCAGCGATAACATGCATGAGCGGGCCACCCTGGCTGCCCGGGAACACGGCGGAATTGATCTTCTTGAACAGGTCCTCGTTGTTGGTGAGGACGAAGCCGCCACGCGGGCCGCGAAGGGTCTTATGGCTGGTGGACGTGACGATATCGGCATAAGGGACCGGAGAAGGATGAGCGCCCGTAGCAACCAGGCCAGCGATGTGAGCCATATCGATCATGAGGTATGCGCCGACTTCATGGGCGATCTGCGCCATACGCTCGAAGTCGATGATGCGCGGATAAGCGGAAGCGCCGCCGACGATCAGCTTAGGCTGATGCTCTTTCGCCAGCTTTTCCATCTCGTCATAATCGATGGTCTCAGTCTCCGGATCGACGCCGTAGGAGACGACGTTGTACAGCTTGCCGGAGAAGTTCGCCGGGCTGCCATGGGTCAGATGGCCGCCGTTATCCAAGCTCATGCCCATAACCGTATCGCCCGGCTTCACCGTGGCGAAATATGCGGCAAGATTGGCATTTGCACCGGAATGCGGCTGAACGTTCGCGAATTTGGCACCGTACAGCTTGCATGCGCGATCACGTGCAAGGTTCTCCACGATGTCGACCTTCTCGCAACCACCGTAATAACGCTTGCCCGGCAAGCCCTCGGCGTACTTGTTCGTGAGAACGCTACCCATAGCCTCCATCACGGCTTGAGACGTGAAGTTCTCGGATGCGATCAGCTCGACGGACGAACGCTGACGAGACAGCTCTTGCCCGAGCGCGCTTGCCACTTCCGGATCGGTTTGCTTCACATGATCGATAGCCATGAGGGACACCCTTCCTATAGATGATTCTTTACAAAACGTACTCTAGCACATACCGCACGGCGCCACAGGGTATGCACATCCTCGCAATCATCCGGTAACGATAGAGCCTTAAACGGAAAACGGCCGACGAATCGTCGACCGTTTTCAATGCGCGAAACCGTTGATTGCAGCGATTACCCCTCGAGCGCCATGATCTTCTCCACG
The DNA here is from genome assembly GCF_934636665.1 of uncultured Senegalimassilia sp. GTDB lineage: Bacteria > Actinomycetota > Coriobacteriia > Coriobacteriales > Eggerthellaceae > Senegalimassilia. The sequence goes on from NZ_CAKUAT010000021.1 coordinate 38,875, forward strand.
CGACCCGCATGGCGCCCTCCGCCGAACTCGGTGGAAAGGAACGCCTTCAAGATCTCCTTGTTGGCGGACAGGTCGACGAAACGACCGGAAAGGGTGATGACGTTTGCATCGTTGTGCTCGCGGCACAAAGCGGCGAAGGCGGGAGAAACGATATTTGCCGCACGAATCCCATCAACCTTGTTTGCAGCGATAGCCATACCGATGCCGGTGCCGCACACCAACACACCGCGTTCAGCTTCGCCGTTGACAACATCATGGGCAACGACCTCGGCGAAATCCGGATAATCGACGCGATCATCGCAATCCGGCCCACGGTCGATGACGTTATGGCCAAGTTCTTTCAAATATGCAGCCAGCAACTGCTTCTGATCAAAACCTGCATGGTCGCTTGCAATGCTGATATTCATGTATCTACGCCTTCCACTGATAGATGCCTGCAGAGCCGATGGTACACCTGCATACCTATGCGAACCTGCTCAATAACATTACCCACGCAATCCTTATGATTGGGATGCCAGGTTCTCAAAAGCAATTCCACCTTCGCGGACCAACGTCAAGTCACCGCCCGTGCAGTCAACGACAGTAGAAGCAACGCCGCTGTGCGACGATTCAACGGGATCTCGCAAAGCGCACCCCACCCTTGCCAGCAACTCCTCGTCAAGCGACTCGAATCTAGACACCGCAGCTCTACCGCTGATGTTGGCAGACGTCGTGGCAAGCGGGCTTCCTGTCCGACGAATCAAAGCAAGCGTCGTAGCATTTGCGGGCATGCGCAACCCAATGGACCCCGACTCCGACGCATAAGATGCCGGCACCGCATCTGAGGCCTCGACGATAAGAGTAAGAGCGCCCGGCCAAAACCTCCGAGCAAGTTCGCAGGCAGCTGGCGGAAGATTCTTGCCATATCGTTGCAGATCATCAATCGACCCAACAAGCCAAGCGATAGGTTTCCCCGAATCCCTTCGCTTAACGTCAAAGAGAATTGCTGGTCCAGATGCCGCATGAACCGCAACCCCCACGCCATAAACCGTGTCTGTCGGGAATATACAAGCACGGCCGTCTGCCAAAGCCAATGCAGCGTCCTCCAAGGTATCTGATCCCACAGCCATCCAAACCCCCGATCTCTACACAGCTTTCAAACATGGATGTAGATTATGCATCATCAAGAAGTGTATCACCGGAAAAGCCGGCCATAGAACCGATCGCAAAACCAACTCCAGCATGGACGAGGCAAAACCTAAACGCGACACTAGGCCGACGCGGGATGCCCATCCCTCGCAAACTCCTCAAACCCACTCCGAAACGCGCCATTGTGATCAGATATGCAACCCCCGAGCGCCCACGCAAAGTCTGCGAGATGCACAAACACAAATAAGCCCAAGCAAATGACAACACGCCCCTTAAACTCAAAGGGATCCGCAGCCAAACCACCCGACGATCAAGGAAGCCAATGCCAAACGCACGGGCGCACGCCGCGCAGGACCGGCGCGAAGACGGAGTCAGATAACGTGAAAGGACCTGCAAGGGGCGCCTCCCTGCGGGCCCTGCGCCGGCGATACGCACGCGCCCAACCGAGAATCCCGAACCCGCCTTCCGGCAAAGCCGGACCAAACGCCGGCCGCAGCATCGTCGAACTGCAAGCTGATCCCGCATGGAGAGCCCCCATGCGCCACCGATGGACGATCAGGGGGGCCAGCTCCCCGACGCCGCAGGGCAGATGGATGGCCGCCCGAGCCGTCAGCAACCGCCTCGAGAGCACGGATCGGCCGACGATATCGCGAAACGAGAATCGCAGCATTTAGGTTGAAGGGGCGCCAAGCAAAAACCTGCACCCTAAACGCGGAAGGGCCCGCAAGGGGGCATCCCCCGCGGGCCTTTCTCGGCGCTGATAGAAAAGCGCCCTCCGCGAGCGCGACGCCCTGCCCTCCCGCAGCCTGGCGCTGCAGTACTCTCGGCGAAGGCGG
>NZ_CAKUAT010000022.1 GCF_934636665.1 uncultured Senegalimassilia sp.
CCACAGAGGCGGGGATCACCCGGTCCCATCCCGAACCCGGCAGTTAAGCCCGCCTTCGCCGAGAGTACTGCAGCGCAAGGCTGCGGGAGGGCAGGGCGTCGTGCTCGCGGAGGGCGCTTTTCTATGCGCGCCGAGAGAGGCCCGCGGGGGGATCGCCCCCTGCGGGCCTCCCTGTATTTTGAGGGCGGCGGCGTCGACAACGTCGGCATGCGCCGATATGGCGGCGCGCCTCCGAAGGCCGATCTCCGCTCCTGGATGGCTCGGCCGACGGCGGCGCATGCGCGACATCCGCCGATCGCGGTGCCGGGGGCCCACCCGGAGGGGCGTCCCTGCCGGATCGGTCCTTCGTTCGGGCGCTGCGCGCCTGCTCGGTTCTGCGCTGTATGCGCTCCGTGTAATCAGCCCTGGTGCTTCCGATGGCTATATCTGTGCGATGGGTGGTCGGAGGCCGGCTTTCTTTCGTTATGTGCCGCTTCCCGATTCGGATTTTTATTGGTCACTGAAAGCGCTTTTGAGGACTATAATCTCAAAGCTATATACAGTTCATTGGCGCAATGCGGGTGTCGGGGATTGTACGAGTCGTTGATATTGGCTCGTACGTTCCGTGCCTGTAAGGTCCGATGCGGACCTGCCGAAGACGGTAGTTGAATCTGCTTTACGGCAAGTCTTTTCTAGCCTGGAATCGTAAACAGATTTGGACCGTTTACGGCATGTTCGCAGGATAGCGCCATCGTAAAGATGGGAGATTTTCATGTCTGGTAATTCAGGGGGCGCACGTGCGTCCTGGTCGGGCAAGTGGGCGTTTATTTTGGCTGCTGCGGCTTCGGCTATCGGATTGGGAAATCTGTGGCGTTTTCCGTATCTGGCTGCGAAGTATGGCGGCGGCGTGTTCCTTATCACCTATGTGGTGCTGGTTGTCACGTTCGGCTTCACGTTGATGATGCTTGAGGCGGCGCTTGGTCGCAAAACCGGGCAGAGTGCGCTTGGTGCCTTTAAGTCTTTCGGAAAGAAATACGCCTTCATTGGCATTTTTACTTCTGCGATTCCGTTCATTATCGTGCCGTATTACTGCATCATCGGTGGTTGGGTACTCAAGTACGCTGGTGCGTACCTTATCGATGGCTCTGCGGCGCTTGCTGATGGCGGTACGTACTTCACCAACTTCATCGGCGGTGGCGGCGAGAGCTTCATCTGGGCTATTGCCTTCCTGCTGATCGTGTTCGCTATTGTGGCGCTGGGCGTGAAGAACGGCATCGAGCGCGCAAATCGCATCCTTATGCCTGTGCTGCTGGTGATGACGGCCGGTATCTGCATTTACGAGCTCACGCTCCCCGGTGCAATTGATGGCTTGGCATATTATCTGACGCCTGACTTCAGCAAGTTCAGCGTTGAGCTGGTCATTGCCGCACTTGGTCAGATGTTCTACAGCCTGTCGCTGGCAATGGGCATCATGATCACGTATGGCTCCTACATGCAGAAGTCTGACAATCTTGAGCAGTCCGTGCGCCGTATCGAGCTCTTCGATACTGGCTATGCCTTCCTGGCTGGTTTGATGATTGTGCCTGCTGCCTTCGTGGCTATGGGTTCTGCCGAGGCCGTTGCCTCGAAGTCCGGCCCGTCGCTGATGTTCGTGATCTTGCCGACCGTGTTCGACCAGATGGGCGGCATCGCCTCGATCATGGGCTTCCTGTTCTTCCTGTTGGTGGTGTTCGCGGCATTGACCAGCTCGATCTCGCTTACGGAAACCTGCGTGTCCATCGTTCAGGATTCTGCGCATATCACGCGTAAGAAGGCGCTTATTACTTCCATGGTATTCATTTTCGTGATGGCCATGATCGTGAACATGGGCTATTGCCAGCTGGCCTTCATCGAGCCGCTGGGACCGGGCAGCACCATCCTGGACTTCTTGGACTTCATCTCCAACTCCGTGATGATGCCGCTGGCCGCGTTGATGGCTTGCGTGTTCGTCGGTTGGATCATCAAGCCTAAGGCGATCATCGACGAGGTGAAATCCTCTGGTCCGTTCAAGGCGGAGAAGATGTTCACCGTCATGGTGAAGTTCATAGCGCCTGTGCTGCTGGTGGTTATCTTGGTTGCTTATGTGGCTGCGCAGTTCGGTTTGTTCAGCATGTAGCGAGAAACTTCCTCTTTTCGGTTGCGATTCGCGGTTCGTGAACCATGCGATGGTGGCGTATCAAGCGTCGCAAGATGGATAGGGTGCCTGTTGAAGGGTCGTCGACGTCGGTCGGCGACCCTTTTGCTTGAGAGTGTGTTTCTCGCCTGGGGTCGTACCGGTCTGCCTAATGGCGTGTGCAATTCCAGGGCCATGGTTCTTGCTTGCCCGCGATGGTGTCTTCGCTGCGTGCTATGGGCTTCTTGGGTGAAGAGAAACGGGTGGTTGTGCGGTGGCGTACAAAGCTTCGCCTTAGTGGCGAGGGTTGGCCGGCGCGGTCCCTTCGGGCATGCTTCAGGTTGAGAGTTGCGTTATGGGCGGCTGAACGCGACGATTCTTCTTCCTGTGACAAGAAAGGGGTGGCGCTGCATCGATTGCCCGATCACAGCGTTTTCAATGCAGTCCGCGCTTGCCGAGAAGACCTGCTCGCCGATTGTTTCGAACAGGTAAATTCCTACGTGGTTGCGTCCTTTCGGCTTGCCGTAGGGCCGGATGTTCCCCATTTTCCCTCTGCTTTGGGTGTAAGGTATTCGGCAAGCGTTATTTGCACGTTGGGCGCGCAACGCCCTTTCACGAAGGAGCATCACGATGGTCGAGAAGAAGGATCTTGACTGGGGCAGCCTTGATTTCGGCTACCATCAGACCGACTACAGCTACGAAGCTCATTGGAAGGATGGCGAGTGGGACGAGGGTGGTTTGACCACCGACCACGACCTGCATCTTTCCGAGTGCGCCGGCATTTTCCATTATTGCCAGGAAGTGTTCGAGGGTCTGAAGGCTTACACCACCGAAGAGGGCTCCATCGTTTGCTTCCGTCCGGACATGAATGCAAGCCGCATGTTCGATTCCGCTGAGCGTCTTGAGATGCCGGGCTTCCCGAAGGATCGCTTCGTCGAGGCCGTTAAGGAAGTTGTGAAGGCGAACGCAGCATGGGTGCCGCCGTTTGGTTCCGGCGCCACGCTGTACGTGCGCCCGTTCATGATCGGCTCCGGCGAGGTCATCGGCGTGGCTCCGGCTCCCGAGTACACGTTCCGCATCCTGGTCACGCCCGTCGGCCCGTACTTCAAGGGCGGCCTGAAGCCGATTAAGCTGCGCGTGTCCGAGTATGACCGCGCCGCACCGCACGGCACCGGCAACATCAAGGCTGGTTTGAACTACGCCATGTCGCTGCGCCCGACCATGGAGGCGCACCGCAACGGCTACGCTGAGAACATCTACCTGGATTCGCAAAGCCGTACCTACATCGAGGAGACCGGCGGTGCCAACGTGCTGTTCGTGAAGCAGGACGGCACGCTGGTGGTGCCGAAGTCCCATACTGATTCCATCCTGCCTTCCATCACCCGTCGCAGCCTGGTGCAGGTTGCCCAGGACCTGGGCATGACCGTCGACGAGCGCTATGTCACGTGGGAAGAGGTCGCTGGCGGCGAGTTCGTGGAATGCGGTCTGTGCGGCACCGCGGCCGTCATCAGCCCGGTCGGTCAGATCGACAACAAGGTCAACGGCGCCGACCAGGAGGTCGTCTTCCCGGCTGGCTGCACCGAGATCGGCCCGGTCATGAAGCAGCTGCGCGAGACCCTTACCGGCATTCAGGATGGCAACCTGGAAGACAAGCACGGCTGGGTCTGCAAGATCGATGTCGACTAGTCGTTAGCCGTATGGCTTGATGCAAACGATAGCGGGGAAAGCAGGAGCTCCTGCTTTCCCCGTTTTTGCGTTCGGCGGGATTGTGCGGGACAAAAGTCCTTGTGCAACTTATCCTTCGCGTATCCCAAGAGGGTCGCAAACGGCTGTTTGCGACCCTCTTGATGTTCTTTCGGGGCTGTTTTCCCGGTTCAGATGGGTGCCGGTGTTGCTAAGAAGAGCCGCCCTCAAGGGCGGCTCTTCTCGTCGTTGGCGTTAAGCGCTTGCTCCCTAGTAATTCTCGGCGTTGATCTCGAAGTATGCCTGCGGGTGGTTGCAGACGGGGCAAACGTCGGGGGCCTTGGTGCCTACGACGATGTGACCGCAGTTGCGGCATTCCCACACCTTGACCTCGCTCTTCTCGAACACCTGAGCGGTTTCGACATTGTGCAGCAGCGCGCGGTAGCGCTCCTCGTGATGCTTCTCGATGGCGCCGACCTGGCGGAACTTCTCGGCCAGCTCGGGGAAGCCTTCCTCCTCGGCGGTCTTCGCGAAGCCCTCGTACATGTCGGTCCACTCGAAGTTCTCGCCGTTTGCGGCGTCCTCCAGGTTCTCCGCCGTGGAGCCGATGCCCTGAAGCTCGCGCAGCCACATCTTGGCGTGGTACTGCTCGTTTGCCGACGTCTTGCGGAAGATTTCGGCGATCTGCTCGAAGCCTTCCTTCTTCGCCACCGATGCGAAATAGGTGTACTTGTTGGTTGCCTGCGACTCGCCGGCGAAGGCGGCCTGCAGGTTCTTCTCGGTTTGCGTTCCTTCGTACTTGCTCATGAGAAACCCCTCTCGCTGTGATGGCCCGCAGCGCCCGTGCGCGCGGTGCCTTTGGTTTCCATCTATCGATGGTATGGGCAAACGCGCGGCGGCGCAATCGTTTGCGCCGCTTTGTGACACAACTGTTGCAAGGGGGTCCTCTGGGCGGTTTGGGCGTGCATTCGGCGGGGCATCGCGTTGGGGCGTTGTTTGCGGTATCATTGAAAGCACGTGTATTCACTAGTTAAGGAAGTTTCAGCATGTCGCTTTCCATCGGTATCGTGGGCCTGCCCAATGTGGGCAAGTCCACGCTGTTCACGGCCCTCACGAACAAGGGCGGTTTGGCAGCCAACTACCCCTTCGCCACCATCGAGCCCAACGTCGGCATCGTTCCCGTTCCCGACGATCGCCTGGAGAAGCTGGCCGAGATCGACCACCCTGCCAAGATCGTCCCCGCAACGGTCGAGTTCGTCGACATCGCCGGTCTGGTGGCGGGTGCCAGCCAGGGCGAAGGTCTGGGCAACCAGTTCCTCGCGAACATCCGCGAAACCGATGCCATCTGCGAAGTCGTGCGCTTCTTCAGCGACCCGGATGTCGTGCACGTCGACGGCCGTGTGAACCCTAGCTCGGACGTTGAAACCATCAAGACCGAGCTGATTCTGGCCGACATGGGCACGCTTGACAAGGCCATCCCGCGTCTGGAGAAGGAAGCGAAGCGCGACAAGGCCGGTGTGAAGAAGCTCGAGGTTGCGAAGAAGGTGCTCGAGGGCTTGAACGAAGGCCATCGCGCCCGCACGTTGAACCTGGACGAGGACGAGCAGGCTGCCATCTACGACCTGCACCTGCTCACCATGAAGCCCATCCTCTACATCGCCAACGTGGACGAGGACGCGCTCGACGCCGACTTGGCCGAGATCGACGGCTGCCAGCCGGTGCCGATTTCCGCAAAGGTCGAGGCCGACCTGGCCGAGCTTGATCCCGCCGAGGCGAAGGAGTACCTGGAGGCCATGGGCCTTGAGGAGTCCGGCCTGGCGCGCCTGGTGCGCAGCGCTTACAAGCTGCTGGGCTTGCAGAGCTATTTCACCAGCGGCGAAACGGAAACGCGCGCTTGGACCATCCCTATCGGCGCGAAGGCCCCGCAGGCCGCCGGTGTCATCCACTCCGATTTCGAGCGCGGCTTCATCAAGGCCGAAACCGCTTCGTATTCCGACTACGTGGAGCTGGGCGGTGAGCTGGGCTGCCGTAATGCCGGCAAGCTGCGCCAGGAAGGCAAGGAGTACGTGGTGCAGGACGGCGACGTCATGCACTTCAAGTTCAACGTTTAAAATGCCTGGTCAAACGGCGAATTAGCGAACTTCACGGGGCGAATCCGGAAAACCGGGTTCGCCCCGCGTGCTTTCGTGTCGCAACAGCGGCGGTGCCGGCGAAGGAGGGGTGCTCCGCACGTGTTGCTGCTTCAGGATGCGCGATTGTGCAGCAGCTTCTCCGGAGCGAATCGCGGCCCGTTTGCTGAGTGGTGCATGCGGACTTTTCGCACATGCGCGAAAAACCATCTGGCTGGCGTATAATCTGCCTGTTCGAAAGCTATTCGGCTGCGCTCGGCGCGGCCTTTTATATGCCCGGCGCAACGTGCCGGGCGTGCGACAAGGAGCATCTCGATGAAAACGAGCGATTTCGATTACGATCTTCCCCAGGAGCTTATCGCGCAGGAGCCGGCGGCGGTGCGCGATGCGTGCCGCATGCTGGTCATGGACCGCGAAACCGGCGCGATCGAGGACCGCATCTTCCGCGATATCATCGACTATCTTGAGCCCGGCGATCTGCTGGTGGCGAACGAAACGCGCGTGTTGCCCGCGCGCCTGCTTGGCGCGAAACGCGGCACGGGCGGGCAGTCCGAGGTGTTCCTGCTTCGCCAGCTTGTGGGCTCGAAGGCGCAGCCGTATGCGGGCGTGCCCCATATCCCCGGCCAGCCTGTTCCCGGTGAAAACCAGCAGGCTATCTGGGAGGTACTCGTGCGTCCGGGCAAGCGTTTGAAGCCCGGCAGCGGCGCGGTGGTGGATTTCACGGACGGCGAAGGCAACGTTGCGCTGTCCGCCGAGATCGTCGACTGGGCCGAAGGCGCCCAGCGCGGCGAGCGCGTGGCGCGCCTGACCACCACGTACCCCTCGCTTGACGAGGCGCTTCATGCGGTGGGGCATACGCCGCTGCCGCCCTACATCAAGCATTACGCTGGCGATGAGGAGCTGTACCAAACGGTGTATTCCCGTCGCGAAAGCTCGGCGGCGGCACCTACGGCGGGTCTGCATTTCACGCCCGAGCTGATCGAGCGCCTGCGCGAGAAGGGCATCGATTGGGAAACCGTCGAGCTTGAGGTGGGCCTTGACACGTTCCGCATCGTGGACGAGGAGGACCCGCTGGCCCATAAGATGCACACCGAGTTCTACACCGTGCCGCAGAAGACGGTCGACGCCATCAATCGCACGCACGCCAACGGCGGCCGCGTGATCGCCGTGGGCACCACCAGCGTGCGCAGTTTGGAAAGCGCCTGGGATCCGTCGGCCGACAACGGGGCCGGCGCCATCACCGCGCGCGACCGCGACGCCACCAGCCTGTATCTGCTGCCGGGCAGCACGTTCCACGTGGTGGATGCCCTGGTCACGAACTTCCACGTGCCGCGCAGCACGCTCATGATGCTGGTCAGCGCGTTCAGCACCCGTGAGAACATCATGAACGCCTATCAGCATGCCATCGAGGAGCGCTACCGCATGCTGTCGTTCGGCGACGCCATGTTCATCCGCTAGCATTCGCTTAAGAGGGAAGAGGTTAGCGAAAGGGTCTTACGCGTCCGAAATCCGCGTCGTGTGCAAAGGCACAGGGGCTTGATCGAACGCCTTCCGTTCCTCGGACAACGAGAAACGGAAGGCGTTCTTATTTGCTCGGGGCGAAGCGCGATGCGGAAACCGAGTGAGGGTGTCGGGTTCTTTGCTTTGGGACGCAGGCGCAAGCTCTTCGCCCGCTGTTCTGCGTTTGCAGGTGCAGTGTGTCAGCGGGGGTGGGCGTATCTATCGGGCAGGTGGAGCCTAGCCTCTATTTCCCCTGTTCGCGCAGAGCTTTTAGGATGGCGCGCTTGCGTGCCTGCTTCTTGTCGTAGGCTGCGCGCTCGGCTTTGTGGGCTTGGCGTGCGGCTTCCTCGGCGGCGCGCTCGTCGGCGTGGGCCGCGCGTTCGGCGGCTTTTGCGGCGGCGCGCTGCTCCTTGCGCTCGGTGCGCTCGGCGGCTGCTTCCAGATCGCTGATGCGGCAGCCGCAGAAGTTCTGCCGGTACATTCCCAGTTCGCGGCTCTCGCGCGTGGCCTCGTCGTAGTAGGGTCGGAAGTCCTCGAACACGGGCACGACTCCGGCTTGCGCCGCTGCGCGCTCCACTTCCTCGCGGATGACCTGCGTATATTGGTAGGGGCTCACCGACAGCGTGGTGCCGATGCCCTCGAAGCCGCGTTCCGCGGCTACCCGTGCGGTTTCCTCAAGGCGAAGGCGATAGCAGGCACGGCAGCGAGCCTCCCTGCGTGCAGGGTCGACCGACAGCACGGCGGCGCGTGGTGCAGTGTTGCTCGCGGTACGTGTGGAAAGGGTAGCGCCAGCAGGGAAAACAGCCCCGTGATTTGTGTCGGTAACCGTCTTACACCGGTTGTCAGAGGCTTCGTTGTAACCCTCGATTTCGCCCCTGCATTCGCCTTCCGCGCCAGTCTCCGCGCGCGTCTGCTCGACTTCGGCGATCGCGGCGTCTCCGATGCGGCCGGCACATGCTTCCCACGTGGCCGGGTCGTACGGGCCTTCCAGCACCTCGAACCCCGCATCCGCGGCCCACGCGCGCAGCGTTGCCAGCCGGTGCTCGTATTCCTCGGCGGGGTGGATGTTCGAGTTCGCGTAGTAAATGGTGATGTCGTGCCCCGCGGCCTTCAACAGGCGCGTCGGCTCGAGCGAGCACGGCCCGCAGCACGCATGCAGCAACAACTTCATTCGCGAACTCCTTTTTCGATGGGCATTTCGCCGCCGGCGCGGCGCTTCCCCTATACTACCACGCAGGCAAAAACTATCCCCACCTGCGGCAATCTGCAGAAAGGCATGATATATGGAGAAACGAACCTTCCGCGCCGTCTTCTTCGATCTTGACGGCACGCTGCTGCCCATGGACGTCGACGTCTTCATGAAGAGCTACTTCCGCGCCCTCGGCGGGTACGTCGCGCGCCTTGGCATCGCCCCCGATCAGTTCATGGCCGGCATGAAACGCGGCATCACCGCCATGGCCACCAACGATTCAGGCCATGCGAACGCCGAGTCGTTCTGGCCCGAGTTCCTGGCCTGCATCGATATGCCCGAGGGGCTCACCGCCGATGCGCTGCAGGCCGCCATCGGCGACTTCTACGAGAACGAGTTCGGCGAACTGGGCGCCGACGTGGAGCCGAACCCCGCCGTCGCGCGCGCCATCGAGGCGCTTGCCGCCAAGGGCTATCCGCTCGTGCTCGCCACCATGCCGATGTTCCCTCGCCGCGCCGTGGAGTGGCGCCTGCGCTGGGCCGGCATCGACCCGGCGGTGTTCTCGCGCATCACCACGTTCGAGAACTCCACCGCCGTCAAGCCTAAGCCCGACTACTATGCGGAGAACCTTGCCGCTGCGGGCGTTGAAGGCCGTGATGTGCTCATGGTCGGCAACAACACCAAGGAGGACCTGGCCGCATGCCAGCTTGGCTGCGAGGGCTTCCTGGTCACCGATTTCCTGATCGACCCCGTCGGCTTCGAGGTGTTCAGCGTGCGTCATGGTTCTATGGAGAAGTTCGCGGACTGGGTGGAGGCTCTTCCCGAATGCGCCGATCCCGCGCAGGGCATCAGCGACGCCATCGTGCCGGCGGCGGCGGGCGAGCGCGTGCTTGCGGCAAACGGCATCGCCGACGGCCAGGCCGGCGGCGCGAAAACGCTCGAGGAGGCGGGTCGCTCCGGCGGCACCGATTTCGTCATCAACGGGATGGAGGATTAGCCCATGGCTCTGTTCGACTGCACCATCGAGGCTACTTGCGGCCATGCCCGCGCGCTTTCGTACGAAACCGCGCACGGCACCTTCCATACCCCCATGTTCATGCCCGTCGGCACATCGGCCACGGTCAAGGGCATCACGGTCGATCAGCTTCACCAGCTGAACAGCCAGGTGGTGCTTGCGAACACCTACCACCTGTCCATGCGCCCCGGCGCCGACTTGGTGGAAGAGGCCGGCGGTGTGCACAAGTTTATGAACTACGACGGCCCCATGCTCACCGACTCGGGCGGATTCCAGGTGTTCTCTCTGGCTGACACGCTCAAGCTCGACGCCGACGGCCTGACCTTCCGCAGCATCTACGACGGAAGCTATGTGCGCTGGACGCCCGAGTCCAATATGCGCATCCAAGAGCAGATCGGCGCCGACATCGCCATGCAGCTTGACCAGTGCACGCCGTACCCGGCCGAGCGCAGCTTCGTGGCCAACGCGGTGGACCTGTCGGCGAATTGGGCGCGCCGCTGCCTGGCGGCGCACAAGCGCCCCGATCAGACGCTGTTCGGCATCGTTCAGGGCGGCATGGAGCTCGACCTGCGCCTGGAGAGCATCCGTCGTCTGCGTGAGATCGAGGACGAGAGCCTGGCTGCGGGCGGTCGCCGCTTCGGCGGCTTCGGCATCGGCGGCTATTCGGTGGGCGAAGACCACGAGACCATGTTCGAGACGCTCGGCCAGGTGGCTCGCGCGTTGCCCGAGGACCGTCCGCGTTACCTGATGGGCGTGGGCAACCCCACCACGCTCGTGCGCGCCGTGCGCGAGGGCGTCGACATGTTCGACTGCGTGCTGCCCACCCGCACCGCGCGCATGGGCACGGCGTTCTCCAGCACGGGCCGTATGAACATGCGCAACGCGAAGTACACGCGCGACTTCACGCCGCTCGACCACAGCTGCACCTGCCCGACGTGCCAGAACTACACGCGAGCCTATCTGCGCCACTTGGTGAAGCAGAATGAGATGCTCGGTGCCATCCTGCTGTCGGTGCACAACCTGCACTTCCTGCTCGACCTCATGCGCCGCGCTCGCGAGGCCGTGTTGGCGGGCGAGTATGAGCAGTTCTACGAGGAATGGATGAACAGCCCGGCCGCTAAGGACTACTAATATAGGGCTCGGGCGGATTGCCTCCGCTTGGTGCTTTCGCATTCTCCTTGATTGTGGGAAAATGCGAGAGTTAGGGTATATATGGCGGCGCTTGCCGCCGCGAAAAGGGACGGCCCGACGGGGCCGTCCTGTGGTTTACAAGGCTAGGAGAAGCTCGCATGGCGAAAGCGCAAAACGCCAAGGCCAAGAAGAAGGGCGGCAACGCCAACCGCCGCAACGTATGGCTGTTGGTGCTGACCACCGTCCTGGTGCTGGGGTCCATCTTCATGTTCACCCCTCCGCAGGACAAGATCAACCAGGGCCTGGACATCCAGGGTGGCCTTTCGGTGGTGCTGTCGGCGAAAAGCACCGATGGCGACGCCGTGACCTCCGAGGACATGGAGAAGTCGCGCGCCATCATCGAGCAGCGCGTCAACGCGCTCGGCGCCTCTGAGGCAGTGGTGCAGCTGCAGGGCTCCGACCAGATCCTCGTGCAGATCCCCGGCCTTTCCGATACGGAAACGGCGCTGTCCACCATCGGCAAAACCGGCAAGTTGGAGTTCGCCCGCCTGGATTCGTTTACCGATGAGGACGCCAAAACCAAGATCGAGAACGGCCAGTACGGTTCCAGCGGTACCATCACCGACGACTTTGGCAACACGCTGCCTTCCGGCAAGACCGAGCATCTGACGGTGGAGGAGGGCACGTACACGCCGCTCATCACCGGTAGCAACATCACAAAGGTCGACATCGGCCGCGCCTCCGAGACCGGCACCGACTATTCGGTCAACATCTCCCTTGATTCCGAGGGTACGAAGGCGTTCGCCGACGCCACGAAGGACCTGGCAAGCACCAAGGGCAAGATCGTCATCATCCTTGACGGCGAAGTTCAGTCCGCGCCTGCCGTGCAGTCCGAGATTACCGGCGGTCAGGTGTCCATCACCGGCGGTTACGACAAGGAAGCCGCCTCCTCTATGGAGACGGTGCTCGAGTCCGGCTCGCTGCCCGTGAGCTTCGAGTACGCGCAATCCCAGGTGGTCGGCCCGACGCTCGGCCAGGATGCGCTGACCTCCGGCGTGCTGGTGGCCGCTATCGGCCTTGCGCTGGTCATGCTGTACCTGCTGGTGTTCTACCAGGGTCTGGGCCTGATCACCGCTGCCGCCATGGCCGTGTTCGCCGTGCTGTACCTGGGCATTCTGGCGCTACTGTCGCATTTCGGCCTGTTCAGCCTGTCCATGGCCGGCATCGCCGGCGTCGTGCTGACCATCGGCATGGCGGCGGACTCCTCCATCCTCACGCTTGAGCGCTTCCGCGAGGAGATCCGCATGGGCCGCAGCGTCCGCGCGGCCTCCGTCACCGGCGTGCGCCATGGCATCCTCACGTCCATCGACGCCGACCTGGTCACCATGGTCTCGGCGCTCACGCTGTTCTTCCTAGCAAGCGCCTCGGTCAAGGGCTTCGGCCTGACGCTGGCGCTCGGCATCATCTGCGACATCGTCATGATGCTGCTGTTCAAGGCGCCCATCATCCGCCTGCTGGCGCCGAAGTGCATCGCCAAGCACCCCGGCTTCTGGGGCGTGAAGGATTGCAAGGAGGCCGCCCCGTACTTCCAGGGCGAGAAGCCTGCTTCCTCGCGTCATGACGTGCGTGGCCGCTTCATCAAGCTCGACATCAACCTGCTGGGTTACCGTAAGGTGTTCCTGTCCATCGCGGCCGTGGCGGTCGTGCTGGTCGTGGCGCTCGTCGGCGTGCGCGGCGTGAACTTCGGCATCGAGTTCGTGGGTGGCACCTCGGTGACGTTCCATCAGGGCGGCAACGACGTGACCACCGAGCAGGTACGCTCCGCCTTCGCCGATGCCGGTGAGCCTGATGCTGTGGTACAGACCACCGACTCCGATGGTCAGGCTGGCTTCCTCGTGCGCACCACCGATACGTCGGCGGAAAGCGCTGCCGCGGCGGCCAACAAGGTTGCCGACCAGTTCGGCTGGGATGCGGAAAGCTTCGAGGTAACCACCATCGGCCCGGACTGGGGCACCAGCGTCATCCAGAGCTCTTGCATCGCGTTCTTCGTGTCGCTGCTGCTCATCATCGCCTACATCTCGGCGCGCTTCCGCGATCCGAAGATGGGTGTGTCGGCGGTTATCGCCTTGCTGCATGACCTGGTCATCGTGCTGGGCGTGTACGTGCTCGTGGGCCGCGAGGTCACGCCGAACACCATCGCGGCGCTGCTCACCATCCTGGGCTACTCGCTGTACGACACGGTGGTCGTGTTCCATCGCATCAACGAGAACATGAAGGGCGATTCGCCGAAGTGCACGTTCGCCACCATGGCGAACCACTCCGTCAACGAGGTTCTGGTGCGTTCGCTCAACACCTCCATCACCTCGCTTATCCCGGTTGCGGCCATGCTCATCTTCGGCGGCGAGACGCTGCGCGACTTCGCCCTGGCCATGACCGTGGGCCTGGTGTGCGGCTGCTACTCGTCCTACGCCATCGCAACGCCCATCTACGTGATGTGGAAGACGCGCGAGCCGCAGTTCGCGAAGCTGCAGAAGAAGTACGGCACGGACATCCAGCGTTGGTTCCTGAACCGACTGCCGCAGGCCGCTGCCGCCACCGCAGCTGCTGCTGCCGGCGCTGCCGCGGATGCGGTAGCGGATGGTGCCGGCCAGGACGCGCCCGCCGCGGAGCCCGCTGCTTCGCAGGGCCAGCAGGCTGCGAGCAAGCCTGCCAAGGCACAAAACCGCTCCAAGAAGAAGCGCAAGAAGGTTCAAGGCTAACATCGGCTAGCTGACTCGGGCCGCTCGGAAACGGGCGGCCCGTTTCTTTCCATACATACTAAAAGCCTGCCTCTGATCGCAAAATGCGATCAGAGGCAGGCTTAACTTGATCGGACTGGTAAGCGCCCGAAGACGCGTGTCGGCTCGTCGAGATTAGAAGCCGAAGTCCAGGTCGCTCAGACGGATCTCACCGTCGTCGTCATCGTCCTCTTCCTCGTCATCCTCGCCAAGGCTGCTGTAGCGGGAGATGATGGCTTCCATCTGCTCTTCGATGGAGCTGGTGCCGGCGAAGGCATCGCGGAACAGCCTCATATCCTCCTCGCCGAAGCTGGCGCCGGCGCCTTCCATGATGGCGCCGATGTTGGCCATCTTCTTCACGGCTTCGTCTTCTTCCATGGGTTTCATCTTCTCGGGATCCATCATCGGGAACATGTTCGATCCTCCTTGCACAGGTAACCTGAATGGCGTTTGTCCTGCGATAATGCTCTTCGCAAGCAGGGGTTCGCGCCGTTGTTTCGCTGTCTAGTAGTATAGCAGTCGGATAGATTGCGGGAGGTCATCGAGCGCATCGCAACCTATTGTGATACGCTGAGGAAATCGCGTGAATCCATGCACGCAGGCTATGGAGGAATCGGCTGCAAGCAATGTCGGCCATGTTTGAAGGAGTTGCCATGCGCGAAGGAAGCGCCCCGAATTTCTGTCCGCCCACCGAGGAGGGCATCACCCTCACGTTCCAGGACGAGAAGGGCGATCAGATCGACCTTGAGTTCCTTGGTTTGATCCTGCACGAGGGTCGTCGCTACGGCTTCTTCTTCCCGGTCACCGAGGATAGCCCGGCTTGCAGCTCGGGCGAGATCATCCCGCTTGAGGTAACCGAGCTTGACGAGGACGGCCAGCCCGCCGCGTTCGAGTTGGTCGAGGATCAGGCTATCGCTCAGGAAGTCTACGAGGACTTCAAGCAGGCTGCCAAGGACCTGTACGACTTCGAGTAGGCGCTACGTATCCGTGAGCGTTACGCGTTCGTGCTAACGTTGTATTTTGCAAAAGCGGAACTTGCGGCACCTCTCGGTCCGCAAAACTATGCGAAGGCAAAGCTTGCGGTTCGTTGTTACGTATTCACAGAGAAGGGCACGGCTTTTGAGCCGTGCCCTTCTTGTTTCGCTTGATTTGCAGCTTTGCGAAGCCTGTTTGCGCGGCGAGCCGTCGCGAGCGCAAAACTGTTTTTTACCGCGCCTGGTCAGGTTTGCGGCGTCCCTACAGCTCGATCGGCTTCCACTCCTCGTGGTTGCAGATCCACGCCTCGGGCTCCTCGACGCTGAAGAACACCAGCGTGGGGTCATCGGGACCGTCGTAGCTCTCGCCAAGGCTGCACAGGTGCGCGTAACCGGCGTAGCGCATGTCGGCGTTCGCCTTGTCCTCAAGGCCGGCCTTACCGCGAAGGATCAGCCAGCCATGGCCGGGCCACCAGCTGGATGCCTCGAACTTCTGGTTCTGCTGCAGCTCCTCCCACACGTCCTTGGTAGTGGCGGTGACGAACCAGATCTTGCCGTCCTGCTCGGCGGCGAAGCTGAACGGGCGCACGTGGGGCTGGTCGTTCACGCTGGTGGCCAGGTACCACGCGGGGACGTTCGTCAGATACTGCAGGATGGTCTCGTTGCCGGTCATGTGATCCTCCTAGTCTTGGAACCGGTCGGTTAAAGCAAGTAGCCGATGGCTGCGACGCAGCCGGCCAAAACGGCCATGAAGGCGGCGGCTGCGGCGTCGCGCGGGGCGAAGCGAAGCGGATGCAGGTGCGTGCGTCCTTCGCCGCCGTGGTAGCAGCGCGCGTCCATGGCCGCTGAAAGCGTTTCGGCGTGACGGAACACGCTGGTGAACAAGGGTACCATGAGCGAAGTGAGCATGCGCACGCCGCGTGCGGGGCTGTTTGACAGGCGGGCGCCGCGGCTGACCTGAGCGTGGTAGACCACGGCAAGCTCGTTGGCGAACTGCGGCATGAAGCGCAGCGCGATGCCCATGATCATGCCCAGCTCGTGGGCGGGCACGCCGAAGCGGGCGAAGGGCTTGAGCACCCATTCGAACGCCTCAGTCAGGTCGATGGTCATGGTGGTTAGGGTGATCAGGCTCATTCCCAGCATCATGATGGTCAGGCGGGCGCCCATGAACAGGCAGGTTTGCACGCCCGCCTCGCTGATGCGAAGGATGCCCCAGTCGACGAGCACCTGGCCGCCTTGCGTGACGAACAGGTTCAGCACCGCCACGATGACCACGATGGCCATAAGCGGTGCCAACGACCGCGCTGCCTTGCTCGGCGGGATCTGTGCCAGCGCGTAGCACAGTGCCGTGAACGCTGCACATACGGCCAGGGCCGCGGCGCTTT
The DNA here is from genome assembly GCF_934636665.1 of uncultured Senegalimassilia sp. GTDB lineage: Bacteria > Actinomycetota > Coriobacteriia > Coriobacteriales > Eggerthellaceae > Senegalimassilia. The sequence goes on from NZ_CAKUAT010000022.1 coordinate 15,915, forward strand.
TTGCGCACAGCAGCACCACGATGAACACGCAACCTGCTATGAGCTTCGTGCGCGGGTCGAGCCGATGCACGCAGCTGGTGCCGGAAACGTAGCTGCCGAAGGAAAAGCCCGGGTTCATTCGACCACCTGGCCTTCAGAGCCGGCTGGGGAAGGGGCGGCATCGCCGGCGTTGCCGCTGCCCGCGCCGCAAGCCGCAGCGATCATCCCTGCCAAGTCCTTCTCCGTATACAGTTTCCCTTGCTCAAGGGCCCATCCGCCTGCGCGCAGCGCTTCCGCGAACGCCTGCGGCTCGGTGGTTCCCAAGCCCACTTCCTTGAGCTTGCGCGCGTGCAGGAACAGGCGCTCGGGTGCGCCGACGCCCAGCAGGCGCCCTTCGTTCATGACGGCCACGCGGTCGCACATGGCGGCAAGGTCGTCCATGCAGTGGGACACCATGACCACGGTGAGGCCCTGGTCATGCAGGCGGGCGATCATCTGCAGGAAGGAGCGCTTGCTGGCGGGGTCCAGGCCCGCCGCTGGTTCGTCGAGTACGAGCACCTGCGGGTCCATGGCAAGCACGCCGGCGAACGCCACGCGGCGCTGCTGGCCGCCCGAAAGCTCGAACGGGCTCTTTTCGGCCAGCTCGTCGAAGGAAAGACCTACGCGCTCGAGCGAGCTGCGCACGAGCGCATCAACCTCTTCGCCCGAAAGCCCCAGGTTGCGCGGCCCGAAGGCCACGTCCTTGTACACGGTTTCGGCGAACAGCTGGTGCTCGGGATATTGGAACACCACGCCGATCGATCCGCGCACCTTCGACTCGGCGCCCTTCGAGGCGATGTCAGTGCCGTCGATGAGCACGCGCCCTGAGGTGGGCTTCAAGATGCCGTTCATATGCTGGATGAGCGTCGATTTGCCGCTGCCGGTATGCCCGGCAACGCCGAGGAACTCGCCGCGGCGCACCTGAAGCGAGACGTCGCGCACGGCCCACAGGCTGTCGGGGCTGTTGCCCCATTTTGCCTGGCGGGCGGCAGGGGCCTGCTTGCGCTTGCGCTGCCGTTTTGCTTCTGCCGCGTCGTAGGTGAAGCTGACGTCTTGAAATTCGATGAGCGCTGGGGCATCTGCGTCGCCCTCGCAGGTGGGGAAGTCGACGTCGGCGTCGGTCGAGTCGGGCGATTCCGCGCTTGTGCCGGCCGCGGTGCATACGCCGGCGGCCTCGCCAAGCGCCAGGACCTCGCGCGCCAGCTTTCCGGCGTCCACGGTGGGCTGCACGGCCATGCCCGCATCGCGCAGATCCAGCGACAAGCGGGCCGCGAACGGCACGTCAAGGTTCAGGTGCGCCAGCGCGCGTGCCTGAACGAGCACCTCGTCAGGCGTGCCCTCGAGCGCCACGTGACCGCGCTCCATTACTACCACGCGGTCGGCCTGCGCCGCCTCTTCCATATAATGCGTGATCATCACGATGGTCATCCCGCGCTCGTGCAGCTCATGGCACACGCGCATAAGGCCTGCTCGGCCGCGGGGGTCGAGCATGGCGGAAGCCTCGTCGAGCACGAGCACCTCAGGGTTCATGGCCAGCACGCCGGCGATGGCGACGCGCTGTTTCTGTCCGCCGGACAGGGCGTGCGTCTCATGGCGTTCGAAGCCCGAAAGCCCCACGTCCTCAAGCGCCTGCGTCACGCGTTCGCGCAGCTCATCGGTGGGGATACCCAGATTCTCGGGGCCGAAGGCCACGTCGTCTTCCACGAGCGAGACCACCAGCTGGTCGTCGGGGTTTTGGAACACCATGCCCACCGTCTCGCGGATGCGGTACGTGCAGTCGGCGTCCGCGGTGGGCATGTCCTGCACCTTCGCGGTGCCCTCGTCGGGGATGAGCAGGGCGTTCAAGTGTTTGGCCAGCGTCGACTTGCCGCTGCCGTTGCCGCCCAAGATGCACAGGAACTCGCCCTTGCGTACATGCAGGCTCACGCCGTCAAGGGCGAAGTTCGCGCCGTCGTAGGTGAAGCGGACGTTTTGAACATCTATCATGATTCGCTTTACGATCCTTTCATGAATCGGCGAATTACGTTGCGTTTTGTGGGATGCGAAACGGAGCCGCAGCGAGCCTCAAGCGGGGTGGCTCCAGTAGACCGGCGCGTCTATCCGGGCTGCAGCCCTTCGCCCGGGTTCGGGCGCCTGCTCTTGCGAAAGGCGGGCTACCGCGCCGATTCCCGCTATCCCGTCATACGGTCCCGCCGACAAGCGGGGTACTCCTGCTTGTCGGCGGGACCGTGCCGCGCTGGGGCGGCACGGTCGGGAATGCGGTTGCCTAGAGGCCCTTGACCTGGTCCTTCTTCGGGGTGATCAGGTTGGAGACGGCCTTGTACACCAGCAGGGTCAGCGCGCTATTCAGCACGGTCTTGATCAGGTTGAACGGGAGCACTGCGGGCAGGATGAGCGGCATGATGACGTCGGCGCTGCCGTACCAGAACCACACGCCGATGGTCAGGTTCGCGGCGACGGCGCCGACGGTGGCGACCACGCAGCCGACCAGCAGACCGATGATGGCACCGGCGAACGTGTGCTTGCGGGCGTAGATGGCGGCGGCGGGCACCACGAAGAACAACGTGGCGCAGATGTTCATGAGGCCGCCGACCCATTCGCCGAGCATCAGGCTGTGGATGATGGCGGCGACGGTGCCCACGGCGAAGCCGGCGCCCGGGCCGAAGGCGAAGCCGCACACCATGGCGGGCATGAGCGAGGGATCGTAGGTCAGAAACGGCGCTGCGGGCAGGATGGGGATTTGCACGAACGACAGCAGCGCGGCGATGGCGCACATGAGCGCCATGGTGACCAGCTGGCGCGTCGACCAGCGGTTCGTGTTCTTGATGGTTGCATTTGCAGCGGTTGCCTGAGACATGGATGAACCTTCTTCCCGCGAAGCCTTCTTCCCACGGGTTTTGCTCTCAAGCCTCGCGAAAAAAGAGACAAGCCCGTATGAATTCCTTCCATACGGGCTTGTATTCGCTCAACAGCTTCCCGCCCGGCAATGCTGTGCCGTGCGGTGCGTTTCGCGAACTCTGCCTCTTCCATCCGGACTTTGACCGTTGGTCCTGGATTTGCACCAGGTCAGCCTTGCGTGTATACGGCTTGCCGCCGCTTGACGCACAGGGTCGCGGACTTCCGGCTTGGCTGCGGCTTGCCGCCGCGCGTATCCGGTTACCGCCAGTGAGGATTTCCACCTCGCCCTGAAACAGAATTCAATGGCACCTAGTTTAGCTGCGCCGCCATGGCTTCGCAACCGTTTGGGCTATGGATGTTTTCCGCGTTTTGGGGTGCGAACATATAGCGAATAGTTATAGGAAATCAGCTTGGAGGGGCTTGTTTCCCTACCGAAGTGCTACGCAATCCGCTTTTTCGCCGAGACTTTAGCGGTCCGCGGCATCGGCGGCTCTATAATAAGCCGTTCGCGCCCCGAGAGGGGGTTTATCTTTAAGGCTACGAGGTTTTGCATGAACTACATCGAAGTTCTCGACAGCATAGACGCCGCCGTTTGGGGGCCGCCTATGATCATCTTGCTGCTGGGCTGTCATATCTACACCACCATCCGCACCAAGGGCATCCAGCGCAAACTGCCCTTGGCTCTCAAGCTTTCCATCACGAAAGATAACGGCGCCCAAGGCGACGTCAGCAACTTCGGCGCCATGGCCACCTCGCTTGCCTCCACGCTGGGAACGGGCTCCATCGTCGGAGTGGCCACGGCGGTGCTCTCCGGCGGCCCGGGCGCGGTGCTGTGGATGTGGCTTACCGGCATTCTGGGCATGGCAACGAAGTACACCGAGGTCTACGCTGCCATGAAGTACCGCGTGAAGGACCGCCAAGGTCACATGATGGGCGGCGCCATGCACGTGTGGGAGCAGCGCTACAAGCGCCCTGACGGCACCGTGCCGTGGTGGGCGAAGTTCATGGCCATCTGGTTCGCCGTCATGGCGTGCCTCACCATCTTCGGAGTCGGATCGGCCGTGCAGACCAGCGCCATCACCTCGGTTGCGCAGGCGAACTTCGGCGTGGAGCCTTGGATCGTCGCCGCAATCGTGTGCGGTAGCGCCCTGCTCATCATCATGGGCGGTTTGGGAACCATCTCCAACATCTGCGAGAAGCTCGTGCCCATCATGGGCGTCGCGTACATCTTGGGCTGCGCCTATATCCTCGTTTGCAACTGGGCGTTCATTGGCGAGTCGTTCAGGTTGATCTTCGAATGTGCCTTCACCCCTCGCGCGGCCTTTGGCGGTGCGGTGGGCAGCGGCATCATCGTGGCGCTGCAGTTCGGCTGCGCGCGCGGCCTGTTCTCCAACGAGGCGGGCCTGGGCACGGCCCCGCTTATCAGCGCTGCCGCTGAGTCGAAAAACCCTGCGCGCCAGGCGCTCGTATCCATGACCGGCCCGTTTTGGTGCACGGTGGTCATCTGCTTCGTGACCGCCTTGGTCATCGTCTCGTCGCTGTGCGCCCACCCCACGCTCATCCAGGATGCCGGCGTCACCAACGGCGCCACGCTCGCCAACGCCGTGTTCGCCACCATCCCCTATGTGGGCGCGCCCATCCTCATGCTGGGCATCCTGTGCTTCGCCTATTCCACCATCATCGGCTGGAGCTACTACGGCGAACGCGTCACCCTGTACCTGTTCGGCCGCCGCTGGGTGCCGCTGTACCTGGGCTTTTACATCTGCATGGGCTTTTTGGGCGGCGTGGGTGTCGGCGACGTGGCCTGGACGGCCACTGATATCTCCAACGCGCTTATGGCGCTACCCAACATCTTCATGGTGCTGCTGTGCGCCGGCATGGTGGGCAAGGAGACGCAGCATTACGTCTACGACGGCAACATCGACGAAGAGCTGCGTGCGGACATCCACGAGCTGCCCGAGAAAAGCGTGTTCACCCGCAAGAAGGCGTAGGGGAGCGGTCCTGCGCGTGAACAGGGGATAGGTTCCTGTTCACGTTGGCACCTGTTCACGTTGGGCTGCAAACCTGCGTGCTTCCGCCTCGGTGAGTTTTCCGCCCTTATGCGAACAGGGTGAACAGGGGACAGGCACCTGTTCACGTTGGAAATGATTTGAAAGCCGGTCGCTTTTGCGGCCGGCTTTCTTCTTTCAGGGGGCTTTTGCGGTGGCACGTGAGGGTGCGCGCGCAATGCGGGCATCCCTTGAAGCGCGGGCTTGCCCAGCGCCGGCGTGTGGCCTTCGCCTTATAATGGCGGGTATGGAAACTATCGCAATCATAGGCGGCGGCGCATCGGGCCTGATGGCGGCTGTGGAAGCATCGCTTGCGTTGCGCCAAGCGGGCGCTGTGGCGCATGTGGCCCTGTTCGAGGCCGACCCCGAGCGCATCGGCCGCTCCATCCTGGCAACCGGCAACGGCCGTTGCAACATCTCAAACGCTTGCATCAGCGCTGACGCGTACCGCAATCAGGCTTTTGTGGGGCATGCTCTTATGCACCTGCAAAGCGCTTACGCCACGGAGCGAGGCGCAACTAGTGTGCGAACCCTTGAGGCGAACCCCGTGCTCGAACGTTTCGCCGACATGGGCCTTGTGACGCGTGAGGAGTCGGAGGGGCGCTTGTATCCCATGGCGAACAAAGCTACCAGCGTGCTGGACGTGCTGCGATCCACCGCTGCCGAGCTGGGCGTCGACGTGCAAACCGACAAGCACGCCTTGCGCGTGGACGCGCCAACTCTGGGTGGCGTGGGCTGTTTCAATATCCGCTTCGCCGACAAGACGATTGCGCATGCGGCTGCGGTCATTGTGGCCGTTGGCGGGCGTGCGGCAAGCGGCATTCAGCTGCCAAAGCCGCTGGCTTGTTCGGATATGCAGCCCGTTTTGGGGCCTTTGCGCGTTGACGCGCAAGGCGCCAAGCTCACCCGACAGCTCAACAACATCCGCGTGCGCGGCACCGTGCATCTCGAACGAGGTGGGCGCCGCGTCGCAAGCGAGCGCGGCGAACTGCTCTTCCGCGACTACGGAGTCTCCGGCGTGTCGGTGTTCAACCTGTCGCGTTTTGCACAGCCCGGCGACGACCTAGTCGTCGACTTCCTGCCCGACATCCCCTCGGACGACATGGAGCGCTTCATGATGACGCGCCGCAAGCGGATGCAGAAGCTGCTGGGCAGCGAGCTTACGCTTGATCGCTTCCTCGAGGGCCTGCTGCTGCCCGCGGTGTCCGCCGCGGCGCTGCGCCAGACGGGTTTGCGTACCGGTGACCGATTTACACAAGAGATGATTCCCCAGCTTTGCGACATGCTTAAGGGCATGCGCTTGGCGGCGGAGGGCATCGGCGACGAGCGCCAATGCCAGGTGCGCCGCGGCGGCTTCCCTGTGGAGCGATTCAACCCCGCTACCTGCGAAGCGCTTGACGTGCCGGGCCTGTTCGTCACGGGAGAGGCGCTCGACGTCGACGCGCCCTGCGGCGGCTTCAACCTGCATTGGGCCTGGTCAAGCGGCATGCTCGCCGGCCGCGCCGCAGCTGATCGCATTGCAGGTGGGGAAGGCGTTGAGCGTGACGGCTCCCGCGCGGGCGCAAAGCCGCGTCCGATTGGCAGGCGGTCACCGTCTTGCACCGGTAATCTGAACCCTCCCTCGGGCCGCGATTCTCGCTCGCAGGCTGCGTCACGCTCCGGTGGTTCGCATGCTCCCGCCAGCGCTGGCACCTGCCGCTCCTCTTTTCGCGCGGGAAAACCGCGCCCCTCGCACAGGGGCGAACGCAGCAAAACCCGCAACCAGCGTGGCGGGAACGCTGCCCGCAATGCCCGTCATCGCAATCGATAGCCCGGAGGAAACCATGCTTGAGATCTCAAACCTCGCCCTTCCGCTCGATGCCGGGCTCGAAGGCAAGCAAGCTGAAAAGCTCGTGCGTCGCGCCGCAGCCCGAGCGCTCAATATCCCGCCGAACGATATAACCGAAATCCGCCTGCTTAAACGCAGCGTCGACGCGCGCAAAAAGCACGACGTGCACTTCGTGGCAACGCTTGGTGTGGAGATGGCAGGCGGCGCCAAGGCCGAAGCTGTGGCAATCGAGGCAGCGGCGCACCGCAAAGGCGCAGCGAACGTGAAAGCGCATCGGCCTTACGAGCCGCTGCGGGTCCCGCAGGTCGGCGCTTCGCGCCAGGCGCAGGACGAACCCCGCCCCATCGTGGTGGGCACCGGCCCGGCCGGCCTGTTTTGCGCGCTCTACCTGGCGCGCGCCGGTCTGCGCCCGCTCGTGGTCGAGCGCGGCGCGGCGGTCGACGAGCGCATGGCGGCGGTCGACGCCTTCAACGCCGGCGAGTCGCTCGATCCGCACACCAACATCCAGTACGGCGAAGGTGGGGCGGGAACGTTCTCGGACGGCAAGCTGACCACGAACATCAAAAGCCCCTGGGCGCAGCACGTCCTGCACCTGTTCGTGGAAGCCGGAGCGCCCGAGGAGATCCTGTGGCAGGCAAAACCTCACATCGGCACCGATTTGCTCGTGGATATCGTGCGCAACATCCGCAAGCAGATCGAGCAAGCCGGCGGCGAAGTGCGCTTCAACACCCAGCTCACATCCCTGCATTTCGAAAGCGGCCGCCTAACCCAAGCCGAAATCACCAGATTTGCCACCCAATCCGAACCCACCGTCGAGCTGATCCCCGCAAGCCACGTCGTGCTGGCGTGCGGCCATTCCGCTCGCGACACGTTCGAGCTCGTGCGCGACGCGGGTGTGCATATGGAGCAGAAACCGTTCTCCGTGGGCGTGCGCATCGAGCATCCCCAGCAGCTCATCAACCGCTCGCAATACGGGAAGGCCGCTGATCACCCGGCGCTCGGCGCCGCCGATTACAAGCTGTCGATGCATCTGCGCCCGCAAAAGGGCGAAGAGCAGGGCCGCGGCGTGTACACGTTCTGCATGTGCCCAGGTGGGGAAGTGGTGTGCGCCGCCAGCGAGCCGGAAGGCGTGGTGGTCAACGGCATGAGCCGTTTCGCGCGCGATGGGCAAAACGCCAACAGCGCGCTGCTGGTCGGCGTGGGCCCCGAGGATTTCGACGGCGAAGACCCGCTTGCGGGCATCAAGCTGCAGCGCGAGATGGAGCAGACAGCCTACCGAACCGCCATCGCCGCCGGCGGCGAACCGTATCAGGCGCCCGCGCAAACCGTCGGCGACTTCCTGACGCATCGCGCCGGCAGCCCGAGCAAGCAGGTGAAGCCCACCTACGCGCGCGGCGTCGCATGGTGCGACCTGCACGAGTGCCTCCCTCCGTTCGTAGCGCGCGCCATGGAGCAGGCCCTTCCGCAGCTCGACCGCCGCTTGCACGGCTTCGCCGATCCGCAGGCGGTGCTCACCGGCGTGGAAACCCGCAGCTCAAGCCCCGTGCGAATCGTGCGCGGAAAGAACATGCAGGCCCAGCTGGCCGTGGCGCCTGCCGATGCTGCCGCGCTCGAGCCCGAAACAGGCCTCTATCCTTGCGGCGAAGGTGCGGGCTATGCTGGCGGTATCATGTCCGCCGCCTGCGACGGCCTTCGCGTAGCCAGCGCCCTGGTGGAAAGCCTGCGGCCTGAATAGGAAAGCGGTCGCGAAAGCCGCCACGAAAGCCGCATCAAAACCAACTGCTCATTCGCCCAGCTCAGCGTCCCAATCGAAATCGACCGGCGGCGCAGTCGGCTCCTCGGCCGCTTCGCCGCCGGTCGCATCCCCAATATCCCTGCCATCCCACTGGCAGAGCCGCATGTCGACGCGCCCATCGTCCAAAAACGTCACGTCCTCCGCGGCAAGTCGCGCTCGTTGCTCCTCAGGCCCGCCGAACGCAAAGCCCGGCGCAAGCGAGCCATCTTTAAACACCACGCGATGACAAGGAATCCCCGTCTGAGCCGCGCAACCCCACGGATCGGGGTTTCTGTGCATGGCATACCCGACGAACCGCGCCTTGCGAGGTTGCCCGATCAGCCGTGCCACCTGCCCATACGAAACAACCTTCCCACGTGGCACTCGCCGAACCGTCTCATACACCCTGTCATTGAATTCGCCCATGCTTCGCCTTCCAATCAAACGATGCGGCCATCGTGTCTGCCCCGAACAATTATAAGCAGCGAATCGTAGGGACAGTGAACCCGACCGACTGCGCAAATCCCCCTATCTTGCAACCATGCGCGATTCCTTGCGGCACCTTGTCGAAAGCTCGGCTAAATCCCAGTTCAGACGTGGTAAAATCACATGTTCGAGAAATTGGCACAGATGGTTGCGCCGGGCACGGCGCGGGCGGCTAGGGAAGGGACTTGGTCGCTTGGGGGAACACGGGTGAGAATCCCGGGCTCTACCAGGAATCGTATACGCTGATGAACGGGTTGGCGGCTTGACTTATGCGCAGGTCCGTCGGCAGGCACCGCCGCAGGCATGCGGGCCGTTCAGGTAAGGCGAAGTCGGAATGCCCATCCATCGCACGAAGCCCTGGAAGAGAGGTTCCGATGACCATCGGCGAATCGTCCGAACGCGCGCAAAACGTAGCGCAAACTCGCACAAACGTGCGGAAGGTTGCGCGTTCATATGCGCAGACCGCATCGAAGTCATATGAGCGGTCGCTGATCCAGGGTATGTTCTCCATCTTCTTGGCGGTTGCGCTGGCCGTCTCCATGACGCCGTCGGCGGCGCTCGCTGAGACGCAGGCCAGCGTTTCACCCGTTGCTCAAAAGGAAGCGCAGAAGGCTGATGTGCCTGATGCTGGGCAGGTTGAGCCGACGCCTGATTCTACGGAACAAGCAGAAGCTCCATCGCTGCCGTCCGATGCTCAGGGACCCGCAACCGAATCCGGAGACCATGACGAAGCAACCGACACCGCCTCCGGCAGTGTTGCTTCGGATGCCGAAAAGGTTGACGAAGGCGTTGACGCGGCGGGTGCTGCTGACAACGACTCGCAGGAGGATGCCGATCAACCCGCTGCTCAGGCGCCCGAGCAAGATGTTCCCGCAGCAGTCGCTGAGAACGCCCTTAAAGAGGAGACGGCTTCTCTAATCAACGCAACTTGCTCCGTTATCGGCGTTGATGCGCAGGGAAATCGGCAGACGTGGGCTGCTGCGCAAGGATTCTCCCTCAAAGAGGGTGCAACTGCGGCAACCTTGACCGAAGAGTTGTTCAAACGTACCGGGCTGAAGGCCGATTACAACCCAAATGGTAGCTGGGGATGGGCTCTGAACGCAGTTTCCTCGCCGCTTGAGGGTGGCCCTACGCTCAGCTATGATCCGGTTACTAGGAATTACTGGCAGCTGTTTATCAACGGCAGTGCTTCTTCGGTCGGCGCGGGTGGCTATACCCTTAAGGAAGGCGATTCCGTTGTTTGGGCTTTCACCGCCTTCGGTGATTCCGCTCCGACCAATGACCTTTCGGTGTCGTGCGAAGTTATCGGCCAAGACGCTGATGGTAATCAGCAGATTTGGGCGCAGCCAACCACCATCGATGTGTCGGAGGGTTCCAGTGCGGCCGATTTGACGCGCGCCATGTTCAAGCAGGCGGGCTTAGTGGCCAATATCCAAGAATCGGAATACGGCATCTATCTCAACACCATCACCTCGCCGTTCGATAAGAATGTCACGCTCGGCTGGGATCAAAACACCAAAAAATACTGGCAGCTTTTCGTGAATGGCGAACCTTCGGGGGTCGGTGCCAGCGGCTGCATTCTGCACGCCGGCGACAAGGTTAGCTGGGTCTACAGTGCCGATGGCGCCATCATGCCTGGGCAGATGAACATCACGGTCGAGATTATCGGCAAGGACAGCAACGGCAAGGCCGAACGCTGGGCGCAGCGTTCGCGCAACGAGCTCGCAACCGCTTCCTTCGACGACATCTGCTTGAGCTTCTTCGACGAATGCGAGCCTGATTGCGAAATCCTTGATCTGGGTTTTACCTGGCTTCTCATTTCCATAACCTCGCCATCCGGCGTTACGCTCAAAGGAGGATGGAACTGCCTGATCAACGGGAAGGCCATTAACAGCGCAGCTGGCCTTACGCTCAAATCCGGCGACACCATTTCCTGGGTGCACGGCTCGAACACGCTTCCGAACCTCGATGAGGTGACGATCGATCCTTCCGCGCCTCGTCCCGATTGGGAGGCGGATTGGGCCGGCGATCAGTCCCGTCCCACCACAGCGGCAACCCCGACCGACTATATGAAGTCGGACTGGACGCTCGACTACAAGCAATACTCCAGCGCGCAATACGCCAACGCCAGCGAGCCCGTCATCGTAAACGGTTTCGTGTACCTTGCCGTAAACAACCGCTTGCTCAAGATTGATTCGTCTACGGGCGAAGTGGTCGCGCAGGCTAACCTCGTCTCCTCCATCGGCTACACCACGCGCCCCGTTTACGCTCAGGGCGTGATCATGGTCCCGCTTGACGGCGGTGCCGTGCAGGCTCTTACGGCCGACAACCTGACTACTGTGTGGGCCACCGACAAGCTCAGCGATTCGGCGCAGTCTAACTCCGCGATCGCGGTTAACGGCAGCTATGCGTATGTGGGCACGTGCGACGTGGATTTCGTCGCCGGTACCTACGACAATGGCTTCCTCACCTGCATCAATATCCTTACGGGTGCAGTGGTGTGGCAGCATAACAATGCCAACGAAGGATATTACTGGGGCGGCGCCGTTAACGTCGGCGGCTACACGGTCGTGGCAACCAGCGCCGGTACCGTCGAGGCGCTGAGCGGTGCAGGTTCCGTTATCAGCACGGTTTCCCTTGGCGCGTTGGTGAATTCCTCGTGCGTGGCGTCGGCTGACGGCAAAACCCTGTACGTGATGTCCCGCGATGGCAAGCTGCATGTGCTTGCGATCGACGAACAGGGCTCTCTTAAGGAAACCAAGGTCGTCGATCTGGGCCTTTCCGGGTGCGCTAGCATGCCCACTGTCAACGGCAACACCATGTATGTTGGCGGCGAGGTGGAAAGCGGCGCCGCGGCGCTTGCGATCGTCGATCTCGGCAGCTTCGAGTCCACGCTCATCACCCAAGCCGATGGCGCAATGCTGCCTGGGGTCAAGGGCTATGGCGGAATCAAGGCCTCTCCGCTCGTGTCCACGCAAAACGGTGAAACGTACGTGTACTTCACCGTAAACTCTGGCGAAACCAGCGACTGGGTGAACTACACCTCGGGCGGCGGCGTGTATCGCTATAAGGTTGGCGATGCGCAGGCCACGTTGGCGTACGACGCCAAGGGCTTCAACAACTGCTGCGACTCCCCGGTCATCTGCGATGCCGAGGGCAACCTGTACTACATCAACGACTCCGGCACGCTGTTCAAGCTGGTCGGCGGCGGCGTGAAGCCTTCGCCTGCTCCCGATCCTGCTCCCGCGCCTCAGCCTGGCCCTGCACCGCAGCCTAATCCCAACCCGGATCCGGCTCCCGGTTCCGATCTCGGCACGCAGCCGACGGTTGCCGGGTTGGTCGCTCCTGCATCCCTGCCCGTTGCAGCAGGCGGTGCCGCGCAGCAGACCGACGGCGTGTCGACAGCCGCTTCGGCGCGCCAAGAGGTGTCCTCTTCCGCGAGCGTTAACGGCGCTACTGAGCAGCATGCCGCCACTGCTAACAGTTCCGATTCCTCCGATTCCGCTGAAAGCCACAATGACTCTCGCGGTCCCATATGGCCCTACGTGGTCCTTGGCTTGGGCGTTGCGGGCATCGTCGGTGCGGGTGTCTGGTGGCTGTTTGCCAAGCGTCGCCAGAGTGGCATTAAGTAGGAGGTTGTCATGTCCGAGCACATCAACGAAGCTGCTCATGATGAACCGGCTGCGGCGGGCGATGCTGCCCGTCGCAGCTCGGCGGAAGCTGCGGCTTTGACTGCGGGTTCGACGCCCCCTGAACAGCAGCTGCATTCAGGCTCTGCTTCCCGTCTCTCCCCGAAGGTCAAAGGCGGCATCATCGCGCTTTTGGCCGCATCGGTGCTGCTCGTTTCCGTGGGCGCTTTTGCCCTTACGGGCGGCTTCGGGGGGCAAGACGGATCGCCTGCGCAGTCGTCTGCTCAGGGAGAACAAGCTGCGGAGCAGGGCCGCGTGACGGCAACGAAGGTCACCGGCAAGGCCGAAGCCAGCGCCGAATCGGAAGCGCATTCGAAAGCGGAATCCGATTCATCCGAGCAGAACGGCGAATCGGGTTCCGCTGCCGGGCAAAACGCTGATTCGGATTCAGCTGCTAACGGTAACGGCGGCGCTGTGGATTCCGACACCACCGCGGGCGGCTCCTCCCAGCCTTCCGCCTCGCCGTCGGGCGATTCCGGATCGCAAGCTTCCGGCTCCGGAGGCCAGCAGCCGGCTGCGGCGAATATCGTCACCGTATCGGTTTCGGTTTCCAGCAGCGCCGTCGGCAATCCGGTTTCCGCCAGCGGATCGTATTCGTTCAATCCCGGCGCCACGCCCTATGATGCGTTGTGCGCGTTGGGCTTGTCGGTCAACGCGCGCAGCACTTCGTACGGAACCTACGTTGCCGCTATCGGCGGACTTGCCGAAAAGGAGCACGGCGGAACCTCCGGCTGGATGTACTCCGTCAACGGCAGCACGCCCATGACGGCGTGCACCAACTATGTGCTTTCCAACGGCGATGTGGTCGTTTGGTACTATGTTGCCGGCTAGGGAAGCCGTTGTTCGAGAATGCAAGGCCGGGGTGCGCCCCGGCCTTTTCCGTGAAGCTGAGATGACCGCTGCATGAACGCGCCCCCGGCACAGGGGGTGCGCCTCCCGTCTCTTCCGTGGAGCTGAGATACCTTATATGACTTGCGTGTTCCATATTTATCATCCCATCGTTCCCTTTGCCTTCATCGCGTGCGCGCTAGCGCTGAGCATGGGGTGCATGCACCCCGTTTACGTGGCCTTGTCCCTTGCGGGGGCGTTGGCCTGCTCGGCGGTGTGCCGCGGTGGACGTGCGACCTTATTGTCGCTGAGATGGGTTGTTCCCCTCTGTCTTATCGTGGCGGCGGCGAACCCATTGTTCGTGGCATCGGGCTCTACCGAGCTGTTTCGTATCGGGTCGCGAGCCGTATATGCCGAGGCGGTCATCTACGGCTTATGCTCCGGCGGCATGTTCGCCGCCGTGTTTCTATGGTTCGCTTCCTATTCGGCTTGCCTGGATAGCCAACGCGCTATGATGCTGTTCGGGCGTCTGCTTCCCGTCGTCACCCTGATGGTGTCGCAGGTGTTGCGCCTGGTGCCCCAATTCGTTTCACGCGGGCGCGCGGTTTTGGCGGTGCAAAGCGCTGCCAGCGCCGCGATGGCGCAAACCAAGCGCGAAAAAGCCGCAGCTCATTTGCGCGTGGTGAACGTGCTCATGGGTTGGGGAATGGAGGATTCCCTTGAACGTAGCGATGCCATGCGCGCACGTGGCTATAATTGCGGCGCAAAACGCACGTCGTATCGCCGATTCCGTATCGGGCGAGCTGATGTCTGCGTGCTTGTGTGCCTGTTCTTCCTGGTTGCGGCTTCAGTGGCTTGCGCGGTGGTCGATTTATCGGGATATGCGTTCTATCCGACCATGAAAGCCATCGGCCCCTGGTGGCATTTTGTGCCATATGCCCTGCTCATGCTGTTTCCTGTTGCCTTATCCACCTTGGATTGGTGGCGTTGGAGGTCGTGCCGATGAATCCTCAAAACCATTCGCTATTCGAAAACAACGGCGAGTCTGTCGAAGAGTTCCCCATTCCCGCAGTGCAGGTGCGCGGCTATTCGTTCGCCTATCCATCCGAAGAAGGCGATTGCCGCGAATCACGTGCGGTCTTGAACGATGTGAACCTTAGCATCGAGCAGGGAGCGTTTTGCGTTCTCGTTGGAGCCACCGGCTCGGGGAAGACCACCCTTTTGCGCTCCCTCAAACCTGAGCTCGCCCCGGTTGGCCAGTCGTCGGGCGACATCAACGTGCTCGGCCGCTCTCTGAAGCAGCATAAGGCTGGCTGCACCGCGGACCATTTGACGGACTCGACCGCAAATCCGCCCGCAAACCCGATAACCCCGTTGGAATCCGCCCAGCTTATCGGTTATGTCATGCAAGATCCCGCGGCGCAGATCGTGTGCGATACCGTTTGGCACGAGTTGGCGTTCGGCCTGGAGAACCTAGGTATCGAACCCGACCAGATGCGTCGTCGCATCGCTGAGGTCGCTCACTTCTTCGGCATCGAGCCGTGGATCAGGTCGAAAACCGAGGACCTTTCGGGAGGTCAAAAGCAGCTTGTCAACCTGGCTGCCGTGCTCGCGCTGCGCCCTAGGCTGCTGCTGCTCGACGAGCCGACTGCTCAGCTCGACCCCAACGCTGTTAAGCAGTTCCTGTTCATGCTTTCCCGCGTGAACCGTGAGCTCGACATCACCGTCGTCATGGCCACGCATTCGCCAGAGGACGTTCAGCCGTACGTGACTCAGCGTATCGACTTAAGCGACCCCGGCCTGGTCGGCACGTTCGAGTGCGCAAAAGCCGCATTGTCGCCTTACTTCAGCAGCCGATATGCTCAACTCGCAGATGTTGACGCGGTGTTGGCCGCCCGCGATGTGCATTTTCGCTTCGATCGCCATGCGCCTTGGGTCCTTCGAGGGGTGGAGTTTCGCGTTCGGCAGGGCAGTGTTCATGCGCTTGTGGGTGGCAACGGATGCGGCAAAACCACGCTTTTGCGCTGTCTTGCCGGTGTTCTGACGCCGCAACGCGGTCGCATTGACAATAAGCTAGCGGCATCTCAGGCATTGCTGCCGCAAGATCCCAAGGCACTTCTAGTATGCGACTCCGTGCGCGAGGAGCTTATGGAATGGGCTTCGCGTTGCGCCTACGACGAGCAAGCCGCGCATGCTATGGCACAGCGTTTCGGTCTGTCCGACCAGCTGAGTCGTCATCCGTTCGACTTGTCCGGCGGACAGCAGCAAAAGCTCGCGATCGCCAAGCTATTGCTTGCGCAGCCTCGCTTGCTGTTCCTCGATGAGCCTACGAAGGGTCTCGACCCCGCATCGTCCGCCGATCTTTCGCGCATCGTGAAGGCCCTGGCGGCAGAGGGCAAAACCATTGTTTTGGTCACGCATGATTTGGATTTCGCATTCGCCACGGCCGACGAGGTCTCCATGCTCTTCGACGGAGAGCTCGCCTGCACGGAGCCTGTTCAGGACTTTTTCGAAAACAACCTCATCTACCGTCCGAATTCCGAGTGCCGTTTCTTCGGGCAAATCACGGAAGATGGTGCAGCTCATGACGAATAGGGAACCAGGGGAGGCCGGGATCTTCGGGCAAAACCCCCAAAGCCCACAACGCGGCGAGCAGCACCTTCCCGCTCGATGCGCTTCGCAAAACGCACCGAAAGCCGTGGAGCGCAACAGCAATGACATGAAGGCGTCGGACGCCGCGGCTCAAAACCCGCCCATTCGGCATAATCGCAATCATCGCGCAAAAAGCCGAATCGCTCTGGAAACGCTATCAATCTGCGCAACGCCTGCAATCTTGGTGGTATGCACGCTCGCGAATACAGACCAAACTGCGCTTTTGTCCCTGGTGGTCGTCCTCGCATCGCTTGGCGTGTTCTTCGCAACATATGAATCCTCGGCCCCGCGTCTGCGCGACATCATGCCGACGGTGGTTCTCGCCGCGCTTGCCGCGGCAGGGCGGATCCTGTTCGCGCCCATCCCAGATTTCAAGCCGGTAAGCGCGATTGCCATCATAGCCGGCGTGGTGTTCGGCCGGAAAAGCGGGTTCATGGTGGGCGCATTGGCCGCACTAGCGTCGAATTTTTTCTTCGGCCAGGGCCCATGGACCCCATGGCAAATGTACGCATGGGGCCTTGTGGGCTACGGAGCGGGGCTTTTGGCGGCAATCTCCGCAAAAGCCCCTAAAATCACCGGCAACTCAAGGCTTGCCGAATGCGGGGAAGGCCGCAGTTCGCGCAAGCAGCCTTTGATTGAGCGACATGTTGTAATCATCTATATATATGGATTCGTTTCCTGCCTCATGTACGGCTTCATCTTGAACGCATGGAGCATCCTCAGCTTTTATCACGCGCAAGCAAGCGGCCTCGCAGGGGTCCTGTTGGTCTACGCAACTGCCTTGCCATTCGATGTGACTCATGGCATAGCAACAGTTGTGTTCTTGGCAACGCTATATGCGCCATGGCGTCGCAAACTGAAACAAATCAAAAGCAAGTATGGAATGGAATAGGGAAGCACTACGAAGCAAAACACTACATATAGTATGTACGTAAAGAAACACCAGTAAATATAGAAACTCATGCCACATATTGTGTACAGGATGTGAAGACCGGCGCAAAATCGCATCAAGGGATTGTCAAGCGGCCCGCAGCCGCGTAATATACATCCCCGCCCTGAGGCAAGGGCGCACCGGAACGGGAGGCTGAGCCGACCGGCCGA
>NZ_CAKUAT010000023.1 GCF_934636665.1 uncultured Senegalimassilia sp.
AAAGCAGGTTGTCGTCCGCCCGCATAGCGGGCGGTTTACTTGGCGCGGCTACGCGCGCGCCAGACTGAAGTCATTAATGAAAAAAGCCGCCCGAGGGCGGCTTTTCGTTTCCCTAGTACACCATGCCCATGGCTTCGCGTACTTCTTCCAGGGTTTGGTTTGCGATCTCGTTGGCGCGGCGATTGCCTTCGCGCAGGACGTCCTTCACGTAGTCCATGTCGCCTGCAAGCTCCATACGGCGCTCGCGGATAGAAGCCAGGAAGTTGTTCACGCTTTCGGTGACGTACTTCTTCAGCTGACCGGAGCCGCCGTTGCCGATCTCCTCGGCGATCTCCTGCTCGCCGCGGCCGGTGCACAGCGAGGCCGTGGTGATGAGCGCCGATACGCCCGGGCGGTTGTCCGGATCGAAGGTGATGAAGCGCTCGGAGTCGGTCTGGGACTTCTTGATGAGCTTCGCCGTCTCCTCGGCAGTGGCGGACAGGCTGATGGCGTTGCCGTAGCTCTTCGACATCTTGCGACCGTCAAGGCCGGGGATGAGCACGGCGTCGGTGAGCAGGCCTTCGGGTTCGGGGAACACATGGCCGTAACGCTCGTTGAAGCGGCGGGCGATCTGGCGGGTTTGCTCGATGTGCGGCAGCTGGTCCTTGCCGACGGGCACGATGTTACCCTTGCAGAACAGGATGTCGCATGCCTGGTGCACGGGATAGGTGAGCAAAAGGCCGGTGAGCGCGTGGCCGGAAGCTTCCTGCTCGGACTTCACCGTGGGGTTGCGCTCGAGCTCGGCTTCGGTGCACAGGGAAAGGAACGGCAGCATGAGCTGGTTGAGCGCCGGCACCTGCGAGTGGGTGAAGATGATGGTCTTCTCCGGATCGATACCGCAGGCCAGGTAGTCGATGACCATGTTGTAGACGTTGTCCTGGATGTTGGCCGTGGTGTCACGGTCGGTGATGACCTGGTAGTCGGCGATGATCACGCGGGAGGTGACGCCAAGGTTCTGCAGCGCCACGCGCTCGCGGATGGTGCCGAAGTAATGGCCCAGGTGCAGCCTGCCCGTGGGGCGGTCGCCCGTGAGCATGCAGTATTTGCCGGGGTTGACGGAAAGGTCGGCGCGAATCTCATCGCTGCGTTTCTTGCTGGCTTCGAAGCTATCGCCCATCATGCCCTCACATTCATAGTTAGGCGGGAATTCAGTAGTTGCTCCAGTATAGCGCTTATGCCCGATGCGGGCGCGCACCATCTGAAACCGTTTGGCGCGAGGCACCAGGGCAAGGCCGGCTGCCCGCGATTCCCGCCAACGGGCTTACCGAGACGCTTCCCAGCTCGCCTCCCCTTCCCCACAGAAATGCAACTGCGCTTGATGCTGGACGCCCCGCCAGGCTGAACCTTGTCGAAGCGCTTTCCGGTTCACCACCCCGTTTCCCAACTGCCAAGCTTCGCACCACCGAAAACGTGGCACAATGGGAATCACCTGCCAGACGAGAGAAGGAGCGCACCATGGAAACCCCCCGCACGCTTGCATTCGCGCAAACGGCGCAAACCATCATCAAGCAGCTTGAGCGCCGCAACATGGAAGGCTATTTCTGCGAAACGTCCGCCGATGCCGTTGAGCTGGTGCGCAAGCTGGTGCCCGCCGGCGCCTCCATCGCCTGGGGCGGCACGGAGACGTTCAAGGAGACGGGCGTGAAGTCCATGCTGGAAGCGGGCGATTACCGCATGATCGATCGTTCGAAGGCGACCACGCCCGAGGAAACGCGCGAGATCTTGCTGCAGCATTTCGCCAGCGACTGCTTCTTCATGAGCGCCAACGCCATCACGCGCAAAGGCGAGCTGGTCAACATCGACGGCAACTCCAACCGCCTTGCCTGCCTGCTGCACGGCCCGCACGAGGTGTTCGTGCTGGTCGGCATGAACAAGGTGGTGGAGGACGTGGATGCCGGCATCAAGCGCATCCGCACCATGGCATGCCCGCCGAACGCCGCGCGCCTGCACACGGACACGCCCTGCGAGCGCAACGGCGTTTGCGGCAACTGCCACGAGCCCGGCTGCATGTGCTGCAACGTGGTGGTGACCCGCCACAGCCGCCAAGCCGGCCGCATCAAGGTGATCTTGATCGCCGAGGATCTGGGATTCTAAACGTTAGTCGGTTAGGTGAAACTCATTGCACTCATGAATGCCCGCACTGCCAGATTTCGGCGATGACCCGATAACGAGATGGCGATTGCATCGCCAACTATTCCTATGATGCGAGCAGAACCCGCTGCCAACGACCGCGCCGCCTCCCAATACTGGAAAGATGCGAAAGAAAAGGCCAGGAGCACCAAGCTCCTGGCCTTACATGTTTGGTGGGCCCGCCCGGATTCGAACCGAGAACCAAAGGATTATGAGTCCCCTGCTCCACCGTTGAGCTACAGGCCCGTATTATCGGCATCGCCCGCTTTCGCGAAACGCGCCTTCGCCGCACTGGAAGCTTGAAGCACCTTCGGCACGCATGCCGGCTTCGACGCATTTGAAGCATGTGGCATCTCCGGTAAGCTGCCTGCTGCCACCCCATTCGAAAGAAAAAGGCCGGAACCACTTGATTCCGGCCTTGTCATTCGTGGTGGTCGCTACAGGATTTGAACCTGTGACCCCCGCCGTGTGAAGGCGATGCTCTCCCGCTGAGCCAAGCGACCGTGTTGCGTACTTCGTAGCGCGCTCGATATATATTACGGGAAAGCACCCTACCGCGCAACCCCTGATTTCAACTTTTTTGAAAAAGTTTGGTTGCAGGAAAACCCCTCTATACCTACAATCGATATAGGGTTTTGGCAACACCGCTCCTGATACGATGCCAAGCCCTCACCCTCCAACAGAAAGAAGAAGCATGAAGCAACACCTTGCGCTACGCTGGTGCCTGCTTGCCATCGGGATCGTCGTCATGGCCGCGGGCATCGTCATCGTCACGAAATCGGCTACGGGAAACACCCCCATCTCATCAACGGGATATGTGCTCAGCGTCGCCTTCCCCAGCGTATCGTACGGCGTGTTCATGTTCTTCTGGAACATCCTGCTGCTGCTCGGGCAAGTGGTTATCCTACGACGCCGATTCCAGCCCTTGGCGTTGCTGCAGATCCCCATCAGCGTGCTCTTCAGCCTGAGCATCGATGCGTTCGCAGGACTGCTTTCCTGGTTCACTCCCGTCAATTACGCCGAATCCCTTGGCGTGCTCGCCCTAGGCATCGTCACGCTTGCTGCGGGCATCTCGTGCACGGTGGTGGCGAATGTGGCCATGAACTGTGGAGAGGCCCTGGTCGCAGCCATCACCTCGAAAACCGGGTGGAACTTCGGCCACACCAAGGTTGGGTTCGATATCAGCTGCGTCGTCATAGCCTGCGTGGTTTCGCTTATCACCATGGGGCACGTTACAGGCGTCCGCGAAGGCACCGTGGCAGCAGCGGTCATCACGGGGTTCGTCGTGAACTTCTTCGTGCGCATGATGGGCGGAGCGCGCCCGCCCCTAAAAGCAGGCAGCAAGGAATAGCGAGCAGAAAGCACGTTGTCCAAGCAAGAGGCGCGCAATGAGGACTATCTGAACACGAAGACGGTCAGGGCTTTAGAACGCGCCGCGCGGGCAAAAGGCGCATTGCAAGAAGACGCATGGCGAAGCCCGGAAAGCGCGTTGCCCAAGATGGCGCATCCGCTGTTGAGACAAGACAAGACAACGGTAGGGGCCTGAAAGCGATACGGCTTTCAGGCCCCTACCTTATATAGCTCGTTGGACGACGCCCGCTTTACGCGCGCTTCACCAGGTAGCACTTGTGGATACGCGGGTTGCGCTCGAAATCGTGCGGGATGGTCTGCGCCGTGATGTCCTCGAGCGCGACCCCGTACTTGTCCAGCTGCTCCATATCGGGCTTGAACGAGCGCAGGTTGCAGCTGAACACCGCCGTTCCTTCCTTGGTCAGCAAGCGGGACACGCCCACCAACAGCTCGACGTGATCGCGCTGCACATCCCAAGTGCGCTTGCCCATGGACTTCGAGTTGCTGAACGTGGGCGGGTCCACGAAGATCAGGTCGAAGCGGCGCGGGCTGCGGCGGCAATCGGTGATCCAGTTCATCACATCGCCTCGCTCGAAGCTGTGCGCACGCCCGGTGAACCCGTTTTGCTCCATGTTGCGCTCGGCCCAATCCAGGTAGGTTTGCGACAGGTCGACCGTGACGGTCTCCACCGCCCCGCCCGCCGCAGCCTGCACCGTAGCCGAGCCCGTATAAGCGAACAGGTTGAGGAAGCGCTTGCCCGCGGCCATCTTGCGCACCATGGCGCGCGTGTCGCGATGGTCGAGGAACAGGCCCGTATCCAAATAGCCGGCAAGGTCAACCTCGAGGAGGCACCCTGCTTCGTCGACATGCGTGACGTAGTTGCGCTTTCCCGCACCACGGTACTGCCCGCCGCCCTTGTCATGGCAGCGCACCTTGGAGAACACGTGGTCGGGACGAACGCCCAAGACCACGGGCGCCAGCGTGAGGATATCGTCGAAGCGACGGCGCGCCTTATCGGGGTCGATGGAGCGCGGCGGGGCGTATTCGGCGATATGCAGGTACGTATTGCCCGCAGCCTGACCGGCTCCCGTGTACACATCGATGGCTGCGGAGTAATCGGGCAAGTCGGCATCGTAGACGCGATAGCAGGTAACGCCCTCACGGCGCGCCCACTTGCGGCGCTCCTTGGCAACCTTGCGCAGGCGGTCGGCGAACTGCTGCGAGGATTCCTCGAACACCTCCACCTTATGCTCCGCGCCGCCGTTGGCGTCCGGCACCACGGCTTGGGCAAGCTGCGCCGGAGGCCGCATGAACAGCAGCACCTGCGTTTCCACGCGTCCACGGCCGAAACGCAGCGTGTCGGCGGCGTCGACGCCGAAGCGCCCCTGCACGCCCTGCCCGCCGGCGACCGCATACAGGCTGCCCGCCGGCACCGCTGCCGCCGCCTTCACGAACGCCGCAGCTTCGGCCTGGGCGCGGGCCTCGGACTGGATGCGATCGCCTGCCGGCATGTTGGATGCCACCAGGCACGGGCACAGCTTATCCTGGCCGTTATCGACGGCACGCCTGCTCTGCAGCCGATCGGCCACGTCGCACGCGCGCTTGGCCATATCGGCCACGGTATGCGCATCCCCCAGCTCGATGCTGACCACCTGACGCAAGCCGGCGCGCTTGGCGCGGTTGCGGGCACGGGCGATGGCAGGGCTTGAGTTGGTGGCGCCCACGATGCGCACACGCTCAAGATCGGGGCGATCGGAAGCCGAGGCATTCGCCGCACCGGCGCCGCCGACGGCCTCCAGGCCTTCCTCGAAGCGCTCGTCGGCCTCGTCGAGCAAACGGTTCCAAGCCTGCTCGTCGAACGCAGCCCAGCCCATAAAGCCCCAACGGCTGCGCGCCAGGCCAGGGGCCATATCGCAGGCCGCCGCAGCGGCCTCCACCACCAGCGAGCCGTCGCCGCACGCCGGATCCACCAATGCGGCGCCGTCACGCATGCCGTCCCATTCGCACATGGCCAAAACGCCCGCGGACAGGGCGCACTCAAGCGGGGCGTCCTGGCCCGCATCAGGTTCCAGATATGCACGCGCATACAGCGATTCGCCGGACAGGTCCAGCGAGACGGTGGCGCGGCTGTCGCGGATGCGCACGTCGATGTTGGCGTCGGCGTTGGCGCTATCGACATCAGGGCGCGAGCCCGTGCGCTCCCTGAGCGCATCGCAGATGCCGTCCTTGACCTTCAGCTCGGTGAAATGCGTGTTGCGAAGCTCCTCGTTCATGCCGTGCGCGCGGACGGCGATGCTGGCACCGGGCGCGATGACCTCATGCCAGGGGATGCGGCGGATGCCCTCGTACAGCAAGCTGGCATCGCCGGCGTTCACGCGCTTGACGACCAGCGTGACGCGGGACGCCAAGCGCGACCACAGGCACACGCGCTGGGCAACGGCCGCCGTGCCGAAGAAGGCCACGCCGCCGTGCAGCGGGCGGATGCGGCGTCCACGCAGGCGTTTGAGCTCGTCGGCAAGGTATTGCTCGAACCCGGCCAGGCAGCTGGCGAAGAACTCGTATTCATCGTATGCGGGAGAAGTCATCTGGGTGCCTTTCGTGGGCGATGGATCTAGCTTCGGGCGTAGCGCGCCCGAAAAGAAACGCGGGTCTTGCGACCCGCGTTGCCGTTAATCTTCCAGGTAATCCTTCAGCTTGCTGGAGCGGGAAGGATGACGCAGCTTAGCAAGCGTCTTGCTCTCGATCTGGCGGATGCGCTCGCGCGTGACGCCGAACTCGCGGCCGACCTCCTCGAGCGTGCGGGGATGGCCGTCCTCCAGGCCGAAGCGCAGGCTGATGACCTTGCGCTCGCGCTCGGCAAGGCCGTCGAGCACCTTCGACAGCTGCTCCTGGAGCATGCTGAAGCTGGCGGCGTCGGGCGGCACCACGGCGGCATCGTCCTCGATGAAGTCGCCGAGCTGGGAATCCTCTTCCTCGCCGATGGGCGTTTCCAGGGAAACGGGCTCTTGGCTGATCTTCTGGATCTCGCGCACGCGCTCGGCGGGCAGGCCCATCTCCTTGCCGATCTCCTCGGGCGTTGGCTCGCGGCCGAGCTCCTGCAGAAGCTGGCGCTGGATGCGCACGAGCTTGTTGATGGTTTCCACCATGTGCACCGGGATGCGGATGGTGCGAGCCTGGTCGGCGATGGCGCGGGTGATGGCCTGGCGAATCCACCACGTGGCGTACGTGGAGAACTTGAAGCCCTTCGTGTAGTCGAACTTCTCGACGGCGCGGATCAGGCCCAGGTTGCCTTCCTGGATAAGGTCCAGGAAGAGCATGCCACGGCCCACGTAGCGCTTGGCGATGGACACGACCAGACGCAGGTTCGCCTCGATGAGCTGCTGCTTGGCGTCGATGCCCACCTGCTCGACACGGCCCAGGCGGCGCTTCTCGCGGCGCTCGAGCTCGCGGCCCTCCTCCTCGGCCTTGTCAAGCTCGGCCGCGGCGGCCACGCCGGCCTCGATCTTCATGGCCAGGTCGATCTCCTCTGCGGCGCTGAGCAGCGGGACCTTGCCGATTTCCTTGAGATACATGCGCACCGGGTCGCCGGTGAGCATGGTGACGTTGGCGGCCTCGTTGCGCTTGCGCACCGAGCTGCGGGTCTTCTTCGTGCGCACCTTGGGCAGCGAAACATCGGAAGCGGCCTTGAGCTCCTCCTCGGGAATGCCCTCGAGCAGGTCCTGCTCCTCGCCGTCCTCGTTGATGTTGGACTCCGGCTTCTCGTCGGATGCCGCCTCGGTGCTGCTCATATCGGGCTCGACGTCGTCGACATCGAGCACGTCCTCGTCCTCAAGCACCTCTTCGACCACCGCGGGGGCAGCGGCCTGCTTCGCGGATTTCGCGGTCTTGGAAGCGGTTGCCTGGTTCTTCGAAGCTTGAGCCACGTGTTCTTCCTTTCGACAGGATAAAAAACGCGCCTATTGCCATTCCGCAAATGGGCGCAAATATGCATCAAATTAAGATAGCATAATCCCCTCGTCAGAGCAAGTCGTCGGGATCGACGTCCACGGCGACGTTCACCCACTTGTCCGCCTTGCGGCGGCGGAACACCGGCAGCAGCACCGCGGACACGTCGGCACCCGCCGGGCACTTGACCACCACATGCCAGCGATACGTGTTGCGAAGCTTCGCCAGAACGCACGGCGTCGCCGGCAGCACGCTCCACCCGTCGCCGCCGTAAGCGCGCACCTGCTCGGCAAGCTCGGCCGCAAGCTCGCGGGCGAGCGCGGCCACGTCGGCTTCGTGCGCTCCCCACACCAGCACGTTGGCCATGCGAACATACGGCGGATAGCCGAGCATCTTGCGCTTGGGCAGCTCGTCGCGCAAAAACAGCGCGCGATCGTAGCCGGCGGCGGCGCGGATGGGCGCGGCGTCGGCCTCGTAGGTCTGCACGAGCACGCGCCCGGGCAGCTGCGCGCGCCCGGCGCGGCCCGCCACCTGCTCGATCAGGTCGAACGTGCGCTCGTGGGCGCGGAAATCGGGCAGCTGCAGCTGCGTGTCGGCGTTGATGACGCCCACCAAGGTGACGTCGTCGAAGTCAAGGCCCTTCGCGATCATCTGCGTGCCGAGCAGCACCGCCGACTGCGCCGCCGCGAACTGCTCGAGCAGGCGCTCGTGCGCGCCCTTCCCGCCGGTGGTGTCGGCGTCCATGCGGATGATGGGCACGCCGGCCCCAACCCCGGGCATGGCGTCGAGCACGCAGCGCAGCTCGTCTTCGACGCGCTGCGTTCCCGCGCCGAACTTCTTCAGGTACGGGCTTGAGCACTCCGGGCACAGCGCCGGCGATGCCTGCCTATAGCCGCAATGGTGGCATGCCAGGAAGTTGCCGCGCTCGTGATAGGTCAGCGACGTGTCGCAGTGCGGGCATTTCGGGACGAAGCCGCACTCGCGGCACAGCAAGAACTTCGCGAAACCGCGCTGGTTGAGCAAAAGCACCGCCTTGCGGCCTTGCGAAAGCTCCTCTTGCAGGGCGCGCGTAAGGGCGGCGGAGAACATGGAGCGCGACCCTTCGGCGAACTCGCGCGCCATGTCCACCACGCGGATGGCGGGCATCGGGCGGCCGTTGGCGCGTTCGGGAAGACGGACCTGCGTCCAGCGCGGATGCTTCGCGCACCGGTAGAGCGCCTCAATCGATGGCGTGGCGCTGCCGAGCACCACGGCGGCGCCGCTGCGCCGGGCCATCCAGCATGCAACCTCGCGCGCATGGTAGCGCGGCGCGCTGTCCTGCTTGTAGCTGCCCTCGTGCTCCTCGTCGATGACGTACAGGCCCACGTTGGCAAGCGGGGTGAAAAGCGCGCTGCGCGCGCCTACCACCACGCGGGCCGCGCCGCTGCGTATGAAGTCCCATTGATCGTAGCGCTCGCCCGCCGACATGCGCGAATGCATGACCGCCACCGTATCGCCGAAGCGGCCGCGGAAGCGCCCCACCGTCTGCGGGGTCAGCGAGATCTCGGGCACGAGCACGCATGCCGTGCGGCCCTGCGCGAGCACCCGCTCGATGGCCTGCAGATACACCTCGGTTTTGCCCGAGCCGGTGACGCCGTCGACGAGCACCACGCTGCCATCGGCGGCATCGCAGGCGGCGGCGATTGCATCGAGCGCCTGCGCCTGGCCGCAGGTCAGCTGCGGCTTCGGCGAAAGGGCGCGCACGCCGCCTTCGTTGCCGGCCGTCAGGTCGGCACCGCCGCCGCACGCCTGCCCCTCACGGCCCTCGCAAGCCGTCGCGAAGCCCGCGTCTCCCCCTTCGACGGCAACCCCGCCAGCGGCGCCGGCAGAGCCGACGGCCTCCCCGCCAGCGGCATCCCCGCAAGCGCCCGAAACCGCGCGCTGCGCGATGCGCGCCGCGCCTTCGGAGAACCCGCGCATGCGGCGGCGATGCTCGATGACCACCGCGCCTTTCGCTTCCAGGGCCTTGAGCGTTGAGGACACCGAGCCCATTTGCGCGGTCAGCTCGCTCACGCGCAGCTGACCACGGCGCAACGCCTCCATGACCGCGACCTGCTTGACGGCGTTTGCGCGAGGCGTGTACTCCGAAAACGCCGGCCCCGCAACCACCCAACGATCGTCCACTTGACCGACCGAGGGCTGCTCGAGCCGCCAGCTGCCGTCGCGCCCGTGCACCATGCGCGGCACGCCACCGGGCGGCGTGAACAGGCGCACGCACGCCGACAACGGCGCGATGTAGCGCTCGGAGAGCCACTGGGCGCACGCAGCGCCCTCTTCGTCGAAATACGGCTGGCTGACGGCGCGCTCGATTGCCTTGAGCTTGCCCGCATCGATGTCCTGCGGCCACTGCGGCCCGCCAGGCTGCCCGTATTCGCCGAGCGACACCACGAAGCCCACGGCGCGCCGGTGACCGAACGGCACCAGCACCGCGCATCCCACCGAGATGGCGAAATCGCGCCCGAGCGGGCCGTCGTCGCAATCGCCCGCGCCTTCGCATGCGGCGGCGAACAGCCCCTCTTCAGGGACTGCATAGGTATAAGGCGCATCAAGCGCCTGCGTAGGTATGTCCAAGATCACAGATGCCAGTTTCATAGCGCACCAGTATACCAGCGTTTCGCCGAAAGCAATCGAGAAAGCGAACGGATATTCGCTTTTTAAGAATCATCTGCAGGCAGCCGCTGCTCCCGCCGGAACCCCGAACGGGCAGTCTACGACACGGCCGCCCGGAAGCAGCGGCAACGCGATGCCCGGCGCGCCTGCACAGCGAGCATCCGCGGAACAGCACCTGCAAAAAGATCGAAAACGCGGGGAAGCCCACCGGGCAAGCACGCGACGCAGCCCAAAACCTCGAGCCGTGCCGCATCCTCTTCCAGCGGGCTTTCCCTACTTTGAAATCTCAACCATGTCCGCTGCTATCCGCAGCAGACATCCCGGCCGATTCCTGCACGGCCTCGTTCCACAACCGGCCTCGCAGCCGTCGCGGGCCGGCCGTCAAGCGCCCTTCCCTCGAAAGGCGCCGGACGCGATTACGACAGGCCGCAGGCCTTGCGCAGCGCATCCGCGCGGTCGGTGGCCTCCCAGGTGAACTCGGGAAGCTCGCGGCCGAAGTGGCCG
Organism: uncultured Senegalimassilia sp.; assembly: GCF_934636665.1. GTDB lineage: Bacteria > Actinomycetota > Coriobacteriia > Coriobacteriales > Eggerthellaceae > Senegalimassilia. The sequence goes on from NZ_CAKUAT010000023.1 coordinate 10,618, forward strand.
TAGGCCGCCGTCTTGCGATAGATGGGGCGGCGCAGGTTCAGATCGTCGATGATGGCGCCGGGGCGCAGGTCGAACACCTCGTCGATGGCGCGCTCGATGTCGGCCACGGGCACGCACTCGGTGCCGAACGTGTCGACCATGACGGACACGGGGCGGGCCATGCCGATGGCGTAGGCAACCTGCACCTCGCAGCGATGCGCCAGGCCCGCGGCGACCACGTTCTTGGCGACCCAGCGGGCAGCGTATGCCGCAGAGCGGTCGACCTTCGTGCAGTCCTTGCCGCTGAATGCGCCGCCGCCGTGACGGCCCATGCCGCCGTAGGTGTCGACGATGATCTTACGGCCGGTCAAACCGCAGTCGCCCATGGGGCCGCCGATGACGAAGCGGCCGGTGGGGTTGATGTGGATGCCGGCGTCGGGGGCAAGCTCCACGCCCTCGCGCTCGAGCACGGGGCGGATGACGTTGGCCTCGATCTCGACGCGCAGCTGCTCGGTGGAGATCTCCTCGGAATGCTGCGTGGAAACCACGACCTTCTCCACGTTAACGGGCTTGTCGTCGATGTAGCGGACCGAGACCTGGGTCTTGCCGTCGGGACGCAGGTAGGGCATGGTGCCGTCCTTGCGCACCGCGGCCAGCTGCTCGGCCATGCGATGGGCCAGGTAGATGGGCATGGGCATGAGCGTGGACGTGTCGTCGCAGGCATAGCCGAACATCATGCCCTGGTCGCCGGCGCCGACCTTCTCATAGGGATCGTCGCCTGCCTGGCCGTGCTGGGCCTCGTAGCTCTCGTCGACGCCCTGGGCGATATCGGGGCTTTGGTCGTGGATGGCGTTGAGCACGCCGCAGGTATCGCAGTCGAAGCCGTACTTCGCGCGATCGTAACCAATTTCACGCAGCACCTCGCGCGCAAGGGCGGGCACATCGACGTAGGCCTGAGTGCGGATCTCGCCGGCCACGATGATCATGCCGGTAGTGGCCATGGTCTCGCAGGCGCAGCGCACCTGCGTGGGGTCGGCCGGTTGGCCGGACGGGGAGACGTAGCCCTGCCCGGCAAGCTCGATCTCCTTCTCAAGGATGGCGTCGAGCACGGCGTCGGAGATCTGGTCGCACACCTTGTCGGGATGACCCTCGGTGACGGACTCGGACGTGAACAGATAAGAAGAATGCGCGTTGGCCATTGATGTTCCTCCTTCATCGTTGTCGGCCGGACCACCTTGACGCTTTTGCGCCAGGTTGGTGTCGGGATCAGCGAGCCAACCCTCTCCCCCGACTCTTGATAAACGGATATGTTCGGGCGGTGCGCGCCGCCCGCGTTTATGCTAGCTGCGAACGATACCACACGGACATCATTTTGTATGCCCTGCCCGCCGCGCTCGTGGAATCACCATATATTCGCACGCGTGGTATATGGTCGTATCGGAGGTTCCCGGCCGCACCGCATCCATGCGCCGCCCCGTTTGCTAAACTGGGCGGAAACCAACCCGATCGGGAAAAGAGGACGCATGACGCACACCGCACCCCAACCTGCCGACCAGCCCGTTTTCAAGAACGCCGCCTATACCAAGGAGTACATCGACATCGCCGAATCGTTTGACGGCGACATCCCCGGCCGCCGCGCCGCACGCGCCTATATGGACTCCTCCACCGCCATCGTGCACCATCGCGTGGTGTCCACCAGCTTCGTGCCGAAGCTCTACGACGCCGCATCGCGCCAGGTCATGCGCGAGGTGGTGGAAACTACGCATCGCATCCTGTGCAAGGTCATGCAACGCTACCTCGACGACGCCGAGTACCGCAAGATCTTCGACTACGACCCGCGCTTGGCCGAGCTCATTCTGGTCCCGCGCGGCTACGACGCGCTGCTCCCCTTCGCCCGCTTCGACATCTTCCTTGATGAGAACACCGGCGACGTGGCGTTTTGCGAGTTCAACGGCGACGGCAGCTCGGGCATGAACGAGAACCGCGAGATCACGCATTCGGTGGAGGAGACGGCCACCTTCAAAGAGTTCGCACGCCGCCATCACGTGGAGGACTGCGAGCTGTTCGACGCATGGGTGCGCGAATTCGCCGCCATCTACGCCACCTACGAGCATCGCGTGGACAACCCCCGCTTCGCCATCTGCGACTACCTGCAAAACGGCGTGGTCGACGAGTTCCACCTGTTCGCCAAGCGCTTCACCGACGCCGGCCACCCCTGCACGGTGTGCGACGTGCGCGATCTGACCTTCGACGGCGAAGTGCTGCGCGACAAGGAAGGCCAGCCCGTCCACGCCATCTGGCGCCGCTGCGTCACCAACGACGTGCTGGAGTTCTGGGACGAATCGCAGGCGCTCATCGAGGCCGTCAAGGCGCAGAAGGTGGCGCTTATCGGCAGCTTCGCCGGCCACATCGTGCACGACAAGCAGATTTTCGAGGCGCTGTTCAACCCTGCCACGCAGGCGTTTTTGACGACCGAGGAGATCGCGTTCGTGGAGCGCACCGTCCCGCAGACGCGTTACCTCGACGAGAAGGAAGTCGACCTGGATGCCATCCACGCCGACAAGGACGCCTGGATCATCAAGCCCACCGACGCCTACGGCGCCGCCGACGTGTACGCGGGCTGCTTCCAAACGCAGGAGCAATGGGAGCAGATCATCGAGAAGTTCGCCAACGGCGCCGCCGGCGCGCCCTTCTTGGTGCAGCGCTACATCACGCCGTTCAAGACGCAGATTCTCACGCCCGACGACGGCATCGCCGACATGGCCGATGACCAGGTGCAACGCGAGCCGGTGCTGTACAACAACCTGGAGGGCCTGTACTGCTACAACGGCACGTTCCAGGGCATCTTCAGCCGCTTAGGGCCCTACCCCACCATCAGCAAGCCCATGAAGGGCATCACCTGCGCCACCATCTGGGTCGACTAGAACGCGCCCTATTCGCAAAGCCTGCGGCCCCCAAGTCCCAAGACGCGGGGGCCGCAGGCGTTTTCACCCTTCCCCGAGACCCGTAAGGCCCCTTTTAAATGACCCGATTGTTTAACGGAATCGTCGCCTTCGGCAGCGCGCTGCTGCTGGCAGTCACGCTCATCGGCTCCGGCTTCGCCGCCGTCGCCATCCCCGACGCGGCAACCGCAACGCTGTCGCGGGCGTTTTCCGGCTGCGACCAACCGAACACCCCGTTCACCGCCGACGAGCTGTCCTCCATGGCCATAGCCGGCAAGCATTACACCTTCGACGACAACGACCGCGAAAAGCTTAACGCCGCCATCGCCGAGGCCAACGACTCCGCCGAGGCGGACGGGCGCGCCAGCGCGCTGAGCAGGGGAAGCGCCGCACGAACCCTTCCGGCGGACGCCATCTCCCACCTGGACGACGTCTACCGCGTGGCAAGCGTGGCCAAACCCGCCCTCGTGATCGTGTCCGTGATATGCATCGCAGGCCTTGCTCACGTGGCGGTGCGCATCAACCGGCGCGCGCTCGGGCGCACGCTCATGGCGGGCGGCGGTTTGGTGCTCGCGGCGTTTTGCGCGCTCGGGGTATGGGCGGCCATCGACTTCGACGGGCTGTTCGCCGCCTTCCACAGCCTGTTCTTCCAGGCGGGAACCTGGACGTTTCCCTACGACAGCCTGCTCATCACCTTGTACCCAACCGCTTTTTGGATGGGCATGGGCGGCATCTGGCTTGCAGTTACCTGCATTGCCAGCATCATCTGCATCATCGTAGGACGATTGCTGTGCAGTGAATCTAAATAACGTACTAGATAGTATTTATTCGGCAAATGGAAAGGCGGCATCCCGATGCCGCCTTTCCATTTGCCGAATAAATTAACCTTGTGAGTTAAATCGATAACATTTTCCGATATCTTGAAAATGCTTCTTAGAAGAAGCGGTACATATACGGACGAAAGGAGACTCACAATGAAGAGCCCTATCGCCTCGAAGTACGACAACAATAACTCCGCTCAAGGACACGCGAACAACGACAAACTATGCTCTGACTTCAAGCAATACATGAGCACGCGGAGGCAGACAGTACAAACCTACGAGCAAGGCACGCCAACCTGGATGCAATGCAAAAAGAAAGCAGCTCTGATTACCGCATTAACCATTATCGCGCTATCGATTCTGTGCCTTTCCGTAATTACGATAAGCTCAGTCTGCTCTTCGCGCAAAACAGCCGGCGAAAGCAACGACCCCCCATCGCAATACACTGATTTCGACCCCATCAATGACATCGGACCCAAAACGAACAAATCGAAAACCATGACGAACGGATTCGACATCGACAACAACGTCAGCGGAGACAGCCCTGCCGTAATAATCACAACGAAGTGTTCGGTTCAAGCCATCGAAATTACCGAAGACGGACAAAACCTCGTAACAATAACTTCTTACGCCAATGAACTGGCTGATTTGATTGGTGCACAATCTCTAATTCTTGACTGCACGCCACGAGTCGACAACGACACCGCTCCGCCGCCTCCCGACGTCGGATCTGAAGCAATCGCCGAATTCGGGTGGCCACAGGGGTCGAACCCGCCACTAGGGTCAATCAAGGCAACTAGCAGTTAGCAAGGAGATCGCCATGGGGCACTGCTCCGATTTCAAGTACAGCAAACAAGCCGAAGTCAAAATCAAAAACACGTGTGCAATAATTACTCGTGTTTTCATGTCATTGTTTCTGTTATCAGCAATAGGCCTACTAGCCTATTTAGGCGTCTCTGTGCATTCCTTCATCAGCAACGCCGATGCGTCCTTGCTAAGCATTATTTATCCAACAATCCAGCTCGCGACGGCATGTGTTACTCTACGGCTTATGTATACCCTATTTCGCAATATCGCAAACGGCAAGTCGCCTTTGACTAAAAAGCACGCAAGGATTCTTGCAATCATTGCATCTCTCTTACTTGCAAGTTGCCTAATCGAAATTGTCATGCAATTAATACCTGCAGTAAGCGAACAAATTTTTCAAGTTGGATCTTTCGCAGAAATCGGATACGTGCAAGACCCTGCCACCAGCTCCTTACACATTGACTTGAAAACCGCAGTCATGGCCGCATTCTGCTACGCCGTTTCCGCCGTGTTTTCTTATGGAGCCGATTTGCAGCAGCTATCAGACGAAACAATTTAATATGAGCAAAATAATAATCGATATCGATAGCGCAATGCGGCTCAAGGGGCTCAACAATAAAAAGCTAGCGGCCATTCTTGGCTTAACAGAAGTTCACGTTAGTCGATTGAAGAACACAAACATCAAAGCAATTCGTCTTGATACCCTAAATTCTCTCTGCGAAGTGCTTGAGTGTGAGCCCGGGGACATAATCAAGCGAATTTCCTAAAAGCCAATCCGCCAATCGCTTTGTGCTCGTATAGCTCATAGAAATACTTATTCATAGCGCAGTACGATTCGGGGCTATCGAGCTGCACGTTTCCCTTTGGTTTCGTTTTTAAAATAGCCAGAATTAGACTTCCTCTTAACCGACCGAGAGAAGAACACGCAAGACCTCCGGTGAAGAAAAATGCACCTCTATTGCCTCAAACGAAATAAGCATCCCGTATTCACGAGACTCGGGCAACCGCCAAATCGACGAGCGTCAAGCATTAGCAAGTTCAATCACATCGTTTAGTCGTATATCGCATTTTGGGTGGTAAACGCATACGCCCATCTTGCAGCTGCGCTCAAGCCGCCTATACTGAAACAACCGATGATTCAAGCACGTAAGGAACTAACGAACCATGACTGAGAGCAAACCGGTGCGCGTCCGTTTCGCACCTTCCCCCACGGGCAAGCTGCACGTCGGCGGCGCCCGCACGGCAATCTACAACTGGGCGTTCGCCCGCGCTTGCGGCGGCACCTTCATCCTGCGCATCGAGGACACCGATCCCACCCGTTCCACCGAGGAGAACACGCAGGTCATCCTGAACGCCATGAAGTGGCTCGGCCTTGACTGGGACGAGGGCCCGGAGGTCGGCGGCGAGTGCGGTCCTTACTTCCAGACCCAGCGCTTCGACACCTACGCCGAGGCGCTTGAGCGCCTGAAGGAGCGCGGCATGGTCTACCCATGCTTCTGCACGAAAGACGAGCTTGACGCCAAGCGCGCGAAGGCCGAGACGGAAGAAGGCGGCTATGCCGGCTACGACCGCACGTGCCGCGACATCGACCCAGCCGAGGCAGCCCGCCGCATCGAGGCCGGCGAGCCGCACGTGTGGCGCCTCAAGGTGCCGCTCGAGCACGGTCCCATCGAGTTCGACGACGCCGTCTACGGCCGCATGTCCTTCCCCGCCGACGTCATGGACGACATGATCGTCGTGCGCACCGACGGCACGCCCACCTATAACTTCGCCGTGGTATGCGACGACGCCAACATGGGCATCACGCACGTCATCCGCGGCGACGACCACCTGTCCAACACCCCGCGCCAGATCCTCATCTACGAGGCCCTCGGCTACGACGTGCCCACCTTCGCGCACCTGTCCATGATCTTGGGCTCCGACGGCCACAAGCTGTCCAAGCGCCACGGCGCCGCCAGCGTCGAGGAGTTCCGCGACAACGGCTTCCTGCCCGATACCATGGTGAACTTCCTGGCGCTGCTGGGTTGGAGCCTTGACGGCGAGACCACCATCATCGACCGCGAGACCCTGTGCTCGAAGTTCAGCCTGGACCGCATCACGAAGAAGGACGCCATCTTCGACCAGACCAAGCTCGAGTGGATGAACGGCCAGTACATCCAGCGCATGGGCGCCGACGAATGGGTTGCCGCAAGCCGCCCGTGGCTCGTGCAGGCCGGCGCGTCCGAGGCCGACATCGACGCGCGCCCTGAATGGTACGCCAAGCTCTACCCGCTCGTCTCCGAGCGCCTGCAGCGCCTCGACGAGGTGCCCGCGAAGCTCGCCTACATGTTCTGGGGCGCCAACGTCGCCGAACTGGACGAGAAGTCGGTGAAGAAGGTGCTGCTCAAGGAAGGCGCCCGCGCCGACGAGGCCTTGGCGAACTGCCGCGCCATCCTGGCAGACGAGTCCCGCCCCTGGGAAGCCGCCGGCCTTGAGGCCGCCTGCCGCGAGCTGGGCGACAGCATGGACATGAAGCTGAAGTTCGTGCTGCAGCCGCTGCGCGTGGCCGTGTGCGGCAACATGGTCTCCCCGCCGCTGTTCGAGTCCATCGAACTCATGTCGCGCGCAGACGTGCTCGCCCGTATCGACCAGGTGACCGAGCAGGTCTTCGGCGCATAACCTGAGCACGAAAGGCTCCTGTTGACCGAAACCAACGAACAACAGCCGTATCAGATCCCGCAGCGCATCCTCGTGCTGCGGGATCTGTGCATACGCACCCGGGGCGCCGATTGCGCGCGCTGCGGCGAAGCATGCCCGAAAGGCGCCCTATCCTTTCCCGAAGGAAAGCCGCCCGTCATTGACGATGCCGCTTGCTCGATGTGCGGCATCTGCCAGGGAACCTGCGATGCGTTCGCAGCCATAAGCTTCACGCTCACGCAGGCTCATGCCGGCGCCCGACGGGCCGCCATGGGTTCAAGGCCGGTCATCCTCACCTGCTCCGAGAACGTGTCGGAGCAGGACGACCCCGCAAGCAACGTGGTGGTGCTCCCCTGCTTGGCCATGCTGCCGGCCGAACTGTGGGCGGCGCTGTTGGCCGAAGGGGCCGACGTGCAGGTAGCCATCGATATGGAGCATTGCGAAACCTGCGAGAAGGCGGGCGGACCTGCGCAAAGCCTCTACGCCGAACGCATCGCCCAGGCCGAGGAATGGACGCAGCGCAACGTCGGGTTCGCGGCGTCGCTGCCCCAGGCGGCTGACGAGGGCCTGTTCGCCGGGCTTGCCAACGCCGGCGCCGACGGGGACCGCCGCGGTCTGTTCACCGACATGATCTCGCAGCTCAAGGATGCAGCATCGGGCACCATGCGCGAACGCACCGACGCCCGTCTGCAAACGCTGCGCGAGCAAAACGAACGGCTCGCCGCCCATCAGCGGCTTGACCTGGGAAACGGCACGCAATTCAACAAATTCGCGCTGCACGGGCGCGTGAAGCGCGTCATGGGAACATCGCGCAACCTGCTGCTGCAGGCGCTTGACGCCCAGGCCGATATGGCTGCGCGGGTGGAGCTTTCCCTGCCCGAAATCAACGCCGACGCCTGCGAGGGATGCCTGCGCTGCACCCGAGCCTGCCCTACCGGGGCGCTACTGCCCGACGCCCAAGACGGCGCGCTTTCCCTCGATTGGCGCTACTGCATAGGCTGCGGCCTGTGCGATGCGGCATGCCCCCGCAATGCCATCACGTTAACAAACAAGCCTGTCTCCGAGGCTGCGTGCTAAGATAGCCGGGAACAAACCGTTAGGAGCGCTTCCATGAACCAGCCTCGCAACAACCCCGATTTCAATCCCTACGAATCTGCTCAACAAACGCCCCCGCAAGGCGAACAGCCCGAAACCCCTGATAACCGCCCGCAGGCGCCCGGCAACGACCAACAGGCCACTCAGCAGCCTTCCGGATATGCCGTTCCCCCGCAGGCGCCCTATACGCAACCTTCTTACGGCGCCCCGCAGCCGCCCGCAAACCCCTATGCCGCCGTCGCGCCGAAGCCAGCGAAAAAGTGGCCCTGGGTGCTTTTGGGCTGCGCGCTGGCGTTTCTCATGGGGCTTGGCGGATGCGTAGGCTTCGCCACGGTAGGCATGGTGGCCGATTCGCTTCACAGCCGCGCCGATGGCGTGCATTCGTTCGACTTCGATGACCTGCCGTACGGCTACGACCCCGACGACCTGCCCGATAGCGATTACTACGGCGGCTTCACGCTTTCCGACATCAAGGAAGCGGCAGGCGACCTGCCTTGCGATATCGACGATGAAGGTAAGGCAACCCCGGGCGTGTACGTGGTAGGCCGCGACATCGACGAGGGCCTGTACTTCCTTCAGGGAAACCCCTCGACCGAGTCGGAATGCTACCTGTTCGCCCCCGAGGGATCGGGGACTTATAGCATGAGCGCTGCGGTCACCTACACGGGAAATTACTTCGCCGACCTTGAAAAAGGCCAGGTGGTCGTGTTCATGCCCAACGCCAAAAGCATGCTGATGATTCCCGCGGACCAAGCCGATTTCCAACCGCAGGCACCCTATGCCAGCGGCCTGTACCGCGTCGGCCAAGACATTCCCGCAGGAACCTACACTATCACCGTCAGCCCCGACGCCCCGCACAACCCCTCGCAGGACTATGCCGCTTACGTTATGAAGGACCTGGACTTCGACGACGACTCCATCACCGACTCCAAGCCCTTGCTGCGCGGAAGCACGCAAACCGTCACCGTGGAAGACGGTGAATGGCTCGAGCTGTTCGGCACCATCGCAACGCCAACCGAATAACCGTCGCAAGGCACCACGCGCCCTCCGAAAAGCATCGGAGGGCGCTGCTTTTCACCCGCTACCATCGAAAGGACGCCCATGCTCCCCGAGAACCCCACCATCGATCAGGTCCGCGAGTTCTTCGCCAACGACAAGTTCGCCACGGAGGCTGCAGGCTGCACCGTCGTCGAAGCCGCCCGCGGCCACGCCGTGTGCGAGATGCCGCTCGAGCAGATCCACTACAACGCCCAAGGCGGCGTCATGGGCGGGGCGATATTCACCCTTGCCGACTTCTGCCTGGCCATCGCCTGCAACGTGAACGAGCAGCCCACGGTCTCGGTAAGCAACACCATCGAGTTCCTCAGCGGGGCCAAGGGCGACAAGCTCATCGCTGAATGCAACGTCGACAAGTCGGGAAGGAAGCTTGGCTTTTACACGGTGGACGTGTCCGACAACACGGGCCGCAAGGTAGCCCGCATGACCGCAACCTGTTATCGCTAGCCGCCAGAAGAGGATTCACCGATCTCAACCACACGAACCGAACAGGGCGAACAGGAGACGGACCTGTTCCCTCGTCTCCGGAAAGGCACTTTCCCAGACTCAGCCGTACATGTCCGGCTGAGTTCGATAACGAAATCGAAGTGTTCGGATAAGGTTGCGAATCAAGCACGACCAGCCCAAAAACTATGCCGAAAAAATTTCAAAATAGGGGGTTGCGCGCTAAAACGGTTTCCGTATAATAGTCAACGCACCTGATTCGGGGCCTTAGCTCAGCTGGGAGAGCGCATGGCTGGCAGCCATGAGGTCAGGGGTTCGATCCCCCTAGGCTCCACCAAATTTTTTAGGTTCGGTATACGCCGAACCTTTTTTATTTCCTCGCGTTTCGGTCCCCACCGTATCTGCAATCGCACCCCAAGCTTTGGCTTCAACATCGAACCCAAAGCAAAACCCGCCCCGCCGAAAATCGCCGCCGAAAAAAATTCAAAATAGGGGGTTGCGCGCTAAAACGGTTTCCGTATAATAGTCAACGCACCTGATTCGGGGCCTTAGCTCAGCTGGGAGAGCGCATGGCTGGCAGCCATGAGGTCAGGGGTTCGATCCCCCTAGGCTCCACCAAATTTAACAGCCGCCTTAAGGGCGGCTTTTTTATTGCCACGGAAAGGGGAACCCATGGCGCAAACTGCATCCGGCGATTCGCAAACCCGCGACTCGTTCACCTCGCGCACCGCCTTCATCATCGCCTGCATCGGGTCGGCCGTAGGCCTATCGGGCATCTGGCTGTTCCCGTATCGCGTCTCACAGCTTGGCGGAGCGGCCTTCCTTATCCCTTACCTGTTCTTCGTAGTGCTCCTCGGCCTTACCGGCGTAGTAGGCGAAATGTCGTTCGGCCGCGCCATGGGATGCGGCCCCATGGGCGCATTCGGCAAAGCCCTCGAGCTCAGGGGCGCGCCTCACGCAACGCGCATCGGCAAAGTCATCGGCATCGTGCCCGTCCTTGCCGCGCTCGGCATCGCCATCGGATACACCGTCGTTTTGGGGTGGTTCCTCAAGTACCTGTTCGCCGCCGCAACCGGAACCTTGCTCACCCAACCGGACATGGGCGGATACTTCGGCCAGATCACCGGCGATTTCGGAAGCATCGGCTGGCACGCCGCGGCGCTCATCATCACCCTTGCCGTCATGATCTTAGGCATCTCGCGCGGCATCGAACGCCTGAACAAGGTCATGATGCCGCTGTTCTTCGTCCTATTCTGCGTGTTGCTCGTGCGCGTCGCCATGTTACCGGGCGCGCTTGACGGCTATGCGTACCTGTTCATGCCGCGCTGGGAGGCGCTCGCCAACCCGCAAACCTGGGTGCTTGCGCTTGGACAGGCGTTCTTCGGACTCTCGCTGGCAGGCGGCGGCACGCTGGTGTACGGCAGCTACCTGAAGAAGGACGTGAACGTGGTTTCGTCAGCGCGCAACGTCGTGGTGTTCAGCACGTTGGCCGCGGTTTTGTCGGCCATGGTGGTGGTGCCGGCCGTGTTCGCGTTCGGAGCCGACACCCAGGCAGGCCCCCCGCTTCTGTTCATCGTGCTTCCGCAGGTGTTTCAGGAGATGCCTTTCGGCGGGCTGTTCTGCTTCGTGTTCTTCCTGGCCGTGTCCTGCGCCGCCATCACCAGCCTGGTGAACCTCTACGAGCCGCCCATCGAGGCCCTGCAGCAGCAGGCGCGCCTCCCCCGCTGGGCCGCCGTGGCCATCGTGGCGGCGGTATCCATGGGCGTCGGCGCCTTCATCGAGAACGGCGACGCGGTCAGCGCCTGGATGGACGCCGTCAGCATCTTCGCGATCCCGCTGGGAGCCCTTATAGCGGCCGTGATGTTCTTCTGGGTATGTCCCAAGGGTTTCGCCGCAAAACAGGCTCAGATGGGACGAGAGAAGCCCGTAGGCGCATGGTTCGAGTTCATGGGACGCTATCTGTTCGTCCCGCTCACGGCTATCGTCATCATCCTGGGCATCGTGCTCGGCGGCATCGGATAACGTTCGATCGCGAAACATTGCCCGGGACCCATCCGCCCCCTCATCTCGGCAACATCCCGAAAACCACGAAAGCCTGCATGCTCAAAAGAGCATGCAGGCTTTCTCATATCAGCAAGGCAGATCAAGTCGAAGCCAGCACCCTCCAAGCCGCGACAGCGCCGGCCGCGCTAACCCTGTTCGGCGAAGAAGCGCTCAGCGATGCGCGCAGATTCCGCGGCATCCTTGGCATAATAGTCCGCACCGATCTGCTCGGCGTACTCGGGCGTCAAAACCGCGCCGCCCACCATCACCTTGCAGCCCGGCAGCTTCTCGTGCAGAAGCTCCACGGTCTGCTCCATGGCGCGGACCGTGGTGGTCATGAGCGCCGAAAGCCCCACCAAACGGATACCCTGCTCGCTAGCCACCCGCAGCACCTCTTCCGGCTCGACGTCGCGGCCAAGGTCGACCACGCGGAAGCCGTAGTTCTCCAGCAGCATCTTGACGATGTTCTTGCCGATGTCGTGAATGTCGCCCTTCACCGTTGCCACCGCGATGGCGTTCGACCCCACGCCGTCGTCGACCGAATCGCCCATGCGCGCCTTGACCGCATCGAATCCCACCTTCACCGCCTCGGCCGAGGCCATCAGCTGCGGAAGAAAGAACTCGCCTTTATCGAACTTCTGCCCCACCACATCGAGCGCGGGGACGAACACGCCGTTGACCAGGTCGAGCGGGTTGTGACCCTCCAGCAACGCCTCGGTTGCCGGGCCCATCGGGCCCTTTCGGCCCGTCAGGATGAGATGCACCATGTCGCGCACGGCATCGGCGGAATCCGAAAGCGCATCCGGCACCTCCACCGGGCATTCCGCAGCCGCATCAGCAGCCCGCGAAGGCTGCGCCGCCTCCGCGGTGCCCGCGGCAGCGCCCGCTCCCGCCGCGCCTGCCGTATACGGGTCCGCGGCATCGGCGTATTCCCCGATGAACCCGACAGCGCCGGCATCTTGGCAGTTCAGCACCCTGAACGTGTTCACCGTATCGGTGTAGCGTTTCGCCTTCGGGTTCAAAATGGGCATGTCCAGCCCGCACCCGAACGCGGCGGCCAGAAACGTCGAGTTCACCATGTTGCGCTGCGGCAGGCCGAAGCTGATGTTGGACACGCCGAGCGCCGTGCGCACGCCCAGGCGCTCCTTCACCATGTTCACGGCGCGCAAGATCTCAAGCGCCTCCGACTGATTGGTCGCGCACGCCATGGTCAGGCAGTCGATGACCACATCGGTTCGCGGGATGCCGCAACGTTCGGCAGCTTCCACGATCCGCTCGGCAACGGCGAAACGCCCCTCGGCGGTGGGAGGGATGCCCTCTTCGTCAAGGGCAAGGCCGATCACGGCGCACCCATAGCGCTTCACGATGGGAAGCACGGCCTCCAGGCTCTCCTGCTTGCCGTTGACGCTGTTGATAAGCGGCTTGCCCGCGTAACCGCGCACCGCCGCCTCCACCGCCACCGGGTCGGACGAGTCCACCACCAGCGGCAACGTAACCGTGGAAGAGAGCTTGTCCACCGCGGCGGCCAGCACAGCAGGCTCGTCAAGCTCGGGAAGGCCCACGTTGACATCGAGCACGTCGGCGCCCAGCTCCTGCTGGGAAACAGCCTCGCCCACCAGGTAATCCAGGTCGCCCGCGCGCAGCGCGGCCTTAAGCTTAGGCTTGCCCGTGGGGTTGATGCGCTCGCCGATCACGGCGATGCGGGGCACGCCCACCGGAAGCACCACGGCCTCCTGGGCGCTGCACAACACGCAAGCGGGCTCATAAGCGCGCGGCGTGGGCACGCGACGGGCATCAGCCATACGACGAAGCTGGCGCGTGTATTCCGGCGACGTGCCGCAGCACCCGCCGATGATCGAGGCGCCCGCATCGAGCATGCCCTCCATGGCGGCGGCGAAATCCTCGGGCGACACATCGAACACGGTAACCCCGTCCTGCACGCGCGGCAGGCCCGCGTTCGGCTGCACCATCAACGGGCAACGCGAACGACGCGCCATATCCTGCGCGGCGCCCAACAACTCCGCCGGACCAAGCGAGCAGTTCAAGCCCACGGCATGCGCGCCCATGCTCGACAGCACCTCTGCGGCCACCTCCGGCGACGTGCCCAAAAACGTGCGCCCGTCCTCACCGAAGGTCATGGTGGCGAACACCGGCAGATCGCAATTCTCCTGAGCCGCCAGCAGCGCCGCCTTCGCCTCGCGCAAATCGGCCATGGTCTCGATCAGCACCAGGTCGCAGCCGGCTGCCGCAACGGCGCGAACCTGCTCGGCGAACAGGTCGTACGCCTCCTCGAAGCTCATGGTTCCCATCGGTTCCAAAAGCGCGCCCGTCGGACCGACGTCGCCGGCGATATAGGGAGCGCCGGCAGCACGGGCGCATTCGGCAGCCGCACGATACACATCCTCGACGCTCGCAGCGCCCTCCATCTTCAAGCGATTTGCCCCGAACGTGTTCGTGGTGATGACCTCGGCACCCGCATCGACATAAGCCTTATGGATGGCCGCGATGTCATCGGGGTGCGAGAAGTTGAGCAGCTCGGGGATCTGCCCCGCATCGGCAAGGCCCCGTTCCTGCAGCTGCGTGCCCATGGCACCGTCCACCACCAGGAACTCCTGCCCAAGCAGCGCTCGTTTCAAATGCTCATCCTTGACGGCAAGCCCCGACAGGTCGGGCACGGGCAGTTTCGCCGCCTTCGCCCAACCGCCGGTCAGCTCCTTGTGCGCGCACACGCTCTCACCCATGGCAGGTAACCCCTCGTTTCCTTAACTCGCAACCATCCCTTAAACGGCATATCGCGCAGGCATCAACGCGCGCTTCGCCGCCATCAGCGGGTTTTTCGAACAATCCTAGCACGGCGGTGACGCTTTTCACCGGAACGAGCATGTTCGTCGACGTAACCGCGATGCCCAAACGCCGATTTGCATCGAGGGCCTTCAACAACGCCGGCTGAGCGCTTAACGGCAAGTCTCCGTAGCCGGGGCTGAAACGCCAGTTCGTTGTCAGGCCCATATCATGGGCGAAGCTGACGATAAGGCCTTCCGTTACGTTGGCTGCCGCCTCGACCAGTGCAGAGCAGCAAGCTCCGAACATCACGCCGTCCGCCACGCTGATCGCCTCGTGTTTTCGCATCTCACGCTCGCTGACGGCGCCGAGCGTGCACGCCATCAGCGCAACCTTGCAAGCCCCGTGCAAATGCTCGGCGATGCTATTGCCTTCGAGGACAAGACCGCAGCGCTCCAGTGCCACTTGAGGCACGAACCCGTTCCCGCATTCGGCTTCCGCACCTGATACCGCGCTGCAGACCTCTGCCGCATCCAACGCCGCGTCGCATGCGTTAGGCGAACCCGTCGCCTCAAGTTCCGACGACTCCCAGCGCGTTCGCTCCTTATCGATATCGAAAACGCTCCAGGCGAATACGGGCTTGATAACCCTCTCGCACTCGTCGGCCAGCTTATTGAAACGGGCCAGCAAAGCCTGATCGACCTGCTGACCCGTGTATCCCAGATATCTCAGCGCCTCACCGCGATCGAGCCGTGCATCAGGCACGTCCGCCGCGCTAAGGCGCCCATACCGCACCATCACGAAACCAGCGCCACTTTCAGCGCACACGAGGCGGCACGGGCGATCTCGGGGTTGTTCATGGTGTACACGTGCAGCCCTTCAACGCCATGCGCCTGCAAATCGGTCAGTTGGCGGCACGCGTATTCGATGCCGGCCTGGCGCAAGCTTGCCGGGTCGTCCTCATATCGCGCGAGCAGCTTGATGATGGGGCTCGGAAGCGAAGCCCCGCACATGAACACCATGCGCTGGATCTGCGCCTTGCTCATAAAAGGCATGATGCCCGCGGTTATCGGCACCGTGATACCGGCCGCCTCCGCCCCTTCGCGGAAGCGATAGAAGCAACCATTGTCGAAGAACAGCTGTGTGACCAGGAAGCTTGCACCCGCATCCTGCTTCTGCTTAAGATGCTCCACATTCAAGCGAAGCGAATCGCAATCGATGTGGCCCTCGGGATACGCCGCGGCGCCCACGCAAAAGCCAGCATCTGCCAGCACCGGGATAAGGTCCTTGGCATACCGGAAATCACCGGGCTCATAGCCCTCCGGCAAATCGCCGCGCAATGCAAGCACATTGCGGATGCCGCGGTCCTTCATGTCGGCGATAGCCGTCGAAATCGACTGCTGCGACGCGCCGGCGCAGGTTAGGTGGGCCACAGTGGGGACATCATGATCGTCTTGGATCATGGCGGCGATTTCAGCGGTGGCCTGCTTGTTGCCGCTGCCGCCCGCGGAATACGTAACGCTGATGAACGCAGGATCGAGCTTCGCAAGCTCCTGCGCGATCGTGCGCGCCGACTCCATGCTCAACTCGCCCTTCGGCGGGAAAATCTCAAACGAAACCGGCTGCGCGCCCGTCTGGCGGGCCTGCGTGAAGATGCTATCTACGGTATCCATAATGCTGCCTTTTATCATGTTCCATCATCGGTATCTCTAGCGCTGCTTATTATAACGACACAAGCCTTTGCATCATCGGTAATTCCTGGCACCGGGATATGCTTTATTCAGAAAGCAACCTATCTGCCAACACGATTGCCGGGAGGATCGAGTACCGACACACTGCAAGCATCGATTTTATGGCGGGCATTCGTTAACGCAATCTTACCCATCAACATGTCGCCCTCCCGGTATCGCAGCCGCCGACTCCATCGGCGAAAAGGCAGGGTTACTCCCGAGGCAGGTCTTCGCCCTCCCCTCTACGCGCGCAGACGCAATCAGAGGGAGGATCGAATACGTTCACGCTGCTGCCCGTTTCGCTTTGACGAAACGCGCTGAAGCAGACGAGCGTTTGCCATAGCTCGACCCTTTTCGCAAGCTGACGAGCTTCTTTCGCCCGCTGCTTAGCCTCGGCTTTATCCTCGAATGCCGGCAATCCACCCGCTTCCTCGCGCATACCCGTCCCTTGGTACGCTCCTGCTTGCTGAAGTTCACGAGATTCCGCGAAACCGACCCTGGGAACGCCTCGACGGCGCATCCTCCTTGCAACCTTCTCGCATAGCTGCACATAAGCATCGTATTCAGCCACCTGTTCGGGACGCACCAATATCGCTCGACGCTGCAGCCCGCCATGCCCTTTCTGCGATGCCGCAACCTCTCCACCCGCATCTCGAACCGCCTTCGACCCTCGAACTGTATTTCGAGCCGCTTTCTTTGCCCTGCGGTCGCCCTTCGCACCTGCTGCCTCGCTTCCCCGATCGAACGAAGCGCCGCCACGCTGCGCGCAAAATGCTGCCACAGGAAGCTCTTCGGGGTCCTCCGGGCCATCAATGCCATAGACGAGGCCATTCACCCCTTGCCCATCAACCCCATCGGGCAGCGAGATATTCAATGCCGCCACATCGCGCTTACGGCTCGCTGAACGAACGGTCAGCATACGACCCGAACCACCCGAGCTCTCCGCCGACGACAAGCAGCCTCTCCCTGCAACGTTCTCGCCAAGCACCACATCCCCTGCTGCAAACCCGCCGAAGCGCCGCGGCATGCTCAAGGCCATTGCCATTGCAGATTCCGTCGGAGAAATGGAGCCATCGCGCACATAGGCGAGCGCACGACGCGCCTTCGCCGTCCCATAAGCCCCATCGACCTTCGCCAGGTACTGCCCGATTCTCGCAGCGGACGTTAACGGCTCATCATCGCCCTCTCGCAAGGCGATCCCATTTTCGGCATCGGCATCTATGCGATACGACGAGCAGAGCGCATAGCCCATATAAACCGTTTCCAACAAGCTATGTTTGACCGCAATCTGCAAGAACGTCAGTTCAGGAGACGAGCAACAAACCGCACCGAACCCCTCAACCGGCACCTTCACGAACGATCCGGCCGGATACGCGTTTCCCGAATAATGAGAGCGCAGGCAATCGCCATCACGCCTGCCAGCCGAAGTCCGCACAAGCACCTCAAGCTTGCCATCTTCAATACCCAAAAGCGAACGTAACGCCTTGCTCTCCGAAACAAAAGGCGATGCACAGGGCAGAACCCGTGCCGTGGTCCTGTTTCCCGTGATGCGAGGATTGCGATTCCGCACAAGCCAGCGAAACGCCGCATCATGGGACAAGCAAATATTCATGGCTGCCATAACCGGTTTCCTTTCAAGCGCAAATCACTTCGAAAACCAGCATGACGCCACCATCTTGCATAACCCTTGCCCGCATCTTGCAAACCGAACCGCTAAACCTTGCAACGCAATCACCGAAACGACAAGCCATCAGTCCGAGGACCGCTTTCGCAACATGCGAATCGATTCCCCAAGATCACCGAGACGAAACCCGATGAGCCTATTCGATAGCCAAGCTATCGCTCACCTTGGCGACCTGTGCCGATCCTGCAAATATGCACCCGAAATCAGCCGATCTGGAGTCAAATCAACGCCAAGCCATCGTGCGCCCTCTGGCAACCGTCACCGCCTCCTCAAACTTGCACCCAGGATTAGCCGGATGGGAATCCGCGTCCAAAGGTCAAGTAGTCGACCGCCAAAGCAGCCAACAGCGTCTCTATGAGCCTATAGCGGACATCGACCGGCTCTAACCCGACTTCATCACCTGCCATAGCGACTTTTCCATAAACTAGTAATGCACCTCGGCCAGCACAAGCCCTGACAACACACCATCGATTCGAGGCAACTAACTCTCCGGATGATCGAAGTTTTGCATCCCCGCGATCGCAAAATACCGAACAAAAGAAAGCATGAACAGCCCCAATCCGTTTCCCGATGATGAATAGAATGAATTCATGGCGGTAACCGGCTTATACCGGCTATACTGATGCCATAGCTTAATCACACTACACAAACACAGCATCAGGAGAACAAGCTATGGCAGTGGAGCACAGTCAAGACAAGCGTCAGCTTGCCGCATGGGTAGATCGAAAGTTAGCCGAAACGGTAGACGAGGTTGCCAGCAAACGCGGCATAACGCGAACAGCGGCAATCACGGAAGCCCTTCAGCGCTACGTAGAGGAAGAAACCAGCGTGGCACTGCAGCTGTCCGATTTCGCAGAAAAGCTCGAAACACTGCTTGAGCGCAGCGAGTCGATGCAAAACGAGCTTGAGGAAATCAAGCAGATGAAGCCAGCTCGCTCTACGCGCAAGGCAAAAACGGTACAACAGGCACCAGCCGCGCAAACGCCCTCTCTGTTCTAGAAACGGATTCGCCTTATGAGCATTTTCGTAACGGGCGATATCCATGCCTCATACGACATCGCAAAACTCTCAGAAAGCTGCTTCGACACCACGGGACTGAACAAAGACGATTACGTGATCGTGTGCGGTGACTTCGGGCTTGTGTGGAACAATTCGGCAAGCGAGCAATATTGGCTCCGCTGGCTTGATGCCAGACCGTTCACAACCCTATTCGTAGACGGAAATCACGAGGGATTCGCTTTGCTGAACAGCCTACCCGAAACCACGTGGAACGGGGGAAGGGTGCATCAGGTTGCCAACGGCGTGTTTCACCTCCAACGTGGTCAGATGTTCGACATCGACGGGTATCGCATCTTCACCATGGGTGGTGCAGCTTCAAGCGAATACGATAGAGAGCACCGGGTCCTGGGAGAAACATGGTTCACCGAAGAGGTGCCCAACGAGCAAGAGCGCGCAACTGCGATTGAGACGCTTAATCAAGCAGGTTGGAATTGCGATCTCGTAATCACCCATTGCGCCCCAACCTCTGCCGCAAAAGGCATTTCCAAGCACACCGATCGCTTGGAAATCCACCCAATGGACGAGTACACGGATTGGCTCCAAGGAATCCAAGACCGTCTCACATACACTCACTGGTTTTGCGGGCATTATCACATTGACGCTCAAATCCAAGATAAGACAACCGCACTCTACAACCGAATAGCCAAATTGGCAGACCCAACGGTAAACGCCGATTCAAAAAACGAAGTCATCACATCACTACCCTATCAACTACTACCCGAGCCAACAGATGATCCAAAACCACCGATACCTGACTATGCGTCCGAACTTGAGGACCAAGACTCCCTAGAAATCGATCTAGAGTAAATGCCAAACAGCCCCAGAGATAAGAATAGCCCCGGTGTTGCCGGGGCTATTGTCATACCATCTGCAGAAGCAGACAGAGAGATCCATTCAAAAGCATGCATTAACACATGAAGACTGTGGCAGAAGAATTTCCCCTTGCCACTATCTCAACCTTACAAAGCGGTATGATAAACGAAGCTGATAAGCCTCCCATCAGAAGTCACAATTGTTACAACGACATATACCTGGAGCCAATCGCACGCAAGCCCATACAAAGTAAAAATCGAAAGGCAAGCAGTGCCTGAAGACGAAAAGATCCCGCAAAGAGATCCCCCTGCGCACCGTGCAACGCACGGCGTTGTCATAGCACCGAAGGAATACCGAGAAAGCATGCTCTTAAATAACATAGGATACAGGATAGTCGCTGCCCAAACCAGCACTGCCTAATCGAGAGCATCCTTGTGACGCAAAATTGACCCGCAGAGAAGAATCCCTCTACGGGCCTTCGGGCGCACGATATGCGGCCGTCCGCAGTTCGCGGGCACCGGCCATGTAACGGGTTCGCGGGCGCAGGAGGCTTTGCGATGGATTCCCAGACGATGCGGCAAGGGCCCTGCGCCCAGCGATCTCGCAGCCGCACGCGAGGAGCGCTTGCGCTGCGAGGGCGTAGGCGACCACGCAATCAACGCGCCCCCAATAGCGCGGAAGGGCCCGCAAGGGGATACCCCCTGCGGGCCTTCTTCGGCGCGATAGAAAAGCGCCCTCCGCGAGCGCGACGCCCTGCCCTCCCGCAGCCTGGCGCTGCAG
>NZ_CAKUAT010000024.1 GCF_934636665.1 uncultured Senegalimassilia sp.
GGAGCGGACAACGGGATTCGAACCCGCGACCCTCACCTTGGCAAGGTGATGCTCTACCAGCTGAGCCATGTCCGCATCACAAATGGTGGGCGTTACAAGATTTGAACTTGTGACCTCTTCCGTGTCAGGGAAGCGCTCTCCCCCTGAGCTAAACGCCCACTTGCTGTGAGTTGCTTCAGCGCTTTCGGCGCGTCGGCAAGGAGATATAATACCTGAACCAGAATTCTTGGCAACCCCCTTTTTTGAAAAAGTTCGAACTTTTTTGCCGACGCAGGATCCCATTAGCTGTTTTCCCTGGTGAGGCGAATGCAAATCGGGATTCTACAAGATTACAGGATTCAGTCCGAACACCGTCTACCCAAAGCTGTACAGAACGACAGTAAGATCATCGAGCTGGATAACCTGTCATGGCTAAGCTTTTCAAGAAGCCGGCGTCTAACGGTCTTGACTAGGCGTCAAACCAACATCGTGACATTCGGCAATGCAGCAGGAAGCTATCTCAAATCTCAACATGACCGATTTTCGATGCATGCTCGCCTCGCTCACCTCTGTGGCAAGGGTGGGCGTTATGCCCCATGACGACGGAATGAGAGACCCTTCCACAAGAGCCTCCAATGTCATTAATATATTTGCTACCAGCCGACGCAATCCAACTTCAGCACCTGTTGCATTACCGCTCGAAGGCATGACGATGAGGGAACTGGAGATGCACCTGCAATGCAGAGAGAGCGACAGGACACTGGGCATGCGCTTGTAAAGCAAACACATCCCCTGATGCTAACGCGCATTGCAAAGAAACTCAGAAACGCGAATGAGCACGATCGAGCCCTGATATAAGCGCTGCCGATACCCAGAAAAAATGAACAGTCGCGAATCACCGTATTCGATCGCAAAAATACACAAACGAGGCGGCGATGCTCCAAACAGGCACTCTAGCACGCCATCAACGACGATCGTGAAAACAGTGCGAGCGGAGGCTTCCATACACCCGACCGCAATGCGGCACCCGTCCGCTAAGCAGCCCGACAAGGACAACAACAATTAGCTCAAGAATTGCTCTAGGTAGCAAAAAAGCGACCCGAAGGCCGCTTTCTGAATTCTGGTGTCGGAGGCGGGATTTGAACCCGCACACCCTATACGGGCACAAGCACCTCAAGCTTGCGTGTCTGCCGTTCCACCACTCCGACGAGTTGTTGCCGAAAAGCAACGATGATTAATATACCCGAACCTTACCTGCTTGCCAAGACCCAATTTGAAAAATTTTATCGGGTGGCGATGGTGCCGGACGGGTACACGATCATAAGCGCGATAAGCGACAGCAAGAAGACGACCGCGAAGATGATGGTGATGCGGTCAAGGTTCTTCTCGACGATGCTGGTACCGGTTTGCGAAGAGTACACGGAGCTGGCAATCATATCGGAGATGCCCGTGCCCTTGCCGGAGTGCAGCAGAATGAAGATGATGAGACCCAAGCCGGAGATGACCAGCAAGGCGATAAGGATGATCAAAAGCGGATTCACGTGATGCTCTTTCACTCGGAATAATTACGTACGCAAGTAACCAAGTATAACGAAACGCGCCCGCGCAGGCAAGAAACCGGCGGCGGGCGCGAACAGGGTCATGAAAATCACGCATTACGCGAACAGGCTGCGTCCCGTCATCTCAGCGGGAACGGCAAGCCCCATGGCATCGAGCAGCGTGGGGGCGATGTCGCAAAGCGCGCCTTCCTCATCGCCGAGCGTCCGCCCGAGGTCGGCACCATCCACGAAGATGAAAGGCACCTTCGCGGTGGTATGCGCCGTGTGGGGCGTTCCATCGTCCGCGATCATCTTGTCGCAATTGCCGTGATCGGCCGTGATGAAGGCGAACCCGCCTTTGCGGCGAACGGCGTCGACGACCTTGCCGACACCGGAATCGACCGCCTCGACGGCGGCCACCGCGGCAGGGATGACGCCCGTGTGGCCGACCATGTCGGGGTTCGCGAAGTTCACGATGTACACATCGGCCTCATCGGCATCGATCGCCGCGGCCAAGGTGTCCGCGACCGCAGGCTCGCTCATCTCGGGTTGCAGATCGTACGTGGCAACTTTGGGGCTGGGGATGAGGCTTCGCTGCTCCCCCGCCTTGGGCTCCTCGCGACCGCCGTTGAGGAAGAACGTGACGTGCGCATACTTCTCAGTTTCGGCGATATGGTATTGACGCAGGCCGGCAGCGGAAAGCACGTCGGCAAGCACGTTTTCCGGGAACGTCTTGGGAAACGCGATCGGTGCGGGGATATCCGGGTCGTACTCGGTCAGGCACACGAACGAGACCTCGGGCCTACGAGCACGATCGAACCCGTCGAAGACATCATCGACGATGGCGCGCGTAATCTCACGGGCACGATCGGGGCGGAAGTTGAAGAACACGACGGCATCCCCATCGACGACGCCGCGATCGTCGAGTGCCACGGGCTCGACGAACTCATCGGTGACATCGCTATCGTACGATGCCTGCATGGCGGCGACGGGATCGCCCGACGCAGCGAGCGGCTTTGCGCACACAACGGCCTCGTACGCCTTGGCGACACGGTCCCAACGCTTGTCTCGATCCATCGCGTAATAGCGGCCCGAGACGCTTGCCACGCGCACGGCGTCTTGAAATCCGTTCTCGGCGATGAAGTCCTGCAGCTGCTGCATGTAGCCCTTGCCGCTTGACGGGGGGACGTCGCGACCGTCCATGAACGCATGCACGCGCACATCGCCGACTCCGCTTTGCACGGCATGCTTGATGAGCGCATACAGGTGCTCGTTGCTGGAATGAACGCCGCCATCGGAGAGCAAGCCCATGAGGTGCAGCGCGGCACCCGGCGCCTTAGCAGCCTCGATCGCATTATTAATCACCGCGTTATCGCAGATGGAGCCTGTGCGGCATGCCATGTTGATGCGCGAAAGCTCCTGATGCACCACGCGCCCGGCGCCGATGTTGAGATGCCCCACCTCGGAGTTGCCCATCTGCCCCTCGGGCAGGCCCACGGCCTCCCCGGAGGCTTCGAGCTTGGTGTGCGAGCAGGTCTCGAACAGGCGATCGAGCACCGGCGTGGAGGCCAACGATACGGCGTTTCCCGGACCTGCCGGCGCCAAGCCCAAACCATCCATGATGATCAAACACGCCGGAAGCGACAGCTTCCCGTGTCCGTTTTGCAACGCGCTCATTACAGGCACGCTTTCACCAGCTGCACGAACTGGTCGGCCTTCAGGCTGGCGCCGCCGACCAGGCCGCCGTCGATATCGGGCTGGGCGAGAAGCTGTTCAACGTTACCGACGTTCATGGAGCCGCCGTACAGGATGCGCATCTGATCGGCGGTCTCGGCGCCGAACATGTCGACGAGCGTGGCGCGGATGGCGGCGCACATGTCCTGCGCCTGCTCGGGCGTAGCCGTACGGCCCGTGCCGATGGCCCAGATGGGCTCGTAAGCCACGACGCACTTACCGGCCTCTTCGGGCTCCAAGCCCGCGAACGCTGCGCGCACCTGGGCGCAGACGAACTCCTCGGCGCTGCCCTCATCGCGCACGGCCAGCGACTCGCCGACGCATGCGACGGCGTACAGGCCGCCATCGAGCAAGGCACGGACCTTGCGGTTGACGTCCTCGTTGGTTTCACCGAAGTAGCCGCGGCGCTCGGAGTGGCCGACGATGGAGCACGTGCAATGGACATCCTTGAGCATGGGAACCGACACCTCGCCGGTGAACGCGCCCTTCGGCTCCCAGTACACGTTCTGTGCACCGATTTGGATGGGCTGATGGTCGAACTCGAACACCGTGTTGACCGGCTTCAGGTCGATGGACGGCGGGCATACGAGCACGTCCACGAAGTCGGTCCAGTGCTTGTCGAAGTTGTTGGAGATGGTTTGCGCCAGCACCACGGCCTCGGCATAGGTGTTGTTCATCTTCCAGTTACCGGCCATAAGCGGTTTGCGAGCCATATGGCACGCTCCTTTCAAAACGATAAGGGGGACGCATGCGCCCCCCTTGGATTACCTTAGCGCTTCAGAGCCTCCACGCCGGGAAGGGCCTCGCCCTGTACCAGCTCCATGCTGGCACCGCCGCCCGTGGAGATGAACGTCATGCGGTTGGCAAGATCGAACTTGTTGACCGCCGCCACGGAGTCGCCGCCGCCGATGATGGTGTCGCCCTGCTGGTTGTCGGCCACGGCCTCGGCCACGGCCTTCGTGCCTGCCGCGAACGCCTCCATCTCGAACACGCCCATGGGACCGTTCCAGAACACGGTGGCCGCCTGCGAGATAGCCTGCGCATACAGCTTGGCCGTTTCCGGACCGACATCGAGGCCCATCATATCGGCCGGGATGTCGTCGACGGAGACGGTCTTGGTGTTCGCATCCTCGGCGAACTTGTCGGCGCATACGACGTCGACGGGGAGCAGCAGCTTCACGCCGCGCTCCTCGGCCTTGCGCAGCATAGCGGCAGCGCGCTCCACCCAGTCCTCCTCTTTAAGCGAGGTGCCCACCTGCTTGCCCTGAGCCAGCAGGAACGTGAAGCACATGCCGCCGCCGATGATGAGGGTATCGCACTTGTCCATAAGCGCATCGATGACCTTGATCTTGTCGGAGACCTTCGAGCCACCCAGGATGGCGACGAAGGGACGACGGGGCTCATCGAGCATGCCGGTGAGGGTAGCAACCTCGTTTTGCATGAGGTAGCCGGCATAGGCGGGCAGGAGCGCCGCGACGCCGGCAGTGGAGGCATGGGCGCGATGCGCCGTGCCGAAGGCATCGTTGACGTAGGCCTCGCCGAGCTTGGCGAGCTCCTGGCAGAACTCGGGATCGTTTTTCTTCTCACGCTTGTCGAAGCGAAGGTTCTCGAGCACCAGCACCTGACCGTCCTGAAGAGCGGCGGCCTTGGCCTGGGCGTCGGGACCGACGGTGTCGGAAGCGAACGCCACGGGGCGACCGAGCAGCTCGGAGAGGCGCAGGGCGGCCGGGCGAAGCGTGAACTTCTCCTCGAAGCCCTCGCCCGACGGACGGCCGAGGTGGCTCATGAGGATGACGCGCGCGCCTTCGTCGATGAGCTTCTCGATGGTGGGCAGCGCAGCACGGATGCGGGTATCGTCGGAGCAAACGCCGTCTGCCACGGGAACGTTGAAGTCGACGCGGACGAGCACGCGCTTGCCGCGCGCGTCAAGCTGGTCGACGGTGGCGATATCAGCCATGATGATTTCCTTTCAAATCACCGCGGATGCGGTGATGGCCAGCTAAAAGGCCCTGGTCCCGATTGCACCTTGCAATGCAGCCGACCGTGCTTCGGGCACGAACGGCACGGCGCGCAAGGGGCAAGGTTCGGTTCCAGGGCCCTTCATAGCGTTAAGCGGTTAAGCCGATTACAGCAGAATCTTGACAAGGTCCTTCACGCGGTTGGAGTAACCCCACTCGTTGTCGTACCAGGAAACGACCTTGACCATGTTGGACTTGCCGCCCATGACCATGGTGAGCTTGCTGTCGAAGATAGAGGAGTGGTTGTTGCCAACGATGTCGATGGACACGATGGGATCCTCGGTGTACTCGAGCACACCGGCCAGCTCGCCTTCGGCGGCTTCCTTCATAGCGGCGTTGATCTCCTCGATGGTGACCTCGCGCTCCAGCTCGACCGTCAGGTCGACCATGGAGCCGTCGGGCGTGGGAACGCGCGTGGCGAAGCCGTCGAGCTTGCCAGCCAGCTCGGGGAGGACCAGGGACACGGCGCGAGCGGCGCCCGTGGTGGTCGGGATCATGGACATGGCTGCGGCGCGGGCACGGCGCAGGTCCTTATGCGGCAGGTCCAAGATCTTCTGATCGTTGGTGTAGGAATGAATGGTGTTCATGTAGCCGCGCTTGATGCCGAACTTCTCGAGCAGCACCTTGGCGACGGGGGCCAGGCAGTTGGTGGTGCAGGAGGCGTTGGAGATGATGTTGTGCTTATCCTTGTCGTACTGCTCGTCGTTGACGCCCATGACGACGGTGATGTCCTCGCCCTTTGCCGGGCAGGTGATGACGACCTTCTTGGCGCCGGCCTTGATGTGCTTGCTGGCAAGCTCGCCGGTCTTGAAGATGCCGGTGGACTCGACGACGACGTCGACGCCCAGTTCGCCCCAAGGCAGGTTCTCGGGATCGCGCTCGCACAAGACCTTCACGGCATGGCCGTCGGCCACGAAGCCATCCTCGGTGACCTCGACCGTATCGAAGGCGCGGCCGTGGACCGAATCATACTTCAGCAGGTGAGCCATCGTCGGGATGTCGCCGAGATCGTTGACGGCCACGACCTGGATCTCCGGGTCCTTGACCATGGCGCGGTACGCCAGACGTCCGATGCGGCCGAAACCGTTGATGCCTACTTTGATTGCCATTGCGTATCTCCTTTTCATTCAGATACTCAAGTTATGGGCCATACGAAACGTTAGTGTAGCGGAAAGTCAAACGCTTGCGGCGCGAATTTGGCAGACGGTCGACAAGCGAAGACCAACGCATCCCGCCTAGCGGCGGGACGCCGGTCACTATCGGTTACCGATTCTGATTCTCCAGTTCAGCGGCCAATTGCTCGATACGACGCACACGGTGGTACACCGCCGATTTCGACAGCGGAGGGCTGGCAAGCTCGCCGAGCTCCTTAAGCGTCGCCTCGGGATGGCGCACGCGCAGCTTGATGAAGTCCTGCAACGCCGGAGGAAGGTTCTCCATGCCGTGCGCCTCCACCACCTGCCTGATGGCCCGGATCTGGTCGATCGCCGCACGCGACGTTTTGGCCTGGTTGGCGATCTCGGCGTTGGTCTGACGGTTCACATCGTTGCGCACGCTTTTGATGACGCGGGCGTTTTCCATGGCAAGCGCGCTTTGATGAGCGCCCGCAAGCGCCAGGAACTCAAGGATGGCGCTGCCGCTTTTCAAGTACACCATGTAGGAGTTGCGACGCTGCATGATGCGCGCCTTGATGTTCTTGCGAGCCAGAAGATCTACAAGCCCATCAGCCAGCTCCTCGGTTTCGACGATCACCTCGAAATGGAAATCACCGCGAGGGTCGGACACGAACCCGCTTCCCAGGAACGCTCCGCGCAGATACGCGGCCGCGCAGCAATCCTTGGCCACCAGCTGCTCGGATACGCCGAGCACCAGACCGCCTTCGGGGGAAAGCACGCCCATATCCACCAAAGCCGCAGCAAGCTGAGGCTGGGCGGGAACCTCGATGAGGTAGTTCGGCGTTTTATGCAAGACGCTTCGGCGGACCGTCAGATTGGTTTTCAGCCGATACAGCTCATGCAACAGCTTGATCACCAATCGGGCCACCGAAGGAGCATCGGTGGCGATCTCCACGCGATACCGGTTTTTCCCCGACACGAACAACGTGCCCTCGATGCGCACAAGCGCCGCCAAAACGGCCTTATCGCAATGGCTGCACGTTGCCGGCACGCGGGAAAGCTCGTCTTTTACCTCTGCCGTGAACGACATAAACGCAACACCCCCGTGAACGCCTCGCGCAGCAAAAACGGATCATGCCAGGTGGGGTGCTGCGGGTCGACCAGATTGCGAACGATGACGACCGGGCCCTTGCTTTGAATGGAGCGCAGGTCGGGATAATCGATGTGCACGGGGCGCACGCGCCTGCCTTCCTCTTCGCCGGGAACGACGGTGAAACGGCTATCGCCGACGTTGACCCCCGTGACCGCACGGAAGGTGCCCGTCTCGGAAGCGTCGGGGCGAACGGGATATGCGCTGTGCACGAGCACGTAATCAAGCAGCCCGCGCATGCCGTGCGCGAGCAACGCCTCGACATGCTCGCGCGCCGTAAGGCCCCAAGTCTCGCCCTGCATATCGGCCAAGGAGCAGACGAACAGGGTTGCCCCCCTCGATTGCCGGATGGCATCTACCACGCCAGGGACTAGCAGGTTCGGAATGATGGACGTGAACAGGCTTCCCGGACCAAGCACGATCAGGTCGGCATTGCGGATGGCATCGAGCGCCGGCTGATATGCCTGGATCTTGCCCTGTCCGCGCAACTGCACATGTGCAAGCGCCGTACGCGAATGGCAGGCAACCGCTTGACCCTCGATATAGCGCCCATCACGCGTTCGCGCGACCAGCGACACGCGATCGAGCGTTGAGGGATACACGTGCCCGCGCGCGTTGAGCAAGCGCTCGCAAATCTGAACAGCCTGCGGGAACTCGCCCGTGGCGTCCTCGAGCGCGGAGAGCATGAGATTGCCCAGCGTATGGTTGTCGGCAAACGGGAACCGGTATTTGAATGCGCGCGTGAGCGGGTCCTCGGGATCGGCCGCCATAGCACAAATGCACTTGCGGATATCGCCCGGAGGAGTGACGCCCGCCCGTTCGCGCAGGATGCCCGTCGATCCGCCATCATCGGCCATAGCGACCACTGCCGACGTTTCCACACCCATGGAAAGCAGCGTGCGGATGGAAACGGGCGCACCCGTACCGCCGCCGATGACCACGGCTTTCAAGGTGCTGGTTTCCGGCACCACGGGATCGGCCGCGTACAGCGGTGCGAACGCCTCGGTCATGGACGGGTCATGGGGAAAATGACCGCCCTCCATATGGCTTTCGTGTTGCATCCCGCTCACCCTATCGGCCTTCGACGGGCTTTGCGGATGCGTTGATGAGCTGGCCATCGACACCTTCGGCAAGCTTCAGATCGCGATGCGCGACGCTGACGCGATAACCCTTTTGCTTAAGGAATTCGCCCGTGGACTCGGCAAGGGCCACGCTTCGATGCTGACCGCCGGTGCACCCTACGGCGATGGCGAGCTGCTGCTTGCCTTCCGCCACGTACCCGGGCATGACGCAATCAAGCAGCGCGCGCCAGCACTTCTGGAATTCCTCGGTTTCAGACCTGCACAAAACGTAATCACGCACGGGCTTATCAAGGCCGGTGAGCGGGCGCAGCTCGGGGTCATAGTACGGATTGGGAAGGAAGCGCACGTCCATGACCAGGTCGGCATCCACGGGAGCGCCATGCTTGAAGCCGAACGAGTACACCGTAACCTGCAGGCCCTGGCGTTCCTCGCCGGGAGCGAACAGCGCACGGATGGTGCTGCGCAGCTGAGCGGGCATCATATCGGTTGTGTTGATGACGTGATGCGCCTGTTTGCGCACGTCGTAGAGCATCTCGCGCTCACGCTCGATGCCGTTTGCGATGGAGCTGCCATCGGTGCAGAGAGGATGGCGGCGTCGGCTGGATTTATACCGCGCGATGAGCTTCTCATCGTCGGCGTCCAAGAACAGCACCCGGTAATCGACGCCGGCGCTTTTGAGCTTCGAAAGCTCTTCCATCAGGCTTTTGAAGAAGCCGCCGCTGCGCGCGTCGCACACCACGGCGATACGTCGATGGTTGTCCGGCTGGCCTGGCATGCCGGTTAAGGCCAGCAGGTTCCCGATCAGGGCGCTGGGCAGGTTGTCCACGCAAAAATATCCAAGATCCTCGAACGCATGCATGGCCTCGGTGCGCCCCGCACCGCTCATGCCGCTCACGATAACCAGCTCGGGCATGTTCTCAAGCTCGCTTGCAACCTCGGTCATGTCACGAATCTCCTTCCCCGCCGACGACCATTTCGTTTCTTGTCTGCTCATTATACTGCTGCAGCACCGTATACAGCTCGTTGGCAACCTGGACGGGCACCACCTGGGCATCAAGGATGTCCTGCAAGCTTGCAGCCTTGAGCCGCTTAAAGCTCTTGAAGTGCTTGAGAAGCGCTTTCTTGCGCACCGGGCCCAAACCTTCAACCTCATCTAGGATGCTTGCCGTCATTCCCTTGCCGCGCAATTGACGATGGAATTCGATGGCGAAGCGGTGTGCCTCGTCTCGAACCTGCTTGACCAAATACAAGCTGGCGCTTCCGCCCGGCAACACCACCGGGCCCGTATCCTGCCACGGCACGAAAAGCTCCTCGTCGCGCTTCGCCAAGCCGCACAAGGCAATGTCATGAATCCCCATGCTGTCGAACTGTTGCATGACGGCGTTGAGCTGCGGCAGACCGCCATCCAAGATGATGAGGTCGGGCTTTTTGCCGAACCGCTCGTCCGCCATGCGCTCTGCGCAATACCTACGGCTCATAACCTCCTGCATGGACAGGAAGTCGTTCGCCTCGTCAAGCTGCGCCTTGATCTTGAAGCGTCGATATTGCCCTTTGTCAGGCCTTCCATTGGTAAAAACCACCATCGAAGCGACGGTGTACGTACCGTGGTTGGTGGAAATGTCGAAGCATTCGATGCGCATCGGCGGCGCATCGAGCGCCAATGCGCTCTCCAGCTGCAGCAAGGCATCGTTGATACGTTTGTCCTCGTAGTTCGTGCGCACCTTGTAACGCATGAGCGTATGTTTGGCGTTCTGCTCGGCCATGGAGACCAGATCGGCTTTCTCGCCGCGCTCTGGAACGGAGAAGCGCACCTTGGCGCCATGCGCGCTTGCAAGCTTGTCGGTAAGCCAATGCTCCATTGCTGCGGCATCTTCAGGCATGACGCGCACAACCACCTCGTGCGGGATTGACGTGGTGGCATCGTAGTAGCGCAGCAGGAACATGTGCAGCAAATCCTGGTCGGGGACGTCGTTGCCGCGGTTGAGCACGAACTCGTTGCTGTTGATGATGCGTCCCTCGCGCACCATGAGCACGTGCACACCCGCAATGGTCTCCTCCCGGAAAAAGCCGATGACGTCAGCATCAAGGTTGCGCGAGCTTACCGCATGCTGCTTATCGCATAAGCTGTTTATGGTGTCGATCCGCGCCTTGATGCGGCCGGCCCGCTCGAAATCGAGCTCGGAAGCGGCCTCTTGCATTTCCTGGGAAAGCTCTTCCACGAACTCCCGATGGTTGCCTGAGAGAAAACGTTCGATTCGGCTAACGTTGGCGGCATATTGCTCGGGCGTGACGCGACCGCAGCACGCCCCGGGCCCCAAGCCCACATGCGCATCGAAGCACGGTCGCGCATCGGACGCCAAGCATGCGAGCGGATTTTTTTCCAACTTGCGCTTCAGAGAACGCCAATCGGCGCAGCTCGACGAGCACAAGGGCACCACTCGCCGCGCGATGTCGACCATGCGGCGTGCGGCGCGGCTGTCGGTATAAGGTCCGAAATAACGCGTGTCAGCGCGATGTTTCTCGCGCGTGTACTTGATGGCAGGGTACACGTCGCCTTTCGTGATGGCGATGAACGGGTAGGATTTATCGTCCTTGAAATCAGCGTTGAACCAGGGAGCGTGCTGGTTGATGAGGTTCTTCTCGAGCACCAAGGACTCGTGCTCGTTGCCGACCACGATATACTCGAACGTGCAGATCTGCTCAACGAGTAGCGGGATCTTCGCGCGCTCATCCTGGAAGTTGACATATTGGCGCATACGCGCACGAAGCTGTTTGGCCTTGCCGACATAGATGACCTGACCGTGCTTGTCTTTCCACAGATACACGCCGGGAAGAGTCGGCACCGCATCAAGCTCGCGCTTGATGCGCGCAAGCTTCTGCTCGAACGTCTCCCCTTGCGGCACCTGAGCGTCCCCGTCCCCGGCGACGCCGTGCGCCTTTCCAGAACCGCCTTCGGTGAAACCCGAGGTTCGGCTATATCGTTGGAATTCCTCCGGCTTGCTCACACTACCTCCAGCTTGACGCGAAACGAAATGCAACGCGGCGTATCCAATTCGTCGAATGCGATGATATAGGCCCGCTTCTGCTCGTCGATGCCTTGCACGACACCTTGCCCGAACGCTTTGTGGACAACGCGCGTGCCCGGCGCGATAGACGCTTGCCCCGCAAGATCGGCGATCCAGCGATCGATGGCTCCATAAGCGCTGCGAGCATCATCGAGCTGAGAGTCCGCAGGCCTGTTTGAAAACTCCAAGGCCGATGGGTCGATATCAAGGAGAAACCGCGAAGGGTACCGCGGCGTTCCTTGATGCCCGAAGCCCTCGGCCTCGGTAAGGTAGAGCCCGTCCTTGGCGCGCGTGAACGCAACGAACGCAAGGCGACGCTCCTCCTCCATGGCCTCAACTGTACGAGTTTTGCGCGACGGCAGCACGCCTTCAGACAGCGAGCAAACGAAGACATGGCTGAATTCCAAACCCTTTGCAGCATGGATGGTCATGAGACGCACGTTATCCTGCGAAGCGTCGACGATATCGGCATTGGAAAGCAAAGCTACGTGATGCAGATAATGGTCGAGCGTGACCTCCTCGCCGCACGTTGCCTCGAATTCGTATACCGACTGCTTCAGCTCGGCAAGGTTATCGAGCCGCTCCTGGCTTCCCTCGGTGCGCAACATCTGCTCGTAGCCGCTTTCGTCGAGCAACGCCGAAAGCACTTCGGATACCGGGCGACCCTCAACGGACCTGCGAAAACCATGCACAAGCGCTATAAGCTGCTTCGCCTTCGTGCGTTTGAAGATGTCATCCTCGCACGTTGCCTCGAGGGCCTGCAGCATGGTGCAGGCGTGTTCATCGCAATACTGCTGCAGATATGCCATGCGACGTTGGCCAAGGTTGCGCTTAGGCACGTTCGCCACGCGCAGAAACGCCAGGTCGTCCCCGACCGCGATAAGGCGCAGGTAGCACAACGCGTCCTTGATCTCGCTTCTGCCGAAAAAGGGCACGCCGCTGAACAGCGAATACGGGATATCCGCCTTCAGAAGCGCCTCTTCGACCGAACGGGATGCGTAGTGCGCGCGATACAGCACCGCGATATCGCGATAGGCAACCCCCTTGCCATGCAATGCCGCCACGCCTTCGGCTATCCAGGCCGCCTCGGCCTGAGGCGATGCGGCATGATGCCAGACCGTGGGACCGAACGAACGTCGTGCGGCGACAAGGTCCTTCGGAATGCGCATATGGTTTTTCGCGATAAGCGAATTCGCCACCGCAAGCACCTGAGGCACCGAACGGTGGTTCTCGAGCATCATGATAGTGCGCGTGCCAGGGAAGTGCTTATCGAAATCGAGCAGCAGCTTCACATCCGCGCCGCGCCACGTATAGATGGTTTGATCGGGATCGCCGACCACGAACAAGTTCCTGTGATAGCCCTGCAGCACCTCCATGAGCTGGTATTGCAGCGCATCGATATCCTGAAACTCGTCGATCATGATGTATTCCAGGCGCTGCTGCCATTTGAGGCAGATATCAGGGAACTGCTCGAACACGTAGAGCGTGAACACGATCAAGTCGTTGTAATCGAGCCCGAAGCACTTCCGTTCCTGGTAAAGATACCCATAGAAAATGATGTCCCGCACATCATCGGCCTGCAAATACCGTTCACGCAGCTGCGCGATAGGCCATTCGAGCATGTCCAGATAGTAGTTCGGATGCTCTTTGAGCTTCTGTATCTCGATCATGTCGCGCGCAGCCGAAAACGTCATATCGCGCAACGTAAGGCCTCGTTCTTCATAAATGGACTGCAGCATGGCATCGATGTCGGCGTTGTCGAGCACCAGGAAGCTTTTCGGGTACCGCACGGCATGGGAATCTTCCTGGAGAACCGAAACGCAAAAGCCATGGAACGTGTTGATATAGCCGGTATCATGATCGCCGGTAAGGCGACGGATGCGCCTTCGCATCTCGTTGGCGGCCTTGTTCGTGAAAGTGACGCACAAGATGTTGCCCGGCAAGATGCCGAGATCGTTGACCAAGTATGCGAACCGTTGCGTCAGCGCAGCCGTTTTCCCCGTGCCGGCGCCTGCGATGACGCGCACGTAACCTTCCGTTGCCGTAACGGCCTGTCGTTGAGCAGCATTGAGCTGCGGCTCTTCGTCGAGCTTGCCCAATGCGCGATATGTCGTCATAGAATCCATAACAAGGAGTATATCAAATAGGGAACGCCTGTTCTATATCGAAGCGAATTATTTCGAACAATTGTTCTCAGGTTCCTATCTGGCGTTCTGCGCTTTCATATGCTTGATCAGCACGAATGCGCAGTACAGCAAGGCAAGAAGCGCGATGAAGGCACCCACGAAGCCCACATCGGCAATGGTCCCAAACGTGCAAACCCCGCCACCGATGAAGCTGCCCGTGCCGATGCCGAGGTTGAAGATACCGGAAAAGATGGCCATAGCGACCGTCTGCTCGCCATCGCTTGCGAACTCGATGATCTCGGCCTGATAGACGATGGAGTACCCCGAACCGGCGATGCCCCACAGCATGCATACGGCGAACACGCCGACGACTCCGAGTGCGGCGGGACGCAGGAGCGCAAGCGCCAAGGCAACGCCCGCGACAACCCATACAGCGAATGCCCAGCGATGACCATGGTAAAACCGCGAGCATATGGCGCTTCCGACGAGGCCCGCGATGCCGAAGGCAACCAATGCCATGGTGACGACCTGCTCGTCCATACCGCCCACCTGCAACAGGAACGGCTCGATATAGCTATAACCCGTATAGTATCCCATGGCGTACAAAGCAGTCACAACGAAGATGCCCATGAGCACCTTGTTCCGCAAAATGCTGGGAAGCTGCTTGAGCGTGAAGGGCTTGCTGGCGGGGATCTTCGGGAACACCACCGCCAGGTATACGAGCACTAACGCGCTGACGGCGCACACGCAGCCGAAGGTTTGACGCCAGCCCAGCCAAAGCCCCACCATGCGCCCAAGCGGCAACCCGACCACCATGGCAAGCGCCGAGCCGGTGACCACGGCGCTGACGGCCATGGGCGCGTGCTTCTCATCGACCACCTTCACCGCCACGGGAGCGGCAATGGCCCAGAACACCGAATGCGCGCAGGCGACCACCAAACGAGCGGCCATAAGCAAGCCATAGCTGGGAGCCAAGGCCGAAAGCGCCTGCCCAGCACAGAACACGCCAATGACCAAGAGCATGAGCGGCCGAAACGCCAAACGGGAGCCCAATATCATAAGGGGAAGCGACAGAAGCATGACCGCCCAGGCATACACGGAGATGATGAGCCCCGTCACGCCCTCGCTCGTCCCGAACGAGGCGCCGATACCGGTCAGAAGGCCGACCGGCATGAATTCCGAGGTATTGAATATGAACGCGGAAACGGTGATGCCGATCAGCGGCAGGCATTCCCGCAGCGTAAGCTTGTTATCCACGAACCTTGTCATGAACCGAGCGCTTCCTTCCCTTTTCCCTTTGCGCGGATATGGGATTGTAGCCCCAGGACGAATCGCGGAGCATGTGGATGGGCGCCTTCAGATAACCCTCACGAACCGCCCACCGCATGCACACCGGCAAGGCGCAATGCCGATTGCGCGACACTGCAAGCAAGCAGCTTACGCTGAGCGCAGGCGACCCGCCGCACGCAGATCCGGACAACGCGGAAGCGGGACCCGCCGCATCGCGAGACAAGCCGTCCGCTCCGAGCAAACGCCCGTCCGCCGCAGGTCGCCGCTCTTTGTTTCGGCTTCGTTAACATACCGTTTCGAGTGATTTCCGAATCCTATAATGCAACCCGTTAACACAACATTCCATCCGCTAGGAGGTTCACGCAATGACTTACGCTGAGCGCATCATCGAGCAGGTCAAGGCGAAAAACGCCGAGCAGCCCGAGTTCATCCAGGCAGCCACCGAGATCCTGGGCACCCTGCAGCCGGCACTCGACGCGCATCCGGAGTTCGAGGAGGCCGCCCTGCTCGAGCGCATCATCGAACCCGAGCGCATCATCCAGTTCCGCGTCCCGTGGGTCGACGATTCCGGCAAGGTCCAGGTCAACCGCGGCTTCCGCGTGGAGTACAACTCCGCCATCGGCCCCTACAAGGGCGGCCTGCGCTTCAATCCCACCGTCACGCTCGGCATGCTGAAGTTCCTGGGCTTCGAGCAGATCTTCAAGAATGCCCTGACCACCCTTCCCATGGGCGGCGGCAAGGGCGGCTCGGACTTCGACCCGAAGGGCAAGTCCAACAACGAGATCATGCGCTTCTGCCAGTCCTTCATGAACGAGCTGTCCCGCCACATCGGCCCGAACACCGACGTGCCGGCTGGCGACCTGGGCGTCGGCGGCCGCGAGGTCGGCTACATGTTCGGCCAGTACAAGCGCCTGCGCAACGAGTGGACCGGCGTGCTCACCGGCAAGGGCCTGTCCTTCGGCGGCTCGCTGGCCCGTACCGAGGCCACCGGCTACGGCCTGGTGTACTTCGTCGACGAGTACCTGAAGTCCAACGGCGATTCCTTCGAGGGCAAGAACGTCGTCGTGCACGGCTCCGGCAACGTGGCCATCTACGCCGTCCAGAAGGTTTCCCAGCTTGGCGGCAAGGTTCTTGCCTGCTCCGATACCAAGGGCTGGGTCGAGGACCCCGAGGGCATCGATTACCAGGTGCTCGAGCATGTTTACAACAAGAAGCGCTCCGGCCATGACAAGGGCGTGTCCCTGGCCATGTATGTCGACGAGCGTCCGAACGCCATCTGGCACGAGGGCGACGGCCGCGGCGTGTGGCAGCTGCCCTGCGATATCGCCCTGCCCTGCGCACGTGAGAACACGCTGCACCTCGACGACGCCAAGGCC
Source organism: uncultured Senegalimassilia sp. (assembly GCF_934636665.1). Taxonomy (GTDB): domain Bacteria; phylum Actinomycetota; class Coriobacteriia; order Coriobacteriales; family Eggerthellaceae; genus Senegalimassilia. The sequence continues at coordinate 16,474 of NZ_CAKUAT010000024.1, forward strand.
CTGGTTGCCAACGGCTGCAAGGTGGTCGGCGAGGGCGCGAACATGCCCACCACACTCGACGCCACCGAGTACCTGCAGGAAAACGGCGTGGCCTTCATGCCCGGCAAGGCTGCCAACGCCGGCGGCGTGCTGGTCTCCGGCCTGGAGATGAGCCAGAACGCCGAGCACCTGAGCTGGACCTTCGAAGAGGTCGACGGCAAGCTCGAGCAGCTGATGCGCGGTATGTTCCACAACGTTGACGACACCGCCAAGAAGTACGGCCATGAGGGCAACTTCGTCATGGGCGCCAACATCGCCGGCTTCCTGAAGGTGGCCGATGCCATGATGACCCAGGGCATCGTGTAAGAGCTGCAACCCATATCATCGCAAAAAAGAAGCGACCCAATTGGGTCGCTTCTTTTTTGATGCAAGCGAGAGCAGCAGAGGCGAGCCAGAGCGAAAGCGCCATTCGGGAAAAACCTCGCGAATCAAGAGAACGCAGGCAAGGACCTGCCGGAATCAGCGAACCACGGCTCGAACGGAACGACCGAAGGGAGATAGCCGCTCGATCACAGACCTTCCCGACAGGTTTGCAATATCGAGCCGACGTTACTTCGCCGACAAGGCATGCGCCCTGCCGGCAAACGCTACAGGTTCTCGCGCACCCAATCGATATTGCCCTGCACGGTGGCGATGAGTTCGGAGATATCGTCGAACACGCGCATCGGGCGAAGCCACTTCATGAACTCAACCTTCATATACTGGCCGTAGATATCGCCGTCGAAGTCGAGGATGTGCACCTCGCAGGTTGCCGTGGCGCGATCGGCGAACGTTGCCGCAACGCCTACGTTCACCGCTGCCTTATAGCGCTTGCCGTTAACGTGCGCATATGCCGCGTACACACCATCGGAAAGCGGGCGCATCTGGTCGGGAACCTCAAGATTCGCGGTACGGATGCCCATATCGGCCCCCTCGCCGCGACCAGGGCGCACGATACCCGTCATGAAATACGGACGTCCAAGCAGATGATTGGCTTCATAAAGCTTCCCGTCCGCCAACAGCAAACGAATGCGCGTAGCAGTGATGGGAGCGCCATCCTCGCTTTTCAGGTCATGCGCGTGCACCTGCATGCCATGACGATCGGCCCAGGTACGCAGCTCCGGCACCGCGCCGGCGGCTTTCGCCCCGAAATGGAAATCGAAGCCCACATGCAGATGCGCGGGGACGCCGGTGCCGAACGTACGGACCAGGAATTCCTCGGGCGAGCTGGCAGCGAACTCGCGCGTGAACGGAAGGGCGACCACCGCATCGACGCCGGTTTGCGCGAGCATCTCCAAGCGCTCCTGATTCGACATAAGCTTGCGAAGGCGCTGCGCATGGAACATCTCGTCAGGGTCGATATCGAACGTGAGCGCGATGGACTTCCCGCCGTTTTCGCGCGCGGTATCCTGCGCGCAGGACAACAGGAACCTATGGCCCCGATGCACGCCATCGAATACGCCGAACGCGCACGAGGCGCCTTGGAAATACCCGCGATCGAACGTTTCGTCGGCTTTAAAGATCTGCGCCACGAAGCACCCCCGTCTGAAACACGCAGCATGCCTTGAACGATGCACGCCTGCTGTCGTACTGATACAAAGCCACAACCTTGTTCTGGCTGATGACCGCGATGACCTCGCCGTCTTGCGGCGCCTGAGCGCTCTCGCGCACGCCAGCGGTGCAAGCGCACATCTCGGCCTGGGCCGTGGTGCGCCTGCGCTCGAACAGCTGGCAATCGGCTGCGCGCAGCGCATTGCCGTTGCCAACGGCCTGAGCGGCAGCGCCCTCCACGTAAGCGAAGCGCACACCTAGCAACCGCACCGGGTCCAAGGCGGCGCGCAGCTTGAGCTCCTCAAGCGCCTCGAGAGGCACGCACTCGTCAAGCGTGAGGCCGCCGACCTCCAAGCGCCTGAGCGCGGACAAGTGCGCCGGGCATCCGATCTTATGGCCTAAATCGCGCGCCAACGCGCGGATGTAGGTGCCCTTCGAGACGCGAAACTCCACATCCCACTCGGGGAGCTGCTCTCCCACGCCCGGGCGAACCGCTATGAGCTTTGCCGAATACACCTCGATGTCACGCGGGGAAAGCTCGATGATATGGCCTTCGCGGGCAGCCTCGTAGGACTTCTTCCCGTTAACCTTGATGGCCGAATACGCCGGCGGCATCTGCTTCTGCGGACCGAGCATCTGCGCGACCGCTTGCTCGCCGAAGCTGCGGTCACCGACTTCCACCGGTGGTTGACCCGTGCGCGCGACCGTGCCCTCGCAATCGTCGGTATCGGTTCCCACGCCGAACGCGATGGTAGCCCGATACGCTTTATCGTGGCCGGTGAGGTACGCGCCCAACCTGGTGGCGGGCCCGATGCAAATGGGCAGCACGCCGCTTGCCAGCGGATCGAGCGTACCCGTATGGCCGACGCGTTTCTCGCCGAAGATGCGGCGGCAGCGGTTGACCACGTCATGGGACGTCATGCCGCTGGGCTTGTCGACGCCCACGACAAGCGACAGACCCGATTCTCCTCGCTTCACCTGGCGCACACCGCCTCTTGCAGCGCTGCGCGCACCTGCTCCACGGCCTCCTGCATGCTGCCATGCATGGTGAAACCCGCTGCGGCAACGTGCCCGCCGCCGCCGAAGCTGCGGGCGATGGCGGAAACATCGGTATCGTCCTTCGCGCGGAGGCTGCCGCGGATGCAATCCTCGTGCTGACGCAGCATGCAAGCCACATTGACGCCGGCGATCGAACGCAGCGCGTTGATAACGGGCTCGGCATCCGATTTCACGGCGCCGAAACGTGCGAAATCCGCGAGCGTGAGGTAGCTGATGGCGAACCCTTCGAGCTCATGGAACTCTGCGCGCGATATCGCCTGAGCCTCAAGCTGCATGGAGGCAAGCGTGCGATTTTGGAACACCGCGCGCGAGATGGCCGCCGGATCGGCGCCCTCCTCGACCATCTGGGATGCCAGACGCATGCAACGGGCGTCGGTGTTCTGATATTGGAAGCGGCCGGTATCGGTGACCAGGCCCGTGTAGCAGCACGCGACCAGATCGCCGGAACGCGAGACGCCGAGCATCCCCGCAAGCTCCCATATGAGCAAGGTGGTGGAAGCGGCGTCGGGGTCCACGTAGGCCATTTCGCACATGCGCTCGTCGACCGCATGGTGGTCGATGGTGAACGAGGCCTGCGCACGATCGAGGATGCCGCACGCCGCCTGGCCGATGCGCTCGCGCGTGGGAACGTCCACGCCGATGAAGGCTCCGACAGGGCCGTCGTACTCGCATGCCGGCACCATATCGGCGGCTCCCGGCAACAGCTGCGCCAAGTTCGCCTCGATGGGCTCGTCTTTGACCAGCACGCAGGTCACGCGCTTGCCGAACTGGCGCAACGCGGCGGCAAGGCCGAGCTGGGAGCCCAGGCAATCGCCATCGGGGCTGACATGCCCGCAGATGACGAAGTCGTCGAGCGGGCGCAATGCGCATGCCAGCTCCTCGAGCGTGCAGTTGGTTTGAGGGGTTACGGTCATAGCGGCGCTCCCCCGCTATTCCTGATCGGTTTCTTCAGCTGCCTCGATGGCCTCGCGCTCGGCGGCGATAGCGGCCGATTCGCGGTTGCGCTCGGCATCGCGTTCAAGGGCGGAGGCGATGCGCTCGGCTTCGTCCACGGATTTGTCTAGGATGAAGCGCAGCGCAGGCGCCACGCGCCAGGAAAGCTGACGCGCCATGAGCGAACGGATGCGGCCCGAGGCCTTCTCGAAGGCTTCGGCAACTTCCTCGTATTCGCCGCGATCGGCGGTGTAGAAAACGTTGCAGACGCTGCGGTCGTAGCTGACCTCGCAGCCCGTGATGGTGACCAGCGACAGGCGCGGGTCGGAGATCTCGAAGAGCAGGATGGATGCGATGACCTCGCGCGCCTGCTGGTTGACTTTGCGGTTCGTGGAACCTTGCTTCATAGATACAGCTCCTCTGAAGGATAAGGTTTGGATGTAAGCAGTATAGGGCACCTCGAAGGTAGCGAGAAGGGCCCCGGCCTCGAATCCGCCCCGTCACCGCAAGACCGGTACGTATGGTACCTGCCTTGCGGGCCGGGCCGGTTCGAGAACCGGAGCCCCTTCAAACGCCGAGGGCGCGCCGCCTTCGCAGGCAGCTCACGCCGATTACTCGGTGCGCTCGACTTCCTTGATGGTGTAGCCCTCGATGGTGTCACCAACCTTGAGGTCCTGGTAGCCGGCGATGCCGATGCCGCACTCGTAACCCTGCTTGACAGCCTTCACGTCATCCTTGAAGCGCTTCAGGGATGCAAGCTCGCCCTCGAAGATGACGGTGCCTTCGCGCACGAGGCGGATCTTGTCGTCGCGGTGCAGCTCGCCGTCGGTGATGTAGCAACCGGCGATGGTGCCCACCTTCGGGACCTTGAAGGTCTCGCGGACCTCGGCGGTACCGGTGTCCTCCTCGACGATCTCGGGCTTGAGCAGACCCACGCGGGCCGCGTTGATGTCCTCGATGGCCTGGTAGATGACGCGGTACAGGCGGATGTCCACCTTCTCCTTCTCAGCCTGCTGCTTGGACTTGCCGGTCGGGCGCACGTTGAAGCCGATGATGATGGCGTCGGAGGCCGCAGCCAGCGTGACGTCGGTCTCGGTGATGCCGCCGACCGCGGAGTGCACGATGTTGATCTTGACCTCGGACTGGTCCATCTTATTGAACGCGTCGCGCAGCGCCTCGATGGAGCCCTGCACGTCGGCCTTCACGATGAGGTTCAGGTCGGTCTGCTTGCCCTCCTCGATGCGGTTGAACAGGTCGTCCAGGTTCATGTGCGACTTGGTCTCCTGCTCGGCCAGGCGTGCGCGCAGCGCGCGCTCCTCGGCCAGCTTGCGGGCATCGCGCTCGTCCTCGAACACGCGGAACTCGTCGCCGGCGACCGGCACGCTGTTCAGGCCCAGGATCTCGACCGGGTAGGAAGGCGCAGCGCCTTCGACGTGCTGACCGCGCGGGTCCACCAGCGCGCGGACGCGTCCGTAGGACGTGCCGGCGACGACGGTGTCGCCCGGATGCAGCGTGCCGCGCTGCACGAGCACGGTTGCCACAGGGCCGCGGCCCTTGTCGAGGTTGGCCTCGATGACGAAGCCGGAGGCCAGCGCATCGGGGTTGGCGCGAAGCTCGAGCACGTCGGCCTGCAGCAGGATGGTCTCGAGCAAGTCGTCGATGTGCAGCTTCTTCTTCGCGGAGACGTTGACGAACATGTTCTGTCCGCCCCAGTCCTCGGGGATAACGCCGTACTCGACGAGCTCCTGGCGCACACGGTCGGGGTTGGCGCCGGGCTTGTCGATCTTGTTGACGGCCACCACGATCGGCACGTTAGCGGCCTTAGCGTGGTTGATAGCCTCGATGGTCTGCGGCATGACGCCGTCGTCGGAGGCGACGACCAGGACGATGACGTCGGTCACCTGGGCACCGCGGGCACGCATGGCCGTGAAGGCCTCGTGACCCGGCGTGTCGATGAAGGTGATCTGGCGATCGCCGATGCGCACGACCGAGGCGCCGATGTGCTGGGTGATTCCGCCGGCCTCGCCCTCGGCGACGCCGGTGTGGCGGATGGCGTCGAGCAGCGACGTCTTGCCATGGTCGACGTGGCCCATGACGGTGACGACGGGCGGACGCGGCTTGAGGTCATCGTCGCTATCGTGGTAGACGATGGCGAACTCTTCCTCGGGGGACACGACGCGCACCTTGCGGCCCATGTCGTCGGCGATGAGCTCGACGAGCTCGTCGGACATGGACTGGGTGAGCGTAAGCACCTGGCCGAGCATGAACAGGCGCTTGATGACGTCGTTGGGCTGCACGCCCAGCAGCTCGGCGAACTTGGCAACGGTGGAACCCTGCGGGATCTCGACGACGGAATCGTCGAGCACAAGGCTGGGATCGAGGCCTCGCTCGATGGCCTCCATCTCCATGCGCTCGCGGGCCTCGGCCTCGCGCTTCTGCTTGCGCTTCTTACGACGGCCCTCGCCCTCATGGGAGTTGGCGGCGGCAACGGCGGCACGCGCCTCGGCGAGCACCTTGTCGCGCTGCAGCTCCTCGGCCTTCACGGCCATCTGGGCGTAGCGGTCCTCCCCCGACGCCTGCTGCTCGAGCTCGGGCACGTGCTGCTCGACGTGCATGCCCTTCTTGCCGTGCTTGCGGGCGCCGCGCTGCTGCTTGTTGGCATCGGCGCCGCGGGCGGGCTGCTCGGCCTTCTGCTTCTCGATGCGCTGCTTCTCGGACTCGATCTGGGAAAGCAGGCTATCGAAGCTGGACTTTCGGGCACCGAGCACCGGAGCCTGGCGCTTGGGCGCCGGGGCTGCGGGCTTGTGGGCAGAGCCCTTGGAATTGCGGTTGCGCAGGGCCTCCTCGACGGCCTGCTTCTTGGCGACTTCCTTGGCCATGGCTGCGGCGCGGGCACGGGCCTTGCGCTCGGCGGCCTCGCGGGCAACGCGCTCCTTCTCGGACTCGATCTGGTTTGCCAGGCTCTCGAAGGGGTTGTTGGTCACCTTCTTGGCCTGCGGCTTGGCGGCGGGCTTGGCCGCAGGGACGCCCTCCTCGGCGCGCTTGGCGCGCTCGGCCTCGCGGGCTGCACGCTCCTGCTCGACGGCCTCGCGACGGGCGCGCTCGGCCTCGGCCTGCTGACGCTTGGCCTCGGCGCGCTCCTCGGCGAGCTGCTTGGCCTCTTCGGCCGGAAGCTCGCCCGCGCGTTCCTTGATCTCAGGGGACAGGTTCTGGCGAACCTTCTCCACATCGGATTCAGCCAGCATGCTGGCATGGCTTTTCGCGGTGATCTTCATTTCATGGAGCTTATCGAGCATGTCCTTGCTGGACATGTTGAACTCCTTCGCCAACTCATGTACTCGCATGCTGGCCATATACCACTCCTCTACATTTCCCTCGCATCGCGCGCGTGCGCGGCGATATCGGCGGCGATCCGGTCGTAATCATCGCTGCCGAGCGTCGCCTTAAGCGCTCGGTCGAGCTTGTTCCTCTTGCACGCGGCTGCGAAGCATTCCGCGGAGCACACATAGGCGCCCCTACCCGGTGCGCGGCCGGTGGCATCGAACGCAACGGCCCCCTCAGGGGTGCGTACGATGCGCAGCAGGCCCGTTTTATCGGCCTGCGCGCCGCAGGCGATGCAGCTGCGTTGTCGTTTGCCCGTGTTGGTTGCCGTTGCCATATGTGACGCCTATTCCTCGTCCAGGCCGTCGTGGATGCCGCAGAAGCAGCTGTCGGGACGGGCATGGTTGCGGCAGCGAACGCCGTTCTCGTCAACGTAAGCGCACAGTTCTTCCTCGTCCTCGAGGTCATCCTCGTCGATGAGCATGTTCTCGGTCTTCGGAAGCGGGGCGCCGGTGAAGCTGGCGGACTTGATGTCGATATGCCAACCGGTCAGGCGTGCTGCCAAGCGGGCGTTCTGGCCCTCCTTGCCGATGGCCAGCGACAGCTGGTCGTCAGGCACGATGACGGTTGCGTAGTTGTTCTCCTCATCGACCAGGACGCGATCGACCTTGGCCGGGGACAGGGCGTTTGCCACGTAGCGGGCCGGGTCCTCGTCCCACTGGATGACGTCGACGCGCTCGTTGCGCAGCTCCTCGACGACCATGCGCACGCGGCTGCCCTTGGGGCCGACGCAGGCGCCCACGGGGTCGAGGTTGTGCTCACGGGAGGTGACGGCGACCTTGGAGCGGGCGCCGGGCTCGCGGGCGATGGACTTGATCTCGACCAGGCCGTCGTAGATCTCGGGAACCTCGATCTCGAACAGACGGCGGATAAGGTCGGGGTGCGTACGGGACACGACGATGGCCGGGCGGGCCTGCTCGCCGCGCATGCGCGGAGCGTCCGAACCGGGATCGCGAACCTCGATGATGAGCACCTTCAGGCGCTGGTTATGACGATAGTGCTCGCCGGCGGGGCGCTCGTTGCGCTCGCCGGGATAGCGCTTCACGTCGTAATGCGGAAGCTCCGCCTCGACGCCGTCGCGGATCTTGATGATGGTGAAATCGGGAGTGCCCTGCAGCACGGTGCCCGTGACCAGGTCGCCGACGCGGCCGGCGAACTCCTCGTAAATGGACTGGCGGCCAGCCTCGCGAACGATGGAGCTGATGACGCTCTTGGCGTTCTGCGCGGCGATGCGGCTGACGTCGGCGGGGGTGACGTCGCGCTCCTCGAACTCGGAGTACTCGCCGGTCTCCTCGTCGGGCTCGCCGACCGGGACCAGCTCGTAGACGTAGATCTTGCCCGTCTGGCGGTCGATGGTCACTCGAGCGTCCCACTCGAGGTCGAGGATATGCTGATAGCTTTTGGCCAGGGAGGCTTCCAAGCGGTCGATCAGATAGAACTCGTCGATCTTGCGCTCATGGGCCAAGGCCTGCAAAGCCTCGATCAACTCAGAACTTGCCACGTTTTAGCTTCCTTTCTCCAAACAGCCCCTGCTAGGAGCTGAAATCCACGATGCCCTTCAGGTGGGCGCGTTTCATCTGATCGATCGGCAGGACGGCCTGCTGGCCGTCGACGTCCATGACGACGTTGCCGCCATCGGCCGAAACGATCGTGCCGGTGAAGTTGCTGCGCCCATCGATGGGATGCGCAAGCTTCACCACGGCCTGCTGACCGGCGTAACGCGCGAAATGCTGCTCCGTGCGCAACGGGCGGTCGATGCCCGGCGAGGACACCTCAAGGGTGTAGGCTCCGGGGAACGGGTCGAGCGCATCCATGATGTCGTTGATCCATGCCTGCGCTTTCGCCAGTTCATCGAAGCTCACGCCCTCGGGCGTGTCTATGAACACGCGAATAGTAGGCGCCTTCTTGGCGCCTACGACCTGCACGGTCACGATCTCAACGCCTTCGGACGCCGCACGGGGCTCCAGCGCGTCAAGCAGCTCGGTTTCCTTCTTGCTGAGCACGCTCATAAGCTCCTTTCTGTGCCCTAACATACAAAAAAGCGGGTAAAAACCCACTTTCCGTCTGCGAAAGTATGGTGCGCGCCGTCGCGCGCTTGCTGCAATGCAAATTGTTTATACCATACGGAAGATCGATTTACCAGCATCGCCGTGCGCAGACGCAAGTTCACCATAAAACGCAATATGCGCCGCTTTTAGACGTTCAAACCACGTCATATGGTTGCGCACGCATCTGCAAGGAAAAACCGTGCGCCGCAACGGGGTTCGCGATCGCGCAGATCTTCGCTGGATACCGGCGATATAGATGAGAAGGAAACAGAGGAGAAACCTGTCTCCAAACACATACGCTCGAACGTCGCGAGCGAACGGGCTTGGGAAAACACATCGAGCGACCCCGTTCCTCCTGCCGCGGGCATGCACTTGCTCAACGCAGAAGCCCTACCGTCGGGAGCCGAAAGAACCGCTCCCGCACTGGGCGCAGCCGCATCATTCCCGAGAGCCGCGCCCTCGCCGGGTACATCTGCACCGCCCCCGATAGCCGCACGCTCGCTTTGCGCATCCAGCCCATCCTCGGCGAACACGCCTTGCGCAACCCACAGCCTTCCTCCGGGCGCCAGCACCCGGGCGAATTCGGCAAGCAATGCAGGCATAGACCACGCAAGATTCAAAACGCTGTTGATATACACGAGATCGAACACGGCATTTCCTATCCCAGCACCGGAAAGGTTTTCAGGAAGCGCTTGCGAAAAACGCAAGTAATGCTCCCAGGACGAGCCAGCCCAATGATTCTTCGGGGCCGCAGCACATGCGGCAGCAACATTGTCCGCATCAGGATCAACGCCAACGACGAACCCCGAGGGTCCCACGGCATCCGCCAAAGCGAACGCCCCCTTGCCTTTTCGACAGCAAACATCCAGGACCCGCTTGCCCTCGATATCGCAGGGAATGCTCATAGCGCAGCGGCCCTGAAACCCGGCTGCAGGTGCAAGCGATGCGTAATAGGACAATGCGGGCACCAATGATCCAGCAATCCGCTCACTCACAGCAACTCTCCTCGCCTTCTAAGAATCCCGATCAGAGTCAGAAATAACGAGTTAGAACTCGTATACCGTTAGGGCTACATAATATTCTAGTGCGACAACTATTTGAGAAAAACGCTTGAACGCAACCTTTAAACCAGAACTCAACGCCACCCGGCTTCAACCAGATGTCAAGAGGTAGAAATGCTGTTAACGTAGTAACAATCAGGCTTCTCGAACCGCCGAATTGGACACTTTGTTTCGAATGTCCCATATAACAACATTGGTTGATTCATATTTACCACACATCTTCCCCACTGCTCTTACTCATGCTCATCAGGGCTTATATGCCGCATGCATGGGTTACTATGCATCGCTTCTATCATTTGCCTGAGAAACCGCTAGATTTCATGCATTAGACCAAAGCGTTGAAAGTGCGCAAAATGGGTGGCGTCAAAGGGATTCGGTTGAAGGAACCGATCCCAATTTCCCAAAGGAGGATTTGATGAGCAAATTGTCCAAGGAGCAGTTCGAGGCCTACCTCGAGCAGATCAAGAACCTGGCCGAGGGCCCGTTCGAGGA
>NZ_CAKUAT010000025.1 GCF_934636665.1 uncultured Senegalimassilia sp.
AGTGGAAGACGCGCTCTTACGGGAGTTCGCGCGCTAGGCGCTCGCCGCGCCTGCGCGCCCTCCCGCCCGCGTGGGGGGGGGTGTTCCTATAGTTCTGTCAAGAGGGATTCGCCCTTTCGATGGGCGTTTTTGGCTGACCTGTGTCAAGATTTCGGACACGCGAGCTCGAGGAATCAGGCGGCCATGGGAAGCTCTTCGGGCTGGGGCGCCCGACAGGCGGGCGGGCGACGCTGCGCGACAGGATGAACGATTGCGGCTTCGAGCTGGCGACCATCGAGGGGATGATATGCGAGGACTGTGCCTACAGGGACCCCGACCCCACCACGGTGGGCTTGTGCTCGGCGTGGCCCGAGTTCAAGCCGGACCAGGTCGACGAGGGGATATGCCCCCGCTACAAGAAGGGATAGCTGCCAAGGCCCCGCTCAGGCGGGACTTTTTCATGCCCTGGAACCGACGCGTGACGCATTCCACACCATTGGGCCATCGAGAAAGTGGCGGATATGAGCGAGGCGTTGGAGCAGCGCGCGGTCGTGGAGTACTGCGAACTCAAGAAGATACCCGTGTTCCACATCCCGAACGGCGGCTACCGCAACAAGGCTTTCCCTGAAGGGAGACGACACATCAGACGGCTCAGAACGCTTAGTGCTACGCCTCCGAAGCGTCTTGGTGCAGTGTCACCTGCGCGATACGAAGAAGCCGTGCCCTATCCGGGTGTGGCTTCCGGTGCTTGCTATAATCCTTGCAAGAGGCGATCCCTACCCGGGTTTAGATGCACGGGTGTCTGGGCGCCTCTTTTTCACGGTCTTTTCAGTCCGCGTTTTAGGGCAATGTTGCCCTGACTGGTGATGAAATAACCGGCGAAGCCGGGCGGTATAACGGCATCGAGAATCGACGGGATGAAACCGTTCGATGCGATAGGCCTGCGCCATCGATCCTGACGGGTCAAGTGCCGACCACCGCCGAGGTTGAGATGGAGCAGGCGCAGAAAGTTGCGCTGGATCAGCCAAAAGCGCAATAGCATATGAAGCGCAGCGACTAGTCGTCGGGAAGGGCGATTATCACGCTTTTGCACAGCTCCCCGTAATCGTTGAGGCCATCACCGCTGTCGTTGATTCCCTTGGTCATCATCTCGTTTGACATGCGCTCATCGATGGCGAAGTATTGCTCATCTGTCAGATGCTCGAAATCGATTGGAAGCCCGAACTCGGTAAGTAGCTGCTTCTGCCTTTTGGTTAGCGTTATGGGTATGTCGCATTCAGTCGTTTTTGCCACGTTGGACCCCTTTCGCGCCTGTTGACTTCACAGCGCTATTGTAGCCTGGAGCCGCGCTTGGAAGCTAAGGATGGCCCAGGTGTTAAAGAGGTCCCAGATGCCCTAGTCCTCCACCATCACGCGCAGACATTTCTCCCCGGGTTTTTGCCCTACGATCCCGCAGGCTATGAGCGCATCCAGGGCGTGCTTCGCCTTGCTGCGGTCGGGGCCGGCGGATCCCCAGCATGGTAGGCTCTCGTAATCGTTTGCCTTGGTCCCGGGTTCGTCTTTCCCGCACGCTACTCTGAGGACGACCGCCCTGCGTGCTTCGCTGCCGAGCGCTTGGATCGTCGCAATCAAAGCATCGCTTAGCGCCTCGGGCACATCGGGCATCTCGAGCGGCTTGACGGAATCGGGGACCCCGCCCGTCTCGATCACGGCGAGAATCTGGGCGCCATATACTTGCGCGGCTTTAGCGGTCATTCCGTCGACTTTCAGAAGCTGTTCAAGGTTTTCCGGCCTTTTGCGGCAGATGCCGCGCAACGCGCGCTCGGTCAGAGCGCCGCCGGAGCCAGCGCCGTCCGCTACCGCAGCGCACGCGCTCTTCAGGCTAGCGAAAAGGGCGCGCTCGTCGTCCGTCAGCGGCATTGCGTCCGCAGCGCGCACAATGCCATCGATGGGCACCGCGCAGTTGTCGCATCTTCCGCACCCTCCGTCATCAGGGGCTTTCTCGCCGAAGTAGCGCAAGATGAGATCGCGCCGGCAGGTATCTTCTTCTCTGCAGAAATCCCGCATGTCGAAAGCGAGCCCTTTTTGCCTGGAATGCCGCGCGCCGTTCTGGCCTTCGCCGCCCGCTTCCGCCATAAACAAAGCGGTTTGCAGGTCCTGCTCGTCCCATAGCATGATCGTGTCGGCGGGCTTCCCATCGCGTCCCGCGCGGCCGATCTGCTGATAGTAGCTCTCGACCGAAAGCGGCATGCCGCAGCAGACCACGTAGCGCACATCGGGCTTGTCGATGCCCATGCCGAACCCCGACGTTGCAATCATCACCGGCGCCCGCCCCGACATGAACGCATCTTGCGCCGCCTTCTTCGCGTCGTTGCCCAGTTTGCCGTGGTAGAGCGCGGCGGGCACGCCTGCTCGCCTGAGCGCGTTGTGGATCCGCTCGGCCTCGGAAATCGTGACGCAATAGAAGATGCCGCACTCGCTTTCCCTCGAGCGCGCGGCCCGCACGCACCACGATTCGCGCTCGTCGTGGGGCATGTGCACAACGGAAAGCGAAAGATTGCCGCGGTCGAACGAGGAGACGATCTCCAAGGGGTTTTGCAGGCCAAGGGACCTGGCGATGTCCTTGCGGACCTTCGGGGTCGCCGTCGCCGTCAGCGCGACCACGGTCGGGCGCTGGTCGAACCGCTCGATGAACGCGCTGATCTCGCGGTAGTCGCCGCGGAAGTCGTGGCCCCATTCGCTGATGCAGTGGGCCTCGTCGACGGCGACAAGGGGGATTGCGAGGCCCTCGATCGCCGACAGGAAAGCCGGGTTCGACAAGCGCTCCGGCGCAACGTACAGGATCTGGAACTCGCCGCTTTTGATGCGCCCTCGAACCTTTTCCTGAGCCCGAAGGCTGAGCGTGTTGTTGAGGAAGGCCGGGTGCAGGCCCAGCTCAACGAGCTTTTTCACCTGATCGATCATGAGCGAGACCAGGGGAGAGATCACGATGGCGGTGCCGCCGAGCGCGACGGCGGTGCCGCCGAGCGCGACGGCGGGCACCTGGTAGATGAGCGATTTGCCCGCTCCGGTGGACATCACGGCCAGCACGTCTCGCTTCCCCATGATTGCCCTGATGGCCTTCTCCTGCTCTGGGCGGAACTCATCGTGCCCGAAGCAGCGCTTCAACACTTCTCTCGCTTGCTCGAACGATGCCATGCGCCCTCTTCCATGCCCGTTGGTTTACAACGCTATTGTAGCTGCAGGCCCTGGCTGGTCATGGCGGTCGGAGGCATCCTTTCGCGAACATAACCGTTTTCGCCCTCCTCCCAGCCCCGCCCATCGCATTCGCGCCCTCTATCTTGGCCGTGTGGCGCGTGGGGGTGCTTGCTTTGGGCCGCGGGTGGCTTCGCGGGCAACGATGACCTTTCACGAGCGTGGTTGGTTCGGCGGCATCCTCGATACGGGCTTGCGGCTTCTTATTGGCTTACGCCTTGGCCCGCGGGCGCGCATGAATCCAAGGCGGTGGCCAATTATCTGAGAGTTGTGCATTTGGGGCGCCTTTCTGCCGTGGCCGCGCTCGAGGATGGCGTCGTGCGGGCGGCGCCGGTGCTGTATCTCGGCCGCCTATTGCGGAAAACCTCGCTTTTTCGCGGCGCGGCTTGCAGGTAATTGCGCAATTCTCGATTTTTTGGCCGCCACCGTCCCGCGCTGCCCCGAATCAGCCGGCCTGCGCGACGATGGGCCCGCCGCTCGTCCCATGCCGTCACCGAATCGGCCGTCATCCGTTTCATGCCGCACCTCGGATCGGCCGTCCTCCCGAACTGTCCCCCGAATCGACTGCCACCGGCCCGTGCTGCTCCCCAAGCCGCCCCGAGCCGACAGCCGTCCCAACCCCGCCCGTCGCATTCGCGCCTTCTATCTTGGCCGTGTGGCGCGTGGGGGTGCTTGCTTTGGGCCGTGGGTGGCTTCGCGGGCGCTTCTTCGCACGGCACAATAGCTTTAGAAGCCGGCTTCGGCGCTTGCGGCGCCGGAGGGGGAGCGGCTTGCAATCTGCGATGCGAAAGGGAGTGATGAAGATGATGAGACCCATGATGAGGAAGGTTGCGTTCGGGGTGCCGGCCGTCGCGTTGTCGGCGGCGCTTGCGTGCACGATGGCCGGCTGCGGCGGCACCGAGGGTGGCCAGGGTGGCTCGGGCGACAATGCGCCCGCAGGTCAGACGGTTAACAGCGTGCAGACCGCCGAGGTCGCGGGCTTCACCATCGAGTCCGTCGGCGATGGCTCGTACTATCGCGGCGCCGCCGAGCGGCAGGACGGCTTCTGGCTGCGCGTGAAGATCACGAACAACAACGAGTCCGCAAAAGCGCCTTCCGCGTTCAGCGCGCGTGCCGCCGTCGGCACCTTCGACGCGGGCGACGCGGTGTTCGACGCCTCCGGCGACCAGAGACTCAACGCCGACACCAAGACGCAGGCCGTGGAGCTTGGCGAAGGCGCGCAGATGGACGCCAACGCGAAGATCGAGCCTGGTCAGACCGTCGAGTTCATCTACTTCTGGACCACCAAGGACAACTACTACGGTCCGATCACCGTCGAGTTCGACAGCTCCTCGTCCAGCGATTCCAACCCCAGCGTGATGCACTTCGACACCACCGGCCGCGAAAGCGACGAGTACAAGGTGGCCCGCGAGGCGGCGGAAGCCATCGAGGCGCAGGGCGGCATCGATTTCCCGTCGTACAGCATCATCCCCGCTGACGGCTGGAAGCTCGGCGACCGCATCGACGAGAAGTACGAGGGATGCGACTTCAAGCGTGGTGACGAGGCCATTTCCTCCATCGACATGCGCACGTTCAAAACCTCCCCGATGATGGAGGCGGAAGCCAGGCAGGGTTCCAAGAAGAAGGGCGTGATTGACGAGGTCGAGGTCAACGGCACCACGTGGGTGCGTTACACCTCGGAAGCCGGCGCCGTATCGCTGTTCGTCGAGGCGCCGTCCGGCAAGACGGTCTCGATGGTCATCGGTTCCAAGTTGACCTGGGACGATGCGCTTCCCATGGTGCAGAACGTGGTGCTGAAGTAGGGAAGCGGGCCGCGCGGGGCGCCGGACTATGCGCTAGGCGGCTCGGCCGCGGCGGCGCATGTTTTGGCCGCGGGGTGGCTTGTGCGCCTGGCATTTGGGCCGCAGGTCGCTTCGCGGCCGGCCTGCTGCGCGGCATACTCTTCTCAAAGGCCAAGGTCGGGGCCGGGTTCTTCGGGCTTTGGCGTTTCGAAACCTGACGTCGCGATGGTCGCCGGCGCGGAGGCGGCTTTCGCAACGGGAAGCGAAAGGGAGTGGTGAACATGGTGAAACCCGTAGTGAAGAAGGTAATGATGGGCGTGCCCGCCGTCGCGTTGTCCGCGGCGCTCGCGTGCGCGATGGTCGGCTGCGGCGGCACCGAGGGCGACCAGGGCGGCTCCGGCGACGGCACGGCCGCAACGCAGGCCGCGTACCAGTCCCAGTCGATCGACGTCGAGGGCTTCACCGTCGAATCGCTGGCCGACGGCACGTACTACCGCGGCGACGTCTACAAGGCGGACGGCTTCTGGCTGCGTGTGAAAATTACGAACAACAACGACAAGCCCATGAAGCGCTTCAGCTTCATCACCACCGGCGCCCCCGGCGCCCCCGGCGGCTATGAGGCCGGCGACCCGGTGTTCGACTCGCACGACACGCTGAGCTACGACATCAAGAACCCGCCCGCCGAGCTGTGCGAAGGCGCGGAAACGGACGGCGACCCCGAAATCGGGCCTGGTGAGAGCATCGAATGGGTCTACTTCTGGACCACGAAGGACAACTACTACGGTCCGATCACCGTCCAGTTCGACAAGAACGCTACGGGCGGCACCGACCCGCGCACCATGCGCTTCGACACCACCGGCAAGGAAAGCGACGGCTACAAGGCCGCGGTCGAGGCAGCCGAGGCCATCAAGGCTCAGGGCGGCGTCGACTACGCTGCGTATAACGTGAAGGCTGCCGATGGTTGGGCGCTCGTCGAGACCAAGGAGAAGAGCAGCGACGCCACGTTCAACCCCGAGGGCTCCACGAAGCGTTTCAGCACCAGCACCTGCTCGCGCGCTCCGCAGAAGGAAGCCGAGGCCCTGCAGGGCAACTTCGGCGGCAAGGGCGAGATCGACGAGGTGGACATCAACGGCGCCACTTGGACGCGCTATACCCAGACCGGCACGTACTACATGTTCACCGTTGCCCCGTGCGGCACCACGGTCCGTATGTTCATCGACAGCGGCATCACCTGGGAAGATGCCATGCCCATGATGCAGAACGTAACCTTGAAGTAGCTTTTCCGCCCGCGCTTCGGGCGGGATTCCCTCGAAACGGCCGGGACGCCTTGCGCGCCCGGCCGTTTTGCGTATGGGGGGCTATCGAGCAGGTAACGAAGCCGTAGGGTTTTGCGGAATCGGGTTACTATGGTTTCCAAAACCAATCCGGTTTGCAGGTGCGATAGTTCGATTGCGAGGGGCGCCTTATGGCTCAAAGCATTGTTTCCCGGGAAGAGCTGTTGGAGAACGCGTATCAGATCGCGGAGAAAAACGGGGTGTCGGCGCTTTCGGTGCGCGGCCTTGCCAACGCCACGGGCGTCAGCGTGGGAACGGTGTACCGCCATTTCTCGGCGAAGGACGAGCTGACCACCGCCACCATCCAGCTGTATTTCAAGCACGCGTTCTACGAGCGCTTCTGCCACATCGACCCGCAGGTCGGGTTTGTGGACTACTGCCGCGAGATGCACGCGAGCATGCGCGAGGTCACCACGCACTTCCGCGAATGCTGGCTGCGCGGCATCGATGCGCTTCCCGCCGTCGAGAAGGCCGCCGCGCGCCTGCGAGAGTCCCAGCAGATCGAGCACATCCTCCACGGCCTCATGCAGATCTACGAGCACGATGCTCGAATCTCGGCCGATTTGCCCGACGGGTTTAGCGCAGAAAGCGTGTGCAGGTTCGTCATCGAGAACGTCCTGGGAAGCCTCCATCATCAGGACGGCGACTGCAAAGTGCTGTTTGGCCTGCTAGAACGCACGTTGTACGCAAACAACGCGCAGTAGCGCGCGGAAATGAACATCATGCCTTTGATGTTCACACGGCCGGACCTCAATATGAATGGCGTCAAAGCGAACGCGCCCTTGGGCGCAGCCCGCAAACCCACTCGATTTTGGAGGTCTGAATATGAGTCCCATGCTTGCAACCGCTTCTGCCGTCATCTCCCTCGCGCTGGTCGCCTATACCATCGGCGTGTTCTCCGAGCGCCGCTCGGGCGAGCTTAAGCGCTCCCACCTGGCGTTCTTCTGGCTCGGGCTGATTTGCGACTCCACGGGCACCGGCCTGATGTCCATCATGGCGCAGAACAGCGGCGGCGCCATGTCCCCGCTGCATCCGGTCACCGGTTTCCTGGCCATCGCGCTGATGCTGTTCCATGCCGCCTGGGCCACTTACGTCGTCTTCCGCGGCAACGAGAAGACCCGCCGCGGCTTCCATACGCTCAGCATCGGCGTATGGCTGGTGTGGCTGGTCCCGTACTTCGTCGGCATGCTCATCGGCATCCCCGCGTTCCACGTCTCCGACCCCGTCGCCCTTGCCGCTGCTGCTGGCGTGGTAGCCGTCCTGGCCCTGGCCCTGCTGCTCTCCTCGAAGCGCTCCCACGCGTAAAGGGGTTGCGTTTTCGCTGATGGGGAAGCTGTTGAGGCTTGAAAAGCGCGGCAAGCGCGAAGCCCCGCGCTTTATGGCCTGCTTGCCGCGGCTGATCCCCGCCTGTTCCCGCGTCGAAGCCCTTGCGGGCTTCGGTTGTGAAACCCCCGAGTTTTCCTCGGCCCTCTCATAGAAGTTGCTTGCCGCAAAAGCCGCCGTCCGATCCGCATGCGCAAAACACGCACCGGTCGGGCGGCGGCTTTTTTCGTTGGGATGCGGGTTTCCGGGGTCGCTTGCTTCCGGGGATATGCCGTTCGTCTGGCTGGCGAATAGCTTTTAGGGCAATAGTGCGTGGATTTGCCGCCTGCAAAGCGAAGTTGTGCGCTATAGTTTCACGCGTCGAATAATATCCAGGTGCGATTTGGGGGATCAAGGGGCCCGGTAGCATTCGAGGCGTGCGGCTTGTGTCCTTCTTGCTTTCCGTGGTATCAAGGCGTTAAACAGGTCTTCCTGCCTCGCGGCGGGTTAGCTTCTGTGTTTAGCTGTCATTCCGGTGCCATGGATGTTACATTTCGTCACAATACGGCATCAAAAGCGTTACAGTTGCTGCAGCGGATGTAGTATGTAGGGTAATATACGGCCTTTGTCAAACGATTAGCTTGCTACTATAGGGCATTTTGGCCGCTTGCGTGTAGCGGGCTAGGGCAAAGTCGATGCTATGAATAGTTGGCGAACGGATCGCTGAAAGGGGGATCGATGGCGGATCAGGCGAATGGCAGCCTTGCCTCCAGGGGGAAGAAGGGCAAGTTGACCAATTCCCAGCTGCGTCTTCTTGGCTTCATCGCAGCTTGCGGCCCAGATGGTTGTTCCGAGACCAAGCAAGGGCTAGCGAGAAATCTGCAAATCAGCTTGAAACGGTGGATCGTGCGATACATCGTCTGCGCGAAGAGGGGCTTATCGTGTCGCATGCTCGTTTCGGGGAAGACGGCACGCAGCTGAGCAACACCTACATCGCTGCCGCAATGGACGGCGAAGACGATCACCAAGACTCGCAGAGTGAGCAGGAATAGGCCTTTTGAGCTAGCAGGCTCAAAAGGCCTATTCCTTATCAAACCCTAAAACATCAAGCCCCGAAATCGGCGGGGATGTATACCGCTTCGCCTTAACCTATTGCTCGGTCGCGCTTGGGAGATTTGCGTGTTGCGAGCGGCCAGGTTCTGCAATAGGAAGCGAAATGGGATTTCATGTCTCAGAATGCGAGTATTCCGAACTGATCACGGCGGGTGATCAGTGATTTCGCGAAGATGTCTGCGTTCGATACGAGTATTGACTCGTTTACTACGAACCGCATGGTGAAAGCAAGCAAGTAAAGCCTGCGCGGGTCAAATGGAGTCGGAAAACTCGCGATCTGTGACACGATTGGCGAAAAACGTTCCTAGCGAATGCTCAAACGTGTCCGCTCTATTTCCCGAAGAATGCGCGGGTGAGGCCGGCTCGGGTTTGCGTGTCGGTCTTGCTGTAGATGCTGGTCAGGTGGCGCTGCACCATGCGCAACGAAATGCCCAGGTCATCGGCCACTTGCTTGAGCGGGCGCTCGTCGGCGGCCACGGCGCGCAGCACCTCTTCCTCGCGCGGCGTCAGGCCGCTTCGGCTGATGAACTCGGCCTGCACCTCCTCAAGTGTCGGCGCGGCAGCGGCGGCAAGGCCCGCCCGGATGGCCTCGCGTTCCCCGACCGTCGACGGCAGGCGAAACAGCCCGGCGCCCACGAATGCAACGCTGACCAGCACGAACAGGATCAGCGACGCGATCATCACGGCGGCGATCCCCAATTGAGTCAGCATCATGGAGACTCCCGATACGGTGAACGCGCACAGGTTGTTGGCAGCGCGGCCCATGCCTGCCCACAGCTGGGGTGTGCGCATGCGCGGCGCCAGCTGCAAAAACGTGGTGGTGAAGAACGTGACGAAGAATCCGGAGCTCAGATAGAACACGATCAGCCCGATCACGGGGCTGGCCCCGGCCTCAACGGCCAAGATCGATATGATGGACAGCACCGTGACCGCGAACATGATGAACCCCATGTAGCGGCGTTCGCGGATGTCGAACAGCACGCCGGCGGCAAGGCCGCTCGCCGCAAGGAACAGGCGCGGCCACGTCTCGACCGAGATCGAGCCCTGCGCATTCGCAAGGGTAACCACGTTGTCGAGCGTAGAGAACATGCAGGCAAGCAGCACCACAAGCGCAAGAAGCCAAACAGCACAGGTGGCGGTTTTTGCGCTATCTGGGGCCGCTTGCCGAGAGGAGCCGGCATCTGCCTGCTCTGGGCGGGCCTTCTTCGTCAGGGCCGCTAGGCTCGCTCGAATCGATTGCTCTTGGCGGGTGATTCGCCCCGACGACTCCGGCGCCACCGGTCCGCCTGCATGTTCGCCAGGGGTCTTATCGCACTTTTGACCTGCGGATTCGCCATCGCGTTCTCCAGCCGCCGCAAACACGGCGAGTGCGGCGACGCCGACGCACAGCACCGCTGCGTCCGCCATGCCCGCAGGTACGAACTGGTTGCTCAGGAACTGTAGCAGGATGCCGGCGGCGTAAGCTGCGCCTGCTCCTTTGGCAAGCGACGGGCTTCCCTCGAAGGCGCGCGCCATGCTCCAATGCGCTTCAGCGCCAAGGCTTCCCAGCAGGAAGAACGCGATGCAACCCGTGATTTGCATCGCAAGCGCGCTTTCCGCAACGGTAATCGTGACCAGGGCCGCAATAGCCCCGACGGCCTCGACCGCCCGAAGCGCGCGTCGTCCCCCTGCCAGCTTCGAAATCGGCGCATAAGCCAGAAAGCCGACGACGCTTGCGCCAAGGATCATCGCCTGGGCGCCCACAACCCCTTCGGCGCTGATGAACAAGCCGATCCGGCTGTCGAAGAAGAACTCGCTTCCCAAGAATGCGAACGTGAACAGCGCCAGTGCGGAAAGCGATTGGAGGGATTGTCTATCGACCGAGAACACGGCGCTCCTTGCTGTGCGGATGATTGAGTCTGCAATCGATTCTACCAATGCTCATGTGGCGCGCAGGTAAAAAGTTACAAGCGGCCAGCTTTTGCTGCGCGAGGGCAGGGGGACCCAGCGTACGGAAGAACGTTCGACTGGTTTTGAATGAGAGCGTGGAAGAGCGCTTGGCCATCAGTGCGCAAAGATAGGCCTATCGGACTATATGCGTCGGACGAGGTGGTTTTGCGGTATCGCGGAAAGCGTCGGCTTGCTCGATTTCCGCGATTGCAAGCAACCGCATCGCGATACAGTCTCGCGCAAAGCGAAATAATGCGGTTTCAGCTGCATTATTTCGCTTTGCGCTCGGTTGGTTTCGTTACTGCCCGACGGTTTCTCTCACAAGATTCGCCAACTTCTCCAGATCGTCGGCATCGGGGTGGGATAGGGCTTTGTCGAAATTCTCGATCATTGCGTCGATGTTGGGCATGTGATCAGGCTGTTCCTTCATCTTCACGTAGCGCTCGCGCACGGAAAGCGGCATTTTGCCCTGGCACATGAAGGTTCCGATCACGGTGTTGCTGTCGTCGATGAATGCTTTCGTCTTGTCCAGAATCGCTTGGAAATATGCCTCGCTGCCGCCGAATCCGGCGGTGCCGAACAGAAAGATCTTTCGGTCCTTTAGCTGTTCCAGAAGCTTTTGCGCGGCCCGGTCAGCCACGCCCTGGTTCGTCCAAAAGCCCACGAACAGCGTCTCAGATGCGGGGATTGTACCGGTGCTGCTTCCGAAGCTGCTGCCGTTGCGGTCTCCGTCGCCAGCGCAGCCGGTGTCGCAGTCGCAGTTGCCGTCCCCGTCAACGCTCCCGAAATACTCGCACGTCCCTTCCTGCAGCGCTTCGCGAACAGCCTCCGCAAGCTCGGCTGTATTCCCCGTTCTGCTGCTGAACACGATTGAATAACCCTTGCCGCTCATACCTGCCCTGCCTTCCGTTGCTTCCGCATCTGCTTGCCTTTCAAAGCAGAATCGCCTTCGCATTGATTCTATCCCTCGGCAAGCTTCTGGTGCAGTATCGCGTGCCATCCTCCCCAAAACACAAAAGCCTGCGAGAGGAATCCCTCCTGTAGGCTTTTTGCCGGCCGTTGTTTGTTCCGGACACTTAGCGCTACGTCCCCGAAGTGTCCGGGCACGCCGCTCCCAAAACGTAAAAAGCCCGCGGGGGGATTCCCCGCGGGCTTCGCAACCTCGCCCTACAGCGAGCTCGTCTCGCCCAGCGATTTGCCGGCGGTCTCGGGCGCCATGAAGATCGACAGCACCAATCCCAGAATCACCAGGCCGGCTGCCACGAGCATGGTGGGCCCGATACCGAATGCCGCCATGAAGATCGGCGTGCCGTACGTCGCCACGATCGTGCCGACGCGCGAGATGCCGATGGCCAAACCCACCGCCGTCGCCCTCACCTCGGTGGGGAACAGCTCGTTGGGGTAGAGCCACTGCAGGATGCCCGGTCCGCCGCTGAAGAACGCGTACAGGCCGAACGCGCAGATGATCACCGGCAGCGGCGCGGTGGGGAACAGGCCCAGCACCACCAGGCCCACCGCCATCAAGAACAGCGAGCGGATGAGCAGCGGCCGGCGGCCCATGGAGTTCAGCCAGAACATGGCCGGCAGTGAACCCACCAGGAAGAACAGGCTCAGCACGCTCTCGCCCAGGATCGCGCTCTTCCCAACGCCCAGGCCGAACGCGGTCATGATCTGCGGGCCGAACGTGTAGATGGCGTACATGGGAACCACCTGGCACAGCGTCAGGATGCCCAGGAACACGATGCGTGCGGCATAACCCTTCGAGAACACCTCGGCGAAGCCGGCCTTCGTCTTCGGCCCCTCTTCCTCGCCCTCAAGGGTCACGTCGGCGCCGTAGACGCGCAAGACCACCTTGAGCGCCTCCTTCTCGCGGCCCTTGTTCTTAAGCCACAGGGGAGACTCGGGAACCTTGCACCTGCCGATCAGCAGGAACACGCAGGGGATGATGGCCGATCCCAGCATCAGCTTCCACCCGTTGTCGACGTCGCACAGGCAAAAGCCCACAAGCGCCGCCACGGTGGCGCCCAGGTACCACGCCGCCGAGACCATGCCCATGGATATCGCGCGATGGTGCTTCGGCGTGAACTCGGTGATAAGCGATGTGGCGATGGGGTAGTCGGCGCCCACGAACACGCCGATGAAGAAGCGGTAAATCACCAGCTGCATGGGCGTGGCATCGGTCATGCTCAGGGCTGAGAACAACGCGATGGCGATGATGTCCAAGACGAACATCTTCTTGCGCCCGATGATGTCGGTCAGATAACCGCCCGCGATGCTGCCCACCAGGATGCCGAGCAGTACCGACGCGCCGATTGCCGCCGTCCAATGCGTGGTTAGGCTCATCTGTGCCGTGATCTGCGTCAACGCCACGCCGATCAGCGACAGCACGTAGCCGTCAAGGAAGGCGCCTCCGCTCGACACCAGCGTGATCTCGCGCAGGAACGGCGTCATGGCGGCTTCGTCGAGGGTTTTCTTCCTGCCCTTTGCCGAGCCGCCCGCCGGCACCTCATCCGACGGCATCACGTTTCGCTTTCGCTTGCTTGAGTCGTCCATGAGCGCCGTCCTTTCCGTTCGTTACCGTTATTTCAAAAGCTTCTTCTCGATCTTCATGCTGCAGGTGCGGGGGAAATCCTCCACGATCTCGACGATGGTGGGCACCTTGAACGCGGCCATGTTGCCCTCGCAGTACGCGATCACCGCGTCCTGGTCGATCACGGCGCCGTCCTCGGGCAGGACGAACGCCTTCACCGCCTGGTCACGGATGGGGTCGGGCACGCCGATGACCGCGGCCTCCTTGATGTCGGGGTGCTCCTCCAGGATGCCCTCGATCTCGGAGGTGGAGATGTTCTCGCCCGAGCGCTTGATCATGTTGCTCTTGCGGTCGAAGAAGAAGAACCAGCCGTTCTCGTCGTAGTAGCCCTTGTCGCCCATGCGCAGCCAGCCGTCGCTGGACAGCGCCTCGGCCGTGGCGGCCTCGTTGCCCAGGTAGCCGAGCATGATCGAACGCCCAGGGACGCCCTTCACGCAGATCTCGCCCACTTCGCCGGCGGGCAGCTCGTTGCCCGCCTCGTCGACGACCTTGGCCTCGTAGCCCAGGCCCACGCGGCCGATGGAGGGCCAGTTGCGCTCGCCGGTGGGCGGGTCGGTCAGCACCCAGCCGACGGATTCGGTGGAGCCGTAGGTGTTCATGATGCGAACCCCGTAGCGCTCCTCGAAGGCTTCCTTCTCGCGCGCGGACACGGGCAGGAAGTACAGCATGTCGCGCAGGCAGTGGTCCTTCTCGTCCGGGTCCACCGGTTGCAGCATCAGCGTGCGCAGCATCATGGCCACGCACTGCGCCAGCGTTGCGCGGTACTGGCGGATCTGGCTCCAGAACCTGCTCGCGCTGTACTTCTCCACCACGATGAGCGTGGCGCGGGCGGTCATGACCGGGGTCAGCGCCGCCAGTTGGAAGTTGGAGTGGCACGCGGGCATGGTGGAGAACATGCGGTCCTCCGACGTCATGGCCGTCTCCCAGTCGCCGTAATAACCCGAGTAGATCAGGTTGCCGTGGGTCAGGATGACGCCCTTGGGGTTGGAAGTGGTGCCGCTCGTGAACAGGATCTCGCACGGGTCGTCGGGGGACAGGTCGCTCGGGACCTCCAGCTCGATGCCTTCGGCGGCCACCAGCTCGGAGAACAGCGGGTAGCCCATGGCCTCCTCGCCGCCTTCGCTGCGGGCCACGATGATGCCCTGGTCAAGCCTGCCGCCGGCGTGGATGGCGTCGTAGAGCTCCACGTAGCAGGGCTCCACCACCGCGCGGCGGGTGGAGCACATGTCAAGCGCGTACTCGCACTCGGCCTGCAGGTACTGCTCGTTCATGGGCACAAGCACGGCGCCGATCTTGGCAAGGCCGAACAGGCACATGAGGAACTCGGGGCAGGTGTGCATCTGCACGGCAACGTGCTCGCCACGCTCCACGCCCTGGCTCAGGAACATGTTCGCCGTCTGGTCGATCAGCTCGTTGAAGGCGCGGTAGCTGTAGGTGGCCACGTCGCCCTCGCGGTCCCGGAAGATGAAGAAGTCCTTGTCGCCGCACTCGCGAGCGAGCTTGTCCCACAGGCTTGCGAGCGTTTCGTTGCCAACGATGTCGACCATGTCTTCTCTCCCTTGATCTTCCGATCCGTTGCTTCCTAGCTTCGGCGCCGTTTCACGTGTCTTGCATTCGACGAGGGGCGCTCCAAACCCCGTCGAATGCAAGGCCCCTATAGAAGCCGGGCCCTTCTCAGGGCCCGGCCGTCATTCCGAAAGGGGAGCCTTCCTCTCGGAACCTTCAGCTGTTATTCAGCGACCTTGACGACGCCGCTCTCGTTCAGCGCGGCGATCTGGTCGGCCGTGTAGCCGAGCTTGGTCAGCACGTCAGCGGTGTCGCCGCCCTGCTTGGGCATCGGGCGCCACACCTGGCCGGGGGTCTGCTGGAACTTGGGGAACACGCCCAGACCCTTGAAGGTCTTGCCGTCCTCGGTCTCCCAATCCATGAAGTCCTCGCGCAGCTTGAGGTGCTCTTCCTTCACGAGGTCCTCGAACTCCATGACGACCTGAGCGGCGATGCGATGAGCAGCGAAGTCCGCCTCGATCTCGTACTTGGAGTGCTCCAGGCAGTACGCCTCGAACGCAGCCTCGATCTCAGCAGCATGCGGGTTGGACAGCCACAGGCCGGAGGTGTCCTCGGGGATGTCCTCGGTGCCCCACAGGTGACCCAGGCCGATGGTCTCCAGGAAGTACTTGTTCTGGTCGACGCCGTACAGGCACACGCCCAGGAAGCCGTCGTTGCACTTGTACTCGCCGATGCCGCAGAGGTTCTGGTTGCGAGCGCCCGGGCGAGGCCACAGGATGCCCTCGTTCAGGTAGTCGACCAGGTAGTACTGGCCGATGGCCAGCAGCGTCTCGTACATGGCCATGTCGATGCTCTCGCCCTTGCCCGTGCGGTTGGCCTTATGCAGCGCAGCCAGGGTGGAGGAGACGATCATCAGGGAGTTGAAGTAGTCGCCAGCGTAGGGGCCGGGGTTCATCGGCTGCTCCTGCGTGCCGTTCTGGCTCATGTAGCCGGAGTAGGCCATGACGGTCAAGTCGTAAGCAGCGCGCTTGACCATCTTCGGGTCGCCGGTCTGGCCGAAGCCGGACAGGTGCACGATGACGAGCTTCGGGTTGATCTCCCACAGCACCTCGTCGGTGATGCCCTTGCGAGCCCAGGTGCCGCCCTTGGAGGCCTCGATGAAGACGTCGGCGTCGGCCAGCATCTTGAACAGGATCTCCTTGCCCTCATCGGAGAAGTAGTTCATGGAAACGGAACGCTGGTTGCGGCGCTCGGCCTGCTTGACGTAGGCGGTGTCGCGGATGGTGTCGCCCGCGCCGGTGTTCTCCAGCCACGTGACGTCGGCACCCCAGTCGGCCATGAGGTCGCAGGCCTTCGGCACTGCCAGCTCGACTGCTGCGTAAACGACCTTGACGTCGTCCAGAACGCCGAAGGACGGCTTGTTGGTTTCAAGAGCCATGATGAATTCCTTTCGATTCGGCGGCGCGCTTGCCGCGCCGCCGTCTGTTGGATCCGTTTGCTAGCCGCGTGAGTTAGTCGCGGTACTTCTTCAGCTCGAACTTGGAAGCGGTGAGGATCATCATCTCGTCGGTGCCGCCGGAGACGCGGTCCACACGCAGGTCGCGCCAGATGCGCTGAGCGCGATGCTCGCCGGCCACGGCCACGCCCGCCAGGATCTGCATGCCGTCGTCGACGACGGAGAAGGCGGAGTTGGCGCAGTAGTACTTGCACATGGCGGCAGCGCCGGGATCGAACTTGCCGTCGTTGTTGTCGGCCTCCCAAGCCGTTTCGTACAGCATGTTCTTCATGTTCTTCAGCTTGATGGCCATCTCGGCGACCTTGAGCTGGTTGAGCTGCTGACGGCCGATCGGCTTACCGAAGGCGATGCGCTGGTTGGCGTGACGGCAGGCATCCTCGTACACGGCGAT
Source organism: uncultured Senegalimassilia sp. (assembly GCF_934636665.1). Lineage (GTDB taxonomy): Bacteria > Actinomycetota > Coriobacteriia > Coriobacteriales > Eggerthellaceae > Senegalimassilia. Next base: position 16,697 of record NZ_CAKUAT010000025.1, read on the forward strand.
GGACATGCCGTAGTCGGAAGCGCCGACCAGCCAACGCTCGAAGTTGAAGTCGTTGATGCCACGGGAGAAGCCGTTGCCCTCCTTGCCGAAGATGTCCTTCTCCTCCAGCTCGACGTTGTCCATGTAGACCTCGCAGCAGGAGTCCATGCGCAGGCCTAGCTTGTGCAGCGGGGACAGGGAGACGCCCGGCTTGCTCATGTCCAGGAAGAACTCGGTGAACATCTGCGGATCGTCGGCGTTCTTGGCCATGATGACCAGGTACTTGACGCCAGCGGAGGAGGTGATGAAGGTCTTCGTGCCGTTCAGGTAGATCTTGCCGTTCTCACGCTTGTACGTGGTCTGCAGGGCGGCAACGTCGGAACCGGCGCCCGGCTCGGTGCAAGCGGAGTTCCAGATCTGCTCGCCGGTGCCCAGGGTGGACAGCACGGCCTCGATCTGCTCCTCGGTGCCCTCGCGGATGATGGTCTCGAAGCCCGGCAGCTGGTACAGGACGTAGGTCGGGGCGCCGTAGCGGCCCAGCACCTCGTACACGGCCATCATGGTGACGGCCGGCTGCTCCAGACCCAGACCGCCGTGGCTCTCGGGGAGCATGATCAGGTCGAAGCCCAGCTCGCACAGACCGCGGACCCAGCGCAGCGGGTACTCGTGCTTCTCGTCGCACTCGGCGAAGTAAGCCTCCCAGTTCTCGCTCTCCATGTAGTCGCGGTAGCTGTCGACGATCAGCTCCTGCTCATCGGTCAATTTGAAGTCCATTGCATTCTCCTTGTCGATATCCAGAGCGGCCTTTTGCCGCGCTGTCACAATGTGGTGGGTAGTGCGTATCGGCTACGGTTAGCAGCCCATCTGCTGACGGAAGTGCTCCGCGCCGTGCTCGAGCGCCAGGTTGGCCTCGTCAAGCATCTTGGTGTAATGCAAAAACGCGTGGATGACGCCTTCGAACATCTCGAAGCGGTGGGGGATACCGTATTCCTCGAGGATCGTCGCAAGTGCCGTGCTGTCGTCCTTCAGGGGGTCGTACTCGGCTGCGGCGATGTAGCAGGAAGGCATGTCGCGCGTAAGGTCGTTCAGGAAGAGGTTGGCGTAGGGGCTCGTCTCAAGCTCCGCCGTATCCTCGGCGTAGAGCTCCTTGTACCACTGCCACTCCGCCTCGGTCAGGCCGTCCCAGGGGCCGCCCAGAAGGCGCTGGGAGGCCGAATCCTTCAGGCCGTACCAGCCGTAGAACAGAAGGAGGCACTTGATGTAGTCGGAGCCTCCCAGCTCCTCGCGCAGGTACATGGTGGCGGCCAGGCTCAGGTGAGCGCCGCCGGAATCTCCGGCGAAGGAAAGGCGGTCGCCGTCGATGCCGTACGCTTCGCCCAGCTCGTGCAGGTGCTTGGCGACGCAGGCGACCTCTTCGACCGCCACGGGGAACTTCGCCTCGGGCGAAAGGCGGTAGTCCACGGCTGCAACCGCGGCGCCCGTCTTGCTTGCCAGGACGCGGCAGATGCGATCATGCGTGTCCAGGTTGCCCAGGACGAAGCCGCCGCCGTGCGCGTAGACGATCGCCGGCAGGGCCTCGCCGTCGCTCGCAAGGCTTGCGCGGTCCTTGGCGGGGTAGTACAGGCGAACGGGGATGTCCCCATGCGGGCCCTCGACCTTGCGGTCGACCTTCTCGGCCATTTCCGGGCCGCCCTCTACCCAGTAAGCACGCCCAGCGGTGTAGTTCAGGCGCATCTGCTCGAAGCCGGCGCTCGTGTCGTTGGCGTTTCCTGCGAGCTCGTCTTCCTTGGCGAGCACCGCGCGCATGCCCTCGTTGATTTTCGAGAGGACGTCGATCTTGTTCATGTCTCTTCCTCGATCTTCTCGGGCGCCGCCTTGTGGGCGGCGCGCCTGAACGGCTGGGGTGGGTAAGTGAACGCTAGTTGGCGGAGTTCGTCTCGGCGGCGTTCTTCTTCATGGCGCGGCGCGTCATGACCAGGCAGAAGCAGCCCAGCACGGCGAAGACGACCAGCGCGATGAAGATGGTGTTGAAGGCGTCCGCGCCCTGGGCGTCGATCAGGCCGCCGAACCAGGTGTGGACGAAGGTGTCAGGCAAAAAGCCGATGACGGACAGCAGGCCCGAAGCGGTGCCGAAGATGCTCATCGGGACCTTGGCCTCGGTAAGGGGCGAGGAGCCGATGGAGAAGGCGCCGTAGGTCACGAAGCCGAGCACGACGACCAGCACGGCGATCGGGATGACCATGCTCGCCTCGCGAGGCATGATCATGAAGGCGGCCAGCACGATGACGCTTGCGGCGAAGAAGATCAGGATCGACTTCGAGGGGCTCTTCAGCTTGTCGGCGAAGATGCCCGCAGCCGGGCCGGCGATGAGGCCGATACCATAGGTACGGATAAGGCCGACGACGGAGACGATGGCCACCGGAGCGGCGAAGCAGGTGGTCATGAACGGCGTGGTGTAGGTGACGCCCATGTACACCAGGTACACGAAGAAGTAAGCCAGGCAGGCCCAGATGACGCCGGGGTGCTTGATGGCCGTGACGACCTCGCTCAGGCTGAACAGCTTGGCGTTCTTGTCGATCTCGCCCTTGAAGTCGGGGACGAAGATGAAGGACAGCACGGCGAGCAGGGCGATGAGGGCGCCCAAGAAGACCAGCAGGACCTGGATGCCCTGGGAGGCGTCGGCGACGGCGGAGATGATGGCCGTGTTGATCAGGCCGACGATCAGGCCGGCAGCGCCGTAGATGGAGTAGCTCACGCCGATCTTGGAGGCGTAATCGTCCTCAGAGCAGCACAGGCGGACGATCTTGAAGCGCGTGCCCCACCAGATCAGGATGGTGGTGATGCCGTAGCCGACGAATACCACGTAGAGCATCTGGATGGACGGCAGCATGGCGTAGATGAAGGTCAGGACAGCGGTGGCGCCGAAACCGACCCAGGACAGCGTGCGCATGCGCACCTTGTCGGCGATGATGCCGGCGGGTAGATAGGTGATCACAGCGACGATGGCGTAGCAGGAGAGCAGCGCGCCCAGGTCGGCATTGGTGCAACCGAGGCCCTGCATCAGGGGCTCGTAGAAGACGTTCTTCAGGTAGATGGGCGTGTAGATGATGGACGAACCCATGGAAACGAGGACGATGAGGAACCACTTGTGGAAACCGGTCAGGTCCTTGTAAGTGACCTCGCCCTTGCTCTTTGCGAGCAGAGACATTGTTGGATCCTTTCTTCGTGCGGATGCGCCCGGTCCGTTACCGGGCGGTCGGTGCGGCTTGGCGCCGCTTGGGGCGAAGGGAAAGGCTGGCAGTTGTTGCGGCCTTTCCCTTCGCAGGGAGAAAAGAAGCGGGAGTTACTTGCCCTGCCAGTTCGGCGTGCGCTTCTCGACGAAGGCTGCGGGGCCCTCGATGCCGTCCTCGGTCTTCTCGATGAAGCGATAGGCGGCGTCGCAGTAGCGCATGGCGTCCTCTTCGGACATCTGGGAGGCGGCGTGCACGATCTGCTTCGTGAACTTCAGGGACAGCGGAGCGTTCTTGGCGATCGTGGAAGCGATCTCCAGAGCCTTGTCCATGAGCTCCTCGGCCGGCACGACGTAGTTGACGAAGCCGATCTCCTTGGCCTCGTCGGCGTGCACCAGGCGAGCGGTCAGCAGCATGTCCATGGCGGCCTTGCGCGGAACGTCGCGGGCCATGCGAACCAGGCCGCCGGTGGAGGCGATCAGGCCGACCTTGGGCTCGGTCAGGCCGAAGCGGGCATGCTCGGCAGCAACGACGATGTCGCAGGAGACGGCGATCTCCATGCCGCCGCCGGCAGCCACGCCGTTGACGGCGCAGATCGTCGGCTTCGGGCACAGACGATCGGTGATGCCGCCGAAGCCGTGGTCGGTGACGGTCATGCACTCGCCGCCGCTGGACAGCTCGGAGAGGTCCTCGCCGGCGCAGAAGGCCTTCTCGCCGGTGCCGGTGACCACGATGACGCGGACGCGCTTATCCTTCTCCGCCTTGTTCATGATGTCTTCCATGGCGGCAGAGGTCACTGCATTGATAGCGTTGCGCTTCTCGGGGCGGTTGATGCGCATGATGAGCACGCCGTCCTCGCGAAGGTCAGTGACGACCTCTTGGGTTCCGTAGAAATCTGCCATTGCTCCTCCTTTTATATGGATTGCCTTGAGCCGTTTCGGCGAATGCTGTGCGCCTCGTGTCGTTCCTTTGATTTTGATTCGGACGTTTCGCGAGATGCACGCTCGGCTCGATTTCGCATGCTAGGAGCCGGGGTGGGCGGAAACATCGCCACAACTTCGGTAAAGCGCTAATAGCAAGAAATGTGGGCATCACTCGAAATTTGCGAGGGCCGCTTTCCGGGTGTCATATGTGGTCGAAGCCCACAAAACGGCGAAAACCCTTTTGTGCCCCTTGAGACGGGCAAAAAGCCCATATAAAAGCGTACGTAGCCTCTCAACAGGGGCTTTTGCCGCATAGTTAAAAATTGAGTAAGAGGGTATTCACGGTTATCTGGCGATGGCAGGAGGGGTGAGGGAGCGCAAGATGGCCCTGTCACGTAAGCGACCCGCCGAAACGGAGACGCACCCCGTAAAACGGACGTGCAACCCGCAAAGGGTTACGTCGAAGCGGTCGCTACGAAGGTAAGAACCTCTGTAACAAGCTTATGAAGGGAAGGCTCAAGATGAAGATAGCCGCTGCATTCAAGGTGGTTCCTGACGATCAGGACATCAAGGTCGCCGGTGATCGCACGCTGGACTACTCCAAGGCGAAGAACACCATCTCCGTGTACGACCTGAACGCTCTGGAGGTGGCTGCTCAGCTGGCCGCCGAGGTCGAGGGTTCCGCTGCTGTGGCCATTACCGCGGGTCCGGCTTCCATCGACGAGGCCAAGCTCAAGAAGAGCGCTCTGGCCCGTGGCGTTGACGAGCTGTTCATGACCGCCGACGACGCCTGCGCCGGCATGGATGCCAAGGCCACCGCTGGCGAGCTGGCCAAGCTGGTCGCTCAGATCGGCGACGTGGACCTGGTCGTGTGCGGCGACGGTTCCGCCGACAACTACGCTCAGCAGGTCGACGTGCAGCTGGCTTGCAAGCTGGGCTGGCCTGTGGTGAACGCCGCCACGAAGGTCACCTGCAAGGGCGACGTGCTCGAGGTCGAGCGCACGCTCGAGGACGCCGTCGAGGTCGTCGAGGTCGCCCTGCCGGCCGTCGTGTCCGTCACCCCGGACGCCGCCGAGCCCCGCATCCCGGGCATGAAGGACATCCTGGCCGCCGGCAAGAAGCCGATGAACGTCGCCGGCGCTTCCGACGTCGCCGCCGCCGCCATCGAGGTCGTCGACTGCAAGGCTCCCGAGCAGGCCGACCGCAAGCTGGAGATCTTCGACGCCTCCGAGGACGGCGCCATCGACAGCTTCGTGGCCGCCATCAAGGCCGCCCTGTAGGCCCACGCGTAATCAAGCAAAAGAAAGGCAGAGTGGATACTCATGAAGGCATTGATCATCGCTGAGCACGCAGCTGCGGCCGCAGAGCTGGTTGCAGGCGCGCGCACCATGGCCGACGAGGTCGTGGCCATCTCCTTCGGCGGCGCTTACGAGTGCGGCGCCGACAAGGTGCTCAACATCACCGTTCCCGAGGGCCTGACCGTTGATTCGGCCGTCGAGACCGTGAACGCCGCGTTCGACGCCGAGAACCCCGAGGTCGTCCTGGTGGAGGCTTGCCGCCACATGAAGGTCATCGCCGGCAGCCTGGCGTTCCATGCCGACACCGCCGTCATCACCGACGTCACCGCTTTCGAGGCCGAGGGCGCCAAGAGCATGTACTTCGGCGGCATCGCCGAGCGCGTGCAGAAGGTCGCCGGCAACGTTGCCATCTACACCATCGGCGCTGGCGTGTTCGATGGCACCGAGGGTGCCAACGGCTCCGTCGCCGAGCAGGAGTGGGTTGCCCCCGCTCGCCCGGTGAAGGTCGTTTCCTCCCAGGTCATCGAGAAGAGCGGCGTGAACCTGTTCAAGGCCGACGTCGTCGTGGCCGCCGGCCGCGGCTTCGCCGAGGAGTCTCAGCTGTCCATGGCCAACGACCTGTGCGACAAGCTGGGTGCCGGCCTTGCCTGCTCCCGTCCGCTGACCGAGGGCGTCAACTGGCTGCCGACCGAGCGCTACGTCGGCGTTTCCGGCCTGATGCTGACCCCGAAGGCCTACATCGCCGTGGGCATCTCCGGCCAGATGCAGCACATGGTCGGCTGCAACCGTTCCGGTGCCATCTTCGCCATCAACAAGGACAAGAACGCTCCGATCTTCAAGCAGTGCGACTTCGGTCTGGTGGGCGACATCAAGGACGTCCTGCCGGCCATCACCGCAGCCCTGTAAGGGGACTCCTTCCGCACCGCGCTTCAGCGCAACCCTTGTGCGAAAACCTCTCCTAAGGTTCGACCCCTCCAAAGATTCGACCCCTCCTAAAAAGATGACCCCTTTACATCTTTTACGGAGCGCGGTGCGGGAGTCTCGATAGTTAATGAATTGGCGGCCGTCTTCGGCCGCCAATGAAAGGATATCTACATGTCAGATTTCGACATCATCGTCGTGGGATCTGGCTGCGCGGGCGGCGTGGCGGCTTACGTGGCCGCGTCCGCCGGCAAGTCCGTCCTGGTCGTCGAGCGCGGCAACTTCGCCGGCGCCAAGAACATGACCGGCGGCCGCATCTA
>NZ_CAKUAT010000026.1 GCF_934636665.1 uncultured Senegalimassilia sp.
CACTGCGAAGCACTGCGAAGCACTGCGAAGCACTGCGAAGCACTGCGAAGCACTGCGAAGCACTGCGAAGCACTGCGCTCCTCAAGGCCTGCGGCTGAGGAGCGCAGTGCATTTTTCCCTTCCGATGCCTTCAAGACTACCGAAAGCGCGGCGTTTTCCCTATGCGACCACCGCCCTCAGCGCATCACAACCTTCAGGCTTTTTGTAGTTTGATTTCTGGAGGATGTCCAGTAATGAAATCTCAGAGATTTGCTCCTTCTATCGAAGCTCATTGACAGCTGGTTTTAACCCTGCATAATAGCGGTAGACAGAAAAACCTATTTGGTTTTGTAAGGCGGAGTCGTGCAAGCGGTTCCGCCTAGTTTTTTATTGAGTTATGTTTCAAAAAGGACACACTTTTTGAAACATAACCCCGAATCAACGCCTTTGTCGCACCTTTGTCGCAGCAATGTCGCACCTTTGTCGCAGTAGCTCGAAGTAGCCAACGCGCAGGCGAAACCCGCCGCCCTTGGCCATCCGCAGCCCCCAGCTCCACCGAGCCAAAAAAAACGCAAAGCGGCCCCCTTCGCTTGAAGGCTTTCCTGTTTGCAAGGGGTTATGGGGAAAGAAAGCCTCCAAGCGGAGAGAGCCGCTCGGACGGGTTATTGCGTTGTGAACCGTCGGGAAGGGACGGGCCGGGCGAGCCGAAACGGGTCCCGGCTTGCTCCTCGGCGACGAAGCGGGAGCCGCCGACCAAGCGGAAACCCAACCGGCCCCGTCGCCGTCAAGCCAGCCGAATCCGGCCCGGCCCGCCGCCGAGCCGGGAAGCGCTCCCGGCTCGGCCGAACCTCCTAGTAGAACATGAACACGGACAGGCCCATGTTGTAGAAGGCGACGCGCAGGCAGACCGCGCCGATGAGGGCGGCTGCAACGGACACGGCCCCGAAGAGCTTCCAGCTGGCCTGGTCGCCCTTCTTCTTCGCCAGGACGCTGCAAACCAGCGGCACGGCGGCGCCCACGATCACGGCGCCTATCCATAGAAGCGGAGCCTGGCCGGCCGCCGTGGCGGCGGCGTCCATGACAGCCTTGGTGGGATGGGTCGGATCGAAGTAGTGACCCACCTGGACATACATGCCGCCGGAGACCTGCAGGAACGCGGCATAGGCCACGGTGAACACGGCGCCGATGGCGCTGCCGATCACAGCGATCTGCCCCATGCCGGGGAAGTCCTCGCCGTTGATGGCAAGCACCACGGCCACGGTCGCCGGGCCGAGCAGGAACGCCGCGCCCACGATGGAGAGCACCTCGAGCACGCTGTCCCATGCCGGGCGCGCCGGCATCATATAGGAATGCGCGCACACCGCGGCCAGGACCACGCCGATGACGATGGCAGCCCATGCGCACCATGCGGGGACGGTGCCGCCGTCATCGGACTTGCGCGCCATGACGAAGTACGCCACGGCGATCACCACGAACACCACGATCGCAATCAGCTCCTGCGTGATGCCGGAGGTGATGTGGCCGAAGCCGTTGAAGATGCGCTCCCAATGCTGCAGGTGGAAGAACACGGCGATGCCGCTCAGGGCAAGGAGCACGACCGACACGATCACCAGCAGCTGCTGGGACTTCTTGCCCGCGCCCTTGAGCGCAAGCACGCCCTGCGCGCTGAAGGTGCCGCAAGCCCACGCGGTCAGCGTGGTGAAAAGGATCAAAGGCCATTGCAGTTCCATGATCTACTCCTCCCCCTGCCATTTCATATCTCGAAGGATGTACACGAAGCCGGGGTTGTTCCCGGAGTCCGGAAGGTGATGCACGGCGCTTTGGTCGTAAGGCTCGACGTAGTCCCCCAGCTTCTTGCCGCAGGCGCCCTCGAACGAATCGATGCCCTTGTCAAGGTCGCCGAAGAAACGCGCGAGGCCGCCGCACTGGCTTACGCACTGCGGGAGCTCGCCCTGGGCGATCTTCTGCTCGCACAGCGTGCACTTCTCGACGACGCGCTCCTCCTCGTTGAGGTAACGCACGCCATAAGGGCAGGCCATGGCGCAGAACTGGCAGCCGATGCATTTCGCCTTGTCGATCTGCACCGTGCCGTCGGGCGCGATATGGCTGGCCTCGGTCGGGCATACCTGCACGCACGCCGGGTTCTTGCAGTGCTGGCACTGCACGGTCAGGAAGTACAGGTCGACGTCGGGCCACTGGCCGCCCTCGGTTTTCGGGTTCGGCCCCACGCGGAGCGTCTTGTTCCAGAACTGGCCGACGGGAACGCCGTTGACCGCCTTGCATGCCACCGAGCAAGCAAGGCACCCCACGCAGCGATCAAGGTCGGTGACGATACCGTAGTGAGTCATAGCCTATGCCTCTTTCCTGATCTCGTAATTTGGCAGCCATTCCTTCAGACGCGGGTCGGAGGCGTCGTGGATGATCTCCGTGCCGTCGTCGCCGCAGGGCACCGGGTTGCCGAACGGGCTGTTCTCCGGCGTGGCCTTGTACACCTTGACGTTGTAGGCGCGCAGGTTCGAGGCACCGCAAATCGGGTCTTGGTTCGTGCCCTCGACCAGGCAGTTGATGTTGCACAGGTCGAAGCCCTTCTTGGCCTCGTGCAGCTCGGGGAACCACCACTGATGCTCGCAGTTGATGACGCCGGGCTCGATGCCGTAGTACAGGTCGGCGACTTGGCGCACCTTTGCGCGCGGGCTTTCGATCCACACCCAGTCGCCCTGCTTGATGCCCAGCTTCTCGGCATCGGCGGGGTTGATCTCGCAGCGCGGCACCGGCCACAGCTCGCGGCACCACGGCAGCTGCCTGTGCTCGGAGTGGAAGTACACCGGGATGCGGCGGCCGGTCGTCATAAGGAACGGCCACTCGTTGACGATGTCGGGCTGGGCAAGCTCGGTTTCGGGCGCGGGCTTCCAGGTGGGAAGCTCGAAGCCGGCCTCGGGCATGTACGTCTCAAGCGCGGTGGACCAGATCTCCTGCTTGCGCGTGGGCGTGGTAAAGCCGCGCATCGGGTTGCCGGCGGGGGTCTTGCCCACGATCAACGGCTGGCTGAGCATGCCGGTCTCGTAGCGGCGGTACGTGCCCCACGTTTCAGGCGCGATGGCGCGGCAATCCCACCAGCCGTGCTCCTGGAAGGCTTCCTTGTACTCCTGCCAGGACTTGTAGCCGGTGGTGGACACGCACACGTCGAACTGGCGCTCGGCGGTGGGCCACTGCTCGCCTTCCTTGTAGCCGTTCATGACCGGGTCGTCCAGGTACGGCACGCCCATGGCCTTGTACACGTCGACGCAGACCTGCGGGTCGAAGCGGCAATCCGCCGGAGGCTCGATGGCGCGGCACGTCGCGCCCTGCGCACCCGTGGAACCCTGGGAGACGCGGGGGCAATCCACCTCCATCCAGTGGCTCATGGGAAGCAGGATGTCGGCGATGCCCGCCGTCGGGGTCTTCCACAGCTCCATGACGAAGAAGAAGTCCAGGCTGGACAGCGCCTTGTAGTACTTCAGCGAGTTGCCCTGGTTCATGAAGCCCGACGCCTCGCACAGGCCGCCGCGCACCGGGTACGGGTCGCCCGTCAAGATGGCGTCGTGCACCGCGTTCGCGTCCGCCCACTGCTGCCACCAGCCGAGCATGGGGATCTTCGAGACGCCCAGCTGCTTCTCGGGCCAGATGGAGAAGTCAACGCCCTTGCCGTGCTTGGAGCTCAAGGTAGGCTGCGAATCATCGGGGCGCAGGAACGTGCCGTAGGTCGGGCCGCGATTGCCTGCCGGCGTGTCGATGTTGCCGGTGATGCCCGCCAGGTTGTCGAAGATGCGGTTGTTCTGGATGGCGTTGCACGCGTGCTCGGGCGCCAGCATGTACTGCAGGCCGCCGTTGCCGTAGCCGGTGCTCGGGTCGAGCGGCGTGGCCCACGTGGTCGCGGCCTTACGGATCTGATCGGCGGGGACGCCGGTGATCTTCTCGGCGACCTCCGGGGTGAACTCGGCAGCGCGCGCGGCGTAGTGCTCCCATACCGGCTTGGCCTTGTACACGGAGCCGTCGGCCAGCGTGATTTGGAACTCGCCGTACAGGGCGGGGTCGATCTCGGGGTTGAACGGGGACGCCTCGGCGATGCGGCCGGGAACCGTCAGCTTGGGAAGGTTCTTCTGCGGGCTTTCGCGGAACTTATCCCACACCACATCGGGCTCGTCCTCCCACAGGCCGGTCTGGGCGTCGAAGTACGTCAGATGCCCGCTCGGGTCGTTCTTGTGCAGCGGATGCGCGTCATCGGTGCCGGCGAGCTGGTCCCACACCATGTAGCGCATGGGGCTGCCGCCCTCTTTCAGGTCGCACTCCTTCAGCAGGCGCGTGGCCATCGGCTTGCCCGGGAACCATGCGAGCTTCTGGGTGACGGGGAAGCCGCCGGAGGGCTTCATGCCGTCCACGACCAAGAACGGCGCGTCGGTCCAGCGCTTCACGTACAGGTCGTCGTACAGGTTGTTCTCGATGATGACGTTCGTCCAGGCCAAGCCCATGGCGCCGTCGGTGCCGGGCTTCAGGCGCAGCTGGATATCGGCCTCGCGGCCCAGGTTGGAGACGCGCGGGTCCACGGTGATGTAGGAATCGGCATTCTTCGCGATATCGACGGTGGTACGGCAGCTCTCGTCATAGTTCGAGATCTCGGACGCGCCGCCCCACTGCACGAACACCCGCGGGCGATCGGTGGTCGCCATCCAGGACATCTCATACTCCGAGACCAGGTCGGTGGCGAAGTGACGCGGGCCCTTGCAAATCTCCCAAGCCGTCACGGAGTTCGGCGTGCCGAGCATCTGGGGCCAAGCGGCATATGCATGCTGCGTCCAGATGCGAGAGGTGCCGCCCATGAAGAACAGGGACTCAGGGCCGTACTTGCCCGTGATCTCCTTGAACTTCTCGGCGATGGTGGCGTACGCCTCATCCCACGTGATGCGCACCCAGCCCGGGTCGGCGTCGCCCTTGGGGTTCGTGCGCTTCACCGGATGGTATAGGCGGTCCGGATGGTACGCCGCCTGCATGGACGACTGGCTCTTCGTGCAGCAGTTGCCCATGGAGTGGAATGCGGTGTCGGCATCGCCCTCGACCTTGATGGCCTTGCCGTCCCTCACGGTCACGTACACGCCGCACTCGTTCTTGCCGCAGGCGCGGCAGCAGCTACGCACCACCTTCGTATCGCCCGACGACTTCGACGCCACCGAAACCTCGGCCAGCGCCGACGGCGCCGTCGCCCCCATCGACGCCGCAACGGCCGTTGTTACCGCAGCAAGTTTCGCAAAGCTGCGGCGGGTCATATTCTTTTTGAACATGTTCCCTCCTTCTCGATCGACTCGTCCAAAAAAGGAATGCGCTCTTTGCAATTCCCCGGGACAGTCGGGATAATAGAGGGCAAGAGGAGATTCGAACCGACCGGGTTTCTATTGTTTTCAGCCCGATAGGTGCCCATAGATTTTCTATGGGAAGGGGGAAAGTGCCTGATGAGCAAAGCAAAAGACGTTGTCGCCGCCACTGGCGCCGGCAACGCGGGTCTGCCGCGGGGGATAAAGGCGGACCTGTTGGGATTCGTATGCCACCTGTCGTGGATGTTCCTGTTCCTGTACGTGAACAACCCGGGACGAGCCGCCGAACCGCTGCCGGGAGATGGCGTGTCGCCGCTTTACCTGTCGTCGACCATCGCCTTGGCGGCTACCTTGGCGCTGTTCGCCCTGAAGCCCGATGTTGCGATCGGGAAGGCCAGAAGCCGGGCAGCTCGCATCGGCGCGCCCGCGCTCACCTCCGCCGGAACGCTGCTGTACTTCGCCGCCATCGCATACGCGGGAGCCGAGCAGCTCGTCCCCGCATCGCTGTGCGCCGGCGTTGCGACGGGCATCGGGTCGGGCGTGCTGGCGGCCCGATGGGCGTCGGTGTTCGGAAAAGCCGGGATCGACGGCGTGCTTGCCACCACGCCCGCCATCTTGGCAAGCACCATCGCCGTATGCGTCGCCTTGCCCTGCCTGCCGAGCGGGGTGGTAATCGCTGTCGTCACGGTGCTGCCCGTGCTGTCCGGCATCTTCGCCTCGCGTTCGGAGAGCGCCGGGGAAAGCGCCGTCGGCAACGCAGCGGGCGCATACGACGACGCCCGGTTCGCGACGAAGCTCGACCGCAACCACGCCGCCGCATATCTGGCCATCGCCGCGTTCGCAGCGGCGCTGGGCATCATCCTGGGCTTTCTCAACTCATCGCCCGACGACGCGCTGTTCGCCGAGTACACCGGCATCTTCTTCATATCGGCCACCATGGCCGTGTTCATCGCGTGCGCTTGGCATATCGTGCGCACCTACCCTGAAGCCGTCACGCTTGGCGCGATAACGCCCGCGGCGGTCATCGTCCTCATGCTCGTCCTGTTGTCGCAAGTCGATCAAGGCGGCTTCTTCTCCCACTTCATCCCCGTCGGCAGCACGTGCCTTGAAATGCTGTTCCTGTGCACCATGGTAGTGGCCGCGCTGCGCTTCCGGCTTCCCGTCGCCCGCGTGTTCTCTTTGGGGCGCATCGTGTATGCGCTGCTGTACGTCGGCGGGATCACGGCGAGCCAGCACCTGCTCTCCCCCCAGACGTCCACCGCAACGGTGCAGGCGGCCAGCTTCATCCTGTTCGTGGGAGTCGAGCTGCTGATCCTTGCGGCGCTGGTGGTGCTGGCGCCGAGCCGCGCTCCCGAAGCGGCGACGGCCGAACCGCAGCCGACCCAGGCAGCGGCCTGCCAAGGCGGCAGCGCCGGAGAGGGGGCCTGCGACGACGACAAAACGGGCTCCGTTGCCAAGGCGCGCAGCGGAGGAGACGGCGCCGTGGAAAACCAACCGGACGACGCCTGCGACGAAAAGGACGGCTGCGCCGCGGAAAACCAACCGGACGCGGCAAGCGACGGTCAGGAAGAGTACGAGGGCAAAGGCACCCGTTTTCGCGCAAGGGTGGAGCGCTTCGCCGAGGAATACGGCCTTTCCGCACGCGAAGCGGAGGTGGCCGAGCAGCTGCTCATGGGGCGCGGCTATGCGCGCATCCAGGAAGAGCTGCATATCGCGGAGGGCACGGTGAACTACCACACGCGCAACATCTACACGAAGTGCGGCGTCCATTCCAAGAAGGACCTCATCAGCCTGTTCGACAACGAATCCCACGAGCTGTAGGCGGCGTCCTCGCCCTTCCCTTCCCCGCCGTGTAACACGCAATTAACGCCGTAACACGAGCCTTATCGCGTTTGAAACAATTCTGTAAACTGCCTTCGGTAGCGTTTCCCTTGTCATATACGCGAGGAAAGGGTATGCGTTAGGGAGATTCCTCCCCCTTCGGTTCTCCCGGACGCATGCGCTCTCCCCAATGAGAAAGGGGAAAGGCCATGGAGGATTTCCTTACATCGTTCTTCATCACGCCGTTCACCGGACTTGCGGAGGGAATCGCCACCGCTACCAGCCCGCTTGACGTCATCGACGCCGTCGATGGCTTCGTGTGGGGCCCCATCATGATCTTGCTGCTGCTGGGCACGCACATCTTCATGACCATCCGCACCGGTTTCATTCAGCGTAAGATCGGCACCGGCATCAAGCTGTCCGTCACCAAGGACGACCCCTCCAACGCCGACGGCGACATCACCCAGTTCGGCGCGCTGACCACCGCGCTTGCCGCCACCATCGGCACGGGCAACATCGTCGGCGTGGGCACGGGCCTGCTGTTCGGCGGCCCGGGCGCCATCTTCTGGATGTGGATCACCGGCATCCTGGGCATCGCCACGAAGTACTCCGAGGTGTTCATCGGCGTGAAGTACCGCGTGAAGGACCACTCCGGCAACATGCTCGGCGGCGCCATGTACGCCCTTGAGCGCGGCTTCAAGAACAAGAAGGCCGGCCGCATCCTGGCCATCCTGTTCGCCCTGTTCGCCTCGCTGGCAGCCTTCGGCATCGGCGCTTCCACGCAGTCGAACTCCCTGGCCGACGCGCTGTACAACACCTCGCTCATCGACGGCAAGGCCATCCCGCAGTGGCTGGTCGGCGCCGTGGTGGTGGTGCTCGTGGCCATCGTCATCCTGGGCGGCATCAAGTCCATCTCCAAGGTGTGCGAGAAGCTGGTCCCCGTCATGGCCGTCTTCTACGTGGTGTGCTGCCTGATCATCATCGGCATGAACGGCCAGTTCCTGGGCGAGGCCATCCGCCAGATCATCGTGGGCGCCTTCACCCCCGCAGGCGCCGCCGGCGGCGCGGTAGGCTCCACCGTCACCCTGGCCCTGCAGTTCGGCTTCAAGCGCGGCATCTTCTCCAACGAGTCCGGCATGGGCTCCGCCCCGCTGATCGCCTCCTCCGCTACCACGAAGAACCCCGCACGTCAGGCACTGGTTTCCATGACCGGCACGTTCTGGGACACCGTCGTGGTGTGCGCCATCACCGGCCTGATGCTCATGACCACGCTGCTGGCGAACCCCGAGCTCTCCACCGCCATCGCCAACGGCACCATCTCCTCCGGCGCCGGCCTTGCGACCGCCGCGTTCGAGAAGATCCCCGTGTTCGGCCCCTTGGTGCTGCTGGTCGGCCTGGTCACCTTCACGTACTCCACCATCCTGGGCTGGAGCCAGTACGGCAACCGCGCCATCAGCTACCTGCTGGGCAAGAAGGCCGTCCTCCCCTACTACATCGTGTTCCTGCTGTTCGTGTTCTGGGGCTGCATGATGGTCGGCGACGCCGCCGGCAGCGCCGCGGTCTCCAACCTCAGCTCCGTGGTCTGGAACTTCGCAGACGTGATGAACGCGCTCATGGCCATCCCGAACTGTATCGCGGTCCTGGGCCTGTCCGCCATCATCGCCCGCGAAACGAAGCACTACGTGTACGACCACAACCTGGAGGAAGTCGACAAGACCGAGATCCCGCAATACCACGAGAAGTAGAGCGGTTTTACATCTCCGCACGCGTTGAAGGGGCTCGCGCCTGAGCCCTTTCTCTTTTGAGGAAGTGTTCACGAAGGCGAACAAGGTGGGTGAACAGGGGACGGAGGTGTGTTCACGCGTGCGTCCTTCTCTGCCGCGATGAACAGGGGACGGAGGTGCGTTCAGGGTGGCAATTTCATTTCCCAAACGTCCATCCTGAACACACCTCCGTCCCCTGTTCACCCTGTTCACTGCCCCTTTTCTTTTTTTGTCCCAAATTCCGACTAAATTCATTTACTTTACCCGAAAGGAAGCGCATTCCACATGGAGAACCTTGGCTACTACAACGGGAAGTTCGGCCCCATCGAGGACATGGTCGTCCCCATGAACGACCGCGTCTGCTTCTTCGGCGACGGCGTGTACGACGCCGGCCCCGCGCGCAACTTCAAGATCTTCGCCATGGACGAGCACCTGGACCGCTTCTACAACAGCGCCCGCCTTGCCGACATCCAGATCCCCATGCCCCGCGAGGAGCTTGCCGACCTGCTCAATGAGCTGGTGAAGAAGGTCGACTCCCCCGAGCACTTCGTGTATTACCAGTGCACGCGCGGAACCGCGCCCCGCAAGCACGACTACGCGGAAGGCCCCGGCAACCTGTGGGTAACCATCACGCCGCAGGTCATGTCCGACGGTACGAAGCGCATCAAGCTGCGCAGCGAGCCCGACACGCGCTTCTACCACTGCAACATCAAGACGCTGAACCTGCTGCCCGCCGTCATGAGCTCGCAGGCGGCCAAGCGCGAAGGCGTGCAGGAAACGGTGTACTACCGCGCGAACATGGGCAACCGCGTGACGGAATGTGCGCACAGCAACGTGTCCATCATCCTGGACGACGAGCTGTGGACCGCTCCCACCGACGAGCTGATCCTGCCGGGCATCGCGCGAAAGCACCTGATCAAAGCCGCGAACAAGCTAGGCATCCCCGTGCACGAGGAGCCGTACGACCTGGACACGCTGCGCGGGGCGCAGGAGATCATCGTGACCAGCTCATCGAACCTGTGCCTGTTCGCCGAGCAGTTCGAGGGCAAGCCCTGCGGTGGCGGGTCGCCCGAAGTTGCAGAAGCGCTGCGAGCCGAGGTGAACCGCGAGTTCGCCGAGGCCACGGCGGTTTAGCGGCGCCGGAGGCATGCGATGGAATCTATCGAAGGGATATTGCTGCGCCACTCGGCGCGCGGCATGACGAAGCTGGCCCTGGAACTGCCCGCCGACTTCTGCGCCCGGGCGGCACGGCAGATCTTGTCGTGGCCGCTGGGGAAGGTGGCCCTGCTCACGGGGTTCGATGTGGGCGGCGCGCCTGAGACCGACGGCCCCACGGGAACGTATGTGATGGCGAAGGCCCTGATGAAGCTTGGGTTCACACCGGTCGTGGTGTCGGAAGCGCCGGTGTGTGCGTACTTCAACGAGCTGCACATCCAAACGCGCACGGTCCAGCCCGACGACAGCGACGACGCCATGGGCAGGCTGCTCGACTCGCTGGCGCCCGTGGGCATCGTGTCCATCGAGCGCTGCGGGCGCAACCTCCACGGCCGTTACTGCAATATGCGCGGGGTGGACATATCGAAGCGAACCTCCCCCACCGACGAACTGGTGGTGCAGGCCGCGCGCCGCAACATCCCCACCATCGGCGTCGGCGACGGTGGCAACGAAATCGGCATGGGAAACGTGGCCCACGCCATCGCCCGCAAGCTGACGCTGGAGCCGTGCGTTGTGACCGTGGACAACCTGGTGGTGGCGACGGTATCGAACTGGGGCGGCTACGGCATAGCGGCAGCCATGGGCAGATACGCCCAGGAAAAGCTGTTGCCCGAGTTCGACCAGATCAACGACTTCTACCGGTTCATCGTCGAACGCGGAAGCGTGGACGGCACCACCGGGCGCTGCGAGGCCACCGTGGACGGCTTCTCCCTGGAAACCGAGCGCAGCGTGGTGGAAGCGCTGCAGCGCGCATAAGGCGAAGGGCGTCGGCGCCCGGGAATCCGTCGGCGCCCCGTTCCCTGTTCGCCTGTTCATTTGCGCTGCTTTGCTCGACCGATGTGCTCGATAAGCCCTATAATTGCCTGCTGTGAAAACGCCGTCCGAGGCGACAAGAGGGGGCACAAACCATGAGAAGGGTCCACGTCCAGACCGTTAGCTTCGCGAACATCGCCATCACGATCGCGCTCGCCATCGTATGCGCCATCCTGTTTTGGCAGGGACGAGCGCAACTCAATGTATTGCAGCAAGCAACCGAAGCGTACATCTCCTGCGAGAACGATGCGCAGCAGGTGCAGGACAGATCGGATTACCTGACCGAGCAGGTTCGCCTGGTCACCATGACCGCCAAACCGGAGTACATCGACAACTACTTCTCCATGGCCAACAGCAACAAGCAGTTCGACGAGGCTTTTGCGGACCTCAAAAGCCGGTTCGAGGGAACCGACGCATACGAATCGCTGCGCACCGCGATGGACGAGTCGAACGAGCTGATGAACACCCAGTTCTACGCCATGCGCCTGATCTGCGAGGCGAACGACATCGACCCCTCCCCGTGGCCCGAAATCGCATCGTGCCAGATCAGCGACGAGGATTCGCGCACATCGCACGACAGCATGATCTACAAGGCGCAAAACCTCGTTTCCGATTCCAAATATCAGGAAGCGAAGGATTCCATCAATCGCAACACCAGCGACTGCATCTCCAAGGTGACCGAAGCCACGCTAGGCAGCCAAAGCCGCGCCACCTCCGTATTCGATGGCATTTACAGCGCGATCGGGGCATGCGTGGCGATCTACACCGCCTTGGCGCTGACCATTTGCGCGCTGATCCGCCGCGCCGTCGTGAAACCTCTGCTGAGCTTCAGCAGCAGCATCAAAACCAACCAGTTGTTCCCCGTGCAGGGCGCCGGAGAGCTGCAGATGCTGGCGGAAACCTACAACCGCGTGTTCACGGAGAACGAGGCCACGCACATGATCGTCAAACACCAGGCCGAGCACGACCCGCTGACCGACCTGCTCAATCGCGGATCGTTCGACAAGGCCCTGAAGTTCCACGACGACGGCAAGCATGACTTCGCGCTCATCTTGGCCGATGTCGACCTGTTCAAATCCGTCAACGACACCTACGGTCACGCTGTTGGCGATCAGGTGCTCAAGCGCGTATCCAGCCTGCTGCAGGTGGCGTTTCGCAACACCGATTTCGTGTGCCGCATCGGCGGCGACGAGTTCGCCATCGTCATGGCAGATGTGACCAGCGACCTTCAGTACACCATTCAAGAGAAGATCGACTTCGTGAACGCGGAGCTGTCGAAGCCCATCGACGGCATGCCGCAGGTCTCGCTGAGCGCGGGTATCGCGTTCGCCGACCGCCCCAATCCCGGCGACAGCATTTACAAGGATGCGGACGATGCGCTGTATCACACGAAGAAAAACGAACGCGGCAACTGCTCCTTTTACGGCGAGTTCTAGCGTCTGAGCAGGAAAAATGTAAGCAGAAGACAATCCGGGTCCGCGTCGCGCGAGCTAGCGCATAACGAAACCCTCGGGAGCAATGCCGTCGTTAAGCTTCGGCCCCAAGGAGCCGCGCAAACGGAAGGCAGTTTCCTCACCCCTCGTTCATAACCGAGCGCATAACGAAACCCCCTGGAACCGAAATCCTCGCAAGACTTCGGATCCAGAGGTTTTGCGCTTGTCATTAGATGCTAGATAGCTGCATTTGCATGTTGCAGACTAGACCATGCCCAAACGAAAGCACGCATACCAGGCAGCTAAGCGGCTAGACGAAGTCCTTCTCGCCAAACAATCATGCAGCAATGCCAAGCATTATTTTCTGCTTTTGAGGACCCCCCCCCCCGTCTCTGACTCGGTTGAGGGCCGCAAAAAACTGCATCTCATTCGAAACGCCCATTTTGTGGTAAATGTTGGCAATATGACGCTTGAGAGTATTTTTACTGATGCTTAGCTTATCGGCAATCTCCACGCGCGACATACCCTTTACCAGCAAACACGCAACTTCCCACTCACGCGGGGAAAGAGAGAACGCAGCAACAATAGGATCCGTATCGCAATCCATCATGAAGCGATTCACGCCATTTGGATAAACAAGACGGAAACGGCTGCAAAGATGTTCGTTCACTTCTTCAAGAACGCGCATTTCCTCATCGGCGAAGTCACCATGCTCTTTTGAGCGCATAAGGGAAATGGTGCCAAACAGAATGTCATCGGCAGCAATGCAAGCCGTTGCCGTGTAGAAAATACCTAAACGGCTTTCCCACTCCTGGTGAATACGCGACTGTTCAATAACCTCGGGTCGCATCAAATCCGTAGAACGAACCGTCATGGGCAGACATTGATTGTAGTACCACGACAGATAGTCGATAGCGTGATAGTAATTCGCATATAACGCCGTAAGTTCGTCATCGGTGTCCGTGCTTCGATAGTTGAAAGCAGCTTTATGCGAATCGGATTGGTCGTTAAGCGCTGTATATGAATGATCGAAAGGTATTATCCCCCGCAAACCATCACAACAAGTTACGAGCAAATCTTCCATAGGTGTAGTGTAAAGCTTGAGAATCAGGTCATTCTGTTTCCTATGGATGTCATCTTCCATATGCACCACTCCATGTATGATCAACGTGTCCCCATACATGGAATTATACTCGCTTAACATGATACGCAATGGTTTTTCATCGACGGTCGGTTCCGGAAGGCACCGAAGGCAACACATGCCCCCTTCCCGCAAAACCGAAAGCGTTCAAGAGATTGCTATTTGCGCAACATGGCAATAGCTCCATCGCGTCGACGATGGAGCTATTGCCTGCAGATGGAAAGTACGACAGCGGCGAATTCTGTCGCAAGGCAAACTGCATTTCACGCTCGCACAGTCGGTGGCAAAAACAGGAAGGGCCACCGACCGCCACGATGCGAGGCCCAGAGCAGAAGCTCCGAGCGACTACCAAGACCCGCAAAACGTTCAGCTGAACACGTTCCACGAGGAACGCCATGCTTCCTTCTCGCTCATGCACACGCGTAGAAGTCCGAAATCACGCGAGGAGGGGACGCAACGCAAGGAAGAAGTATGGCGTTACCCGTCAACGCCGGCCCTCGGGGTAAACCCTATCAGAGGATTCACCCCGAGAGCGCTTAGGAGGGTTGCGGCAGAGCATGCGCACGCACTGCCGCGAATAGGTGGATGGCATCCCGGAGTCGAGTGTTCGGTAGCGCTCCGATTAAACGATTCGGAGTATCGCCCACAAACCCGAAGGCTACGCGAATCCCTCCGCTCCGAGACCACTTAAGGCCGTTTTGAGCGATCCGTGGTGCATTCCTGCAACGGTCAGCATCATTGGACTTCTGCCGACGGCCTTGAGGCGTCATCAAACTATGCGGTGATGACGGTGCCCGTCTTGCCCTCGAGGCCGGCAGCGGCGCACTCGAGGGAGGTGATGAGAGCCTTGCCCTG
>NZ_CAKUAT010000027.1 GCF_934636665.1 uncultured Senegalimassilia sp.
GATTCTAGGGCGAAGGCCGTTTCCCTTCAAAGCCGCTCCAATTCGCTGCGCTTACACCAACTTTTCCGACGCGATCCTTGCTGCCAAAAAGTGCGCGAGTGCGTGTTCGTCTCGGTGACGCATGAGATGAACGAGCCGATTCATGTAACGAACGCATGTGCGTTGGGATTTGTCGCGTCTTAACGTCGAGGGATGCACCCGTTCGCTGCTGCCGCGCCCCTCATTGCCGCCTATTCACACGCACTCGCGCGCTTTTTGGCAGCAAGTGCGCTGGACCCTGGCCGAAACGAGGTTGCGGCTCGAAGCATGCGCGCGCGAGCAGAGATGCGCGTGAAGATTCAAACGAGCTTGAAGGTACATGATGATCTACTAGCATAGTGCGTATCACACCGGTGTAAGACGGTGACCGAGTGCGTGAAGTGCAGGGCCTGGGAGCAAAAAGGGGCCGAAACTGTGCAATTTCTGCACAGTGAGTGAATTGGTCATCATTTTCGACAGATAACACCACAGACGGCGAATAAGTAACATGCAATGATTTTTCGGTCAGCAACCTATGTTAGACCTCGATACCGTTCTTTGCGAGAAAACGCGCTATTGATGCTGCGAGACATCACGCATACGGCTGGTGCGGCAAAATGCTTCGAGGTTCAGTCTTGTTTTGCAATCAAAAAGGCGGTTGGCAAACTGCCAACCGCCCTAAACGGTTCAAGAATCGTATCAGTTGCCGTTAGCGCTTCTTGCTAATAACCTTCGCTTACGGGTGCGTCGTCGACCGCTAGCAGCCCTCGCGTGCGGGCGCATCGCCGCTCGCCGGCGAGGGCGCGCTGCCGTCCGCAGGTGCTTCGGCTTCCTCCGCATAGCTGCGCTTCTTCAGCAGCATGGACACGGCCAGCGCGGCAACTGCAAGCACCAGGGTGAACGCAAAGCCCCAGTGCACGCCGTTGGTGAACGCGACTGCGCCGCCTTCCGCGCTTGCCGCCTGGCCCATGCCCAACAGGCTGGTGGCGACGGCGGTGGCAACGGCGCCGAGCACCTGCTGCAGGGTGTTCATCATGGTGGAGCCGTCCGCGTTCATGCTGTGCGGCAGCGAGTTCAGGGCGCTCGTCTGGCTCGGCGACATAGCCAGCGGCACGCCGATCATCAAGATCACGTGAGCGCAAACCACATACGCGATGGGCGTTTCGGGCGCCGCCAGCAGGAACATCACCGTGCCGGCGATGGACAGGGCGAAACCGACGCGTGCCGGGATGCGGGCGCCGATGCGGTCGTACAACCCGCCGGCGATCACGGACACGATGCAGTTCACCACGCCGCCGGGCAGCATGAGCATACCCGTCATGGCAACGGGCAAAAGCATGCCGCTTTGGATGTACTGCGGCAGCAGATACATGGCCGAAAGCGTGATGCCGAAGTTCAGCATCACCAGCGTCACGCCCACGCGGTAGCCCTGCTGGCAGAATGCGCGCACATCAAGCACGGGAGTCTCCATGTGCAGCTGGCGATACACGTACGTAGCAATGCAGACCACGCCGATGACCAGCGCGGACACCACCTCGACGCTGGTCCATCCGTACAGGCTGGCAAGCCCGGCGCCCAACACCACGCCACCGAATCCCAGGCACGAGAGCACGCACGAGAGCGCATCGACGCGCGGACGCGTCAGCTCGTAGGGGCTCACCAGGAACTTCGCTGCGAACACCATAGCCGCTGCCAACACCACGGCGAAGGTAAAGAAGATGAAGCGCCAGCTCAGAGCACCCAGGATAATGCCCGAGAGGGTGGGACCGATGGCGGGGGCGAACATGATGATGAGCGCCGTCAAGCCCATGGCAGCGCCGATCTTCACCGGTGGGAACACCTCAAGCACCACGGCGAACATCATGGGCAGGACCAGGCCCGTGCCCACGCCTTGCACCAGGCGGCCCGCCAGCATCACCTCGAAGCTAGGGGCGAATCCGCTGATCAACGAGCCGACGAAGAACGCGCCCAGCGCGAACAGCGTGAGCTTGCGCACGCTGAACCACTTCATGAGCAGGCTGGCGAAGGGCAGCACGATGCCGATGACCAGCATATATCCGATGACTACCCACTGCATGACGGCCATGTCGACGCCGAACGCCTCGGTCAGCTGCGGAAGCGCGATGTTGAGCGACGTCTCGCTGAACATGCCCGTGAAACCGCCCAGATACAGGCCCATCATGGTCAGGTAGGGGTGCGCAACCTCAACGTGCGCCTTATGGGGATCAAAACCTTGCATACTGTTTTCCGTACATTCCTTTCCGACTTTTGCGCAGCGCCCGCACAGGCGAAACAGGCCCGGAAATACAAAAAGCGGGGTCTGCAAAGGAAGCTTTCATCCTTTGCAGACCCCGCTTATGGGCGCTGCTGACTACCACTAATTGCTTTTAGCCTAGCAGAAACCACCCTCGTTTCGTAAGCGTTTAAATTGTGGAGAAGCAAAAAGCGCCTCCCGTGAAGGGGAGGCGCTTCGTGGGCTTCGCGTTCGCGTAATGCTATGCGAGCTCGATGGGATAGCTGGCGATGGTGTCGTAGGTGTCGTTGTCCATCAGGCTGATGGTGCCGGCGACGTTCTTCATGGCGTCAATGTCGGTAACCTTGGTGCTGTCGAAGTAGCCGAAGGTCTCGGCGAACATACCGGGCTTGACGGTCTCGGTCAGGGTGAAGTCGACCATCTGGCCGTCGACGCTGAAGGTGCCGTACTCGGCCATGAACAGGACGGTCTTGTCGGCGGTCTTGTTCTCAACCTTGAAGGTGTAGCCGCAGTCGTCGAGCCAATCCTGCTTCTTGTTCAGCACGGTGATGGTGCAGTTCTCGTCGTCGACGAGCACCTTGTCAACGGCAACGGTGTTCTTGTCGGAGGTGGTTGCGGCCTTCGCGTCGCCCGCAGTGCCCTCGGTCTTGACCTCGCCGCGCTCGAACGTCATGGCGTAGCCGTCGTCGGTCATCTGCAGCTTACCGTCGGTGATGGTTGCGGTGATGGGGCTGCCGTCGATGGTGAACTTGGCTTCCGTGGCGCTCTTGGTCTCCCACGTGCCGTCAAGGGGCTCGCCGAACATGACGAGAGCACAGGTGCCATCTTCGTTGACGTTCAGGCCTACGCTCATGCCGAACGCGTCGAGCATGGCGATGTCCTCAGCGGTGGCCTCTTCGCCGTCGGACACCATGCCCGCCAGTTTCCACGATCCGATGAACGCCTCTTTCGCGTCCTTGTCGTTGGTCGCGCCACCGCCGCAGCCGGTCAATGCCAAGCACAGCGTCATCGCGCATGCTACCAACGCGCATACCAATAGCTTCCTCTTCATGTTCCTCACTCCCTTTCTGTTTGATGCTCCTGTGGCGACCCTTCGGTCCCTCGCCGAAGGCGTGTGCCCTGGTCACGTAAGCGCCGCTGGTTGGACCGCTGGTCGCTTATCCCATCGCGCCGCCGCAGTACTCGCAGCGACCTTGCGCGTCGGGGGCGGTGGTGGCGCCGCAGAACGGGCAGGTTTGCGCGGTTTTCGGTGCCGCGGCTGCCGCCGCCTGCTCGCGGACGGTCTCGCGAAGCTGCGTGAGCGCCTCGCGAATCTGCTGCGCCTGACGCTCCGCCTCGCGGTATTCCACGGAATTGCGCTCCTCGATGCGGTAGTCGTTGACCTTGAACGTGATCTCGTTGAAGTACGGCGAGTTCACATGGATGGTGACGTACACGTCGTAGTCGATGTCGTAGCGCGGCGGGTCGTAGCTTTGCGAATGACCTTCGTCGTCTTTCCAGGTGAGCTCGCTGCGGGTCTCGCGAATCTCGGTATCGCAGCCTGTGACCTGGGAAAAGTCCATGACGTCGGGGTTTGCGTCGCGCCAACGGGAATTGCGCGTGACGATGAAGCGCTTCGCGTCCTCGTCGAGCATCACCTTCATGTCGCAGCCGAGCGTGCGTGTGACGTTGAGCTCGGCCACCTTCTGCCGGTTGGCCTCGCGGTACTCAAGCTGCTCGGCGATCTGCTCGACGGTGCTCGCGCGTCGGTCGCTGAAGAACGGCGACAGCTTGCCCGCGCACTCCTTGCACAGGTTGCCGTCCTCAAGCTTGCGATTGCCCAGAAGCCCGATCTCGCCGCCGCAGATGCTGCAGGTTTTCTTTTCGAACATCTTTCCGAACAGCCCCATGTCGCGCCCCTTTCATCGTCTCCAACTCCGTACCCAGATAATGGCAGAAGCGGGGAAGGCGAAGAAGCGCCCTGCGGCTCGAAAAGGGGTGCAAAAGCGGACCGAACGGCTCAGGTTGCCGTTCGGGGAACTGGAAAGGCTTGCGTTATCGCGCCTTATTCCTCGGTTTGTTCGCCGGTGCGGCCCATGCCGGGGATGATGAGGCCGCTGGAGACCGCGTGCACGGCGAGGCGCAGGATGTTGTCGTAGCCGGTTTTCGCCAGGATCTCGGAGATGTGGCGCTTCACGGTGCCTTCGGACAGGTACAGCTCCTGCGCGATCTCCTTGCGCGTTTTGGTCTCGCACACCAGGCGAAGGATGTCAATCTCGGTTTGCGTGAGCGCCGCTGCGCCGGAAAGCGCGTTGGATTGAGGGCGGGGGAATGTGGAATAGCCCTCCATGGTGGAGCGGATGACGGCGATGAGCTCGGCGGTGCCCACGTTCTTGTACACGAAGCTGTCCACGCCGGCGGCGCGTGCCTGTTCGACGAACGTGATCTCGGGCATGCCGGTCATGATGACCACGCGCACGTCGGGGTGCGCCTCCTTGATGGCGGCGGCCGCCACGATGCCGCTGGAATCGTTTTCCGTGCACACGTCCAAAAGCGCCAGGTTTGCGTGGTGCTTCTCGACCGCGGAGAGGGCGTCGGCCGCATCGGCGATAGCCGCCACGACGTGCATGTCATCCTGCATGTCGATGGCGCACGCGAGCGAGTCGCGCAGCATGGCTTGATCTTCGGCGATGACCATGTCGATCATGGCGTCCCCCCTGGGCTAGAAGGCGGTCCCTGCATATCGCCGGAACAGCGGCGATACCCTCTATTCTACCGTGGAACCACAGCTTCTAGCGTGAAAGGCTGGGTGGCCGTTACCTGGCAGGTGCCGCCGACCGCGCCAACGGCCTCGCGCATGCTGGGAAGCCCTGTTCCTTCGCGGAAATCGCTGGGACCCGCCAGGCCGTCGTTGGTTACACGCAGCGTGTACGAGCTGCTGCTTTCCTCGAAGGCTATGCGCACGTTGTGGGCCTGGCCGTGCTTGACGGCGTTGGTGGCGGCCTCGCGGCAGATGGTGACGAACGCCTCGGCCACGGCGGGCGCCTTGGGCAGGCTGCCGATCTGCTCGATGTGCACGCCAACCAGCTCGAACGCGTGCACGATGGATGCCAGCTCGGTGGGCGATTGCTCGTCGTCGGCGCGGCCGAGGTCCTCCATCATGCTGCGCACCAGGTCCGTGACCTGGTCGAGCGCCTCGGGGTTGCTGCTGCCGTCCTCAAGGTAGCGGTGCAGGATGGAAAGGCGCTGGCCGATGGTGTCGTGCACGCGCGCCTTCATGTGCAGCATGGCCTCGTTGCGCGCGACCTCGCGAACGCCCGCAAGCGATTCCTCCAGTTCGCGGTTCGCCTGCTCAAGTAGGTCGTTCGTGCGCGCGATGGTGGTGTTGAGGCGCTCCTCCTCCGTTACGTCGATGGCCGTCAGGCGGCGGTAGGTTTTGCCGTTAACCTCGGCGCGGTCGCGCTTGAATAGGCGCACGTTGCCTTCCCCGACTTGGATGCGCACGCCTTCGGGCAGCACGTCGTTTATGGGCGCCGCGCCGCGTTTCGCTATCTCGCACAGGTTTTCCCACAGCATGCTGACCTCGGACAGGTCGGTGGCGAAGCCGAGTTCCATGAGGCACCACCGCATGGCGTCGTTCATGTACAGCACGCGGCCGCCTCGATCGGCCATGGCCAGGCCCTCGGGCAGGCGGTCGACGGCCTCGATGGCCGAAAGCCGCGTGATGCTGCTGCGGAACCGGCGGATGTCCAAGATCAGCCCGGCGCTCACGCGGAACGTCAGGAACGCGGCATCGGCTATGAACAGGTACGGTGCGAAGGCGCCGGCGGCATCGATGGCGGGCGGCGAACACAGGGCGAACAGCGTGATCTCCCAGGTCATTACCGGTTTGCGGTAGCGGATGGCAAGCGCCAGGCCAACGACCGCCAATGCCAGGTTGAACCAGAGCAGCGCGCTTAAGGGCAGCGCCGTTATGCGCAGGTGTAGCAGCAGGGTGCCGTGGTTCGCGTATGCTGACAGCATGGTGGCGGTGGCAAGATACAGGTGCACCACCAGCAGCGCCTCGTACACGGTGGCCGCCGATACCGGGCGGCCGCTTTTGCGCGCGGCTAGGAACAGCGCGTGCAACGTTTGCGCGGCGGTAAGCAGGAAGAACACTGCCGTAAGCGTTGCGACCACGGGGATCTTGGTGAACAGCAGATCTTCCATTATGCGACCCCCTCGCCTTCGCTCACGCGCACGGCCAGCGTCGCGCCTGTGGGCGCGACATCAAGGGAGAAGCGGACATCGCGGCGCTCGAGAATCCGGCGCAGCTCCTCAAGGGAGCGCGTGTAACCCTCGGTCTGCGCCGATTCCTCAGCTTCCAGGGCGGCGCGCATCTCCACGATGCGGCGGCTCCGGCCCGCATCCGCGCTTTCACCGGCTTTCACGTTGTCGCTGACGAACAGCATGAGGATGGGGTTGCTCGCTGCGAACGCCGCCGCCGCGAAATCGTAGAGGCAGTCGTAGAGCACGCTTACCGTGGAGGCGGGCAGCATGCGCTTGACGTCCACGAGCGCGGCGCAGTCGATGCCCAAGGTGCGCAAGTCGGCGGCGGTTTCGTTGAACACCAGCTGAAGGCGCTCGCGGTTGAATGCCGGGTCGCTTTTCCCTGCCAGCACCAGGCCGCCCTTGCGTTTGCAGTACGCGATGAGCAGCTTGACCTCGGTGAGCCGCTCGCGCCGCTTCGCCAAGCTTTGCGGGTCGTTGCCGCGGGGGAGGTCGGATAGCAGTTCGTCGATGCGGCGGGTCTTCGCTGCAAGCGTTTGCTCGATCTCGTCGACCAGCGCGCGCTCCTGTTGCGTACGGTACAGCACGCTGTCGATGGCGTGTCGATGCTTCAGCATTTCGTTGTGCGCTCGTAGGCTGTCCCTTCGCTGCTCGAGCGTTTCGCGCCGATCGTCGATAGCGGTGACGCCCTCGGCCAGCAGCGCCGACCCGCCGGTGACGTTGTATCCCCGAAACAGCGTATGGGGGACCGCCGTGGTGCGGAAGCTCGAGATGCTTCGGCGGGGAAGGTCGGACTGCAGGAACATGGAATGCAGCGCCTCGTCGTTGTCGCTTGGCTGGAACTGCGCGGTGTGCAGCGCCACCTCACCGGTGCGCGAAAGGATGCGCAGGTTGAACGGAAGCGCGGAGAACATGGATTCGCGCCAATAGTATGAAGGAAGTATTCCCAGGTCAAGCGCTATCTCAAGGCAGGATATCAACAGAACGCTGTACACGAGCGCAAGGTTGGAGCCGATCAGGAACCGCAGGATGTAGAGCACCGTGTACGTTCCCAGCACGCCCACGACAAGGACCATGGGCACGAACGCGCTGCGCAGCTGTTTGCGCGCCGCGGCGAAGGAGCAGGCGAAGAAGAGCGCGATCTGCGTGATCATCCACCCGAGCACCACCCAATATCCCGGGCCGTACGTGTAGCTGCCCGACCACAGCGGATCGTCGAACGAGAAGAGGAGCACCACGTGATGCAGGTTGTTCGTGAGCACGAGCGCGATGAGCGCCGCATCGATGGCCAGCACGGCCCGTTTCGCGTAACTTGTGACGGGCATGCGGTCAAGCGCCGAGGCGCGCATGGCGCTGAACAGGCTGAACGTGCCGGTCAGCAGCATGGGCACGTAATAGAGATACCACATGATGGAAACCAGGTGGTCGTTGCCGGTTTGGTATTTCAGCGTGACGATGAGCAGCCAGGCCACGCACAGGGCGGCGTTCGCCTTCAGGTAGCGCGCGATTAGCGCGTCCGAGCAGCGCAGGTGGATGGTGAACCCCCAGGCAGCCAGCAAGGGGGCCATGGCCAGCATGAAGCCCGTCGAGCGCGATGCGCCGGTGGGCATGCCGTGCAGGTTCGGCGTGGCGAAGTGGCCCACGGCCTGCAGCACGGCGAGCACCACGCCCAGCACGGCGCCCGCGATGGCGCACGCGATCAGCACATGTTTGCGGTCGATGACCATGGCCGCCTTCCCCTTTCCGTTTGCTCGTTTCGGCTCATTGTACGCGCTCGGTCGGCCATTGTTCCCCGGATCGCAAAGTCGGGCCGCGGGTTGCTGAAATGCGGCTGAAAATGGGACAGCATGGCGCTCTTGGAACGCCTGGCTTTGGTAAGCTGTTAGCAGAGGTTTTCTCCACATACGCATTCGGGAAAGGGAAAAAGCCATGGCCCAAGAATCGGTGAACTATCAATGTCCGAACTGCATGGGGCCGCTGCGCTACAAGGGCGATAGCGGCATGCTCGAGTGCGAATTCTGCGAATCGACGTTCACGCCGGCCCAGGTCGAGGAGGCGTACGCGGCCAAACAGCAAGAGGCCGACGAGAAGGCCGAGGCCGCGGCCGCGCGCGCCGAAGCCGGCGAGCAATCAAGCTTCGAGCGCATGGCCGATGAGGCCGCCGGGGCGTCGTCGGTGGTCACCGAGGACGTCATCGACGCCGCCGTGGCGGTCGGTGCTCAAGCCGATAGCTCCATCGCATCGTATCTCTCGCGCGCCAGCTGGAACGAGGAGGAGCGCGCCGGCATGCGCACCTACCTGTGCTCGTCGTGCGGCGCGCAGTTGACGTCCGACGCCACCACCGCCATCCAGGAATGCCCCTACTGCGGTAACCAGGCTATGGCGCCCGGTTCGTTCGTGGACACTGCCAAGCCCGACCTGGTCATCCCGTTCAAGTTGGACAAAGCGGCTGCCGAGCAGGCGCTTACCGACTACTACAAGGGCAAGAAGTTCCTTGCGAAGGAATTCGCCGCGCAAAACCGCATCGCCCATGTGCAGGGCGTGTACGTGCCGTTCTGGCTCTACGACGGGTCAGCCAGCGGCGAGGGCACCTTCGAGGCGCGCAACATCCGCACCTGGCGCGAGGGCAAGTACGAGGTCACGGAAACCCACGTGTACAACGCGTGGCGCCAGGGCTCGTCGGAGTTCACGCGCATTCCCGCCGACGGTTCGGCGAAAATGCCCGATGAGCACATGGACGCCATCGAGCCGTTCGACTACGACGAGCTGACCCCGTTCTCGGTGGCCTACCTGCCCGGCTACTCCGCCGAGCGCTACGACCAGGACTCCGACGCGTGCTGCCACCGCGCCGTGCGCCGCATGGAGAACACGCTGGCCGACCAGCTGCGAGAAACCGTCACCGGCTACGACCAGGTCGACCCGGCCGACGTGGACGCCGAGGTGTCGTTCTCCGAGATCAAGCAGGCGCTGCTGCCGGTATGGATGCTGCACACGCGCTGGAAGGATAAGGACTTCCTGTTCGCTATGAACGGCCAGACGGGGCGCTTGGTGGGCGATCTGCCGGTGTCGCCGCTGAAGGTGGTGCTGTGGTTCCTGGGTATCTTCCTGGTGGTCGGCGCCGTCATGCTGGGCGTGGACTTCGGGTTCATCCAGTTCGACGACACCGTCACCCGCGTGGGCGTCGACGCGGGCGTGCCGCTGGTCGTGGCCGCCGGTGTGTGCCTCTACTTCTACTCGCAGATGAAGACGGCGGTGGAGCAGCGGAGCGCGCATGCGTACGTGGTCAACGGCAGCTTCGACTTGACAGGCAGCGATGACACGTTCGTCACCTCGTACCAGACGCGTACGCTTGTGGAAACGGATGACGACGACAAGCGGTAACCGATTTTCACCGGTCGCAAAGGGCGCCGATCATCGCTTCCGTAACGGAACGGCCGGCGCCGCGGGCGATCGGGTATAACCAGGCTCTACCTAATAGGTTTTGGAATAGCGAACGAACAGGCAGCATCGGAGAAGGAGGACATCATGGGTTTGATCAAAGCGGGTATCGGAGCTGCAGGCGGCGTGCTGGCCGACTCTTGGCGCGAGTATTTCTACTGCGATTCGCTTGAGGCCGACGTGCTGTGCGCGAAGGGGCAGAAGCGCATCTCGGACAAGGGCCGCAGCTCAAATACCAAGGGCGAGAGCAACATCATCTCGGACGGCTCCATCATCGCGGTGAACGAGGGCCAGTTCATGATCATCGTCGAGCAGGGCGCCATCGTGGACGCCTGCGGCGAGGCGGGCGAGTTCGTGTTCGACAAGTCCACCGAGCCCAGCCTGTTCTTCGGCGAGTCCGGCACGCTGGGCGACCGCATCAAGAAGTCGTTCGAGCGCGTGGGCGCGCGTTTCTCCTTCGGCGGCGACACGGGCAAGGACCAGCGCGTGTACTTCTTCAACGCGAAGGAGATCGTGGGCAACAAGTACGGCACGGCCCAGCCGGTGCCGTTCCGCGTGGTGGACGCCAACATCGGCCTTGACGTGGACATCTCCGTGCGCTGCAACGGCGAGTACTCCTACAAGATCGTCGACCCGCTCATGTTCTACAAGAACGTCTGCGGCAACGTTGAGGAGCCCTACACGCGCGACAAGATCGATTCCCAGCTGAAAAGCGAGCTTTTGACCGCGCTGCAGCCGGCGTTCGCGAAGATCAGCGCCATGGGCGTGCGTTATTCGGCCGTGCCGGCGCACACCACCGAGCTTGCCGACGCCCTGAACGAGGTGCTGTCTGAGAAGTGGGGCGAGCTGCGCGGTCTTAAGGTGGCAAGCTTCGGCGTGAACGCCATCGCGGCGTCCGAAGAGGACGAGCAGATGATCAAGGACCTGCAGAAGGCCGCGGTCATGCGCGACCCGAACATGGCGGCTGCCAACCTGGCGGCATCGCAGGCCGACGCCATGCGCACGGCCGCCGCGAATGAGAACGGCGCCATGATGGGCTTCATGGGCATGGGTATGGCCAACGCGGTGGGCGGCATGAACCCGCAGGGTCTGTACGGCCAGGGCGGCAGCGCCCCGCAAAGCCAGTATCCCGTGGCGGCGGGCGGCGGCTTCGCGGCGCCTACCCCCGAGCCTGCTCCCGCAGCAGCGCCGGCGGCGGCACCGGCTGCAGGAGGCGATGCGTGGACGTGCTCTTGCGGCGCCTCCAACACCGGCAAGTTCTGCAGCAACTGCGGCAGCCCCAAGCCCGAGCCGCCCGCGGCAGCCGGTGAGTGGACCTGCTCGTGCGGTGCGAAGAACACCGGCAAGTTCTGCTGCAACTGCGGCAGCCCCAAGCCCGCAGGCGATGGCGGCTGGGATTGCCAGTGCGGCCAGCACAACACCGGCGCGTTCTGCAGCAACTGCGGCACGAAGCGCCCGTAAGGCGGCTTGCGCGCGGCATGCGCGGCAGGACCCCGTTCCGCGCGGCGTGGGCGTAGGTCCCGTCCGGGTAGCTGAGCGCCTGGAAGGCCGTTCGCTTGCAAACGCGCGAAGCGGGGCATTCAGCCCTGACCCGCGCAGCGAAGCGCGATGCGCAAACTTGATGGCGGCGCCCGTATATCATGCGGGCGCCGCTTTTTGCGGGTAGGGTCTCTTCGCCAACGATGCTCCGCTCATGGCGCTTGGGCCGTGGTTGACGCACGCTTAGAATCCAATCGGCTACTTCGCAGCGCCTAGCTTAGGGAGGGTTACGAGCATGACGGTGCCGTGGCTGGAGCTGTTCTCGACTTCGATCGTGCCACCGTGAAGCGTCGCGATTTCCCATACCAGCGACAGGCCCAACCCTACGCCCCCGTATTCCCTGCTGCGAGACTTGTCAACGCGGAAAAACGGCTGGAACACGCTGTCTCGGTGCTGTTCGGGGATTCCGAAGCCCTCGTCTTCAATGCGGATGAGAACGCGATCGTCTTCCTCGTCGACGGTCACGTTGATCGTCGAGGCGGGACGGCTGTAGCGAATTGCGTTCTCGACAAGGTTGAACATCATCCGGTACATCAATGGGTCGCTGCCGCTCATCAGGCTGTTCCCGCGGCAGGCGAGGGCGATGCCCTTTTGGTCGGCGAGCGGGGCGAGGTCTGCTAGCACCTCCTCGATCAGGGGCGCGAGTTCGATTTCGTCGTTGCAGGGGATGGCGCGCAGCTCGCTCATTTCGAGCAGTGTGCTCGTCATGCTCGACATTCTCTCGGTTTGCTCGCGCAGCAGCGTAAGAAGGTCGTTGGTCGCGGGCGGTACGTTAGGGTGTTCTACTGCGAATAGCTCCATTTGGGCCTGCATGAGCGCCAGCGGCGTGCGCAACTCGTGCGCGGCGTTGCCGGAGAACTGGCGTTGCGCGGCGAAACCCGCGTCAAGGCGATTTATCATGCTGTTGAACGATTCGCTGAACCTTTTGAATTCCGGAGGCACGTCCTCGCTGATTTTCGAATCGGCAAGATTCCCTGGTTGCACGTGTTCGATTTGCGCGGCGAAAGCCCGTAGGGGCCTGAGTGCGCGGCCGCTTGCGAAGTATGCGAGCACGCCTCCGATAAGCGTCACCGCAGCGGTAATGCACCAGCTTGTAGCGCCGAACGACTTTTGCGCGTCGCTCACTACGATCGTCAGCTCGTTGCCGACGTCCTCGCTTCCTGGGTCGAATGACTTGGGAACATCCTCGTTCACGTTGCTATAAGCCGATACCTCGCTACCGATCTCATCCATATATTGCATTCCGGAATAGCCGACAAGGAAGTTCATCGATAGGCAGGCCGCGCAGACGAGGGCGGCCGTCATCAACGTGATGCGCCATTGCAGTGAAAGGTCCTTCATTCGCGTTCCTCCATCACGTAGCCTTGCCCTATGCGGTTGCTGATAGGGTCGTGCCCGAGCGCTTCGCGCAGTTTCTTCCTAAGCGCCGACATATGGACCCTGGCTGAATTGCTGAAGCTGTTCGCGCTGCAGTCCCACACGTGCTCGAGGAGCTCCTCTTGGCTAACCGGTCGCCCTTGGTTGAGCATCAGGTACTCCAATATGCCCGTTTCCTTTCGAGTCAGGGAAAGGGATCGATTGTTTGCGCAAGCCTTACGAGAGCTTGTGTCAAAAGAAAGGGTTCCGCAGGTCAGCACGGTGCTGTCTTGAACAAATCGCCTGCGGGTCAGGCTTCGTATCCTGGCTGCGAGCTCTTCTAGGTGAAACGGTTTTGTCAGGTAATCGTTGGCTCCCGCGTCCAAGCCGCTTACTTTATCGGAGATGTCGCTTCGCGCCGATAAGATCAGCACCTTCGTATCATGGTCGGTTTCCCGAAGCGTTTCAAGCACCGTCATGCCGTCCGCGCCGGGAAGGTTCAGGTCGAGCACGACCAGGTCGAAGGTTTCGATGGCGAGCAGGTCGATAGCCGTTTGCCCATCATGGCAGCAATCGACGCTATAGGCAAGATGGCGAAGGCTGCGGGCGATTGCGTCGCACAGCGCCTTTTCATCCTCGACAACCAAAATACGCATATCGGGCCTCCGGCTCATACGTGTTGTTCCTTAACGCGGATTTTATAGCAGACATGATTACATATGTCTAAGAACGAAAGGAGCGTCAGATTGTTCAAAGCAAGGAAGGCGGTATTCCAGGCGATCTTGCTGATCGTCGGGGCGGCCATGGCGGGCGTCGGCGCCCTTCGGGGTGAGGCCGACATCGTGCTCAGCAAGGCTATCAGGCTGTGTTTGGAGTGTGTTGGGATTGGGTAAGGGAAACTTCCATGCGTCGTGGCTTTTAAGCCGTTTCCGCGGGTTTGTCCAGGCGGGTGCCGCATTGCTTTCGAATATCCACCTGCCGAACCTTATCAAGGGCGGTATTCATCAGGGCGGTTCGAAAGCGGTGTGCGTACCTGGTTTGAACTGCTATTCCTGTCCAGCCGCTGCGGATGCTTGCCCTATCGGCGCCTTTCAAGCGGTGGTCGGCTCGTCGAAGTTCAGCTTCTCGTATTACGTAACCGGGTTTTTGATTTTGACGGGCGTGCTGCTGGGACGTTTCGTGTGCGGATTTTTGTGCCCGTTCGGCTGGCTGCAGGAACTGCTGCACAAGATCCCGGGCAAAAAGCTGTCAACGGGCAAACTCAAGCCGTTGAGATACGTGAAGTACGGGGTGTTGGCGTTGACCGTAGTGC
>NZ_CAKUAT010000028.1 GCF_934636665.1 uncultured Senegalimassilia sp.
AGTGAGTGAGTGAGTGAGTGAGTGAGTGAGTGAGTGAGTGAGTGAGTGAGTGAGTGAGTGAGTGAGTGAGTGAGTGATGGTCACACAGGCAACCCTATGCTGCTGGCGGGAAACTGGCGTTTTCGGCGAAAATCCGCTTGAAGTCCTCAAGGTACGGACCGGTTATGCCCAACTTGCAAACCTCGTCGAAGCTGGCGATGCCGAAGCTTTCCAAATAATCGCGCACATCATACGCCACGGCGTTCTTGTCGCCCAGCATGCCCTCGTCGTACAGCTCGCCTATGGCAACGGCAGCGCCCATGCGGAAGAACTCCTGGAACATGTCCTCGAGTTGCGAGGAGGAAGCCTTCTCGTACGACGGCTCATCGTCTACCGCTTCGTCCGAGTCCTCGCCCAGTAGAAGATCCTCAGCGGCATACCGCTCGGTTGCCTGATCGTACGGCGCGTATGCACCGTACCCATCAATCAGAAACTCGCCTTCATCAAAGCAGATGGGCTGCGAGGCGCGCTGGTCTGCAAACGATCGAACCTGCTCCGCCTGCCCCTCGATTGCGCAACGTGCGGGCTGTGGGGCGCGGTGGCCCGCAAAGGGCTGAACCCGCCCGGCCGAACTCCCGAATGCGCGGCGTGCGGACTGCACACGCCCCTCCACACGCGCATGGCGGCCACGGGACGCTTTCGAATCGATTGCAAATGCTCCGAACATGGACGTGTGCTTCTTGGCGAACATTTCAGGCTCCTTACCTGCGCATTTCTTAGTTGATGCTTCGCATGGTACGCCGTCTTGAAGTTTTTGCTGTCCCATATAAGGGACTCGAGAAAAGTTCGCCGATTTTTCTCGAGTCCCCATGAATGCCGGAAGGAAACCCCCTATACGGGAGACGCCCCACAAGCCTGGTTGCAGCGAAAGACGACCTCATAGAGAAGCGGCCTCACGGGTCTAGTTGCAGTGGGAAACAAGCTCGCAAAGAGACGAGCATCGCAAGCCTAGTCGTAGCGGGAAACGAACTCATAAAGAACGGTCCCACAAGCCTAGTTGTTGCAGGAGACAGCCTCGTAAAGAAGCTGCCTCACAAGCTTAGCTGTAGCTGAAGACGACCTCGCGCAAGTCTCAGAAGCCTAGTTGTAGCGATAGAACCCTTCGCCCGCGTCAACGCCCGTTTTACCAGCATCAATGCGCTCCTTAAGAGCTGCGGCGATCTTCGCGGGAACGGAATCAGGGTCTTTCGTGCGTGGGTCGAGCACCACGATGTTATACGCCGTGGTAAGGCCCACGATATCCAGGATGCGGAACGGGCCCAAGGGCGCGCCCGTGCCCAGCATCCACGTTTTATCGATGGTCTCCGGATCGGCAACGCCGGTTGCGTACAGCGCCTCAGCGGCGTTCAGGAACGGCACGAGCATGCTGTTCAAGATATATCCGGGCTGCTCCTTGTGCAGCTGCAACGGAACCATACCCAAGTCGGCGGCAAAACGGACAACCTCATCGTAAGCAGCCTGATCGGTTCCGGGATGCCCCATGACCTCGGCGGTGTTGTTGCGCCAGATGCGATTGGCGAAATGTAATGCCAGAAACTTCTCGGGGCGACCCGTGGATGCCGCAATCTGGCTAGGCAACAACGTGGAGGAGTTGGTGACAAGGATGGTGCTTTCCGGCAGGTACTTTGCCAGCTCCGCGTAGAACGCGTCCTTTTGCTTGGGATCCTCCGCGATTGCCTCGATTACCAGATCGGCATCCTTCGCCGCATCCTCATAGCTGGTGGTGAAGACGATGCCCTCGAACGCCTGCTGCGCGCGCTGCTTGAGCTGCTCGATTTCGTCAACGGAAAGCTCGGGCGTGTCGGCCAGACCGCGGCAATACGCCGCAGGGTCGCTCTTCATCGCCTCGAGCGTTGCCAGATAGGTTTGACGCAGCTGCTCGAACTTCGGCTTCGCGCGCTCGACGGACCCTTCGCTTCGCAACCACACCGTAACGTTAAAGCCCTTGTATGCCGCCTGATATGCGATCTGGCTTCCCAGCACTCCACCACCGGCAACGACAACGTTCTTGATAGTCATACCCGACCTCCGATCCGCGCGTATGTTTTAGGTTTCTTATGGCGCGAGACCGGATTGGGGCCCCGCGCCATAAGCCTAGCACGCCTCTAGGAAGCCGCATCGATTTGCCACGCAAACGGTACCAATTCGTTGCTACCGGCGCTTAGCAGATCTGGCAGCGGCAAATCGCCGCCGACGAGCGCTCGAAACCCGCCGCTCCCCCGCACGCACAGCGACAGAGGCAACGGCAAGCGCACAGTCAGCGAACCGGCTAGAACTCGTCGAGCAGTTCGTCGGCAAAGCCCACGCAGTAGTTTGCGAACACCACGCCGTCGCCTTCCTGCGTGGCATCCAGGTCCACGTCCGCCACGATGGCGAAGTCGTTATCCCCCGCCTCGTCGTGGAAAATCTGGCGCACGTGCCACACGTGCAGCTCCTCCTCGTCCGCCTCATCGAACACGAGATAAGCCTTCGAGCGCGCATCGGCGTCCAGCAGGACTTCTTCATGCTCTTCGTAGTACTCGTCCAAAGCCTGCATCCAGGCACGCTCGCCGAAGCCCCAATCGCCATCGGCCTCGCCAAGCCCCGCCGTATCGCGATGAGCCGCCATGCGGACACGATTGAACAGGGCGTTGCGCACAAGCACAGTAAGCCCGCGTCGGTCGCGCACAACCGCTTCGGCACCGGAGGCATCGGGCGGGGCCGCGTCCAACACCGCACCGGCGTTCTCCCACTCGTCGACCAAGCTGCTGTCGACGCTGCGCACGATCAAACCCAGCCAGGCGATGATGTCCTTCAGCTGCTCAGTGCGCTTATCCTCGGGGATGGTACGGTCGAGGCCGCGGAACGCCTCGGACAGGTAGCGCAGCAAGATGCCCTCGTAACGCATGATGCCGAGCTTCTGAATGTACCCCTTGAAGTCCGCCGCGCTTTCCAGCATGTCTCGGAGCACCGATTTCGGCCGCAGATAGTAATCGCGCGCCCACGGCACCGCATCGCAATACTTCGAGAACGCCGCGTCCAGCAGATCTTCCAGCGGCTTGGGATACGTGACGTCGGCGATGCGCTCCAGGCGCTCGTCATAGTCCACGCCGTCCATCTTCATCTCCGCCATGGCGGCATCGCGCGCCTTGCGCTCCTGCGCACGCAGCACCTGTCGCGGATCTTCCAGGGTTGCCTCGACCATAGATACCAAATCGAACGCGTACTCGGGGCTTTCGGGGTCGAGGAGCTCCAGCGCCGCCAGCAAAAACGGCGATAACGGCTGATCGAGCGCGAAATCCTCCGGCAGATCCATGGTGACCGAGTACACGTCCTCGCCGTTCTCGTCCACCTCGTGCACCACCACGTCGGCATCGATGAGCGTCTGCAACACCTCGGCGGCGCGCACGTGGAGCTTCACCTTCTCCTCCGCCGGCTGCAGCGAATCCTCGATAAGCTGGTCGACGCGGGCGCGGGCGTTGCCACCCTGCTCCACTTCGGCCAACACCATGGAATGCGTGATGCGCATACGCGGTGTCAACTGCTCGGGAACCGACTCGATGAGCTTGTTGAACGTGTCCTCGTTCCAGTTCACGAAGTTCTCGGGCGGACGCTTCTTCTTGATCTTCTTGAGCTTCTTCGGGTCGCCGGCGGCCTTCACCTCGGCCTTGTGGTTTTCGATCTCGTGCTCGGGGGCCTCGGCTATGACCACACCCTCGGTGTCGAAACCCGAGCGGCCCGCACGGCCGGCGATCTGATGGAACTCACGACTGCGCAAACGGCGCATCTTGCGACCGTCGAACTTGGTGAGCTGTGTGAGCACCACGGTATGGATGGGCACGTTGATGCCCACGCCCAGCGTGTCGGTACCGCAGATGACGGGCAGCAGACCCTGTTGCGCAAGCTTTTCCACCAGCAAGCGATAACGCGGCAGCATGCCGGCGTGATGCACGCCCACGCCGCAACCCAACAGACGCTTCAGCGTTTTGCCGAACGCCGTGGAGAACTGCGCGCCCTTCATAGCCTCCTTGACCGCCTCGCGCTGCTCCTTGGTTGCCACTCCGTAGCTTGCCAGGTTCTGCGCGCTGGTAAGCGCCGCATCCTGCGAGAAATGCACGACGTACAGCGGGCCCTCGTCCTTGCGCAGAGCAAGCTCAACTGTTCCCTCGAGCGGGGTGAGCGCATATTCGTAGGAGAGCGGCACCGGACGCGGGGCGTCGGTGACGTTAGAGACATCGCGCGTGGTTTGGCGACGCAGCAGATCGGCGATTTGCGTGACGTCGCCCAACGTGGCGCTCATGAGCAAAAACTGCGTTTTCGGCAGCGTGAGCAACGGCACCTGCCACGCCCAACCGCGATCGGTATCGCTGAAGAAGTGAAACTCATCCATGGCGACGCTATGGATGAGGGCATCCGGCCCTTCGCGCAGCGCCTGGTTCGCCAAGATCTCCTCGGTACAGCAGATGACGGGCGCCTCGGTGTTGATATGCACATCACCCGTGATCATGCCAACGTTGTCGCGGCCGAGGAGCTCAACCAAGTTGAAGAACTTCTCGCTAACCAACGCCTTGATGGGCGCCGTGTAGTACGAAGTCTCCCCGAAGCACATGGCCATGAAGTGCATGCCCAGCGCGACCAAGCTTTTGCCGCTGCCCGTAGGCGTGCCCAAGATGACATGGTCGCCAACCATAAGCGACATGAGCGCCTCCTCCTGGTGGGGCCACAGCTCGATGCCGCGGTCGGCAACCCAGTTGGTGAACGCTTCGAATGCCTCTTCCTCGGTGAGCTCCGGGTTCGTATCGTATAGATGGTACGCCAGCGCACCCAGCTCGCCAGGCTCATGGCCTTCGGCTTGCGCAGCCAGCGTTTCGACGATGTCCTCGCCTTCGAACGTATGAATATCAGCCATAGGGCAGTTCCTTTACAAAGCATGCAGAATCTAATGCGCTCAACTTGCCATAGCAGCAAGCAACCGCTCGTGTGTCCAAGGTAAATTGTATCGCGATTGCACAAGCGCACGCCCCCGCGAAGCGGAACCACGTTCCGAAGGAGACCCTCTATTCGGCAGCGCTTAACAGCACCGAGTTCTCATAAAGCGACTCAGGCGCGAAATCCTGGCCACCGGGCCATTCAACCGCATCGCCGAATTCGGTGATGCGAACCTTCTTAAAATACCCGGAGTCCCTCAGCCTACCCATGAAATCGCCCTGCAATCGCGGCATAGGATCGAATACGCGTGTCGTGCCATCGGACCACTTCATGACAAGGGTACCCTTTTCGGTAGGTTCGACAGACAGGATCTTTAAACCGCAAACCCATTTCATGGCGCATCCCCTATCTCAAAGGCGAAATGCGATAGCATTCGCCGGTGCTATTGGCCAGATACCAGTTTTCATGCAATTCTTGCTCGTGAAGGGCCATCCAAGCCAGAAGCAGCTTCTCCTGCTTTGGCGGAATCTTACCGCCAAGCCGTTTTCCCTGCAACGAATACGAAGCATCCATATTACCGTAGTACGCATGGACATGAGGCAATGAGTGTTGCTGATCGTCGTCGAAATACATTCGCACGACGATCCCGTAAAACCTGCTGAGCTCGGGCATACTCCGTCCCCTTCCCAAGCGGCATGTGCCGCCTTCCCGTGGTGAAGAGGATCTTGCGAACGTGGTATGGGCGAAGGCGGGACCCTTCGCCAGCTTGGGCACGGCAGACCGCCGAGCATTCGCACTGGCTCATTGCGATTATTATAAAAGCGAACGTCTGTACTGTCAATACAGACGTTCGCTTATCTTGATATCGCAGCGTTTATCAGGGGAAATGCCAACCCGCTATTTCGCCTTCAGGCTAGCCATGACCAGCGCCTGGCCGAACAGCCGGCCGCCGCCGTTTGCCACCGCGAACTTTGCACGCTCAGGGTCGTTCACGACCGAACCCGCAAGCTCGTGCACGCCGCGTTCGAAGAGCGCCGGCGTCATGACCACGCTCGGGCCCACCATCACCGTGGTGGCGCGCCGCGCCAGATCGAGCAGGCGCGGCGCGGTCTTGTTGATCAGCGTCACGCCGGTGATGAACGCGTAATCCGCCTGCGGCATCACGTACTCGCACCCCGGGTCGGGCGTGTCCAGGCCATCGCGGCAGTTCCGTTCCAAAACAGTGAGGTTTGCATACTCGGCGATATCGGCCACATTCGGAAAATGCCCCACCACCACAACATTCGCGTCGCCCTTTTCGGCGATTTGCGGCTTGTACGCGCAAAACGCGTCCTTCTGCCCGTTGCCTCCGCGCTCGTCCTCGCCGTGGTGCTCGGAGGGGTCGGCGAACTCGCAGCCCAACGGGGCGAGCAGCTCGCGACGCGAATACCACGCGTTCAGCGCCGCAATGCCCAACGTGGCCTCTTGGAAGCACCAGGACTTCGACAGCTCGGCTACCTGGCGCAGCTCCATGCCGCGCAAATCCATCTTATACGTGCGCTTCCCACCTCCGCGCACAGTGAACGCCACGCCCATACCGCAATCCGCCTCGACGTAAGACCAGTTCAGCCCAAGGCAGTAATCGCGCACCAGCACGCCCTCGGGAATGCCCGCGATCATCTGGTTGTACAGGTCCCACGCGGTCCCCGACGCTTCCGTACCCGGAAACGCGATCGCCGTCGCCCGCAAACCCGCCTGATTCTGTTGCGCCGCCATAACGCCCCTTCCTTAACGACATCGAAAATGCCAGCTTACGGCTATTCTTATATCAGTATTATCGCCGCTTGCCTATAATGTAACGCATCATAGGACGAAAGAAGGGGTCAGCGTGCTGTTTCTACTCACCGGCGACGTGCAGATCGGCAAAACCAGATGGCTGGAGGACCTGTGCACCAGCCTGCAAGCAGCAGGCACGTGCGTGGCAGGCGTGGTGGCGCCCGGGCAATGGGTGCCGCGGCCCGAAGGCCAGCCCGGCGGCAAGCACAGCTTCGACGGGGCCGGGCGCTTCGAGAAGCTGGGCATCGACAACGTGCTGCTGCCGCAGGGCAAGCGCATCGAGTTCGCACGCCGCCGCGACCTGGCCGCCAAGAGCAAAGCGTTCACGGAAGGGAAGCAAGCGAAGGCGGCGAAGCTGGGCTGGGCCATCTCCGACACCGCAATAGCGCAGGTCAACGCCCACTTCGCCGAACTGGCGAAACAGGCAAGCATCGCACCTGCCGACAGCGGCGCATATGACCCCACGACCGCGCAGGCCGAGGTCGACACCCCTGCAGCCGCACCGCTCGACAACGGCGTTTGCCCGCCCGTAGCCGCAGAAACCGCCGCCAAAATATCCCCGCTCGCACAAATCAACAGCGATGAACCCACAGTCGCGGCCACAGCCGCAAAAGCAGAGGGCAACGTGCTCGCTGCCGCACCAGCCGCCAACGAAACCCGGCTCGCCCCGCACGCGATGCTCGTGGTGGACGAGCTGGGCCGCCTCGAGCTTCTGCGCAGCTGCGGCCTGACCAACGCGCTGGCCATCCTCGACGCCGGCCCCACGCCGCAGTTTCCCCATGCCATAGCCGTGGTGCGTGAGACGCTGCTCGACGAGGCGCGCAAACGCTTCGAACCGCGCTGGGGCAAGGCAGCCGTCATCGGCCCCGACGACGCGGCCCGCAACCTCGTGCTCGAAACAGCGAGAGCCGCCGGGGGCGCCCACTGAGCCGCACGCACGCGGGAAACCGCCGGCATAGTGCAGAGCATGTCCCGCAAGGGGAACTGCATCGGCAACGGCGCGACCGAGCAGGTTTTCGGGCATTTGAAGGGCGAGTTCTTCAGGGGGCAGGAAGTGGCCCGACTTCGAGTCGTTCAAGGCTGACCTGAACGCCTACGTGACCTGCTGGAACACGCAGAGACGGCAGGTCAAACTGAAGGGACTGACCCCGGAGGAGTTCCGGAATCAGTCCCTTGCGGCGTTGTTCTTATTTAGGCCGTCCAAGTTTTGCAAAGGACCCCGTTTCCTGAACATCAAAAGAAGTGAATCAGGCAGCCCGGCCGAGTCTGTACTCGACTGGGCTGCTTCCGTCTAGGCGTTTCTTGATGCGCACGTTGTTGTACCAGTCGATGTACTTTCCCAAATCCCTTTCGAAAACGTCGGGATCGTCTCCCTCCCAATCGTAGTAGAGCTCGGTCTTGACCATCGAGAAGAAGTTTTCAGCCTTCGCATTGTCGAGGCAGTTTCCTTTGCGGGACATGGACTGGACGATCCCCATCCGCTCAAGCGCGAGTCTGTAGGCGGGCATCTGGTACTGCCAGCCCATGTCCGAATGCAGCAACGGGGCGCCTTCGCCATCGAGCCTGCCCTCGAGGCCCGCCAACATCTCGAGGACCATCTTCATGTTCGGGGACCTGGATATCGAGTAGGCGACGACCTCGTCGTTGTAAAGGTCCACCACGGGCGAAAGGTAGAGCTTCGTGCCGCCCACCTTGAATTCGGTGACATCGGCCACCAGCTTGGTCATCGGGCCCTCCGCCTTGAAGTCGCGGGCCAGCAGGTTCGGGGAGGACTTGCCGACCTGGCCCATGTAAGATCGGTACTTCCTGCGTCTGCGGGTCCGGCACAGCAGCCCCTCCTCGCGCATGACCTTGAGCACCGTCTTGTCGGCGATACGGATGCCGGCCGCTTTGCGCAACGCAGTGGCAACGCGTCGGTATCCATACCTGAACTGAGATTTCTCGCATATCTCCACTATGACCGGCCGCTCGACTGCCTGCCTGTCGGAGGGAGGGTTCGCCTCGTGGTAATAGTAGGTGGAGCGCGACATCCCCATGAGCTTCAGGAGCGTGGAGAGTGGGTATTCCCGCCTCAGCGACTTCACTATCTCGTGCTTCCGCCTGTTGCCGAGAGGTCCGTCGCCGAGGCGGCCATTCGTTTTAAGATCTCCACCTCCATCTCGAGGCGGGCGCACCGCTGCTCGAGGGTCTCCTCGCTCGCGGGCTCCTTCCTCCTTCGCCCCGATGGATGGACGACGAGGGCGTCCTCGCCTCCCTCTCGGTACCGCTTCACCCAGTCTCGTAT
Source organism: uncultured Senegalimassilia sp. (assembly GCF_934636665.1). Lineage (GTDB taxonomy): Bacteria > Actinomycetota > Coriobacteriia > Coriobacteriales > Eggerthellaceae > Senegalimassilia. The sequence continues at coordinate 9,047 of NZ_CAKUAT010000028.1, forward strand.
CTGCGCGCTGTTGCGCACGCCATGCTCGAGGGCGAGGGCTTTGTAGTCGCCCTCGCCACGGAGATAGGCTTCTACGACGCGAAGCTTGAACTCCTGGGGGTAGCGGTTGTTCTTTCTCGGCCTGTCTATAGCCCCGACGCCGCCTTGGTCGATCCTCTCCCTCCAAAGCTTCACGGTTGACTTCGTAAGACCAAACTCGTGTTGCAGCATGGTGATGGTCGCGCCATCGGCGTACCTGTCCGCAAAGCGCTGCTTAAACTCAGCGGAGTAATCCTTGCTCAGCAAATCAACCCCCTAACGCAGAAGACCCCTATAGGAGAAGCAGAACATTGTCTGTCCAACTATAGGGGTTCACTGCACTTTTGGGGCGCAGTTCACGTACGGTCGGCTCCCGTGGTTTCAAGAAGCAAAACATATCGCTAGCAAAACTTCCTCTGTACCACTGGTTCGCAGATATGCCAGGCGGGGCTTCGGTACACACTCGTCTGCCCCGCCTGGCATCGCCTTTGCGTTAAAGCACCCACGCTTCGCTTTCGCGCTGCAGCTCCAACATGCGGCGGTATCTACCATCGGGCTTCTCGCGCAGCTCTGCCGGGCTTCCCTGCTCCACCACACAACCACCTTCGAGCACCACAATCTTGTCGGCATTGTCAACCGTGCGCATACGATGTGCGATAACGAGTACCGTCTTGCCTTGAAGCAATTCAGAAAGAGCAGCTTGCACGTATGTCTCGTTTTCCACGTCGAGTGAGGCCGTTGCTTCATCGAGCAGCACGATCGGAGCGTCTTTCAGCAGGGCACGCGCAATCGAGATACGCTGGCGTTCACCACCGGAAAGCCTGCTGCCGTTTTCCCCGATCATGGTGTCGTAGCCGTTGGGCAAACGCTCCACGAACTCGTCGCAGCGCGCCGCCCTCGCCGCAGCAAGAACCTCCTCGTTCGTAGCATCCTTCTTCCCGAGGCGAATGTTCTCACGCACGGTATCGTCAAAGAGCACCACGTCCTGGAACACCTCGGAGAATGCAGAAAGCAGCGTTTCCGGATCGACAGTAGAGACGTCGACGCCTCCCACGAAGACCGCGCCAGAGCTTACGTCCCAAAAACGCGAAGCAAGCTTGACAGCTGTACTCTTCCCCGAACCAGACGCGCCCACAAGCGCTGTCACCTGCCCTTCTCGCGCCTTGAACGATACGCCGTCCAAAACATCCTCGCCGTCGGCGTATGCGAAGCCCACGTCTTCGAAGACCACGTCATAGCCTTGAGGCTCAAACGAGGTGCTACCCGTCTGGACCGGCTCGTTCTCGATGGCACGCATGCGCTTCAGGCTCAAGCTCATGTCCATCAACTCGGCTACAGCCTGCAAAACAACGTTGATGGGATCGTAGACCCTCGTCACCGCCAACAGGTATACAAAGAACACGAGGAAGTCGACTTGCCCCGTCACGAGCAGCATCGTCCCCACCACGATGACGGATGCGATTCCCAGACGCAGAAAGCCTTGGGCAGAGCATACCGCCACGCCCATAGCCAACTCGGCATCGATCTTCTCTCTCTCGAAACGATCGATGCGGCAATCAAGCTCATCCTGGAATGCGCCCACCTTGTTGAGAGAGCGTATCTCACGATGGCATTCAAGGTATTCCTGCAGACCATCGGCAAACGAAAGGGACGCCGCATTCTTCTTCGCGGTATGTGACTTCTGGATGTGCGCAGTCAGAAGCAACGCCGCGAGCGCCACGGGAATGGGCCAGAGGGCAGATGCCGCCAACCTCCAGTCGAACGCGAACATCATAGCGGCGAATACCAGCGTCGAAGCGCCCATGCCGAAAATCTGCGGCATAGTGTGCGAGAACAGGCGCTCCTGATCGGAACAGTCCTTCATGATAACGCTCGTCAAATCGGACAAATCGCGCCTTCCGAAAAACGAGAGCGGAAGCAGGCGCAAACGCTCCGCGATGGCGATACGCTTGCGGGCGCTTTCTTGGTAGACCACCGTGTACGTCGCGCGATATTCCCACATCTGTGTGACGAACATCACAACAAGTGCCGCCACAATGCCCGCTGCGTAGAGCGCCATGCTTGGCAGGCCAACTGAAGGGTTGTCCAAGTACCTTATGAAATCGCTTGCGACGAAGTACAGCACCACGATGGGCAGCATCAGCATCAGGTTCGCCAACGCACAGAACCCAGCACCGCGTATAAAATCCTTCATGCCTTGATCGGTCAAGGCAAAAGCATCTTGAATCCTACGCCACATGGCCGTCACCCCCTTCAATCCTCCACGTCGCGCTCGTTCGGTAGTCTCGCCACATGCGCGCATACAGTCCGCCTTGCGCGACGAGTTCTTCATGGGTACCCTGTTCCGCGACAGAACCACGGTCGATGACGAAAATGCGATCCGCATTCACGACGGTTGACAGACGGTGTGCGATCATAAGCACCGTCTTGTCTGCGCAAAGCGTTGCAAGAGCGGCCTGGATCAGTGCCTCATTTTCGGGGTCGGCAAACGCCGTCGCCTCGTCGAGAACCACAATTGGGGCTCCCTTCAGAATGGCACGCGCAAGCGCGATGCGCTGACGCTCTCCCCCGGAAAGATACACGCCAGCTTTTCCTACCACGGTGTTCACGCCATCGGGAAACTTGGCAATGATGTCATCGCACTGGGCCGCATGAAGAGCCGCGAGCACCTCAGCATCGCTTGCATTGGGGCGGCCCGCACGCACGTTATCAGCCAAGCTTAGCTTGAACAGTCGATCGTCTTGGAACACGAAAGAAACGGCACCCATCAGTTCCTCGGCAGGAATTCGTCGCACATCCGCCCCGCCCACGAGAACGACGCCCTCATCTGCGTCCCAAAAGCGCGGGACGAGCGACGCGAGCGTCGACTTGCCTCCGCCCGACGGCCCGACGAGAGC
>NZ_CAKUAT010000029.1 GCF_934636665.1 uncultured Senegalimassilia sp.
TCCGATTCGCCGTCCGCTCGCGCTGCCCTCGGCAGCGCCTAGCGAGAACGGCTTACACCAACATTGCCGACACTACCCTATGGGCGTGACGGAGAGTCGACGCTGTGCATGTTGACCTCGGTATGACGCCAGGCTCCCTTCGCCATCCCTAATGCGTACCCCTGATGGATTTCCATGCGCAGGGAAACCGGGTGAAATCGCCTGTGCTAGAATCTGGTTTCACTAGAAACGTAGCACAAGGGGTTTGCCTACATGTCATTCTTGGATTTCTTCTCGGGTCTTACTGGCCAGATGTCGTGCGACATGGCCATCGACCTCGGCACCGCGAATACCCTGGTCGCCATTCCCGGCGAAGGCATCGTCGTCAACGAGCCTTCCGTCGTCGCAATCGAGAAAAGCACCCATCGCGTCCTGGCCGTCGGCCACGAGGCGAAGAACATGATCAACCATACGCCCGACGCGTTCTCGGCCGAGCACCCGCTGCATGACGGCGTGGTGGCCGATTACGACGTAACCGAGGCTATGATCAGCGCGTTCATCAACAAGGCCGCGCCGCGCAAGTACCCGTGGCAGGCCAAGCCCCGCATCGTCATCTGCATCCCTTGCGGCGCCACCTCCGTTGAGAAGCGCGCCGTGTTCGAGGCCGCCGTGCAGGCGGGCGCCCGCCAGGCGTACCTGATCGAGGAGCCTATGGCCGCTGCCATGGGCGCCGACCTGCCCGTCACCGAGCCTACCGGCTCCATGGTCGTCGATATCGGCGGCGGTACCACCGAGGTGGCCGTTATCTCCCTGGGCGGCATCGTCACGTCCTCCAGCCTGCGCTTGGCCGGCAACCGCATGGACGAGGCCATCGCCATGCACCTGCGCGACCTTCTGGGCATCAAGATCGGCGAGCGCACCGCCGAGATCATCAAGATCAAAATCGGCTCCATCCTTCCGTTCGAGGACGGCCGCGAGCGCGACATGATCATCTCCGGCCAGGACGTCATCACCGAGCAGCCCAAGGAAGTCACCATCCAGTCCGAGGATGTGCGCCAGGCGCTCATCGCCCCGTGCGAGGAGATGGTGGTGCATATCAAGGAGACGTTCAAGAAGACCAACCCCGACCTGGCGTCGGACATCATCCAGAACGGCATCCTGCTCACCGGCGGCGGCGGCCTGCTTTCCGGCTTGGACCGCTACCTTACCGATAAGCTGGAGATTCCCGTGTGGGTGAGCGAGACGGCTTTGACGAACGTGGTCATGGGCTGCCTGAAGGTTCTCGAAACCCCGCAGGCGCTCAAGCAGACGCTCATGCGATCGAAATAGGACAGCCTCAACGTTATGGCTCTTAATTTTCAACAACAAAGCTCGGCGCTTATGCGCCGAGCGCTGCTTATAGGCTTGATTGCGGCCAGCATCATCATGATTACGGCTTATGGTCGCGAGGGCTCGGCCGGTCCGCTGCACACGCTGCAGTCGGCGGTGTCGGGCGCCGTCAGCCCGCTGCGCATCGTGGGCGGCTCGGTGGAGGCCGCAACCTCCACGGTGGGCGACACCATGGAGAACATCACGGCCGACCAGAACACCTTGACGGGCTTGCGCGAGTACAACAGCCAGCTTGAGCAGCAGTATGCCCAGATGGAAGAATATAAGCAGGAAGCGCAGCGCCTGCAGAAGCTGCTCGATCTGAAGGACAACTACCAGATCGAGGGCACGGGCGCGCGCGTCATCGGCCGAAGCTCCGAGGCGTGGAGCCAGACGGTCATCATCAACAAGGGCACGAACGAGGGCATCTCGACCGGTCAAACGGTTATCGGGACCTCCGGCGTGGTGGGCCAGGTGGTGTCGGCCAGCGGAAGCACCGCGACGGTGCGCTTGCTCACCGACCCGCAATCCGGCGCCGCGGCCATGGTTCAGTCCAGCCGCGCCGAGGGCATCCTGCGCGGTAGCCTGATCGGCCTTCTGTATCTTGAGGACCTGGATGCCGATGCCGAGGTCAACGTCGGCGATGTCATCGTCACCTCGGGTCTGGGCGGAAGCTACGCGCGCGGCCTTATCATCGGCACGGTGGTGAAGGTGGACGCCCAGCAAGGCGATACCAGCCGACGCATCGTGGTTTCCCCGAACGATTCCATCGACACGCTCGAGGATGTGCTGGTGGTTTCCAGCGTGGGCGCATCCGATGACGACGATTCGGGTTCCACAGCCTCCGGCAGCTCGACTTCCACAAGCGGCTCCAATAGCTCCAGCGGATCCAACACGGAAAGTTCGAGCAGCTCCTCGTCGAGCTCGAGCAGTTCCAATAACTCCGGCAACGGCAATTCGTCCAATGAAGGGGGGCGCTAGCCATGGGCGAGAAGAACAACCTGGTGCTGGTGGTGGGCGCTATCGTGGCGTTTGTGCTTCAAATCGCGCTGGCCCCGGCTGTGGCGTTGTTCTCGGCGCAGCCGAACTTCCTGCTGGCCTATGCGCTGGTCGTGGCCATCGTCATCCCCACGGAGGCGGGCCCGGTGCTGCCGTTTGTCATGGGCCTTCTATACGACCTTACGGGCACGGGCCCGGTGGGCGGCATGGCGCTTCTGCTGGTCATTGTGTGCTTCTTGGCTTCCCGCGTGTTTTCGCTGGTGGATAACGACACGCTGTTCATGCCGCTGGCCATCTTCACGGCCTGTGCGCTTCTGGCCGAGCTTTGCTACGGCATGCTGCTTATGGCATGCGGGCTTGCCGCCAACCCTGTGGAGGCGCTGTTCACTCGCGCCCTTCCGTGCGCGCTGTACGACTGCGCCGTGGGCCTGGTGGTCTACTTCGTCATGGCGCGGCTGCTTGCCGGCGGCGCCCAGGACCGCGGTCTGCGCACGCCGAAACTGCGATAGGGGGCGCGCATGTTCGCAGCTATCGTAGCCGGCTTCGTGGCCCTATTGGTGGTCGCTGCCATCCTGGTGGCGGTCTACGCGGTGCTTCGCAGCCGGAAGACCGAGAACGTCAGCGTCAAGCGCGACGTTCGCTCCATCCAATCGGTGGGCGTGAGCAGCTCGCTTCCCGATTCGCATCGTGTGCCGGCAGGCGGCGTCGCCCGCGGCGGAACGCCCGCTCAGCCGGTTGCCAACCCCGGCGACAACCTGAAAAGCCGCTTCACCGCCATGGGCGTTGTGGCGGGTCTGATCTTCGGCACGCTTGCCACGAAGTTGTGGAGCATGCAGGTGCTTGCCGGCGAATCATTCAAAAAGGAGTCCGAGGACAATCAATACACTACGGTGTACACTCCTGCGCCGCGCGGCTATATTCTGGATGCCGACGGCAACGTCATCGTGAAGAACCGCACGTCCCTTACGGTGCTCGCCGAACCCGACGTCGCCAACGACCATGATGTGGTCGCCCGTCTGTCCACGGTGCTGGGCGTTCCGACCGGCATCGTGCGCAAGCGCATCGCCGACGCAACGAGCGGCGCGCAAAGCCAGCGCGTGGTGGCAAGCGACGCCAGCATGCGCAACGTCGCCTTCATCGCCGAGCATGCCGATGCGTTCCCGGGCATCACCGTGCAAACCCGCACGGTCCGCGATTATCCCCATGGCGCCCTTGCGGCGCATGCGGTGGGTTATACCGGCAGCGTGACCAGCGACGATATCGCAAGCGTGGCCGAAGGCCGCGACCTTGAGCTGGGCGACTCGGTGGGCCGCAGCGGCATCGAGCAGATGTATGACAACCTGCTTGCCGGCGACCATGGCGAGCGCAAGGTCATGGCGGACGCGCAGGGCAACGTGGTGGAAGTGGTCAGCGAAACGCAGCCCGTTAAGGGCTCGGACGTGCATACCACCCTGAAGTCGCACGTGCAGTACGTGGCCGACAAGGCGCTTGCCGATATGATCTGCCCCGATGGCGGCGCCATCGGCTCGGGCAAGGGCACGGGCGGCGCCGTGGTGGTCATGGACGTCACCGACGGCAGCATCGTGGCGCTTTCCAGCTATCCCACGTTCACGCCTTCCACCTTCGTGGGCGGCATCACGCAAGACGAGCTCGACCTGCTGCAATCCTCGGCCGCGTTCAGCCCGCTGCTCAACCGCGCCATCCAGGGCACTTACCCCGCCGCTTCCACGTACAAGACGTTCACCGGCTTGGCGGCGCTTGAAAACGGTATGGCCACGGCAACCGAGACCTGGGATTGCACCGGCAGTTGGGACGGTTTCGGTTCGGGCGATGTGCAGAAGTGCTGGAAGAAGCAGGGCCATGGCACGCTCGATTTCCGCGGCGGCATCGTGAACTCATGCGACACCGTGTATTACGACATCGGCTACAAGTTTTGGGACGCCGCTGCGAACAAGGGCAAATCGGCAACGTTGCTGCAGGATTTCCTGAAGCGCTACCGTTTGGACCAAACCACCGGTATCGACCTTAACGGCGAAACCTCGGGTCGTATCCCTACGCCCGAGTGGAAGCAGGAATACTTCCGCGACACTCCCGAGGATGCCCAGTGGAAGGGCGGCGACTATACGAACATGTGCATCGGCCAGGGCTACGTGCTGGTCACGCCCATGGAGATCGCGGTAGCCTACGGCGCCATCGCGTCTGGCAACATCGTCAAGCCGCATCTGCTCAAAGAGGTGCGCAACGCCGGCGGCGATGTGGCGCTTACGTATCAGCCGCAGGTTCTGGATACGCCTGACGTCTCCATGGCCGACCTTGCCGTGGTGCGCAATGCGCTTCGCGGAGTGACCACCGACAACGAGGAGATCGCCAAGCTGTTCAACGATCAAGGTATCGACCCGGATACGGTTGCGTGTAAAACCGGTACGGCCGAATACACTGATATGGAGGACACGGCATGGTTCGCCTGCTATGCCCCCTATGACGACCCGAAGTACGTGCTCGCCTGCGTCGTCGAGCACGGCGGCGGCGGTTCATCGGTGGCGGCGCCGATCGGCGCGCAGGTCATGGCTGCGGCGCTTTCCTCGACCAACGCCTCGGATGGGGAAGTCGGCGATATCGCGGGCTCTTCGGGCAAGTCGGAAGCCGGCGCCGGCAAGGGCACGTCAAGCGGACGTTCGGACTAACGGGAAGGAGGGCGCTATGGCGCAGTTACCGCAAATCGATTCGCTTCGTCGCCCCAATGCGGCGGCATCAGCTGCATCCAAGCCGCGCCGTTTCCCGTGGCTGCACCTGCCGCTTGCCATCGTGGCCACGTTGCTGGTGGGATACGGCCTGATCATCGTGTATTCCGCTGTCCGCGCGGACGGCGATTACCAGTACAGCCGCCAGCTCGGCGGCGTTGCTGTGGGCCTTGTGTTCATGATTTTGGTGTGGCGGTTCGATTACCGGCGCCTGTCGGATTACACCACGCTGTTCCTTATCATCAACGTGGTGCTCATCATGTCGCCGCACATACCGGGACTCGGCACCGATGCCGGCATGGGTGCGAAAAGCTGGATCAAGCTGGGCATGCAGATCCAGCCCGGTGAGTTCGCCAAGATCACCGTCATCCTCATGGATGCCGCGGTCATGGCGCGCTACGGCGGCAACCTGGATGATCCGCGCGAGTACGTGAAAGCTCTAGGCATCATGATGGTGCCGTTCGTGTGCATCATGACGCAGCCCGACCTGGGCACCGGCCTGGTGTATCTGTGCATTGCGGCGTTCGCCCTGGTCATGGGCGGCGCTAACACGAAGTACCTGCTGATAACGCTTGGATTGTTCGTGGCCGCCGTCGTGGCGGTGTTCGCCATAGACGAGGTCATCAAATCCTCCACGGGCGAGTACAAGCTGCTCAAGCAGTACCAGCGCAACCGCTTGCTCGTGTTCATGGACCAATCCGGCACGGCAACCACCGATGAGGGCTACAACCTGCAGCAGGCGAAGGTGGCCATCGGCTCGGGCGGCCTGTTCGGCAAGGGCTTGTTCCAGGGCACGCAACATTCGCTGGGCCTTCTCCCCGAGGCGCCCACCGACTTCATCTTCTGCGTGCTTGCCGAGGAGCTGGGATTTTTGGGCGCGCTCGTGCTGCTCGGTTTGTACGTCGCGCTGGTTTTGATAAGCTTCCGCATAGCCCGCAGCTCCGGTGACCTGTTCGGCTTGGTCATCGTGATGTGCGTCGTGGGCATGTGGTTGTTCCAGATCTTGGAGAACATCGGCATGGACTGCGGCCTGATGCCCATCACGGGCATTCCGTTGCCGTTCATGAGCTACGGATCGTCGTTTATGGTGGTGAACTTCGTCATGCTGGGCATGATCGGCTCGGTGTGGTCCCACAATGCGACGCTCAAGCAGCATTAAGCGAAAGGATGCCCTATGCAGCTTCCTGTTGATATCGGTGCGCTGTTGGAAGAGGCCGTCAACGTAGAGGCCGCCCGCGCCACGCCGCTTTCGGTAAGCGTCTATGTGGACGAAACGGCGCCGGGCGACGTTGCCGCGCATGTGCGCCAGGCGTTCGCCAGCGCTTCCGACACGGCGCGTGTTTCGCTCATCTACCTGGATGGACGCGAGTTCGCTCCCAGCTCCGGCGATGACATGGCCTGCATCGTGGCGGGCCTCAATGAGAACGTGGGCGCCTATTCCCGCGCTTGCCGCAAGGCCGGGGTGCCCGCCATGGTGGTCACCACGCTCCCGCAGCTGGTGGGGGCTATCGCCAAGGCGGCCGGTTGCGCCATCCCCGAGGCCGACATCGTGGCACCCAAGCTCACGGCGAGGGTGTACGAGCACGTGTCCACGGCCGCGGGCCAGGGGCCGGCGATCACGGCTTCGTGGGGTGCGCCCAAGCCGCCGGAAAACGGCGATGTGGGCATTTACGAGCCCATCGAGCTGATCGATGACGCGCGGGCCACGCTCGACGCGCGCATGGGCCAATGGGTGTGCGCGGCCTGCCGCGCCAAGCGCCTGGCGTTCGCGCAGGCCTTCCCGTTCGTTCGTCGTCCGCTGGCCTTGGAGACGGTCAGCGCCACGTCCGTGCAGAACGCCGGCGTGGGGCTGCTGTTTCTCATCCCGGGCGCCGACCTTCCCGTGATGACGCTCAACCAGGCTAAGATGCTGCTCCAGATCGCTGCGGCCTACGGGCAATCCATCGACGCCGGGCGCGTGCGCGAGCTTGCCGCTCTGGTGGGCGGCGCGTTCGCGTGCCGCGCGGTCGCGCGTCAGCTTGCCGCCGCTGTGCCGGTGCTCGGATGGGCCGTGAAGGCCGCGGTGGGCTATTCGGGCACGCTTGCCATGGGCCGTGCCGCTGTGGAGTTCTACGAAGGCGGGCCGACGGTGGCGAAGTTCGCCGAGTACGTTTCCGCCGCGCGCGACAAGGTGATCGCTGCTGCCGCGAAGCAGGCCGCGGGTGCCGCCGCCGACAACGGCGCGGCCGCCGTGGAAGCCGTTCGCCAAAAGGCAACCGATGCCGCCGCGGGTCTGCGCGCCCGCATTTCCCGACGCTAATCTTGTTTCCGAGGGGGTAACAGTGACAGATCTGTGGCCGCGGCTCGAGCCGCTGCTTGCCAGCGCCGAAAGACCGGCGCGTTACCTGAACCATGAGTTCGGCTGCGTGTACAAACCCGAGGCGGACTTCCGCTTCTGTATGATGTATCCGGATACCTACGAGCTGGGGCAGGCCAATCAGGCCCTGCGCATCCTGGTGAATGTGGTGAACGCCGTGGACGGCATGGTGGCCGAGCGCGCCTTCCTGCCGGCGGCGGAGTTCTGCGACACCATGCGCGCCGAGGGCTTGCCGCTGTTCTCCATCGAAAGCTGCGCGCCCGTGGCCGAGTTCGATGCGCTCGGCGTCACGCTGTCCCATGAGCTGGTGGCCACGAACGTGCTCGAGGCGCTTGACCTGGCGGGCATCCCGCTGCACGCGCAGGACCGCGGCGAGGACGACCTGTTCGTCATCGGCGGCGGCCCGTGCTCGTTCAACCCCGAGCCCTATGCGCCGTTCTTCGACATCTTCAGCATCGGCGAGGGCGAGGAGGCGCTGCCCGAGTGCCTGCAGGCTATCCGACGCCTGCGCGCAGAAGGGGCGTGCCGCGCCGATATCCTGCGCGCCATCGCGCGCATGGACGGCTTCTACGTGCCCAACCTGTATCGCTGGCGCGAGGAGGAGCAGGCGCAGCAGGCCGGCAGCTGGATCGAGCCGGTCGAGGAGGGCCTGCCCACGCACATCCAGAAGCGCGTGTTCGAAGGGTTCGCGGAAAGCCCGGGTTGGGAGCCGTGCATCGTGCCGTTCACCGAGGTGGTGCAGGACCGCTTGAACGTCGAGGTGCTGCGCGGGTGCGCCCGCGGCTGCCGCTTCTGCCAGGCGGGCATGATGTACCGCCCCGTGCGCGAGCGCTCCGCCGACAACATCGTGAACTCGGTGGTGTGCGGCCTGGCGCAAACCGGCTACGACGAGGTCAGCCTCACGTCGCTGTCCTCCACCGACCACTCGCAGATCGCCGATGTCCTCACGCGTCTGAACAAGCAGTTCCAGGGCAAGGGCGTGCGCATCTCCGTGCCTTCCCAGCGCCTTGACAGCTTCGGCGTGGACATGGCGGGTTTGGTGGCCGGCCAGAAGAAGGGCGGCTTGACGTTCGCCCCCGAGGCCGGCACGCAGCGTTTGCGCGACGTCATCAACAAGCAGGTGACCGAGGACGACCTGTTCGGCGCCGTGGACGCGGCCTTCGGTGCCGGTTGGCGCCGCTGCAAGCTGTACTTCATGATCGGCCTGCCCACCGAAACCGATGACGACATCAAGGGCATTGCCAGCTTGGTGCAGCGCGCCTACGATAGGGCGAAGAAGGCCGTGCCGGTCGAGCAGCGCGGCAACATCCGCATGTCGGTGTCCTGCGCGCTGTTCGTGCCGAAGGCCCAGACGCCCTTCCAGTGGGACGGCCAGATCGCCCCGGAAGAGGCTCTGCGCCGCGTGTCGCTTCTGCGCCGCAGCGTGAAGTACCGCGCCATCGATGTGCACTGGCACGACCCGTCCACTAGCTTCGTCGAGGCCGTCATGAGCCGCGGCGGGCGCGCTGCCGCCGCCTGGGTGGAGTCGGCATGGCGTCACGGCGCGCGCTTCGACGCCTGGACCGAGCACTTCAATGAGCAGGCTTGGCGCGATGCCGCCGTCGAGGTGGGTCTCGACCCCGCCGCCGTGGCGCAGACGTCCTATGACACCAGCTACGTCATGCCCTGGGAGCATATCTCCACGGGCGTGTCCACGCGCTTTCTGGCGCATGAGCGCAAGAAGGCCGCGGCTGAGAAGACCACGCCGGACTGTACCTTCGAGCGCTGCGCCGCATGCGGTGCATGCCCGGGCCTGGGCATCGACAACCAGCTGGCGCAGCCGCGTATCGCCGGCGGATCGAACGCCCGCCCGCAACAGGCCGGCGAAGAGGGTGCAGCTGCGGCCGTAGCCGCCGAGCAGGCCGCAAGCGGTCAGCCCGCCGCCGCCCCGCAGACCGCCGAGGAAAGGGAGTAGCATGGCCGAGCAGCAAACGTTCCGCATGCGCATCACGTTCGCCAAGCAGGGCCGCCTGGCTTTGCTGTCGCACCTTGAGGTCGCGCGCGCCATCGAGCGCGCCGTGCGCCGCGCCCAGCTTCCCTTCGCCGTGTCGCAGGGCTTCAGCCCGCACATGAAGATCGCGTTCGGCGCCGCGCTGCCCGTGGGCGTGGGCGGCACGCACGAGATGGTCGACCTGCAGCTATTGCGCTACGTACGTCCCGAGGAAGCGCTGCTCGCCCTGCAGAAGGAGAGCGTCCCCGACCTTATGGTGAAGGAATGCGTCTACATCGAGCCGAAGGCGCCTGCGGCCTCGGCGGCGTTCCCGCTGAGCACGTATCGTGCGCTGCTGTCGGCCGCGCCGGCGCAGCTGCCGGTGCCCGCGCAGGTGCATATCATCCGCAAGAAGAAGGAGAAGGTGCTCGATGTCGCCGACTTCCTGGTGGGGGAGATGCTCCTCGAGGGGGCTTCGCTGACGTTCACCTTGGAGCAGAAGCCCACGGGCAGCCTTCGCCCCGACAAGCTGCTGGCCGCGTGCCTTGATCAGGTGAACGTGCCCGATGACCAGGAGCAGGAGGTTCCGTTGGCGTTTCTGGTAGACAACGCCTGGACGCAATCCATCGAGCCGCCTGCCGATGACCAGCCGCTACGCGTGCTGTCCATGACGCGCATCGATCAGCGGGCGAAATAGGCTGAATAAACGACGAACGCCCTTGAGTCGCCTCCCATTTCTTGTGCATTGCGGGATGGGAGGCGCTCTTGTGCGTATTGCCATGATGAGGGTCGGGCACGCGTCGATGCTAGGGCGGCCGACGCTAGGGCAGTAGCTGGGAGGCTGATCGATGGCGCTAGGATAGCTGCCGATAGGGCGGTCGCCGAGAGGCTGTTCGATTTTCTGCCTGAGTTCGGCTTCCCTACGCGGGTCCGAATCCGCTACGACGTGTCGTTCCGGGTTGAAAACCGCCGGACAGCCAATTTTTTGAAAATAGTACTTGCATCGAATCGCTAACTGCTGTATTGTACTTTCTCGCAGCTGAACGGGGTGTTAGCTCAGTTGGTTAGAGCGCCGGCCTGTCACGTCGGAGGTCGCGAGTTCAAGTCTCGTACATCCCGCCATCTTTTTCAGCAGCGCATGCACCAGTGGGGTGTTAGCTCAGTTGGTTAGAGCGCCGGCCTGTCACGTCGGAGGTCGCGAGTTCAAGTCTCGTACATCCCGCC
>NZ_CAKUAT010000030.1 GCF_934636665.1 uncultured Senegalimassilia sp.
GCCGAAGCTCATGAAGCCCGCGCCGGCCGCTACTGCTGCGACCCCGGCGCTGCCGGCCAGAAAGCTTCGCCTGGTAACGTTGTTCTCGCTCATCACGACACCTCCTACGCTTGAACAGCGGTAACGGTGCGGACGATGCCCTCGTCGATGATCTTCTGCGCGATATCCTGCCAATCGATGAACTGGATGGCGCCGTTGGGGCACTGCTCGGCGCAGCGGCCGCAGGAGATGCACTTCGTGGACACGCCGGTCTCGGTGTCGACGCGGGGCATGTTCCAGGGGCACGCCTGGCTGCACATGCCGCAGCCGATGCACTTCTTGGTGTCGACCGTGCGGGCGCCGGTCTTCTCGTCGGCGTAGATGGCGTGGACCGGGCAGTACTTCACGCACTGCGGGTCGGCGCACTGCTTGCAGTGCTCGACGGTGAACAGACCGCCACCCGGGTTTCCCTCGCCAAAGGAGCCCTCGCCGGTGTCGGGCGAGGCACCCCAATTGTAGTTATCCCACACACGCACGCGGGCGATGTGCTGGCACACGCGGCCGTCGTTCTTCAGCGTGCACATCATCTCGCAGCGCTGGCAGCCCGAGCATTGCGCGCGGTCGGTGACGATCATCTTGGTGGGCGTGGTGCGCAGCTCGATGCGGCCGGATGCGATGGACTCCTGGGTGACGCCCCAGCTGGCCAGCGCGCCGCCGACGACCAAACCTGCGACGCCGCAGCCGGCCATGGCCAGCACGTCGCGACGGGTGATGCTTTTCTTGCCGTTTGCAGAAACGCCGTTGCCAGAGGAAGCGCCGTCTCGAACATCGGGATTCGACATAATATGTTCCCCCCTCGGAAACTAGTCTAGCAGTATCCTCGTATCCCCCTTTGACGCCTCGTATTTCGCCGAACAAGCCTTCGACGAATAGCCCCTCTCTCACACACAACGCTGTTCACTATGCCGAGTACAAGGTGCCGACGCATTCCCTACAGCAGCATGTTTTCAACCTTCCTCACTGTAAATCGCCTGGTAAATGGCTTATATCCTCAAATAGGGAATGCGCGCCTGAGCCTTTTGGAACACGGTTTTGCAAGAGCGGCTTCATCGCTTCGGTCAAGCGACCGTATAATAAGAAGGCGATACCGCAAAGGCCATGAGGGGGAACATGGGAAATGAAAACGCCGTGTCAGCGCAGGAAACGCTGGCGCATGAGGAAGAAGATCCTACAATCGACAACGGGGGCGCATATCATGTAAGCGAGCTCAAACGTTATGCGCCTCTGTTGCCGTTGATAGCAGGCCTTGCGTGCTCGCGCGTCGGACTGAATGCATCGGTATATTCGAATTACGCGCAGACCGACGCGGGATTCATCTCGGACGGCACCGTGCTCGCCGCCCTCATCGTTTTCGCGCCGCTGCTCTTCGCAATAACGAAACTGAATGAGCTATTAAGCAAGGCATTCGTCAATCGCAGCGCAACCGCGGTGTTCGCGCTGGAAACCATCTGCGTTGCGCTCTTGGAATACGGCACGCTATTCCCGCTTCAAGAGGCCGTTCGATTCGTCATAGCCGCTATATGCACCATAACCAGCACATGCGCCATGTATTACTGGCTCAGACGAGCTCGCGGAGGCGGCGTGATCATCGGGGCGACCCTGGTGTTCTCCGCCATAGCCGCAAGCGAGTTGATCCTTATGCTCGTCAACTGTTTGCCTGCTGGGTCTCAGGCAATCATAGCCACCGTGATAAGCGCTGCGCAATTCCCGGCTCAGCACATTGCAAAACGCACGAGCAACCCGTTCCAATTGGTTAAAAACAACGAGCCGCGATCTGCTTATTCGCTGAAAGCGAGCATTCGCAACAAGCGGCTTCTTGCGTCTTCCGCCCTTGGCGTGGCGGCGTTAGGGCTAACGGTAGGCCTTTTAAGAGGCTATCCCAACGGGCAGCCTATAGCGTTCGACCCCGCTTCGCGTACTGCATACATGCTGGTCACAGTGGTGATTTGCATGATAATCGTGCTGATTTGCCTTTCCGGGAAAACTGGATTCATGACAACCGGCATATGGATCATGCTTCTGTGCCTTGCCTGCCTTGCAATCACCTCGTTCGCCGCATTCCCCGATTCCCTTAGCATCGGGGCCGTATTCGCAACTTCCCTGAACGCCCTGACCGTGGGCTATTGTTACTACCTGACCATAGAGTTCATGACGCATGGCTGGAGGGATCCCTACTATTACGCCTTCTCAGGCTGGATCGTCTACTTCGTCACAAGGGCGTTTGCGCGCATCGTGCTGTCAAATATCACGCCTTTGAACAGCAACGCCGAGCTTACGCTTGCCATCATGGCGGATGCCGTGGTCGCTTCGGCCCTGATAATCTTCGTACGATTCCTGAACGATGCGAAAACGCCCGCCCAGGAATTGCCCGACGTTCAGACATCGCCGCTTCAAAAAGCCGTGGCCCTGAGCAGCCCGGAGGAGCAAAGCGCCATCGCCTCGTTGCGGGAGGATTCGTTTGCCGCGGGCATTGCGGCGCTCAAGAAGCAGTACCAGCTTTCCGAGCGGGAAACGGAAGTGATTTCGCTGTATGCGCAAGGCCACACGCAAAAGAAAATCGCCTCTGAACTGTTCATCACCCCGGGAACCGTACACGAGCACATTCGCCACGCGTATACGAAAACGGGGCTGCATTCCAGGCAGCAAATCCTCGATTTCATCCATGAGCAATAGTCGGATTGCCCGGCATACGGCTTTGCGGGAACGCGATGTCCGCAAAGCCGTATGCCGATGACTACGTGATTGACCTGGTAATACAGGAAATTCCCTCATAGAGGATATAGCTTTTTCGCTTCGATGAGGACATCATTGAACCCATCGTCATCCATAAACGCGCCTCGCCTCAAGCCGCACACAACACCTAGGCTGTTTCAAACGAGGAGGAACCATGGCTGACAAAGTCTCATATGGTTGGACCGGCAAAATCTTGCGCGTCAATCTAACGACGGGCAGCATAACCACCGAGTCCACCGACCCGTATAAGGAGTACATCGGCGGCATGGGCCTTGCCAATAAGGTCATGTACGACGAGGTTCCCGCAGGCACGGACCCCCTGGGACCCGATAACAAAATCGTGTTCGCTGTAGGCCCGCTCACCGCATCCGGCGTTCCGCTGGGTGGTCGCTGCACCATCTCCACGCTGTCCTGTTTCACCACCGACAACCTGATCGTCGACGGCCACTGCGGCGGCATGATCGGCGCGAAGATGAAGCTAGCAGGCTATGACGCCATCATTTTGGAAGGCGCATCGGACAAGCCCGTCTACCTGAACATCAAGGACGATCAAGTCGAGATTAAAGACGCTTCGTTCGTGTGGGGCATGGGAACCCGATCAACCACCGAAGCGCTGAACCGACTTGAGGGGACCTCCGCTTGCGTGGCCGCCATCGGCCCCGCCGGCGAGAACCTACTTCCCTATTCTTGCATCATGAACGCCCGAAACCATTCCGCCGGCGCAGGCCTTGGCGCAGTGATGGGATCGAAGAAATGCAAGGCTCTCGTCGTCGAAGGCAACGGAAGCGTAAACGTGAAGGACCCGCAGGCTGTGGCCGATCTTTCCGACTACATGCTTCGCGAGCTTATCGGCTCGAACAACAACCACGTGGTGCCGTCGACCCAGCAGGAATGGGCCGAGTATTACAACAAAGGCAGCCGCTGGAACGCTCATAATGGCCTGTACTGGACGCAAGCCGAAGGCGGTCCGATCGAGACCGGCGAGCCGAAACCGGGCGAGATCAACACCGTGGGCAAGCGCTGCCTGCTGATCGCCCACCCCTGGATGCTGGGCGCGGAAGCAGAGAAGTACACCATCAAAACCAACGGCTGCCACGGTTGCCCCATCCATTGCTATGCAGACCTTCGCGTCGGCGCGGCGAAAGACGCGAGCGGCTACCAGACCAGCGGCAACGCCTGCATGGCAAATGCCGGCTACACGTTCATGAACAACATCCTCGGGCAGAAGCTCGATGACGAGAAAACGCTGTACATGAACGTCGTTTTCACCAACCTTATGGACGACCTGGGCATTTGGTGCAATTACGGTCAGCTGTATCGCGACCTTGGCTACTGCATCAAGGAAGGCGTGTTCAAGCGGGTGCTTCCCGAATCCGAGTACAACGCCATCGATTGGGACAAGCTGGCGCAAGGCGACCCCACTTGGATCACCCAGGTGCTCCATCTGATCATGCGCAACGACACCGAGATCTCCTATATCGCGCACGGCCCCATCGTGTGGTGCCCGCGCTGGGGCGTGGAGGGCTGGTTCGACGATAAGCGCTCCTCGCTGATCAACTACCGCGGCTGGCCGTATCACCATGGCGTGGAAACGTTCGGCCAGGTAGGCGGCCTGATGAACATGGTGTTCAACCGCGACCCCATGATCCACTCCGCCGTGAACTTCAGCGGCTGCGGCCTGCCCATCGAAGTGAAGAAGTCCATCGCTGCAGAGATTTGGGGCGGCGAGGAGGCTTGCGACCCCGACAAGAACTACACGCCCATGAACGACGCGAAGGCGAACTTCACTTGGTGGTCCATCGTCACCGACGTGCTGCACGACTCGCTGACGCTGTGCAACTGGGTGTGGCCGATGGCCATGAGCCCGACAAAGGCACGCGACTACCGCGGCGACCTGGACATGGAGGCGAAGTTCTACAAGGCCGTCACTGGCGAGGACGTCACCACCGACGAGCTGTACAAGCGCGCAGCGAAGATTATGACGCTGCAACGCGCGATGACGGTACGCGGCATGAAGGATAAGGACGGCAAGATCGGGTGCAACGACCTGCACGGCGTGCATGACGTTCCCACCCAGTGGATCTTCACCATGGATCCCGACATGCAACCGTTCACGGAAGGCACCACGAAAATGGAGGCCAAGGACTTCGATTCCGGCTTGCATATGCTGTATTCCAAGTTCGGCTGGGACGAAGAGCTCGGCTGCCCCACCGCAGATTGCCTTGACGCCTACGGTATGGACGACGTGAAGGCCGAACTGCAGAGCCTGAACTTGTTGCCGTAGCAGTTTTTCCATTACCCCCCTTCGGGCCCCGTTCGCAACACTCCCCCGCGAACGGGGCCGTTTTGTATACATAGGCGCAGGGAGAGCGCTTCGCAAAGCCGAACCCAAACAGATAATGCTACGTCCACTAAGTGTCCGGGCCCAAAGCGCCGGGGGCTCCTTCGCCAGCTTTTTCTTTTTCCGACTGGTTCGATTGCAATTTACTGGGAAACGGCTGCTGCGCTGGGGCTTCGGGAGCGGTAGAATAGGCAAGCTTACCACTTACCCCTTGCGCGACGCTCCTTCCGCAGGCGCCGCGCGCAGCACATCCGGAAGGAGGCGCCCTATGAAAATGGGTCCTCAGGACACCGTGTGGATCACCGGCGCAGCGGGGCGAATGGGCCAGGCAATCGAGCATTTCCTGGACCACAGCCGCTACAAGGTCATGACCAGCGACATCGAGATCGACGTGTCGAACCTGCACGAGGTGTTGAACTTCGCCGAGTCGTACCGACCCGACTTCGTCATCAACTGCGCGGCACTGGCCAGCCGCACCGAGGCTGACGAGAACCCCGACAAGGCCTACAAGGTGAACGCGCTAGGCGCGCGCAATCTGGCCATCGCCAGCAACAACGTCGGCGCCACCATGGTGCACCTGTCAACCGACGACCTGTTCCCCGAGAACGCGGATCACGCGTTCAACGAGTTCGACGCTACAAACCCGCCGCACGTATACGGCAAGTCCAAGCAGGCCGGCGAGCGCTTCGTCAACGAGCTGAACCAGCACCACATCATCGTGCGCTCCAGCTGGGTCTACACCGCCCGCCCCGACGACCTGCTCGGCCGCGCGCTGCTGGCAAGCGCCCAGGGCAAAACGGTGCCCGTGCCCGCGAACCAGTTTGCCTGCCCCACGTCGGTGGACACGTTCGCCAAGTTCGTCATCGCCGCCATGGAGTCCGACGAGTTCGGCACCTTCCATGCCGCCTGCACGGGCGTGACCAGCCGTTTCGAGTTCTTCGAGCGCGCCTTCGCCCTTGCCGGCCAGCCTACCGGCAACCTGCGCGGCACCGCCAACCCCTGGCAGGGCTACCGCATCGAGCTTGACGACATGATGGCCCGCCTCACCGGCGTGTACGAGTTCCCCACCTGGGAAGACGACCTTGCGGCGTTCGCCGCCGAGCATGACCTTGCCGCGCTGGCCCGCGGCGCGCAGGAATAGGAGGGGCGCGTGTCTACCGAGATCAACATGGGCGAAAAGCCCAAACGCCTGCATATCGGGCTGACGGGGTCCATCCTCATCGCGCTGGGCCTGGGCCTTTTGTGCGGCGTCATCTTCCATTACCTGGTGCCCGCGGGCACGGTGCGCGACGACGTGTTCGTGAACGGCATCTTCTATGTTGTCGGCCAGGGCTTCATCCGCCTGATGCAGATGCTCGTCGTGCCGCTGGTGTTCTGCTCCATCGTGTGCGGCGCGTCGTCCATCGGCGACACGAAGACGCTCGGCACCATCGGCCTGAAGACGCTGGTGTTCTACCTGTGCACCACCGCGCTGGCGGTCACCGTGGCGCTGACCATCGGCAACCTGATCAACCCCGGCCGCGGCGTTGACATGTCCAGCATGGTGGCCTCCGACACCTCCACCCTGTCGGGCAGCGCCAACACCGACGTGTCGTTCACCGACACCCTGCTCAACATCATCCCGAAGAACCCCATCCAGGCGCTGGCCTCGGGCGATATGCTGGCCATCATCTTCTTCGCGCTGTTCGTGGGCATCATCCTGTCCACCATGGGCCGCAAGGTCGAGGTGGTGCACCGCTTCTTCGAGCAGTTCAACGACATCATGATGAAGATGACCTCCATGGTCATGTACGTGGCCCCGATCGGCGTGTTCTGCCTGTTGGCGCGCACGTTCGCCAACATCGGCTTCGACGCGTTCCTTCCCATGGTGAAGTACATGCTGGGCGTTTTGCTGGCGCTTGCCGTGCAGTGCCTGGTGGTGTATATGGTGCTGCTGACGGTGTTCGCGCGCATCAACCCGATCAAGTTCCTGAAGAAGTTCGTGTCGGTGATGATGTTCGCGTTCTCCACCGCAACGTCGAACGCCACCATCCCGCTGAACATCGAGACGCTGGAGAAGAAGATGGGCGTCGACCGCCGCATCTCGTCGTTCACCATCCCGCTGGGCGCCACCATCAACATGGACGGCACCTCCATCATGCAGGGCGTTGCCGTGGTGTTCACCGCGCAGCTGTTCGGCGTGCAGCTGGGGCCGGTGGAGTATGCGACCGTCATCGCCACCGCCACGCTGGCGTCGATCGGCACCGCGGGCGTCCCGTCGGTGGGCCTGATCACGCTGTCGATGGTGTTCAACTCCGTCGGCTTGCCGCTTGAGGGCATCGCGCTGATCATGGGCATCGACCGCATCCTGGACATGACGCGCACCGCCGTGAACATCACCGGCGACGCCGTGTGCACCACTATCGTGGCCAAGCGCGCCGGACGCATGGACACCGACGTGTTCAACGACCCGAACGCCGGCCGCGAGCTAGACGACGTGAAGGCCGCGTAGCAAGCGATTGTTGCTAGCCGCGAGCGAGTTTGCGCCACATGCGAAATCGCCCCGTCTCCACTGGAGACGGGGCGATTTTTTGTGCTTGAGCGGGAAGCAGAAAGCAGCTTCCCTGCCTTAATGACAGCAGCCGCTGGAGTTCTTGCAGTTGGCGGGGCAGGTTTTGCAGCCTACCTTCAGCTCGCCGTCGGTGCGCTGGTGCTTCAGATACACGCCGATGCCTACCGCGATCACCACGGCCGCGACCAGGCCCGGCAGGCTGAACGCGTTCGCGATCCCGCCCGTGACCAGCGAACCCGCCAGATACACCGCGAACGAAACCACCCAGGCGATACTGCACTGCAAAAGCACCATCTCGAGCGCCGCGCGTGCGCCGCCCTGCTCGCTGCGCACGGTGGCGATGGCCGCCACGCACGGCGTGTACAGCAGCACGAACGCCAAAAACGCCATGGCCGTCACCGGCGTGAACAGCATGGTCAAATCCACGCCCTCGCCCATGACCTGCGTCAACGTGGATACCACGCTCTCCTTCGCCATGAAGCCCGTCATGAGGGCCGTGGCCGCGCGCCAATCGCCGAAGCCCAGCGGCGCGAACAGCGGGGCGATCAGCCCGCCGATGCCCGCGAGCAGGCTGGCGTCGACGTCGTCGACCACGTTCAGGCGCGCGTCGAACGTCTGCAGGAACCAAATGACCACGCACGCCGCCAGCACCACGGTGAACGCCTTCTTCACGAAGCCCTTCGCCTTGTCCCATACCAGGCGCGCCACGCTTTTCGCGGCGGGCAGGCGGTAGTTGGGCAGCTCCATCACGAACGGCACGGGCTGGCCGCGGAAACGCGCGCGTTTGAGCACGGCCGCGAACGAGATGCCCACCGCCACGCCGAACGCGTACAGGCCGATCATGACCACCGGTTGCAGCGCGCGCGGGAAAAACGCACCCACGAGCAGGGCATATATGGGCAGCTTCGCGCTGCAGCTCATGAACGGCACCAACATGGTGGTCATTTTGCGGTCGCGTTCGCTCGACAGCGTGCGCGTGGCCATGATCGAGGGCACCGAGCAGCCGAAGCCCATGAGCAGCGGCACGATGGAGCGCCCGGACAGGCCGATTTTGCGCATGGGGCGGTCCATGACGAACGCCACGCGCGCCATGTAGCCCGAGTCCTCAAGGATGGACAGGAAGAAGAACAGCGTGACGATGGTGGGCAAAAAGCCGATAACCGCGCCCACGCCGGCGCCGATGCCGTCGACCAGCAGCGATTGCGCCACGGGGTTGAGGCCCCACGCCTCGCAGCCGGCGGCCAGCGCTTCGAGGGCGGCGTCGACACCTGCGCTCACCAGGTCGGAAAGCGCGGCGCCCACGACGCTGAACGTAAGCACGAACACCGCGGCCATAATGGCGAAAAAGCACGGGATGCCGGTATAACGCCCGGTCAGAAGCTTGTCGACGGAAACGCTGCGCTTGTGTTCGCGGCTTTCATGCGGGCGGACCACGGTGTTGGCGCACAGATTCGCCAGGAAGGCGAAGCGCATGTTGGCCAGCGCCGCCTCGGCGTCCATGCCGGCGTCGGCCTCCATGGCGGCGGTCAATTCGCGCACCGACGAGACAGCGGATTCCGGCAGATCGAGCTTGCGGGCGATCAGCTCGTCGCCTTCGACCATCTTCGTGGCGGCGAAACGCGCGGGGACGGACGCCTGCTCGGCGTACGGCTCGATGATGTGCGCCGTGGCATGGATGCAGCGGTGCACCGCGCCGAGCGGGTCGTGCTCCTGCGCGCTTGCGGGGCAGAAATCGATGCGGCCGGGCGCCTCGTCGAAGCGCGCCACGTGCAGGGCGTGGTCGACCAGCTCGTCAACGCCCTCGTTCTTCGCCGCCGAAATGGGCACTACGGGAATGCCCAGCTCAGCCTCGAGTTCGTTCACGCGCACGGTGCCGCCGTTGGCCTCGACCTCGTCCATCATGTTGAGCGCCAGCACCATGGGGATGCCCAGCTCCATGATCTGCATGGTCAGGTACAGGTTGCGCTCGATGTTGGTGCCGTCGACGATGTTGATGATGCCGTCGGGCTTCTCGTCGAGCAGGAAGTCGCGTGTGACGATCTCCTCGTTGGAGTACGGCGACAGCGAGTACACGCCCGGCAGGTCGGTGACGGTGGCCTCGGCGTGCCCGCGAATGGCGCCGTCCTTGCGGTCGACCGTGACGCCCGGGAAGTTGCCGACGTGCTGGTTCGCGCCCGTGAGCTGGTTGAACAGCGTAGTCTTGCCGCAGTTTTGGTTGCCCACCAACGCGAAGGTGAGCGGGCCGGTCTTCGCGGCGGCACGGCGCGCATGGGCGCGGTAAGCCTCCTCGGCCGGGCCGAACTCGCCGAGGCCGGGGTGCGGCAGCGGGGCGCGGTCGGCGCGGGCCGCGGCAGCGGGGCGCGCAGCGGCGGCGTCGGCCGGGGC
>NZ_CAKUAT010000031.1 GCF_934636665.1 uncultured Senegalimassilia sp.
GCCATGGCCGTGCTCGAGCGCTCAGCCACCATGGGCGTGATCGTCGCCGCCCCCACGGCCGGCTCCGCAGGCGTCGTACCCGGCTGCGTGTTGGCGCTCGCCGACCACCTCGAGCTCGACGACGAGCAGGTCATGGACGCCCTCTACTGCGCAGCCGCCATCGGCCTCAACCTCACCACGAGCGCCAGCGTTGCCGGCGCCGAGGGCGGCTGCCAAGCCGAGGTAGGAAGCGCGGCCGCCATGGCTGCCGCCGCGCTGGTGCAGATGCTCGGCGGCACGCCCGAGCAGGCGCTCGACGCCAGTTCCATCGCCCTGAGTAACCTGCTGGGCCTTGTTTGCGACCCCGTCGGTGGCCTCGTGGAGGTACCCTGCCAAAACCGCAACGCCATCGGCGTGGCAGCCGCCTTTAGCTCCGCACAGCTTGCCCTCGCCGGCATTAAGAGCCTGGTGCCGTTTGACCAGATGGCGCACGTCATGCTCTCGGTGGGCCACGCGTTGCCGGCCACGCTGCGCGAGACGGCCAAGGGCGGCATCGCGCAGGCTCCGGCCGCGCTTTCGGCCTGTGCAAAATGCGGTGTGTGCGGATAGCGACAAAGGACGACTTAAAGGTGGGACAAATGTCCCACCTCTTTTGAATGCCACCGTTTCCATACCACAATCAACTAGGTAATCGCTATAATGCAAGCCCAGTAAAAACACGATGAGCCACAAGGCGAAATTCGAAGGATATGCATACGATGTCGCAAAACGATCGAACTCAACTGATTCCCGATCCGCAGCAGCCGAGCAGGCACACCGGCGGCGTTCAGTCGCCGCGTCCTATCGCGCCGAGCCACGGTCAGCAGCGTGGTGCGACAAACACTTCGCAACGCCCGAACCAGCAACGTCAGCAGCGCAAGGCAAACGGCAATGCGCCCAAGCAGCCCCCCACGCACGCTCGAGGCGATCGCGGCCCCGCACGCAAACCCGCCGAGAACAATAAGTCGGGCAAAAAGACGACGCTCTTTGTCGTCCTGGGTCTTATCGTCATTGTCTATATCGTAGGCGTCGTAGCGTTTTCGCAGGTAGCCTACCCCAACACCACCATCGCCGGCGTCGACGTCTCGTTCTCCAACGCTTCGTCTGCCGCCACCAAGGTCAACTCGGCATGGAAGCACTATAAGCTCACCGTGACGGGCGATGACTTTAGCTGGACCTATCAGCCCGAGTCCGATGAGCCCATCGTAGACGGCGAAGCTGCCGCAAAAGAGATCATCAACCACAACGAAGCCTTTGTATGGCCTGTCCGCCTTGTAGAATCCTTAAGCGGCAAGACCAAAACAACCGCTAGCTCCAACGAAGTCGATCTTGATCAAGACGTCGACCTTTCCATGCTCTCCGATGCCTTTGATCAAAAGCAGTTTGAGGAGGATCTGGGGGCCGCCATCGACGAGTTCAACGAGGGCCGCTCGGGCACGTTCGAGGCATCGAGCTCCTATGACGAGCAGGCCGGCAAGTTCACCGTCGAAAAGGCACGCTCTAATGAGAAGCTCAACCGCGAGCATGTCATTAAGTTCGCCGAGCTCGAGCTTGCCTCGCTCGCCGAGGCCGTCGATCTTACGAAGCTCGGCAACGATGCCTATGAGCCGCTTAATGGAACGCTGACCGACGACCAGATCCAGGCTGCTTGCGATGCCGCCAACAACTTCCTGGGCGTCAACGTCACTCTCAAGCTCAACGGCGAGGACGCCGGCAAGGTCGATGGCAGCTCCGTGCTGCAGTGGATCAGCTTTGCCGATCCGGCCAACCCCACGCTCGATACGTCGCAGATCAGCAGCTGGGCAGCCGAGCTCGCCAACGGCTTTAATACCGTGGGCTCCACTCGCTGGTGGACGCGCGCCGATGGCAAGCAGTGCGCCGTCGAAGGCGGCGACTTTGGTTGGTCCATCGACAGCAGCTCGCTCGCAAAGCAGGTCGAGGATGCCATTAACAACAAGCAGACCGGCGAAATCGAGATCAAATACTCCCAGAAAGCCGACACCTTTACCGCAAAGGGAGAGCCCGACTGGAAGGCATACGTCGATGTCGATCTGTCCGAGCAGCACGCGCGCTACTACGACGAGAGCGGCAATATCGTGTGGGAGGCCAACTTTATCTCGGGAAAGCCGGGCGAGGACGCCACGCCCGAGGGCGTCTGGCAGATCAACAGCAACGACGGCGCCAGCAAACTCATCGGTGCCAAGGACCCCGAGACCGGCAAGCCCAAATACGAGAGCCCGGTAAGCTATTGGATGCCGTTTGAGGGAAACATGGTCGGCTTCCACGATGCAACGTGGCAAAACGACAAGAGCTTTGACGACCCCAACTCCTACAAGTGGTGCGGCAGCCACGGTTGCATCAATCTGCGCCTGGCAGACGCCAAGGCACTTCACGACTGCATCAAAGTCGGCCTGTGCGTGGTTGTCCACTCATAGTGCAACGCGCGCATTCCTACAACGTGGAACCGCTGCGACCAATCTAACAGTTCCGAAAGAAACCGTTCTATGCGCCCACCCCAACCGGTGGGCGCATATACTTATCAAGGTTCTTTCTATAAAGGAGACGCTATGCCGAATGTCCCCACGATCACCCCGGGCCCGGATGATACCGAGCACACGCCCGAAGGTGCCACCGAAACGATTCCTCTGATTACAAACGCACACACCGACAAGCAGAGCGGACGCACGAACGATGCGGCCGAGATATCCGATGAGGAGGCATATGCCAAGCTCAAGGCAAAACGTGCCGAACGTCGACGCAAAAAGCTGATTCGACGCGGTATTGCCGCCGGCGTCGTGGGTGCCATCGCGCTCATTGCCATTGTCGCAACCCTGGTTATCAATGCGCAGCCTCAGGGCGCTAGCGGGCCTGTGACCGACATGGTGACCGAGGGCACGTTTAGCACAACGGTCGAGGCGAAAGGCCAGCTCAAACCCATTTCGTCCTCAGTGGTCTCCCCTTCTGTCGACGGCACAGTCGATTCGATCAACGTGCAGGCAGGCCAATCCGTCAACGAAGGCGACGTGCTCATGACCATTAAAAACGACGAGCTCGATCGCAACGTTGCCGAGGCGCAGCGTGCAGTTGCAGCCGCTCAGGAAGACCTCGCCAACGCGCAGAAAGCCGCAGCTGCCGCGCAGGCCACCCCAACGACGGACATCGATGGAGCTTCCGCAGCGGCTGGCATCTCCGCCGCATCAGCGGACACGAACGCCGTATCGGCCGCTCAGCGCAGTCTCGCATCGGCCCAGGCAAACCTCGATCAGGCGAACGCCAAGGCCGCCAGCCGTACGGTAACGGCCCCGAGCTCGGGCAGCATCGTGGAGCTCAACGCCAAGGTGGGCGCCACGGTAACAGGCGGCATGATCATGGGTGAAAGCGATACGAGCGGCGGCAAGCAGTGCATGCAGATCGCCGACCTGTCCAAAATGAAGGTGACCGTGCAGGTAGGCGAAAAGGACATCGCCAAGATCGCCGTTGGGCAGAGCGCCAACATCACGTATCCCGCGTTTCCCGATATCGTGAGCCAGGGAACGGTCACCGCCATCGCCTCGGTGGCAAACTCCGACTCCAACAACGGCGGCGGCAGCGTGACCTTTAACGTCGACATTCTCATCGAGGCGCCCGACGCGCGCCTGAAGCCGGGCATGACGGCCGAGGTATCGGTGGTGACCGAGCAGCTCGACGACGTGGTGATGGTGCCGACGATGGCGCTCATGACCGAAGACGGCGAACACTATTACGTCAACGTGGCGACTGATGACGAGGGCAAGCAAACCCGTCGCGTGAAGGTGACCGTCGTGACGCAAAACGACAACGAAGCCGTAGTCGGCAAGACACAGGTCAAGCGCGACGACCAGGGCAACGAAATCAACCCTGACGTGCCGGTTACCAAGCTACGCGATGGCGACACCCTCGTCATGGACAACGGGGCGGACGCAACGGCTGACGGCGGCTACAGCGCGGATTCGGGCAGTACGTCTGCCGACGAGGGTATGTAATGCGTCCCGTCATCGACATCCGCAACGTGCACCGCATCTTTGAGAGCGAGGCCGGCTGCGCCCATATCCTGCACAACGTGAGCCTGGCGGTAGATCCCGGCGAGTTCGTCGCCATTACCGGCCCCTCGGGCTCGGGCAAGTCGACGCTCATGAACATCCTAGGTTGCCTGGATAAGCCGACGGCGGGCGACTACTACCTGCAAGGGCTCAACGTGGCCGAGCTCGATGATGACGAGCTCACCGAAGTCCGCGCCCTGAGCATCGGCTTTGTCTTTCAGAGCTTCAACCTGCTACCGCGCCTGTCGGTTATCGAAAACGTCATGCTGCCGCTGGCCTACACCAACGTACCCCGTAGCCAGCGCGAAATGCGCGCCGTGCACGCGCTGCAGGCCGTCACGCTGCCCGTCGACCACTGGGACCACCGCATATCCGAGCTCTCGGGCGGCCAGATGCAGCGTGTCGCCATCGCACGTGCCCTCGTCAATGACCCGCCCATCATTCTGGCCGACGAGCCGACGGGAAACCTGGACTCCGCCACCGGAGCGCTCGTCATGGAAACCTTCCATAAGCTCCAGGAGCGCGGCAAGACCATCATACTCATCACGCACGACCCCGGCATCGCCGCCGAGGCCGACCGTGCCGTGACCATCCGCGACGGTCGTATTCACGACGGCGCGTATATTCCACATACACCGCGGACCCTGCGCAGCGCCGTCGATAGCCTACCCACGATCTCCGACCCGACCATCCCGCAGAAAGGAGTGATGGTGTGAGCACGCGCGACCTCATCCAGGAAGCCCTTCACTCGCTCGAGGCCAACAAGGGGCGCAGCCTGCTCACCATCCTGGGCATTGTCATCGGCATCGCCTCGGTTATCGCCATGACTTCGCTCATCGGCGGCATCCAAAACAGCCTGGTCAACAGCCTGGGCCTCAATGCGGCACGCATGGTGCAAATCTATTCGTCGCAAGAACTCACCGAGTCGGACATCGAGAAGCTTCAAAAACTGGTGCCGCAGATAGAGCAGATCGGCATTGTCGACAGCGCGTATACCGAGTACAAGACCGGCGATAAAAGCTATACCGTCATGGCACAGGGTGTCGATAGCGACATGCTCGACGCCGTGGGGGCCAGCAAGCTCGTTGCGGGGCGCATCTATTCCCAGGCCGAGTCCCAATCAGGCTCGCGCGTGGCGCTCATCAGCCGCGGCGGCGCCGATCAGCTTTACGGCAACGAACAGGATGCGCTGGGGAAAACCATCAAGGTGTCCAACGGCGAGGTGCAGATTGTAGGCGTGATTGATGGCGGCAGCGACTCAATGGGCTCGCTCACGCTGTATATGCCACGCGAAACAATCTCCGGTCTGTTTGGCGACGAGAATCCTTCATTCCCCAACGTGACGGCACTTGCCACCGAGGGCACGGACATGGATGAGCTCTGTAAGACCATCGAGTCCAAGGTGCGCGCGATGAAGGGCATCGAGGAGGAGGATGAGTACGACAGTGTATCGGCGACATCCATGAAAAGCGCCATCGATGCACTCAACTCCTTTATGGGCGCGTTCTCGCTCATCATGGGTGCTGTCGCCAGCATCTCGCTGCTTGTCGGCGGTATCGGCATTATGAATATGATGCTTACCAACGTAACGGAGCGCATTCGCGAGATCGGCATCCGCCGCGCTCTGGGCGCCAGTCGTCGCGATATCACCGCGCAGTTTTTGGCCGAGTCTTCGGCGCTGTGCGTCACCGGTGGCCTACTGGGTGTCCTGATAGGCTATCTGCTGGCCTGGGGCCTCTCGATGTTTGCCTCCGGATCCGGGATTCTTGGCGAGCTCGGAGCCAGCGGGCAA
Source organism: uncultured Senegalimassilia sp. (assembly GCF_934636665.1). Taxonomy (GTDB): domain Bacteria; phylum Actinomycetota; class Coriobacteriia; order Coriobacteriales; family Eggerthellaceae; genus Senegalimassilia. The sequence goes on from NZ_CAKUAT010000031.1 coordinate 5,869, forward strand.
ATCACACCGAGTTTTTCAATCGCCACGGTGCTGCTGGCCTTCGCCGTCTCCGTCGGCATCGGCGTAATCTTTGGCTTCTACCCCGCTCGCCGCGCGGCAAAGCTCAACCCGGTGGAGTGCCTGCGCTACCAGTAAGTCATCACCAACAAGTTGCGGTGAATTGGGGACCGTTTGGAGGTGCGACGCCGGAAACGTAGAGATTGGCCTCGCCGAAGTCGGCCCGGGCCCGGCAGGGCCTGCGTCAGCATTGCCAAAAACGCCCATCGAAAGGGCGAATCCCTCTTGACAGAACTACAGGAACACCCCCCACGCGGGCGGGAGGGCGCGCAGCCGTGGCGAGCGCCTAGCGCGCGAACTCCCGTAAGAGCGCGTCTTCCACTTCCCGAAGCGAAAGGGCCCCACCTCCCTCGGCGGGACGGGTGACCACGATGCAGCGCGCTCCCACGTCATGCGCGGCGGCGAGCTTCTCGGCCGTGCCGCCTACGGTTCCCGAGTCCTTGGTTACAAGCCACTGGGCGCCCACCTGCCGAAGCATCGCCTCGTTGAGCTCGCGGGTGAAGGGACCCTGCATGCCGATGACGTGCGACGGCGAAAACCCCGCGTCGATGCACTTCGTTATAGCACCGGGCAGCGGGAGCACACGCACGAAGAAGCGCTCCGCGAAATCGGCGACGCGCGTGTAGGGAGCAAGCTCCTTGCT
>NZ_CAKUAT010000032.1 GCF_934636665.1 uncultured Senegalimassilia sp.
GCTTTTTGCAGTGGGTGACGCCCGAAGGCAAGATCGCCGGCTTTTTGCGCCTGTCGCTGCCCGATCGTTCGTTTGTTGCCGCGCACGCGGACGAGCTGCCGACGGCGCCGGACGAGGCGATGATTCGCGAGGTGCACGTGTACGGCATGGCGGCGCGCATGGGAGATCAAGGCCAGGCGGCTCAGCATCATGGACTGGGGCGGTCGCTGGTGGAGCGTGCGTGCCAGATGGCGCGGGATGCGGGTTATGCGCGCATCAACGTTATCAGCGCGATTGGTACGCGCGAGTACTATCGCCATTTGGGTTTTTACGACCATGGACTCTATCTGCAAAAGGAGCTCTAAATGAACAAGCCGAGTGTTTCTGCTGGCGTCGTTGCCGGCGTTGCTCTGGGAGCCGCGGCGCTTGGTGCGGCCGCCGTCGCTGTTCGTGCTGCCTGTCTGCAGGTTGCGCGAACCCGCAATGGGTTGGCGCGTGTGAAACGCGTGCACGATGAGGGCGGCGACGAAGTCCGCGTATTGGTGCAAGGCGGCGTCTACCAAAGCGCGAGTTACGTTGGCGAGCGCTGGGTGGAGCCCGTCTTTGCGTACTATCGCGCGTTTGACGACGTGTTTGAGGCCGAGGATGCGATGCGCGACGCTTATGGTCACGGTATCAACCGTATGCTTATGCTAGGTGGCGGTGGGTTTGCCTATCCCAAATTTGCGCTGATGTCGCACGAGGGCTTGCGCGTGGACGTCATCGAGTATGACGGAGAGATAACGCGCTTGGCGCGCCGTTGGTTCTATCTGGATGAACTGGAGCACGCGGTGGGCGATCGCCTGCGGGTGATTACCGCCGAGGCTCGCTCGTATCTGGGTGTGACGAGCGTGGGCCATCGTCGCTACGACGTGGTCGTGAGCGATTGCTTTGGCGGTGCCGAGCCCGTGCGCGAGCTGGCGACCGTTGAGGCGCTGCGCCTGGTGCGGGGCAGCCTGAACCCCGGGGGTATCTACGTGGCCAATATCGTGAGCGCAAACGAGGGGAGCGATGTGACGTTCCTTCGCGACTGCGCTGCCACGGCACTCGAGGTATTCGTCCACGCCTGGGTGGTCCCATGTGGCGATGCGAAGTTCGGTGGCGAGGAAAACTTCCTGCTCATCGCCAGCGACGGCGACTATGCCTTTGCCGAAGCCGTGCCCTTCGACACCGACTTCCTCGGCACCGTCCTTCACGACAAATAAGTCTCCCCGTCCCAAAAAGACTGGTCTTAGGCGTGGCCGCGCCAGCCGAGAACGCGCTGCTTCATGCCCTCTATGTCGAGCACGCCTTCGGCAAAGCCCTTACGCACGAGCTCTTCGGGAACAAACTCGTCGTAGCGGTCAAAGTAAGGCACCTCGCCAGGATAGACGAGCTCGATGGGATCGAAGTCCTTCTCTGCCTCGGCGGCGAGCACCTCAAGGAACGTCTCCTCGTCGGCCTTCATCTTAAACTGCATAAAGTACGGGCGTGACGGGTCGAGTCCGCGAAGGCCCAGCTCAGCGGCGCATTTGATTTTAAGCATGCGCTCGAGTGCTAGGAAGGCGTAGCTGCCCAACCAGGGGAAGAGCACCCAGGTGTCGCCACCCAGGTTGATGAGCGGCTTAGTTCCCACGCCCGAAATCTCGGCGGTATGACGAGCCTGCGCCAAGCGGGCCCGTGCGTTACCCATAAGGTACGGATATGTCGCGTGCTCGTTGAGCGCCTTGCGCATGCGCTCGAGCACATGCGTGTTAATGTCGCCGGGGCAGTCGCCAAAGTAGGCCGGCACCCGGCCCTTGACCTGCGTGGCAAAGACAGTGTGGCGCTTCCAGTCCACTTCCTCGACAATCCAGCAATGGCCGGCGATGGCGATGCGCTCACCGGGCGGGGGCGGATTAACGATCGTGCCCAGCTCGGCCGATTCGCTCCGGACGGTAAACTCCTCGTTTTCTTGAAACACGGCGTAGAACTTAAAGTTGTTGATGATGCGCTCGCCCGCGAGACCCACGATGAGCCCGCCACCTTCGGTGACCTGGATATGGTCGATCTTAATGAGGTGACGTAGCAGCACACGGTAATCGTCTGCCGAGACACGGTGGAAATAGCTGAGCGTGAGCACGCGTTGGGCAAGTTCGGCCGACGTGAGCTCGCCGGTGCTGGCGAGGGTCGACATAGTCTGGTGATAGAGCAGGCTGTAGGGGAGTCGATCGAGCTCGGGCGGCTCGACCCACTTTTCCTCGCGATAGAGTTGTACGAGTGCTATGCCCTGCAGGAGCTTCCACGGAATGGTCTCGGGCATCATCGTGCGCGGCTCGGGCTCTTCCTCGCGCATGACAAACCACATCTCGGGCGGAAGGTCGCGACGGCCTGTGCGCCCCATGCGCTGCAAAAAGGAGCTGACGGTAAACGGCGCGTCGATCTGGAAGGCACGTTCCAGGCGGCCGATATCGATACCGAGCTCCAGCGTAGAGGTGGTGACGGTCGTTTGTGCCTGTTCCTCGTCGCGCATGAGCTCTTCTGCCGTCTCGCGCAGTGATGCCGAAAGATTGCCGTGGTGGATGAGAAAGCGGTCGGGCTCGTGCCGGCTCTCGCAGTAGCTACGCAGCATGGAGCACACGGCCTCTGCCTCCTCGCGCGAGTTGGCAAAGACCAGGCACTTGCGCCCGCGCGTATGCTCAAAGATATAGCCCATACCGGGGTCGGCGTTGTCGGGTGCGGTGTCGGTGGGGTTGAGAAGCGCCTGTTCGGTCGCTCGTGGGATGTCGACTTCGCCCTCGGGGGCCGAGGAAGTGCGACGGTCTTTGGGAGCGGCCTTGCCCCGCGCCTGCTCGCGACGTTGACGGCGTTCCTCCTGTGTGAGTTGCCCGCCATGGCACATGTCTTGGGTGCTGACGGGCAGCGCCGCGGGCGCCGCCGTCTCAATACGCTCGCAAGCAAGCACCTCGGCTTCTTGTGGGCCTGTGCCTACGAATCCTCGTTGCTGAGCCTGGGGACCCGAGTTGTAAAAGTGCTCCATGGAGATACGCCACACGCGGCGCGGTTCCTCAAAACGGGGGATAACGCAGTCGCGCCCCGTTCCCTGCGAGAGAAAGGCGCCCGTGCGCTCGGGGTCGCCGATGGTGGCCGAAAGGCCAATGCGACGGGGCCGCACGCCCGCCATGCGCGAAAGACGCTCGATAAGGCAGAGCGTCTGCCCGCCGCGGTCGCCGCGCATGAGCGAATGGACCTCGTCGATGACCACATAGCGCAGGTCGCAGAACATACGCGGGATTGCCATGTGCTTGTGGATCAGGAGTGCCTCGAGTGATTCGGGCGTAATCTGCAAGATGCCGCTCGGTTTTTTGATGAGCTTAGCCTTGTGCGACTGCGAGACATCGCCATGCCAGTGCCAGACAGGGATATCGGCCTCTTCACAGAGGTCGTTGAGGCGGACGAACTGATCATTGATGAGCGCTTTGAGGGGGCCGATGTAGAGGGCGCCCACGCTCGCGGGCGGGTTCTCCCAAAACTCGGTCAGGATGGGAAAGAAGGCCGCCTCGGTTTTGCCGGAAGCCGTGGATGCCGTCAGGAGCACATTGTCCTGCGTGTTAAAGATGGCATCTGCCGCCGCAACCTGGATGGAGCGTAGACTCTCCCAATCGTGGGAGTAGATGAAGTCTTGGATAAACGGGGCGTAGCGGTCAAAGGCGTTCACGGGGCCTCCTTTCAAAAACGAATCTCTCAACGCGGTGGGCAGTGGCTTGCTGCATTACTGCTTCGACGTTTGCCCAGATAAAACCTGCCAAAATAAACCTGTCCCTTTTTGGTAGGTTAGATGGTGAACTCGGCGAAGTTACGGTCGCCGCTTGCGGTGTCGGTGTCGCCTGTTGTTGCTGCCGGCGCCAGCGCGTCGCCGCCGACGCTTTGCAGCAGCTCGGCTACGTTGGCGTCAGGGTTCTGGCATAGGATGTCGAGCAACTCGATAAAGTCACGGATAACCTCACGCGGCGTCAAGTGCGTATCGGCTCCCACGCGGCCGAACTCAATCTTGAGAAAGTCCACCAAGTCGTTTTCGGCAAGCGTGGGCGTCCAGCCAAAGTAGCCGGCATGGATCTGCACGAGTTTTTCGATGAGCACCAGCAACTCCTCATAGGTGAGTGGCTGCAGGCGGATGATGGGCGCGAGCATGTCTTTAAGGTCTTCGCGCGCAAAGCGGCCCTGAGCGAGTCGGCTGCGCAGGGCCTCGTAGGAGAACACGCCGCGGCGGCGGTCTTCGATGGAGGTTGGCGTGCCGCCCATGATCATGCCCAGGTACTGCGCCTTGCCCTGGAGCGTGTCGTTGTACATGGTCAGGATCTTCTCGTAGTTGTATTGGCGCGTGATGGCGTTGGGAATCTTATACAGATTCACGAGTTCGTCGATGAGCACCAGCATGCCCTTGTAGCCGCTGCAGACCAAAAAGCGCGCAATGAGCTTAACGTAGTCGTACCAGTCGTCATCGCTGATGATGGTCGAGGAGCCCAGCTCGGCGCGTGCCTCGCTCTTGGTGCGGTACTCGCCGCGAATCCATTTGGTCACGCGGCTCATGGCCTCTTCGTCGCCCCCGGATGCGGCCATGCGATAGCGGCGGAGCATGCGGGTGAAGTCGAAGCCGTGGACCATCTCCTCGAGCGGGGCCAGTTGGGCATTGACGACCGACTCGTCGACGTCGGCACACGAGGCGACCCAGCGATCCAGAATAAGGTTGAGCGCACCGCCCTCGGGGCGCGTCTTGGTCGATAAATTGCGGATGAGCTCGCGGTAGGTGGCAAGGCCCTGTCCCTGACCGCCCTGCAGGCGGCGCTCGGGCGACAGGTCGGCATCGGCGACGACGAATCCCTCGCCCATGGCGTGCGTGCGGATAGTCTGGAGCAAAAAGCTCTTGCCGGCGCCGTAACGACCGACCAGAAAGCGGAAGCTCGCGCCACCGTCGGCGATGAGACTCAGATCGGTGAGCAGGGCGCGGATCTCGACCTCGCGCCCTACGGTGATGTAAGGAAGGCCGATGCGCGGGACCACGCCGCCCTTGAGCGAGTTGAGAATGACGGCGGCGACGCGCTTGGGCACGCGGGGTGCTGCGGATGCGGTATCACTCATGGTCTAGGTATCCTCTCACGTCTGCTTCGTAGTCCTCGATAATCTGCGGCCCTGCCGCGCTAAATTCAATTACGGTGTCGCCCACTAGGTCAAAGAGCGCCTCGTTGATGGTATCGACGAGCATGTCCTCGCTCTGCCCCGATTGCGCTACCGCTGATTCCGCCTGTACTGCGTTGTGCTCGAGCAGCGCGCGGAGATAGGCGTCTGCGGCGGGCGCGAGTTCGTTCGTGGCGTCAGCGGGCGCAGCAGCTGCGAACGCGGGCGTCGGCGCGAGAAGCGGTGCCACGACACCAAACTGTTCGGTGGATATGGTCGGCTCGTCGGACTCGTCCTGCCCTGCGACCGCCTCGACCGTCGCGTCGGCTACGGGCTCGGCTTCCGGTTGCCCTGAGTCCGCTGCCTCGGCTTCTGCGGACGCGCCGTCCTCGCGTTCCTCGTCGATCAAAAGCGCTTCGCGCGTTTGTGCGGCAGCGCTCCGAATGTGCCCCAGCTGGCTCAAATCGATATCGATCTTGACGGGCTGGTGTGCGGCGTCCCACGAAAGCCATGCCACAATCTCGTCATCGATAATCTTGGCCAGATATTTGGGGACCTTTTCTTCCTTAAGGGGATGGGCGGGGTCCAGCGCCAGGCGCAGGCGTTGGTCGCAGGCGCGCATCACCTCGCCAAGTTTGCTGCTCTTTTGTCTGCTGCCGTGAATCCGCATGCATTCCCAAAAACCGTTTTGGCAACGGTAGATATGGATGGGGTCCAGACGGTATTCGCAGTCCTCGTGGCGCTCGGGCGCAAAGAACACGGCCGAGGCAAACATGGTGTAGGGCATTGCCGTCTCCTCCCCAAATAAACTTGCCACGATGCCGGTCTTTCGGTGCGTGTCATAGTAGCGCGCCATGCGGACATACACGGCGCACGCCACGTGGCGCAGATCGC
>NZ_CAKUAT010000033.1 GCF_934636665.1 uncultured Senegalimassilia sp.
CGCCCGGGTAAGAGCTTCGGCGAGGTCTACACGTGCGTCATCGACCCCTCCAAGGCCATCTACGTGCCCCGCGGCGTCGGCAACTCCTTCCAGGCGCTCGAAGACGGCACGGCATACACCTACCTGGTGAACGCCCACTGGTCGGCCGAGCTCAAGAAGACCTACACCTTCGTCAACCTCGCCGATCCGCAGCTGGGCATCGACTGGCCCATCCCGCTCGACGAGTGCGAGCTCTCCGAGGCCGACAAGGCCCACCCCATGCTGAAGGACGCCATCCCCATGGCGCCCCGCCGCACGCTCGTCACCGGCGCCAACGGCCAGCTCGGCCGCGCGGTGCGAAAGCTCGCCGAGGAGCGTGGGATCGCCGATTCCTTCGACTTCGGCGACCGCGACGAGTTCGACTTCTCCGACCCCGCCGACTACTCCAAGGTCGACTGGACGCTCTACGGCACCGTTATCAACTGCGGCGCTTATACCGCCGTCGACGCCGCCGAGACGCCCGAGGGCCGCAAAGCGGCATGGAAGGCGAACGCCCAGGGCCCGGCGCTGCTGGCCAAGGCGTGCGCCGAGCACGGGATCGCGCTCGTGCACGTCTCCAGCGACTACGTGTTCGACGGCACCGTCGAGGAGCACGACGAGGACGAGCCCTTCAGCCCGCTGGGCGTCTACGGCCAGACCAAGGTCGCCGGCGACATCGCCGTGGCCAACTGCCCGAGGCATTACATCGTGCGCTCGAGCTGGGTCATCGGCGATGGCAAGAACTTCGTGCGCACGATGGCGGCGCTCTCCGACCGCTGCGCCGACCCGGACGACGCGCTGGACCGGGTGACGGTGGTGGACGACCAGTTCGGCCGCCTGACCTTCACCCGCGACATGGCCGAGGGCGTCTTCTGGCTGCTGGGCTATCGCGACGGCGACAAGGAGCCGAGCAGCCCGTGCGAGCACGGGACCTACAACCTGACCGGCTCCGGCCGCGTAGCGTCCTGGGCCGACATCGCCAAGAAGGTGTTCGAGCTGCGCAACGGCAACGCCAGTGCTGTGAGTCCCGTCACGACCGCCGAGTACTACGCAGACGCCAAGTGCTCCGTCTCGTCCAGGCCGGTGCATTCTGCGCTCTGCCTTTCGAAGCTTGGCTCAATTGGATTCTCTCCTCGTGAGTGGGAGGAGGAGCTTGAGGGATTTTGCCATGCCTGCTAAGGGTAATTCCACGATTAGTGTTGTGGTTCCCGCCTATCAGGCAGAAGGAACCATTAAGCGATGCATCAAAAGTGCATTTGGCGTTGGCAAGGCGCTGCTTGAAGTTATAGTGATCGACGATGGATCAACCGATGGGACGGCACGGATTGTTGGGGAACTTGCTGCGGATGAGCCAAGAATCAGGCTTATAAGGCAGACAAACAGAGGCAGAGCTGCTGCGCGTAATGCCGGCTTCTATATGACGCATGGCGACTGGGTTGTTTTCCTAGATGCGGATGATTATATGTTCCCAGGAGATTATGGTGAGCTCGCAGCTGCCGCAGATGAAAGGCATCTCGACATCGTCGTATGCATGCACTCTAGGCCTGGTTTTGCTGGTTTGGCCACAGGGGATATCCGCTCCGCTTTATTGCGCCTTTCGGCGGTCTCGGGCAGCGCTCTTAGCCGCGCCATGATTGAAGGGGGCATTGATGCTCTCATTGACGGTGCGCAGGGGTATGATTTCAATGCCTCATGGGGTCGCCTATACAGGCGAAGCCTGATTGAGGACGTTGTTGCGTGCTTGGGCAGCAGACTTGCGCCATTCCCAACAGGACTGAGGTTTTCTGAGGATAGGTTGTTTAATCTGGAGTGCCTGTGGCGACTTGGCGACGGTTGTGTCGGATTCGTGCCTTTTGCTGCGTATTATTGGGATGTGAATAGCTCTTCTACTTGCGCAAAAGTGCGCACCGAAGACGTCGAGTCTCTCAAGCGGTTCATAGGGACGGTCGCCGAACTGGATGAGCGATTTGTGTTGTCATCTGGCGACAGTCGTCTTGTTGTGGCTCGTGAGTTTATGGAGCAGTTTAAGAAAGCGGCGAAGGTCAGCCGAGGCGTTCCTCAGTTGGAGGACGCCTGGCTTGCTTCTTTCAGCAACGCATGGCTCCGTGATAATTTGGTGACATTTCCCTCAGATAGCCTTGGCCACCGACGCGAGTGGTGCCTTGCTGCGGTTCTTTTGTCGCGAGGCCATATGCGCGCCGCGTTTAGGGTTTACGGGATGCTTGCCAGGCTGAGGCAATTGGCGAGATGAGCGAAACCGGCAAGGTTAGCATTTCGCGTTTACCCTATCGCATGCTCACATGGTTCGACATATTGACTTTCGTTAACAGAGGATGATTTGTTAAATACGGGAATACGGACCATCCAAAGCACTAATTATGGGAATAGGCTTCAACAATAAAAGCCCTTATGGAATAACAACGTCTGGATTCTGGATAGCTCAATGAGACCTTCCCTCGCAAAGAACTCGATGTTCAACGTCGCTTACCAGCTTGTGCTCGTACTTGTTCCGCTGATAAGTTCGATGTACGTTTCGCGTGTCGTGCTTCCTGATGCTCTCGGGGAAGTTTCGGTCGCGAATAACCTGGTCTCCTACTTCGTGGCCCTTGCGCCGCTCGGCATTCCAGCCTACGGCGTGCGTGAGATTGCGAAGGCGGGCGACGACAGGCGCGCCCGCTCGGCGGTGTTCTCTGAGCTCCTGATCATCAACTTCGTTTCGACTGTAGTCTTCCTCGCCGCATACGCGGTTTGCGTGGCTATCATGTACGGGGCCGCAGTTCCCGAGCTCTATCTCATCTTCGGCTCCCTCATCGTCGCGAACGCGCTCAACGTCGAATGGCTCTTCCAGGGCATCGAACGCTACGACTTCATATCCATCAGGGGCACCGTCGTCAGAACCACCTGCCTGCTGCTTACCGTTCTTTTGGTCAAGAGCCCCTCCGATGTTTATGCCTACGCCGCTATCACATGCTTGGGGACGTTTGCCAACTACATCGTGAACGTGTTTTGCCTTCACAGGTCGGTCGATTTCACCCTCAAGGGGCTGTCTTTCGCGCGACATCTGCGCCCGGTCGCGGTCCTGGCGGGCACCAACGTGCTCTTCAGCCTTTACACGAAGATCGACATCACGATGATGGGCTTCCTCTGCTCGAGCTCGATAGTCGCGTACTACGCCTATGCCTACAACGCCGAGGAGATCGCCAAGACGCTCTGTGTTGCCATCACGAACGTCTACCTCCCTCGCCTGAGCTACGAGTTCAAGAACGATACCAAGGAGTTCTCCAGGCTCGTGCAGCAGTCGATGGATCTAAACGTGTTCATCGCCCTTCCCATGTGTCTGGGCGTCTTCATCCTGGCGCCCAAGGTCGTCATCATACTGTTCGGCGACGCGTTCGCGCCCGCCTCGCTGACGTTGCAGCTGTTCGCGCTCCTCATATTCGCGAAGAGCGTCGGCAACGTCATATACCAGACCACCATCGCCACGGGGAACGAGAGGTACCAGCTTGTCGCATACACCTGCGGCGTGGTCGTCAACATAGTTCTGAACGCCATCCTCATCCCCCTGTTTGCTCAGAACGGGGCGGTGGTCGCAACGGTGGTCACGGAGGTGACGCTCGATTTGGTGCTGTGGGCGTGCTTGAAGCGCTACCTGCGAGTCTGGTTCACGGCCCGCTTCGTGCTATCGACGCTGGTCGCACTCGTGGTCATGTGCGCGGCAGTCGTTGCCTGCGACATGCTCATCGCATCGAATTTGCTCTGTATCGTCGTCGCGGCTTTTGTGGCCGCCGTCGTGTATGCCGCCGTTGGCGTTCTGCTGAAAAACGAGGTGGCTTTGATGTTCCTGCGCAAGCTAGTCAGGAAGTAACTCCTCCCAAAATGGAATAAGAAACTCCGACGAGCTCCTATTTCGCCGCGCCGTCGATCAGCCACGCCTGGGCGGCGGTGCCGTTGGCCCCGTAGAGCCATACCTCGTTGCCCTCCCAGG
>NZ_CAKUAT010000034.1 GCF_934636665.1 uncultured Senegalimassilia sp.
TAGGTGTGGATGGCGTTGTCGATGCAGTGGTGGCCTGGCACCCAGCAACCCAGCAACCGGGAGTTCGCCGCGTTCACCACGACGTCGGCGGCGAGCGTGGTGATGTCTCCGCGCCAAAGGCTCAGGCGTCCGTCCAGCGGCGCTCGGGGCAGCGCACCGACATCGACTATCCCCGCCTCGGCGATGCGGTCTTGGAGCATGCGGTCCTGTGCGGCGAAGAACTTGTCAGTCGCCGGCATCGGCTCGCGCACGTTCACGAGGGCGCGGTAGGCTTCGAAGAGGGCTCTCTCATCGCCTTCCAGCGATGCCGCCGTTTCGCGGGCCTTCTCCGTCCCGAACCGCTCGGCGGCCAAATAGCTGACGCAGTAGGCAAGGTCTTTCATCCGTTTCATCCTCCTATCCTCAGCAACGCCCGTGCGGGCATGTCTCTTGCCTCCCCGCAATCAGCCGTGGCGCCTCTTGCGGAAGGCGCCACGGCGTTCCCTGTTCCGGCGAGTCGCTAAAACTTGCCGTTTTCGTTCTGCCAGTCAGCCCGGTCGGCGATGGTCTCCATGACGTCCCAGTGCTCAGCAATCTTACCGTCCTCCACGCGCCAGAGGTCATAGTACGACGTGGGCTTGCCGCCGAAAGTGCCCTCGCTCACGCCCAGGACGAAGTTGCCCTGCGCGAGAACCTGATGGGTCCTGTCGTAGATCATCTGGATGCCGTTCGCGGCGAGCGCCTCGAGCGCGGCACCCAAGCCGGAGAGCCCGTCGGCGATCCCGGTGTTGTGCTGGAGGTAGACGTCGCCCTTGAAGTACTCCGGGGTCTTCTCGGGGTGCTTCCCCTGCATGACGTCTACGAGGAATGCCTCGACGAGGGCTCGGTTCTCCTCCGTCTTGCCGAGATCGGAGGCCTCGATGGAGCCGTCGATCTGCGTGCGACCGGAGGGATTCGGTCCGGCGACGTCGGCAAGATTATCCCAGTGCTCGGCGATGAGTCCCTGGCCGTTGAAGCGGAAGATGTCGAAGGCAACCTGCTCACCAGCCCCCGCGAAGTTGTAGACGGTCTGCAGAAACACCTTGTCGCCGTCCTCAAACGCGCGGACGTTTCTCACCGTCGTCTTGACGGGCGCGGAGGCCAGGTACTTCACGGACCCGACGAACGCGTCGCGGCCCGTGCCGTAGGCGAGGTTGTGCTGAATGTAGCCCTCGTCGAGGAGGCTCGCCGCCAACTCAGCGTCTCCAGTGGCGAACGTACCGATGAGTTCGAGCGCTTTCTGGGTGTTGCTCATGTTCGTTCCTTTCCCTGCGGGTCTGCGGCCCTTCTCGCCGTTTGCTTGACTTCATGGTAAAATCTGTGGTGCAAAACGAAAAGTAGGCACAATAAAGTGCTGTAGGTACCTTTAGGTAACCAAGGATAAACAGGTGGTTCGCAATGAGCGACGATGAAATCGGCTACACCGAATACCGCAATGACGAGCTTCCCGAGAGAAGCAGCCTCCCCGCCTGTCCGGTGGAGACCTGCGTGTCCCTGATCGGCAGCAAGTGGAAACTGCTCATAATGCGAGACCTGCTCCTGAACGGCTCGATGAGATTCAAGGCCCTCCAGCGCAGCATCGGGGGCGTCTCCCAGAAGGTCCTCACCACGAATCTGCGAAACATGGAGGACGCAGGGCTCATCGTCAGGAGGGTCTACGCAGAGGTCCCACCCCGCGTCGAGTACTCCCTCACGGAGCTGGGCCAAAGTCTGAGGCCCATCATGGATTCCATGTGGGTATGGGGGGAGTCGTACCAGGCTTTAGCGAAGTAATGCCTTCCTTTTTTGGGTTTGCCCAGATGCTTGCCGATAACGCCGGCGCGGCTACATAGCTCCTGCCATCGCATGGCACTGTATTCAAGGTGCCTATATCTGATCAGGGAATAAAGAATGGATCGGCAACACCTATCCGGGCGAGTCCGGGAGGGAAAGCCCCGCCAGACGGCAACCCTCTAAAGGCTATGGCGCTTCCCCAGCGGCGCGCGCCATAACCGCGGTTGGGGAAGCTCCGCGAGACGCCCTCCCGATTCGAACGACCCCTTGTCGGGATACCCCTTCGCCAGGAACCCCTGACAGCAATCAGGACCACCCGCATAGCGGGTGGTTTGCTCTTAGGGTATAACCCATGGAAGGCCGGCGCGCGCCTAAAGACG
>NZ_CAKUAT010000035.1 GCF_934636665.1 uncultured Senegalimassilia sp.
CGTCGATGCAAAGACGATCGCTCAGACCGGCGCCCGCGCTATCCAGCTTCACACCGGCGGCATGTGCCATCTGGACGCCTATATGACCGAGCAGGGTCTGGACGCGCTGCTTGGCGAGGATGCCGAGCATGTTGACCTGGCGATTCTCGAAAACGTGGGTAACCTGGTGTGCCCCGCGGAGTTCGACACGGGAGCTTGCTCCAACGCGATGATCCTTTCGGTTCCTGAGGGCGACGACAAGCCGCTCAAGTACCCGCTCATGTTCTCCATCTGTGACGTCGTGCTTATCAACAAGATCGATGCGCTGCCGATATTCGACACCTTTAGCATGGAGCGCGCGCGAGAGAACATCCTCATGCGCAACCCCAACGCCACCATCATCCCTATCTGCGCCAAGACAGGCGAGGGAATCGACCAGTGGGCCCAATGGCTTCGCGACCGCGTAGCTGCGTGGAAGGCCGGCGCCTAGGTGGTGGAAATCCACGCGCTGGTTCGCCTCTGACGCATGAAGCCGCAGCCGAAACCGCTGGAGCAATCTAAAAAAGACGGTTATAGGTAGGTTGAGGCGTTCTTTCAAAGTAGAGATGCAAAAAGCCCAGGAAAGCGAATTCGTGAACTGCCTCCCATTTCTTGGACATGAGAAATGGGAGGCTTTTTATGCGTGTCGACTTGAGGGTGAAGCACGACATCGAGGCCAGGAAGGCGGCAATCGGGCTCTTCGAGCGAGGCCACGGCTTCGAGTCGGCGGCGAAGGCGCTGTCGGTCCCGCGCGACACCGTGAGACAATGGCTCTACGTATACCGGTCGTTCGGAAGCGAGGTGCTGCTATCCATGGACGGCAAGCAGGCCAGGTACACATACGAGCAGAAGGTCGCCGCCGCCTCGGCCGTGGTCGACGGCGGCATGAGCAAGCGGGGCGCCATGGAGGCGTTCGGGGTCATGTCCTTGGCGCCGCTCAAGAGATGGTGCAGGCTCTACCGCGAGGGCGGGGCCGAGGCGCTCAGGCCCAAGCCGAAGGGCAGGCCGAAGGGGTCCGGCTCCAAGCCGCGCGGGCGCACCCGCGAGCAGGAGCTCGAGGAGCGCTGCCGAAGGCTCGAGACCGAGGTGGCCTACCTAAAAAAATTGCGCGCCCTGGTCGAGAGGGACGGGCTCTGACCAGGGCGAAGGTCGAGGCCGTGAGCGCCCTGCGCGCGGAGGGGTGCGAGCTGGGGCACCTGCTGGAGTGCTCCGGGCTGGCAAGGTCGACCTACTACTACGCGCTGTCGCACCCGGTCGGGCCGACCAGGCCCGAGCTGCGCGAGGCGGTCGCGGAGATCTTCTCGCGCACGGCCAACGGATGCGGCCACCGCCAGGTCGCCATGTGCCTGCGCGGCGAGCTCGGCGTGACCATCGCCGACAAGACCGTGCTCAAGATGATGCGCGAGATGGGGATCCGCTGCGGCATCCGCCGCGAGACCGACTACCACCGCTACAACTCCTACAGGGGCGTCGTCGGCGAGACGTTCGAGAACGTCATCGGGCGCGACTTCTCCGCCGCCGGCCCGTGGCAGAAGATGGGCACCGACGTCACCGAGTTCAAGCAGCCCTGGGGCAGGGCCTACTTCGCGCCGGTGTACGACTTCGGCAGCAAGGAGATAGTCGCGTGGTCGACGTCGACCAGCCCGGACCTGGCGCAGCAGCTCGCCCTGCTCGACCAGTTGCTGGCGAAGATGCCCGAGGGCGCGACGCCGGTGCTCCACAGCGACATGGGCTGGCAGTACCAGCACGCCGCATGGTGCGGGAGGCCGAGGGACGCCGGGATCGTCCAGAGCATGTCCAGGAAGGGCAACTGCATCGACAACGGCGCCACCGAGCAGGTCTTCGGCCACATGAAGGACGAGTTCTTCCGGGGACGGGAGTGGCCCGACTTCGAGTCCTTCAAGGCGGACCTGGACGCGTACATCGCCCACTGGAACACGAGGAGGCGCCAGGTTAAACTGAAGGGGCTGACCCCGGAGGAGTTCCGGAGCCGGCCCCTTGCGGCGTAGTTCTTATTTAAGCCGTCCAAGTTTTGGGACGCAGTTCA
>NZ_CAKUAT010000036.1 GCF_934636665.1 uncultured Senegalimassilia sp.
AGGATGAAGAAGAACAAGAACTATGTGGACCTGAAGGACCAGCCGGTTCCCGAGGGCCAGCATCTGCTCGAGGTCGACGACCTTAAGATGTATTTCCACACCGAGGATGGCGTCGTTCGCGCTGTCGATGGTGTGTCCTACACGCTCGATCGTGGCGAGACCCTTGGTGTCGTCGGTGAGTCCGGCTCCGGTAAGTCCGTGACCGCCATGACCATCATGGGCCTTATCTCGATGCCTCCGGGAAAGATTGAGGGCGGCGACGTTCGCTATCGCGGTCGTTCTATCCTCGAGATGACTGAGGAAGAGATGCAGCACATTCGCGGTAACGACATCGCGATGATCTTCCAGGATCCTATGACCTCCTTGAACCCGGTCTATAAGATCGGCAAGCAGGTGGGCGAGGGTCTTCGTCTGCACCGTGGCTACTCCAAGCAGGAGGCGCTCAAGCGCGCCACCGAGCTTTTGGACCTCGTTGGTATTCCCGAGCCCGAGAAGCGCGTCAATGAGTATCCGCACCAGTTCTCTGGCGGTATGCGTCAGCGCGTCATGATCGCTATGGCTCTTGCCTGCGATCCCGATATCCTGATTGCCGACGAGCCCACGACGGCTCTGGACGTTACCATTCAGGCTCAGATTATCGAGCTCATGCAGGAGATGCAGGAGAAGAACGGCAACGCCATTATCATGATTACCCATGACCTGGGCGTCGTTGCCGATATGGCCGATAAGATCATGGTTATGTACGCCGGCCGTCCCGTCGAGTTCGGTACTGCTGAGGAAATCTTCTACGAGAGCCGCCACCCCTACACCTGGGGCCTTATCCGCTCCATCCCGGAGCAGGCCATCGAAGAGAAGAAGCCGCTTACGCCGATTCACGGCAACCCGCCTTCGCTCATGAACTTGCCTGAGGGCTGCGTCTTCTCTCCTCGTTGCCCCTATGCGACGGACAAGTGCCGCAAGCAGCGCCCCGAGCGCGTTGTCACCGAGTCTGGTCATTACTCTGCGTGCCACTACTCCGGTGACCCCGAGTTTCTCAAGAACGCTCCTGAGACGTCCCGTACGCGCAAGGATTCCAAGAAGGGAGGCGAGGCGTAATGGCAGATACCAACGAGCGTACTCCGCTGCTGAAGGTCGAGCACCTCTCTAAGGAGTTTCCCGCTGAGTCCGGCATGTTCGCCAAGCGCTTCTCCAAGCGTGTCGTCTCTGCTGTGAACGACATTTCGTTCGAGATTTATCCGGGCGAGACCTTTGGCTTGGTCGGCGAGTCTGGTTGCGGTAAGTCCACCACGGGCCGCACCATCATGCGCCTGACTAAGCCGACGGCAGGCAAAGTGTTCTTCCAGGGCAAAGACGTTGCCGAAATGAGTAAGCATGAGATCAAGGACATGCGTCGCGAGATGCAGTTCATCTTCCAGGACCCTTATGCTTCGCTCAACCCTCGTATGACCATCGGCGAGATTGTCTCCGAACCCATGACCATTCACGGCGTGGGCACCAAGGAGGAGCGTATTGAGCGTGTCCGCGAGCTTCTCGACGTTGTCGGACTGAACCCAGAGCACATTAACCGCTATCCTCATGAGTTCTCCGGCGGTCAGCGTCAGCGTGTCGGCATCGCCCGTGCATTTGCGCTGAAGCCCAAGCTGATTATCTGCGACGAGCCGGTTTCTGCTCTGGATGTTTCCATTCAAGCCCAGGTTCTGAACCTTCTTAAGGAGCTCCAGGACAAGTTCGGTACCGCATACCTGTTTATTGCCCACGACCTGTCCGTCGTGCAGCACATCTCCGATCGCGTTGCCGTTATGTACCTGGGCAAGATGGTCGAGGTTTCGGACTGGAAGACGCTCTACAGCGAGCCCCACCATCCGTACACGCAGTCGCTGCTGTCTGCCGTGCCGGTTCCCGATCCGGATATCCAGAAGACTCGTAAGCGCATCATCCTCGCCGGCGATCCGCCGTCACCGCTGGATCCGCCGACCGGCTGCCGTTTCCACACGCGTTGCCCGATCGCTCAGGGCATTTG
>NZ_CAKUAT010000037.1 GCF_934636665.1 uncultured Senegalimassilia sp.
ATACAGCGGAAATACTTCACGCGTGAGCAGCTGAATAAAGGTCGATTTGCCCGCGCCGTTAGGCCCGAGCAGCGCCACGTGCTCACCTTCTGCCAGGCTAAAATCGTCCACGCGCAAAATGGTCTTGCCCGCACGCACTACATCCGCATCATGAATACGGAACAGCGGCGGCACTGGGGCCGAACTCGCATCGAAACGCGCCTCTTCCATAAATGAACACTCCCTTTTTGCGTAAAGCTCGCCAAATTGAAAAGCCGATTGCCTTACTATAGGCAAATCACCGGCGGCGCACGCGCAAAAATCAAAAGGAAGTGTATATGGCAGACATGCTCACCCTCGAGGCGTTCGAGGAGGCCTCCGCAAAGGTCAAGGAGGTCACCCAGGAGACCAAACTGGTGGAGAGCCCCTCGCTTTCCGCGCAATGCGGCAATCGCGTATGGCTCAAGCCCGAGAACATGCAGCGCACGGGTGCCTACAAGCTGCGCGGCGCCTACTACAAGATCTCCAAGCTCAGCCAGGAGGAGCTGGACCGCGGCGTCATCACCGCAAGCGCCGGCAACCACGCACAGGGCGTGGCCTACGCCGCCACGCACGCGGGCGCACGCTCCGTGGTCGTAATGCCCACCACCACGCCGCTCATCAAGGTCGAGCGCACCAAGGGCTACGGCGCCGAGGTCGTGCTCTTTGGCGATGTGTTCGACGAGGCACAGGCACATGCTATCGAGCTTGCCGAGCGCGAGGGCCTCACCTATATCCCGCCCTTTAACGACGAGACCGTCGCTACCGGTCAGGGCACCATCGCCATGGAGATCATCCAGGAGCTGCCGTTGGTCGACACCATCTTGGTTCCCGTGGGCGGCGGCGGCCTGTCCTGCGGCGTCTCGACCTTTGCCAAGCTCTACAACCCCAAGATCCGCGTGATCGGCGTGGAGCCCGAGGGTGCGCCCAGCCTTACGCGCGCACTCGAGGCCGGCCACACTGTCAAGCTTGACCATGCCAACACCATCGCCGACGGCACCGCTGTGCTCGAGGTGGGCGACAAGGTCTTCCCCTATCTGCAGAAAAACCTCGACGACGTGATTCGCATCCCCGACGAGGAGCTTATCGGCTGCTTCCTCGACATGGTGGAGAACCACAAGATGATCGTGGAGAACTCCGGCTTGCTTACCGTGGCGGCGCTCAAGCACCTGCCCGCCGAGAACAAGCGCGTGGTCTCCATCCTCTCCGGCGGCAACATGGACGTCATCACCATGGCGAGCGTCGTGCAGCACGGCCTGATCCAGCGCGGGCGCATCTTCACCGTCTCCACGATGCTGCCCGATCGCCCCGGTATGCTCCTCAAGGTGGCAAGCGCCATCGCCGAGCAGAACGGCAACGTCATCAAGCTCGATCACAACCAGTTCGTGACCACCAACCGCAACGCCGCGGTGGAACTGCGCGTGACCATCGAGGCGTATGGCGAGGAGCACAAGCGGCAGATCGTCGAGGCGCTCGCCGAAGCCGGCTTCACTCCGCAGATCGTTCAGACCCAGCTGTAAACAAACTCGCCGCTCCCGCTACGCACATCAAAACGCATGCCCCCGCGATCGTCCAAGATCACGGGGGCATTATTTTTTCCTGCAAACTATAGCCGTCTAGAGTATTTCCTGCCTTTTACCAAACTTTTTCTACCGCTGGCAGCAATATTCCTGTATAGTAGCCGCCAACGAGTAAATGCGATGACAGGGCGAGTAGGAGCCTCATCCATCCCACAGCAAGCAGGTGGACCTGAGAACCTGCGGTGGACGGTTCCGAACATCCCCTCGAGCAGCCTCGAGCGAACGCGCACGGCCGGCGGTCACCCCCGCACGGTCCCGATTGGCGCAAGTACCTTTTGGCCGGAAGCCTTCCGTCATAGGCATCGAGCGATGGGCACTGCTATCTGGCTCGCATTTTCTCA